>JBEIGI010000007.1:0-132942 GCA_040381975.1 Pirellula sp.
CAGACAGATCAGACAGATCAGACAGATCAGACAGATCAGACAGATCAGACAGATCAGACAGATCAGACAGATCAGACAGATCAGACAGATCAGACAGATCAGACAGATCAGACAGATCAGACAGATCAGACAGATCGGCCTTATGTAAGCATGCCTGAGATTCCCGAAGGCCCCATGCAGAGGCCTGCATTGGCAATCGATGCCGATAAACTCGCGCGAAGCTGGCAAGTCGGTCGCTCGAAACTATTATCCGTATCCCGAGCCTTGCAGTTCCCTTTCGCCGATGGCCGTGATTTTCAATATCCGGTTCCTCTGCGAAGCTATGTCCCATCGATGGATCGGCTCGAACCTGGCACCATGCTCTCTGCCTTGGTCATCGGTATCGCCAATTTTGGAGTCTTTGTTGAACTCGGTCCTGATTGCACCGGGCTTGTCCACGTAAGCCAACTGGGTCATGCGTTTGTCGAGGATGCTCATCAGTTCGTCCAAGTCGGCGATGTTGTCCCGGTATGGGTGCTTCATACGGACGAATCGAAGAAACGCGTTGCATTGACCATGCGAAGACCGGGCTCCGAGCAAGAGTCTTCGGCCCGTCAATCGTCCAATGACCGACCTGCGGGTGAGAACAGAAATCGCCAAGAGCGAACCGACCGTCCGGATCGCCGAGGGTCGAGCGGTTCGAGTCGCCCCACTGGCAACAATGCCAATGATCAATCCCGTGGTCCGCGTCCGGGTGGTCGTCCAAACGACCGTCGCTCTGGACCTTCGGGCGATTCGCGAGGATCCAACAGGGGCAGGCAAGACTCCGGACGAAAACCGCAATACAATCGAGATGCATCGGACAACAACGACTCCCGATCGCAAAGGCCTGTAAAGATCTCGCGGCCTGTGCCGGAAAAGCCAATTAGCGAAGCGATGCAACAAGGTAAGGAGCCATTAAGATCGTTCGGCGATCTCATGCAGTTCCTTAAGAAAACCACGGGGCCAGAGGAAACTCCAAAGCCAAACCCTGCTCCGAGTGATCCTCCAATTGACGTTCCAGGTACTCAGGCTCCGAGCGATACACCAGCCCCCGGGGACGATGATGTCGGAGTTTGAGGAGAGGCTTAAGAAAGCCATTGCACGTGGGGCTAGCAGAGCCGAGTCACTGCAGTCCGAAGAGCAGCGCAAACGCCAAGAGGCCGAAGAATACAAAAGGCTTCATACCAAATACCGGCTGGATCTGACCGAACGGATCGAATCGGTCGTCAAAAAGATGATCGATATGTTCCCAGGCTTTCGATACCAATCGGTCTTTGGGGAGAGCGGTTGGGGTAGTGCCTGCACCCGAGATGATCTTGTGATCGAACGCGGGGTGCGATCGAATAAATACTCGCGTTTTGAAATGGTCGTTCGCCCGATCAACGAGTTCTATGTTTTGGATCTGCAGGTCAAAGGGACGATTGCCGACCGAGAACTGCTCACGCGAGCCTTCTATCAACCCCTAGGCCAAGTCGACATCGAGCGATTTTACAAGTCCGTCGACGATTGGGCGATCGCCTACGCAGAGCTCTACGCCACCAAACGCGGCTAAGATCCAGCTTAGCGTCCAATTTAGTGCTGGTAATAAGGCGAGATCATCCAATAGGCGATCACTCCGGTGACCGATACGTAGAGCCAAATCGGATAAGCCAATTTGGCGACGCGTCGATGCAAATCAAAGCGTCCAAGCAGCGCGTACCAGAGGGCTCGCAAGACCAGTGGCAAGACCACGAGCGACAAAAGGATGTGGGACAAGAGGACAAAATAATACACCCCACGGATCGCTCCTTCTCCACCAAATTTGGTCGAGGGGTTCGTTAGATGGTACAAGACGTAACAGACCAAGAAACCTGCACCGAGTCCAAACGCCGTGAGCATCGCGCTGCGATGCAAGGCGACGTTTCCCGAGCGGATCGCAAGCCAACCGATCAGTAGCACGCTACTGGTCACGACATTGATTGCTCCGATCAAATGCGGTAACTGCTTGGTCCAACTCCCAAGATCGATTTTTGTCGGGATCCCTAAAAGCAGTGCGACGACCAAGGGGATAGCGACCGAGAGGATATTGGCAACCAGCATCGCTTTACGATCCGACGTTGTATCTGTCATGAATTTACTTCAGTTTGATTTGAAAAAAGGAGGGCTTCAGGTAAGTTTTTGGGAAGATATCGGGTGGTTGGGCACCAGTGGCTTCGCGTACGAGTGCGAATCGTGACAGTAGCATACACTTCTATGTATACTAACTCCCGACGATCGAATTTCATGTACTCGTACTCGAAAATAAGCATAGGGGATGATTTTCATGACCAGGAGCGATTCAAAGTGAGCATGGCACGATGAGCACTCTGCTGAAGGAAGAATCCGAGACCCGGATAGTGCTTGAAAATGTTAGCTGGGAAATTTTCGTGGCTTTGGCCGACGAGCGTCGAGGAAGTGTTCCTCGTTTGTCCTACAACGAAGGAGTGTTGGAGATGATGAGTCCGAAACGCAAACACGAGAATATCAGTTGCCTCCTTGGACGAATGATCGAAGCGTATTCGGAAATCAGAGGGATCGAAATCCTCAGTGTCGCTTCCGTGACCGTGAAACGGAGTGATTTGAAGAAAGCGTACGAAGCGGATGAATCCTATTACGTAACGAACATCGACAAGGTTCTTGCGAAGGAAGAATTGGACTTCGAAGTCGATCCTCCACCCGATCTGGTGATCGAAGTCGAGTTGACAGCCTCTGCCATCGACAAGCTGGAGCTATTCGCGGCGATGCAAGTCCGTGAAGTGTGGCGGCACGACGGCACATCCGTTCAGTTTTATCGCTTATCCAACGGTCGCTATGAGTGCATCGCTGAGAGTACAGAACTGCCAGGCTTGAGTTCGGATTTGATCAATCGCTATCTCGATCAGCGATTGCAGGCAGGCGAAACCACCTGGATCCGCGCATTTCGAAGCGAAGTTCAAGGGACTTGAATCAAGCTACCGATACGACTCCTACGGTTATCTCAAGGGTCGCTTCGCATCGAATCGAAATTACGATCTCGCGAGGACTCGGCTTACTTGCTGCTGGTTGACTGGATGGATGATTCCGACTTCGGTAACGATCGCCGTGATGAGTTCCGAAGGCGTGACATCGAAAGCCGGATTGTAAACTTGGACATCCGCCGGTGCGGTCCGTTTTCCAAATGCAGCGGTGATTTCCTCGGATTTGCGTTGTTCGATCGGAATATCCGCCCCATCGACCATCGAAAGATCGAAGGTGCTCGAAGGAGCCGCAACCAAAAATGGTATTTGGTGATGCTTGGCCAAAACGGCTAGCCCATAGGTTCCGATCTTATTGGCCGTATCCCCTCGGGCTGTGATCCGGTCGGCTCCGACGATCACGTACTGAACTCGTCCTTCTCGCATCACCTGAGCTGCCATCGAATCGCAGATCAGCGTACTTGGGACCCCGTGCTGCTGAAGCTCCCACATCGTCAATCGGGCACCCTGCAACAAGGGCCGCGTCTCGTCGGCATACACCTGAATCTGCTTGCCTTGATAGTGAGCGGTCAAGATCGCCGCCAGCGCGGTTCCAAACTCAGAGGTAGCAAGCCCTCCGGTGTTGCAATGCGTCAGGATCCCACAACCAGGTTCGAAACACGATGCTCCGTATTCCCCAATGGCATGGCACATGCGGCGATCCTCATCATGGATCTGCCTTGCCTCACGCAGCAACTGGTTTGCAAGCTCCTGCGCCGAAGCGACATTGCTATTGCGATCGATGATCCGACGCATGCGATTCAAAGCCCAAAACAAATTCACCGCTGTTGGGCGACTCGTGGCCAAGTAATCGCACAAGGATCTAGCCCGTTGCACCGACTCGTCGATCCCAGCACGCCGCTCGACGAATGCTCGCATGCCTGTGACGACTGCATACGCGGCCGCAATGCCAATGGCTGGTGCACCGCGCACTCTCAGCGATACGATCGCCTCGTGCGCTTCTTCAACATTCTGGATCGGAATCATCCGAAGCGTCTCTGGGAGCAACGTCTGATCTAGCAGTTCGAGTTGGCCAAGGGTGTCTCCTTGCCATCGGACAGATACATAAGGGCTTTGCCCCGGAGTTACGTTCGTTTGATCACTCATCAGTTAGTAAAAGGGCCTTTCTATTGCCCGACTTCGAGGATTCCATTCATCACCATCCAGTGACCCGGAAAGGTACACAGATAGGGATAGCGACCAGGCTTCTCCGGAGCTTTGAAATAGATCGCAAACTCCGAGCCTGGCTCGATGATATCGGTATAACAAATCACTGCATCGGAGTCCGGAACATACTGCTTGAGATAAGCCTCCGGGGATCCGATGAGCTTGTTGGCCAGATCGCCGACTTGCTCGAGCGTTCCGGGTTGAACCAACGCCCAATTATGAGGAACCACATCGGGATTAACAAACTTGAGCTTGATGACTTCGCCAGGTTTGGCCTGAAGTTTCTTTTCGGAAAACTGCAGGTTGTCCATCGCCTTGATTTGAATCTCCCGAGCTCCATCGAGTTTCTTCTGCCAAGGATTCGCGACCCGCTTGGTCAACCAATCCAAGTCGCGAGTCATCGGATGAGGAAGCTTTTTTCCGACCGCATTGCGAGCGACTAAACGATCTGAATCGTAAGGCTTATCCATAGCGTTGAGAGTCGCAAAGAGCTCGACGGGTCTCGATGTACCGATCTCCAAAAGCAGATGCAATTGGCTGCAGAGCTGAAGATCCGGGATCTCCAAAAAAAGACTCTTGGAATCCTCCGAAACAATCACGCTGCGAATGTCGAGAACATCGTGACCCATGGCCCCCTCATGCACCACCGAGTATTCGCGAGAACCATAAGCTGGCGAATAGCGGTAGTTCCAACACTGCGCAAAGTGCTTGCCTATTTCTTGCACCTTGATCGAATCGATCGGGCTTGAAAAATGAACCTGAACTCCATTTTCATGGACATGGAAACCTGTCGGTAGGATAGCTCCAGATCCGGTGTAGCGAAGGCGTTGGAAACATCCCGCAGCGGGTGTGTAAGTACCCCAGCCATGCATGCCAGTGACGTAGATGCAACCGTCCTGAGTTCTCACTCTGGCTCTATGGGCGCCTGATCGAAAATCGCCTGGCAGCGGACTAAAGGCTCCTTGCCACTGCGAACCGACCCGATCTCGTAGTAAAAGGTGCATCGTCCCGGTGCCAAACGAGGTGTGAACGATCTGACCATCCAAAGGCCCAATCTTGGCGCTGTGGACTTGCAACTGACCTCCACTGGAGTTGTCGATCCCACGCGGCAAATACAGTAGCGGCAATTCGATCTTCTGATTAGGCCGAGGTCCACGATACCCATAAAAAGGGGCCGGGCTGGTCGCATAGCGGTTTGCTTCATCGGAGGATTCGCTAGGCGTGACCAAGCAAATCATGGATGTCGGTGTCCAATCCCCTTCCGAACAAGGGACGGTCAAAGATCCGTCGTCCAAGAGGCCAATTCCGTCTGGGTTTCGGAAACCGGTTGCGATGATACTCGCAGTTCGACCATCGGGACTGATGCGAACTAAGCCCTCGTTGCCCGATGCAAAGTAAAAGTATCCATCAGAGTCCCGCTCAAGCCCACACAAATAGTCGTGCCCCGATGGAGATGTCGTATAGGCGTTCGAAAAACATTCGTAAAAATCGATCTCCTCGTCGCCATCCAAGTCGTGCAAGCATGTGATTTGGTTGCGGCCCAATGTGTAGATCTTGTCCTCGTGAACAACACAACCCAGCAGATGATGCATGCCCGCAGCAATCCGCTTCCAACTAGCCGTGTCGGTATCGAGCCCTGAGACCAACCACACGTCCCCTTGCATGCTGACGACTACGGCTCTGCCGTCGCTCAAGAATGCATGCGCACCGCCGGCGATGAGCGTATGCCACGGGTTGTCGCTTGGAAGTTCGATCGTGTCGACTACGTATCCACTCCCCTGCCCCATGCGAATCGGGGTCTGGAACGTTTGAGGCCACTGCGATTTGCCTCCAAGCAGGACATCCTTCTTTGGATGCTCACTGGCCGTTGCAATCGTTCGCTTCCACTGGCCGTTAGCATCGATGCCCAAATGATCCAAATACATTTTCGAATCGTGTTCGACAGCAAAAACAACTTCGCTACCACTGCGATAGATACCTCGGTAGCGAGCTTGCTCAGCCCCAGGGACAATTTGCCGAAAGGATTTTGCCCAATCGCCTAGCTCTTGCTTGGTCCCTTCAATCCTAAATCCGTCGATGTAACCATGCCTTACATCGGTGAAACGGACAAAACCACCAGACCAAACGGCTTCGTATGCAAGCGTGTCTGTGTTGAAACATGCAGATAGTTTTTGATCTGCCGAGATTCGGATCGCTACGGCCCTGGGGACCGCTTTGGGCTCACCGACTAAGACATTGCTTTGCATGGAGCCTAGGTCAACTTGGTTCCACTCGTCACCCTTCCACGTGTCCTCCTTTTGATTTCCCCAATGCCCAAACTTGCCTCCATCGAGTCCAGGAAAAGGCTCGATCCAAGTTGGCCGGTTGTTCATCGCAGCAAAATGCAACGCTTGTTTGGTATACCAATCGTAAACCCGATCCCGATTGACGAACTCTGTGTGGTTTGGATAGTGCTCGGGAATCAGAGGTGGGGTCGTCCAAGTGAACTTCGCAGGTTCGTGGGTACTTGCGGATCGAATCTGAGCTTCGAGATTCGCAAGGTCCACTGGATCGGTTCCCAGGCCCATGAGAAAGCGAAGCAAATCGGATTGCTGGCCCAAGGGCAACGACTCAAAAAGTCCCGCAGGCATCAACGATGCACTCGTTGCCATCTGCTCGATCGCATCGCGCCGAATCGATTGCGTTTTACGAGTGGCCGGATCGACAAAGACCAGTGGTGAGGCCTCCGGGTTCTCGACATACCCCGTCAAAACCTGACCATCCTCGGTTTGAATTTTGTAGGCTTGATAAGCAGGTTCTTGTTTGCGATTGGGCCAAAGTAAGCTTTCGGCCAATTGCTCTGCTGAGCGTTGCTTGCCGATCTGGGTCAGTTCCGGGCCGATGATTCCGCCCGCACTTCCGATTCGATGGCAAGAAAAGCAAGCCAGGTTCGCGCGGGTAAATGCTTGCAGGCCTCGGGAAGACTCCCCCCGGGTCTTGGCCTCGCGCACCAAGCTGTCGAGTTTATCCTGGGAAAAAGTAGACTCCTGGGCATGGAGCGCTTGCCCCCAAACGCCAAGAACCCAAAAGATAGCTAGCAAAACAGGTTTTCTTTGAGAACGAGCCATAGCAGGAGGGATTGTGGCGGTTGGAAATGGACGCGATTGCGTGAACTTCATATCTGTTCGCAAGTTCGCTTGGATTGGGGGTCGAATATACAATGCGTGGGTCGTGGGCAGAAGGCATTTGGATCTGAAACCGATTATAGTCGATTTTGGCTTAGCATGACGGGAACCTGGAAGATCGCAGCATGGTGGCTATTCGTCGGGGCGATCGTATTGGTAAGCACCCCGCTTGGGATTGATTCGTCGTGGGCTCAAGAGGTTGGTTTTCAAGTCGCCGGTGATCCGGTGCTTACAGAGCGCAAGCTAGATTTGCCCGAAACGCTCGATGAGGTTGCAAGTCCGACCCAAGCGGAGCTTAAGGAACTCAGTCAGTGGGTGCGTTGGATGTGCTTGATGAACTTACCCGCCAACGTCGAGGACACTCGCAAGTGGGGCAAGCAGCGTCGGGTCTGGGACGGTTTGGATGTCAAACTCGATGGGATGCGGATTGACACCAAGCAGCGGTGGAAGATGGCCAATGACGGGACATGGTCTCGATATTTGATCGAATTTGTTGATCCGGCCAAGGAGTTGCAGGTGGAGGTTAAGAAGTTCGACGTCGAGCCTGATGGCAAGAAGTTCACGACGAGTGTCTGGGTCGTCGCACCATTGAAGCTTTTCGGTCGAGCGAACCAGTTCGCGCGGGACGTGCAGCTTGTGAGTGTTTCGGCCAAGGCGGATGCGAGGGTACGGATGAAGGTCGATTGTCAGGTCGAGATCAAGTTGATACCGGTGTCGTTTCCTCCGGATGTTGAGTTTCGTCCCAAGGTGACCGATGCGACGATCGAGTTACTTGACTTTCGGATGCATGAGATCAGCAAGATCCATGGCGATACTGCCGAGTGGATCGGCGAGGGAATCCGAGAGATCTTGGATCGTAAGCTTGCCGAGTATCGAGACAAGTTGGTTATCAAGATGAATCAGACGATCAGCAAGCAGCAATCGAAACTCCGCATCTCGGCTTCCAAGTGGCTATCGAGTTCGATGAACCTTGCCTCCAAAAAGACTACGGACGATTGAGGTCCGTAGTCCGTAGGTCCGTAGGGTACGTGTAGCGGTGCCCATGGTTTATCGGCAAAGTGCTCAGTGAAACGTTGCTCGTGATCGTCATCGAAAAGAGTTTGTGGCGAAGGCATTCAATCGTCTTGTCGATCAAAATCTACTCGAAAGGCTTTGAGCAGGAGCACGACGAGTGCCAGTAACGTCTACTCCTATCCATTATAATTCCCGAAGAGTCCTACATGCAGATGGTCTATGGTATACTTTTTCTACTGTAGCCCAAGGAGAATGTCATGCATCCAGAATTGAAGGTTGTCGGAGAAGAGCTTTGGAAAAGGATTGGCGAGTCGATGGATCGCGTTGAATTACGTCTAAGGAAAGTCGTGTCGATCTTGGAATCTACTTCGATTCCTTTTGCGGTTGTTGGTGGGAATGCGGTACGAGTTTGGGTGGCGCAAGTAGACCCAGGTGCTGTGCGAGCTACGAACGATGTCGATATTTTGATTCGGCCAGAAGATCTTGAGCACCTTAAGCTGATCATGGCGGAAAATGGATACCTTTATCGCAAAGCCGCTGGCTTGGACATCTTCCTCGAGGGAAAGGAGGATTCGGTACGCTACGCTATTCATATCGTCTTAGCGAATCGTATGGTTAAGCAAGACGACTTCGAAGCCAATCCCGATGTGGAGCCAACCGAGTATGGAGATGGAATTCGGATCTTACCCTTGGAGCGACTTGTTCGCATGAAGCTCAATTCGTTTCGACTCAAAGACCGGGTTCACGTCTTAGACATGATCGATGTCGGACTTGTCGATGAGTCCTGGATTGCCAAATTTCCCAAGCCGATTGCTGAGCGACTCAAATCATTGATTGATAATCCGGATCAGTAACCGCTGATGCAATCTTTTTGAAACACAAAGACACAGAGAGCACAGAGCCAATGCTCATGAGGCCGGTAGTAGTCCTTCGTGAGCGATCTTCTTAGACCAGGCATCCTTTAGTTCCTGGTTTCCCAATTCCTGAGCGAACCGCAGGGCGTTTTCCATTTGTTGCTTGATGCTCAGCAAGGAAACTTCGTTTGGACTTGGCAGAGCCTTCAACTCAAGAGCATGGCCGATCGCCTGCTGGAAATGTTCTTCAGCGGTATCGTTGCGGTTTGCCTTCAGCTCGAATTTGATCAAGTGGACATGCAACTCCATGGCTTGGCTCAAAACGTTCGCGGTCGCTTGAGTCGATTGGATCATCCTGTTGGCCACGGCCAGTGCTGATTGATAGGACTCTTGGGCTTGCACAGGCTCATTCGTCGATTCGCTAAAATGCCCCAAAGAGTGATGTGCATGCATCAAGAATTCGCCAGTTTTCGGATTGCTCTGATCCTCTTCGAAAAGTTCCAATGCAAGACGCACCCAGTTGTCGACGACCTTACGCGCCTGGGAAGCTCGTCCGTTTTCTCTAAGGACTGTTTGGAGTCTAGAGCAGCAGGAGTGATAAGCCATATGGATATCCGCATTCGAGGGATATCTCCTTGCGGCTGTGGTCAGATTTTCTAACGTTTGTTGCTGAATCTCGATTGCTGGGTTGGTTTTTCCATCCATAAGCATCAGGTCGCTTTGAAATCTTGCTGTAGTCGAACGCATGATTTCGAATTCAATGATTTCTCGAAACGGCACGCTCTCGTGGAGCATTGCCTGGCATCGCTTGACCGAACCGTCGGCTTTCGCGATTGCCCCGTACGCTCCGTCTTTGTCTTTGGCAAAGTAACGAACCATCGCAAGGTTACCGTAGCTTTGTATTTTCAGAAGCTCTTCTTGGAAATCTTCGGTTTGGATATCTTCCAGACGCGATAGGATCTTTTGGAGCAACTCAGTGGCTTGTTGGAATTCACCTTTGGAAGCCATTCCGATGGACATCGGTGATGCGGCTCGGCTCCAAAGACTCACAGCCTTTCGACGATCCTCCTGGCTGAGTTCAGACGAATCGATTAACGGTTCGAGATAACCGATGGCTCTGTCTTGATCGAGAGCACCTTGAGCCTTCCAACCGTTGCGAGTGGCAATGTTTCCTTTGAATGCCAAAATACGTCCGAGTTGATAGCGCAGTCGGTCCGAAGGAGTGACTACCTTTTCGAGTCGCTCGCATGCCGACTGAGCAACCTTAAGAGAATCCGAATAGTTGCCCAGTTCGTTTTCCAAGAGGATCAGAGCCAAGGCTGCATCGGAGAGTTTATCCAACGAGTGCTGATCCTGATCGGGCGACTGGTCGACCGATTTTGCGAGGTTTTCGTAAAAGGTTCTGGACTCCTGAAGAACTTTCTCTCGAACGGAGCGAAACTGCGAATCGGCTTGCAGCGAAGGGTTCATCGTCAGGAGGGATTGGAACTCGATGATCGCATGCAGAGCCAACGACTCACGTTGGGAGAATGCCTCCTCGAGCGATTTCTTGGCTTTCTGGTTTTCGTCAAGCAGCGTCGAGGTGGTTGCCAATAGCTGCTTTAACTCGGCTTTTTGAGCAAGCTGCATCCAAGAGAACAAACCTGATGCAAGGAGCATAATGAGAAGTCCGCTTGCCATCGCCGTGGCCAGTAGACGATGGCGTGTGGGCCATTTCCAAATCCGTTCCGCCGTCGATTCTGGATAAGCGGATACAGGTTCTCCCGCAAGCCAATTGCGGATATCGAGTCCCAACAACTGAGCGCTCTGATAGCGATCGGCGATATCGTTTGACATCGCTTTTTGCGCGATCGCAAGCAAAGGTGCGACGGCGGTTGGTGAGATCTGCGGACGACTTTGATTTTCCGAGTTGTCCTGCGACCGAGAAGGGGTTCCAGTGATCACACAATCGAGAATGGCGCCAAGCGAGTAGATGTCCGCTGCGATGAGGTTCGGCGACTTGGTTGCAGATTCCGTCTCAGGTGCCCGAAAGCCTGGCGTACCAACTCCCGGAGCGGTCGAAGCCCATGTCGATTCAGAATGGCTCATTGCCTTATCGCTTGTAGCAATCGCAGCTATATTCGACAGTTGTTGTCCGGGCGAGTTGATCCTTTTTGCCAGCCCCCAATCCGCGATGAGTGTTTCACCGTAAGGCCCGACAAGAATGTTCGCCGGTTTTAGATCTCGGTGGGCAATACCTCGACCGTGCGCATGGGCCGTGGTCTCGACGATCGCCAGCACCGATTCGACAAGCTTTCGAAACGCACCTCGTTTCGAGGAGTTCCAAAAACGTTTGCGGCTCGAAAAGTCGGAATCCGACTGAGAATGGAATCGCTCGATGGCTTGCTGGAGTGTTCCGCTCCCGTCTCCGCAAATCAGACGCATCACATAGAATTCCCGGCCTGTCGAATCGACCGACTGATCGTAGATTGGGATTACGCCAGGATGTTCCAGATCGGCTGTGAGTTCGACCTCCGCCAAAAATCGGCGGCGAGCGCGGGTGTCTTGCGCAAACTCCTTGCGTATTTTCTTCAGGGCAACCAGTCGACCGCATGCACGGTCAAAGGCCCGGAAGACTTGGCCCATCCCACCACTTCGAATCTCATCAAGGATTTGATATCGCTCGGATTGGGGATACTCAAAAGGTTCAATCTGCGAGGGTGTCGAGGCTTCTTCGATGCATTCACCGCGGACTCTTTCGAGTTCTGGCAAAAGCAAATCTTTTGGGACGCTTGGATACTGAAAAGCAAAGTCTTCGGCAGGTGTTGTTTGTCCATCGAGCAAGCACTTTTCGTAGGCTTGGCAGATCTCCATGACTTGTCGCCACCGATGGACCGGTACCTGGTCGGTTTGATGGATAAAAGTTCCATTTGCATCGTTGCCCTTCATGCCTCGCACTCCTCCCAAAGTAGTCGTATGAGTCGAATCTGTTGCAGAACGGCAGATTTTCGCTTTTTGAGGATTCTCGCTATTTCACTTCCTGAGATGTCCTCCATCGACCAAAGGGCGATCTGTTTCAGTTCACCACTTGGGTCTTCGCGATCGAGTCGATCCAGCCAATAACGAACCATGTCTGCCATGATCGTGGGAGCTTCCGGAGACTCCAGATCCTCGATGGCTTGCGCCCTTTGAAACGTCAGCACGGCAAGTGGCGGATCCGCATCAAGGGAATCCTCACTTAGACTCTCCGAGTTCGCAGAGCCGGATCTTTTGAGGGTATTGCAGGCTCGCAAGTGTTTGCGGATCCGGTTGAGTGTGAAAACCACCAAGAGGTCCCAGAGTTGATGTCGATCGTCAAGGTTTGGGTAATGGCCCGAGGCTGCATTGAGGCAGAAGCGGTGCATCGTCAGCTGCGCGATGTCCTCTTCGTCGACAGCCCGGTCGGGGTTGATTTTCATTTTCCGAATCGCAAAGTCAACGACTCGCTGGTAGTACCGAGTCCAGATGGCATCGACGGCACTATCCTCGCCGGCTTTGAGTTCTCTGAGCCAGTGGGAGACCGACCCGATGTCCTGATCGTGTTTTTTTTCTTTTACGGCGCTCATTTCTTGGGCGGATCCATCGAGAATTTTTCCCGGATTTATTCCAGGTTGGTTTGCTACTGCTTTCCGACGGAAAAAGGCTACCAAATTAGAAAGTAAACGCCAGGGAACCCTTTTTCTAGAAATGCGGTTCCCAAAATCCAAAAATCATTTTTTGGCGTTTCGCTCCCCCTTTTTTGGGAACCGAGGGTCGGATTAAAGGGGTTCTTATAGGTGTAGGGATGCGTCCAATTCACAAAGAAGGATCGTCGATTCACACTTCAACCTCCCGGATTGAGAAATGCGAACCATTAGACTTGTTATCTCGTGCAAAAAGTTTTTTCTCCTCGCTGCTTTGAACATGATCCTAGCTGCACTGGCAAATCCTACCTTTGCCGGAGTAGTGACGTGGCAGACTGTCCAAGCCATCACGGGGGACTCGGATGTCGATACCACAGGAACCCCTGTTTACGCCTATAACTTTGGGCCTGATTCCGGTGCCAGTCAAGTCCAAGGGGTGACGGTTCGAGGGGTGAGTTTCATCGCCTTTGGAGCACCCATTTTCCAATTTGGTACACAGACAATCAATATAGGTAACGTGACGTTGTCCGAGCACCCTGGGGAGTTAAATGGTTTTGACACAAGTGCTAACTCGGGCTCTTTCACAACACTAAATTCGTCCTACAAGGGCCTTCTAGGAACCGCGATCGCAGCAAGTTATCTCTCAACCATGACCTTGTCTCTGGGCGGGCTCGAAACCGGCAAGTCCTACCGCTTGCAACTCTGGGTAAACGACTCAAAGAACGATCAAGTTTTATACAAGCGAGTCGAAGTCAGTGGTGGTGGTAGCACTTCAGAGATCAAAACCAATGTCTCCAGCACGCTTGGCGGTCTAGGCCAATATGTAATCGGGACTTTCACCGCCACAGGCAACATTCAAGATGTCTTGTTTAACGGCATGCTTGAAGTCGGTGGAATAAACAACCTAAAGAATCCAATCGTCAACGCGTTTCAATTGCGACTCGAATCCAGTGGCGAGGTTCCTGAGCCGGCCTCGATGGTGATCTTTGGACTCGGTGCTCTTGGCCTCGCTTTTCGAAAACGACGAAGGGCTATTATCTAGAGCCATCTGAGATCTAGCGTTTCGCAGTCAGGCTCACCGATAACTCCATTCGAAGAGCCTCCGCGTATTTTACAAGGGTGTTGATCGTCGGATTGGCATCGTGGTTATTCTCCAATTTGGAAATCGCCGACTTGCTTATACCGGTCTGCCTGCTGATATCCGCTAAGGACATTCCTTGTTGTTCCCGCTCGGATTTGAGCATCGCTACGGCTCGTTGAAGACTGACCTTTCGACTCTCACGCATCGCCTTGGCCTCTCGCTTAATCTCCGGTATTTCCTCCGAGATCAATTCGCGGATTTGGCGATACCGGGCCGCTTGCTCGGCTGTTGGTTCGCGATAAATCCTCTTCCCCATCGTTCGCTTTACCACGTTCGATTAGTCCTCAATGATAAATGCTGTAATCGGATATACAGTCGTTCGATCGATTTGCTCGTAAACAACCGCAATATAGTGACCATCAGGAGTCTCTCCGAATGCAATGGGCCGCCCAGATGAGCGACTAGTACTTATCCTATCTGGATTCAAGACAACCGGCTCGACATCCTCTGGCGTTAGCCCGTTTTCGCTGATGTGAGCCAAATTTCCATTTTCGGTCAACTCCCAAATGAAATCAAAGTGCGGTATCAGAGATCCCCAAGCGTTATGTTTTAGTGTAACACTCGTAGCAACAAAATCAACACTTGGGTTTGCTTGAGCGCCGGGATCTTTCGCAAGATCCCCTATCGTTGCCGCCGGGATCTTTCGCAAGATCCACTACGTTGGCGGAGGATCTTCTAGGCCGCCTCGCTCGATGCGCATGAGGGTAAAGGGATACAGCGTTGTCGCATAGATCGTTCCGTCCCGAGCGACAATCATCGCCAAAACGACATGCAAAGGCGTCAGCGTTCCGTCAGGCAATCGATGGAAACCATGCGTGGGTCTTGGCGTCCCATCCTGGTTCTTACCAGGCCCCTTCGAAAAATCAAAGAACTCGGGATTCGTAATCGCTAGCACCCCCATGTCAATCATCTTGCCATTGGCTGGCTCATGGCAAACCAAATGATGGACGTACCCACTCCCAAACCCTGTCTTGTTATCGATCCGCACCACCGAGTAAACCTGCCCATCAGGCCCAATCGAAATCGATCCCCGCGAATCCGGATTCTCTCCTTCGATACGATTTCCTAAATCGATCGCACGAACAGCGACACCCAACGGGCCACTCAGATCGATCTTGAACATCCTCAAGTCATTGAGGAGTTGCAAATAAGCTGTCTTGCCATCGGCAGCAATCCGCCAATCGGGATGAACCCGATCAGCACCAATAAACTCCGAAAATTTACGATCGCCAACAAACAATGGCGAGACACTCACTGTCTTGGTCTGAGGATCATAACGGGCAATTTGGTAGTCGAAGGTGATGGCCGTACCTCGGCCCTGTGCATCGACGATCGTATTGGGCTGGTCTCTCAAGATCACCCCAAGATCACGATAGGTTTTTGACTCCATGTCATAGAGCATCCAATGCTGATCTTCGCAAGTTATCACATACAGAATGCCTCGGGCTTCATCGGACGTTACATCGATCACCCCCTGCCCTTCTTTCTTTCCCTTGGCCCTCTGCTCGGCGGTAAGTGGCATAGGCATACCCAAGTTCTCACTGGACTGTGTCTTGGGATCGTAACTCATGACGTATCCACCCAGGTACTCGGGGATCGGCTGGCCAGCTTCGAGTAGCTTCTTCTCTGCCTCCGACGCATACCCTTGTTTAGATCCTACATAGATTTTCCCCGATGTACCCACATGGTTGCGAGTATGGAGTTTGCTCTGAGCAGCATAACCGGTTGCACTGAGCGGCAGGCCAACAAGCTTGTGTGTATCGAGAACCACTCGCATCGCTTCGGTCGCTGGATCGAACTCGACTAGATAAGCGTTTCGACCATAAGCAGCCGTGCCGATGTAGATCTTCCCATCGTGACCCTCACACAACGAAAAATAACCCGATTCCTCCGTAGTCGTCTCTGGCGGAATATGAAACGCCTTGGCCCTGACATATCGAAACGGACTCGGTTGCTCCTGGCCCATTGCCCCAAGTGCCAGTCCAAATGCCAATAGCATTAAACTCATCGAGGATGTTCGCAGCATGCTAGCCTCTTTATTGCGTAATTCGGTAGAGGAACGGACGTCTAAACATCCCTCCAAAATGATGGGGATTGTAAAGCCTCACAGTGAGTCGATTCTTACCAAGCTTAAGTTTGCCCATCAGATCGACATCCCACTCGAATCGGTAATCGTTAAGCCACCATAGTCCCTTGAACGGTCGGTGAGCGACCTCAATCCCATCGACATACAGCCAGCACTCATTGAAGATCCCAGGGAATCGCAAATGAATCGGACCTTGGGTTTGCTCGGCAGTTAGTTCGATCTGGGTATCGTACCAAAGATGCCCAGTGTAGCTCTGATAATCCTCGGTCACGATCCCTTGGGCCTGCGCATAAAGATCCGTTCGAAGCGTCCTCCATGAAGCATCGATCGCCTTGGTCTGCCAGCTTTGCTCGAGCCCCTGATTCGCAGGATCGGTTCGAAACGACCAAACCAAGGGCAAGTTCGCTATTCGAGTCCCTTTCGATCCATCGGTCCAAGGGACTAACTCTTGGTACTGCTGGACTTCACCCGGCCACCAAGCGTACCCCGACTCACCGATCTTCTTGTAAGTCGTAAAGGTGGGATTCATTTCGGTAAGCTGCTCTCGGATCTCCAGGCCGCGTTTTCCATGGGCGACTGCCGCTTGATAATCGGCATCGGTATTCGCAGCTTGGATCATCGCCATGTAAGCTTCAATTAGACTGAACTGCAACCGCGTAAACCGTATCCTCTGAACATACAGCTTCGAGTTCCTGTCTTGCTTGGCTTCCAAGGGGCTGATGAGTTGCTCAGCAATCTGCAATTTGTCCTTCAAAGTAGCAATCAATTCCGGAGTGTAGATCGACGGTGCAAGGAAGTATTCGTGCTCGGTCGCCAGGGTCGAGTCCCACGCTCGATAGATTGCCGACCAATACTCCTGCATCGGCTTGGCTGCAGGTCCATAGAATTTTGGATAAAACTCTTCGAACAGTGTTTCTACGTTCGCATCGGGATTCCAAAGAAACTGGCCTCGGAAATAGAGATTCAAGAACGTGGTTGCGGTCGCTCCTCGACTCTCGGTGTCGACTCCCAAAATCCCAGCCTTGCGGTAATGCTGGACGTCTTTTGCAAAGGCCTGATGGGAGGGATTTGGGATATCTCGCCACACGAGCATGCTCTGGTCGTAGTCGTAGATCACCACGCGACCTTCCATGATCTGGGACCAGCGATAGAGGATCTCTTTGAGCTCTCGACGCGGTGCTGATCGCGGATCGTCCATCGAGTGGATTGGATCAAAGTCGATGGGTGCAAGGTAGGCAACTAGCGGCTTTGCGGCTTTATCGACTCGCAGTGGTGGAAGGGTAATGTTCGAGTAGGCGAGAAAGCCGATGCGGGCGTTGCTCTCAGGTGCTTTTTCTTGAAGGATCCGGGCTACCTTGTTGTAGAACACCATGAACGCATCGGTGTACGATTGCGTTTGAAAGTACTTGTCGTACTGCAGTGCGATTAACTCTTTGTCTTGGGGAGAGTCCGATTCGTAGAGTCCGTCCTCCATCCCGAGCTGAACATCGTTTCCGGCTTTGAACGTCGAGAGCACCTGACTGGCCACATGCTCGGCTGTTTGGTCCTCGGAGATCGGTACATTGAACATTGATTTACCAGGAGGGATCAGTTCTTTGGTGTACTGACCCAGGATGTGTCCGTTGGGCACACTTAAATCGTTGAATCGATTCCGCCTCATGAATTCGGCTTTGCCCGAGTTGTCACCCAGCCACGATAGCCAGTAGCGCCGCACCTCAAAAGGAGATGCATAGGCGTATTCGAGTTCTCCAATGCTCAGTTCTTGAAGTTCCGGAATGCACTCTCCGATCTGTGTGGGCAAATACCAGCGGCATCCCCAGCGGTGCAATAGCTCGCTAACGGCATAAGCGTGAGCTTCAGGGTTGTTGCCTGCAAGATAGACGCGATTGGCGGTCCGACGAAGGATGATCGCATCGCTGCGGAGCACTGGCCCGGGCTTTTGAACCTGACCAAGAGACTCCTGGAGCGTTGGATTTAAGGATAAAGCTAGTTGACCGACGATCAGCAGAGGTTGGCTCGATGCGAGTGCCTTTTGGTTTTCGACGGCATCTGAAAGAACCTTCACTTTCGCACCGGTCATCTTCTCGATGGCATCTTGAAGATCCGCTGCTGCCAACTTCTCCATTTCGCTTGATGACGGATCGATCAAGATCACGGCAGTCGATTGTCCAGATTGGACAATCGACAGTGGGCTACTTGATTGTTGGCCAGCAAGTTGAGCGATCGCAAGATTCTCAGCAAGCAAGCTTAAAAGCAGAACTGCGATTGCTCTTGGAAATCCGATCATCGTTGCACCTGTTTGTGGGACTACTAAAGAGCTTTTGAGCTACCTGCTTTACGGTTGGCTCCCTTTGGATTACCTGCTTTTTGATTTGCAGGGGCATCGACGGCGCTGGGGGGAGCTTGCTGGGCACTCCAAGCGTCCCACATGGCTTGTAGCTTCTTGACATCCTCAGGACGCGAAGCAGCCAGATCGCTCGATTCGCTCTGATCCTTGGACAGGTCGTATAGTTCAGGCTTCCCTGATCCGCCTCGAGACACGACCAGTTTCAGGTCACCGTGTCGGATAGCCCACTGCGGACCGAACCGCCAGTACATGGTCTCATGAGGCCTTGCGCTGTTCTGGCCTGTGATGAATGGAGCAAGATCGACTCCATCGAGTTTTTCGCTACCAGCGATCTTGTTACCTGTGGCCGCTAGCACCGTCGGAACCACATCGAGGTTCATCACTGGGTAGTCGTAGACTTTGCCTGCGGGCCAATGGCCTTTCCACTGTGAGATGTACGGAACCCTTGGGCCACCTTCGAAGGTGGTCATTTTGAAGCCTCGCAAGCCGCCGTTTTTCGAAGTGGTCGATTGTGTGGGACCACCGTTGTCGGCGATATAAAAAATCAGCGTGTTTTCTTCTTGGCCCATTTGACGTAGCTTGGCCATCACTCGGCCGATCGCGTCGTCTTGGGCCGAAAGCATCGCTGCAAACAACTTGCGTTTCTCGTCGGTGATGTTTGGAAATCGATCTAGATACTTTTGGGGCGCTTCGAGCGGTGCATGCTGTGCGTTGAACGGGAGGTAGAGGAACCAAGATTTGTCTTTGTTTTTTTCGAGCCAATCGATCGATCGCTCGGCATAAGCGTCGGTGGTGTAGAAGCTATCATCGGTGACTTCGCGAACATCGTTAGAGATCCTCGAATCGATGAAGTTCCTTGGGTGGAAAAATGGCGTGTTAGCAAGAGTTCCAAAGAATTCATCGAAGCCCCGTTGGGTGGGTCGGTAGGGTTCGGAGTTCCCCAAGTGCCATTTGCCCACGCAGCATGTCGCGTATCCAAGATCCTTGAGCCGGTTGGCCAAGGTGACTTGGTCGAGCCGCAGTCCGGACTTGTTGGCCACCGCATTGAATTCGTGACCAAAGCGTGTTGGATATTTTCCCGTCAGGAGCCCGGCCCGCGAAGGGCTGCAGTACGTTGCAGCGACGTACCCTTGAGTGAATCGCACCCCGTTTGCGGCCAAAGAGTCGATGTTTGGGGTTGGTATCTCCTTATTGCCATAGCAACCGGTCTCACCCCAGCCTTGATCATCGGAATAAAAGATCAGCAAGTTGGGTTTGCCGCTGTTTTGCGCACAAGTTTGCTTAGGTGTGAAGTTCGCAATACAAAAACCCAGTGCGCTTACGCACAGCGTGTGGCAGAAGGTCAAGAAAGAGAGTCGCATCGCCGTTGCTCCTTAGACTTAGAAAATGGGTCGGAGCGATTATAGCTTATCCGTAGGGCGCAAACTGCATGGAGAAGCGTTATGGGGGAGGGCAAAAAGATGGGAGGGCAAAAAGATGGGAGGGGTTTCTGGAGGCCCTAAAGCCTACTACAGATCCAGTTGGGCAGAGATCGAAGTGTGGCCATGCTCATCGACGTGGACTTCGATAACATTGGCGTGGCAGCAAACCGGGCAGTCTTCGATGTAGGTTTGGCTTGAGCCTTCGGTCAGATCCAGTGGGATGACAATCATTTCGCCGCACGAGTCGCACAGATAGCTGGCTTCTGCACTCAAGGGGATTTGTTCTTCGGGTTCAGGGATTGCGTCGGCTGTAGGGGGTAATTTGCAGGCCCATAGGAGGACTTCAAGCGATTGGGGGTCGGCGAGCCGGTGATCGTGTCCGACTTCGAGCAAGGTGGCTTGGGAGTCGCGAGCCAGCTCGACGGAGTCTTGGTAAGGGATGACATCGTCGAGTTTGCTATGGAGGATGATGGAGTTAGGTTTGACTTGTTTGGCTGATCCCCATTTTTTCCAAGCAGGGCAAAGCAGAACGAGTTTGGTGTTGGGTGCTTTAAGGTTCATCGCCAGGGCGCCTCCGCGTGAGCTACCGACAACGACGTCGGGTTGGTGCTTATCGAAGAGTTCTTGAGCCGTAATGAGGGCGAGTTGAAAGTCCTCGTCATCGAGTTTTGGGTTGATCACGTCGATACCATGCTTAGCAAGGTAGGTAGGTTTAACGCCACCTGGGACGCTGTGCCAACCGTGGAGGAAGAGGATTTTCATGGTTTGGTGATTGAGTACTCAGGCACCTACAAAAAGATCATGCAGGTCGAGGATCGCTTGAGGTGTGATTAAGGGGGAAATGGTTTCGGGCGAAGATGCGACTCGATGCGATTTGAAGATACTGGCCACTCTAAGTTTACCACACGGGGCACTTCAAGGCGAATTCAAGACTGATTAGTAGGTGGTTTGGTTTAGGAGTCTCACGCCCGCTTTGCTCAGGACGCCAAGACGCAAAGAGTACAAGTAGTCCGGGGATCGCATCCTGGATTCCGCGTCTCCCGCTCTTCTTCTTCCCTTTGCGTCCTTGCGTCTTTGCGTGAGTCCCGATCCAGGAGTCTCACGCCCGCTTCACTCAAGCCTCTGCGATGCTAACAATACAGGCACGCTATTTGCTTATCCCTTTTTGCGTCCTTGCGTGAACCTCGGAACCCTTAAAAATGAACGAAAACGAAATCGCCAGGTTGGTTGTCGACGCTGCCGTGAAAGTCCATTCTAAGCTTGGTCCCGGGTTACTCGAATCGGTTTATGAAACCGTATTAGCCAAGGAGTTGAGTGGGCGTGGTTTGATGGTCATGCGACAGGTCCCCATTCCAATCCAGTACGAAGACCTCGACTTCGACGAAGGCTTTCGGGCCGACATTATCGTAGAGGGGAAAGTCATTCTCGAGCTCAAGTCTGTTGAGCAAATCGCTAAAGTTCACTACAAGCAGTTGTTCACCTATTTGAAGCTTGCTGACAAACGACTTGGGTTGCTACTGAACTTCGGTGCAGATCTCATGAAAGAAGGCATTAAACGCATCGCCAATGGGATGCACGACAATCTCTGAGTCTCATGCCCGCTTTGCTCAAGACGCCAAGACGCAAAGAAGGCAAAAGGAGTCCAGGGGTCGCAACCCGAATTCCCGCTCTCCCTCTCTTCTTCTTTCCTTTGCGTCCTTGCGTCTTTGCGTGAGTCTCGGCGCGGGAGTCTCACGCCCGCTTTGCTCAAGACGCCAAGACGCAAAGAAGGCATGAAAGCCAATTGCCCACCCACGCTTTGCCCGTCCTCCTCTTCTTTTCTTTCCTTTGCGTCCTTGCGTCCTTGCGTCCTTGCGTGAGTCTCGGTCTGAGAAGCAAGCAAAGTTGGATGATGCAACGAAAAAACCCAAGGAATCCCTTGGGCTTGTCTCGATCTGTCGTCTTTTGGCCGACGCTGGCTTTTCCTTCGAAATGGGCGATATTGGACTCGAACCACTCCAGAAAACACCAGGGAAAACCACGATTCTCAGCATCGAGGGGTCCAACGGGGGACCCGTGGCGATTTAGACCCATCCGAGATCGTTGGCTTGTGGTCGGCTATGACCGATGCACAAAGAGCCCAGTTGATCGCTATGGCTCGGGAGATACTCGGGCGGGAATCCAAGTTGGAGTTATAATCCGTCGCACTCGGTAGAAAATATTTTCATTACTCCAAGTCGCGTCCCAATGATCAAATTCAAGTGTCCAAAATGCCTGCGTAGCCTTCAAGCCGGTGATTCTAAAGCTGGACGGTCCTTGCATTGTCCGTCCTGTAATGAGCTCGTTACGGTTCCACCCTTGCTGATTGATACTGGATCAAAAGGGAATGGCCGGACCGATGCTGATGATTTGGTGCTATCCATTTTGGAGTCGGCGCAGGAAAGTAGCGATACTCGCAAGTGTCCGTCTTGTGCCGAGTCGATCAAAACCGACGCGATCAAATGCAGATTCTGCGGTGAGGTTGTCAGGCAATTATCCGATACTGCTTTGGGTGTTAGTGGAATCGGTGACGAACCAACGATTTATGGGGTGCCTGTCAATCAGCCTAGAAAAGCCTACAAAGTATTCGGGGGGATTGGGTGTAAAGGTGTTTTTGTATTATCGGTGTTTTTTTGGTTGATTTTATTGCTACTTGCAAAGATGGGTGGACCTTATCTCGTTGTTGCTTTTTTAGTTGTTGTCATTCTTATCGCACTCTTGCAATTGCTTAGATGATGACGTAGTGAGCCTAAGAAGATCCCAAACCGCATTGGTGCCTGAACCGTGAGCGTTACAATGGGAATCGGTTGTTGAGTGGATCGAGCCGGCCCCCCTATGCTTAAACGATCTTTACAGGATTGTATCCGGCTGCGGGTCGATCGATGCCCAGTTAGATCGCTGAAAGTTAGTCCGTTAGTGATTCCTCGAAGGGGGCTTGGGGGCGGTATGCCAACAGAGTACCCCCCCCAGGTCTTAAACGATCTTTAAGCGATCCCAACGGCATTGCGGGTCGATCGATCCCAAGCAATCAGGTTAAATTCTTGCTGTCCGATCGGCTGCGGGGTAAGGGGTTCTATGGATTCGATTGGGGGTATTGTGCGCATGATGGGATCGGGTGATGGTTGGTGATGCTTGATGAGGGGACTATGGAAAAGAATGGTTTTTCCGTCCCCGAGCGCTCGCATCCCCCTCTAAGAAAATCTCCGAAATTGGAAGTTTTCAGTTTGGCGATCGCTCGCATCCATGAGCCGTGGCGAATCCGCAAAATGAGATATTCATGGCCTATCATGACTGCGGTATGATCTGAGGCATCGGTAGCAGGCTGATCCCCTGCGTACGGCTGCCTGGGGTGCGATGGTCCAAAGCATCGAGCCCCAGGTGGTCGGCCTCATCTCAATACTTTGGAGTCTGAACGATGAGCGGTTTTAGTCCGGCTGAAATTCCCATCCTTGGGGATAAATCACTGCCCTGGTTTGATCCCGATTGGCCTTGGAACTTGGGGCGCGTTGCTTCGTTCGCTCCACGCTGCTCATTCAATTCAAATACTGATCCAAGGGTATTGGAATTGGTGATGAGACAACGCCCAAGGCCCATCATTGAGATCGATTTTTCAAAGGTGTCAGCGGTTGCAATGTGGGCAGGGAGCAAGGCAATAATCTGGGATGATTGCGAGCCTCAACAGATACTAGTCCGGTTTGAAAATCAATGGCTTGTTTTGCTTCGTCATATCAGCGAGATGGAGGTGCAAGAGTATTTCAATGGCGATATTGCAAAATCAGATTGCTTTGTTCGTGAAGGCCTACCATATCCGACTTATGTGCATCTCGGATCTGTAGGAGATCGGAGCGAGCGGGTTAGTGTATCGCCGGATTACGATTACGATGAATGCAAGGTGATCGTTTTTAATCCCGTGGCTGAACCATTTAATCTTGATGGCGTGAGCGACCAAGCGAAAAACCTGATCGAACAATGCGATCGGGTTAGCGTTGAATGTTTTGCAGGGGATTGTACAGTCAGGAATGCAGTTAATGAGCTTGCGCATCGTGGCTTCGTCCAGAGTAAGTATTGGCCGACAATTACCAGTCAGTTTCCTGAGTTTGATGAGTTCAATGATTACCTTATTCGGCACAATATTTTATATCCCGATGGCTCGCATCCATTGCATGGCAAAACATCCGAAGTATCAATGCACCCAAGCAGTGCTGACGATGGCGATCGGATCGAGTCAGATGGCCCACTTACGCCTAACGATAGGTGTATCGTCCAAGCGATGCATGAGCTAGGTGCCACAATCGCAAACCCGCAAACTGCCGCCACAATAATCAAGGTGGCCCTTAACAAAGGGGATGAAAAACGTGCGTTTGTCCGGCTGAAGTTGTACGGCTATATCGATGCGAAGGGTGGTAAAAACGGCGGTTACTGGTTGACTGCTAAAGGTGTAATCCTAGCAGAGGAGCTTCAAAAACGGTGCTGAAACGGTGGCACCGATTCACCCACTGATTGCACCGAATAGGTTTGCATAATCCTGGCATCTCATTGGAAGGAGGTGCCATATGGCTACCGATTGTCGAGTTCCGAAGATCAGTATGCCCGTGATTCCATCATCCCGAATAGTTCGGGAAAGATTACGGGAAGTGGAGACGTTAGCGGAGCGTCTCAGGGTTCTATTGAGGATCGCTTGTGAGTTGGAGCAAGTTAATTGCGAGGGGTCGCATTCTGCGAATCCATCGGGCTCATCTCCTCGGGGAGGTGCAGCATGACTCCAAACGAACTAGATCAGTTTGCAGAGCGAGTTGCTGAGATCGTGGTGGCTCGCATGGGTTCAAGTCGGCCCGCTGAGGATGGCTATATCGATAAGCATGAGGCTGCGAAGATCCTTGGGGCAAGTGTCCCTTCGATCGAGCGTTGGACTTCGAGCGGCAAGATCCCTTCGCACAAAATCGGAGGCCTCAGGCGGTATCGTGCGAGCGAGCTTCTCAATAACAAAAAAGGGGGTGCAGCATGAGCCACAACCCCCATCGAAACCACAACCAACATTCTATCAGCGATCTTAAGCGGCTAGCAAGTGGCCGATGGCGTGAGATCCTAACGGCTGCGGGACTCCCTGCGGAGTTGCTTGATCGACGTGGCAAGCCTTGTCCGAAATGCGGTGGCCGTGATCGCTTCGCATCATTGCCTGATTTTGATACCCGTGGATCGTTGATCTGTCGGCATTGTCACAATGCATCGAGCAATCCCCGGTCAGGTGATGGCCTTGCATCGCTTCAATGGTGGCTCGGGTGCAGTACGGCTGAGGCGATCAGTTGGCTGAGGTCTTTTCTCGGGCTCGGGATTGGTCAGCATCTACCGATCCATGCGATAAAGCCGACGATGGCACCACCATCCAAGCCGGTGCAGTCTGAATCCGATCGCTTGAGAATCGCATTGATGGCCGACGTATGCATGCGAAATCTGACCGACCAGGGACGTGAGCATCTCGCTAAACAGTTAGGCGTAGTCCCTGAGTCTCTGAGGCAGTTGCAAGTCGGTTGGTCCGCTTCGCTTTGTGCGACTACGTGGCCCATGCGAGATAGCAATGGCAACATCATCGGGATTCGGACAAGGGACCCGGTGACGGCTGCAAAGAAGTCCGTGAGCGGAGGGGATGGTGGGCTTATTTACGATCCTGATCGCTTCTTCAACATCGAGCCGGGTGCTCGGGTTTGGATTGCTGAGGGGGCTTCCGATACGGCTGCCCTACTGTCGATCGGTATGGATGCCGTTGGCATCCCAAGTGCCAAGAGCGGAGGTGATCTACTTCTCGAACTGTGCAGGCGTATTCTCCCCGGTGAGATCGTGATCGTTGCCGATGCTGATGGTGCAGGAGACGTTAGCGCAAAAAAACTTCGGAGCGAGCTTGTGATCGTGGCAGGGGTCCGAATCATTCAACCCCCCAACGGCATCAAGGATGCTCGGGAATGGATCAATCGAGGTGCAAACCGCGATGAGTTGGAACGGGAGGCAAGTGCAGCGGAGGTATTCAGACTCGATTGGACAAGCGGAGGTGCAGTATGAGCGTAGTGCAGTTAGTAACAATAGCCCAACGAAAACTAGATGGCACAATCAGCCTTGCTATCCTGCGGGACGACAATTCCGAAACGGTTTGGAGTGGTGCCGTTGATCTGTCGAAACCTGAGGACCTGGATCGAGTTGCAAAATCGGTGCATGCGAAGATCCAAGCATTGCCGGTTGGCAGTATCAAAAAGCAGTTGCAAGCGATCGAGCCCCAAGGCCTTGATCTGATCGATGAGAACGGGAGGATCTGGACAGAGCCCAGAGCCTTACCCGATCCACTCCCTGAGGTTATGCCGTATGACTCGGAGTTGCTACCAGCGATCGTTGGTGATGCCGTTGCCGACGTTGCTCATCGAATGCAGAGCCCCCCAGACTACGCCGCATGCGCGTTGCTTGTGGCGATGGGTGCCGTGGTTGGCAATCGCATCGGCATTCGTCCCAAGCAGAATGATCCGTGGCTAGTGGTTCCGAATCTCTGGGGGTGCATCATCGGTCGGCCTAGCCAGAAAAAATCACCCTCAGCGGCATTTGCGGAGGGGTTTATTCGTCGCATCGAGGATTTAGATCGAAAACGAATCGAGCCCAAGATCAGCGATGCAAAACGTGATGCGATTAAAGCAGAGTTTCAAAAAAAGGAGATCGAAAGAGAACTTCGTACGGCGGTGAAAGATAACGAATGCGAAGCGAAGCAAAACGATCTAGCGAATGCGTTGCTTGCCAATGAATCGATCGAGCTTCCAACATCGCGTCGAATTATCACTACGGATTCAACGATGGCAAAACTTGTTGATCTGCTAAACGAAAACCCACTCGGGATGGCGTTGTGGCGTGATGAGTTGATCAGTTGGATGAGGGGATTGGATCGAGAAGATCAGGCAGGCGATCGCCAAAATTACCTGACTCTTTGGAATGGTTATGGTCGAATCAACGTGGATCGAATTGGACGTGGCGAAACGGTTTGTGAATCGCCATGCCTATCGATATTCGGATGTGCGACCCCAGGCGGTATTCAGGAATACGTGCAGGCATCTCTAAGGGGTGGCCGTGGTGACGATGGGTTGCTACAGCGATTCCAAGTGACGGTTTGGCCGGATGAACCGGATGAGGTTCGAGTGGTCGATCGAAAACCTGATCAGCGAGCCTTGCAGCGGGTCCAGGATCTTTTCGATCGATTGGCTGAGTTTGATGCTCGGGACATTGCCGACAGTCAATGCGAGCCTAACAAGATCCCTTGGATGAGGTTTTCACCCGATGCCCAGGCTGTTTTCAATCGGTGGCTTGAGGACAAGATCAAGCGGTGCAGAGCCGATACGATGCCTGAGGCGATCGAATCACACTTGGCGAAATTCGATAAGCTAGTCCCATCGATCGCACTATTGATGGAACTTTGTGAAGGTCCAGAACGATCGGTAACAAAGCGATCTGTAGAGCGAGCGGTGAAGTGGGCTTGTTACCTGGAGTCGCATGCCCTGCGGTTATATGCCGTGGCAGCATGCCCAGAGCGAGTATTGGCATCTCCCTTGCTGAATCGATTGCTCGATTGGGACAAAGAGCGACCCATAAGGGTCAGGGACATTCGGCAAAAAGGGTGGCGTGGCCTCAGTGATCCCAAGGCGATCGAATCGACGTTGGAAGCATTGGAGGCTGACGGTTGGTTGCAATCGATCGAGGATGGGAAATCTAGCAAGGGTGGCAGGCCTACGATCAGTTACGTGATGCATCCTGAGGCGAAAAAATGGATCGATACCCTAAGGGATGGCACCACCAAAACCACCAAAACCCCCCTCAGTGATGGCGGTGGTTAGGTAGGTTTCGTAGGTTTCGGGGGTAGCGTCCTAGGGGTAAATCGAAAAATCAACGGCTGATCCATGCCGTTTTGCGGGTGGCTTGGTTTGAGGTCCAGAGTTGGAAGAAATCGAGCCCCGCATTTGCCCCAGGATGCGTTGCGGTGGGTCAGGTCGGCTGTTGGATCGTCGGCTAGTCTAAGCGATTCCTGAGGCGTTTTAGAGCGTTTGGTGAATTGTCTTGCATAGTGATTGCCGATGATGTAGGGTGATGGTTCCACGGCTAGGAAATCATGAGCCGAAAACCAATGACCCATCATTGGCTGCCGTGGGTTTTCTTCGATGGGTTTGATCAACGATGGGAGTTGAGAACGATGGCTAGTTTGGTTCGTGAGTCTGGGCGTGACAGTTGGAAACTACGTTGGCATGACTCCGATGGGCGTCGATGCTCGATTGGCTTAGGCGTCATGCCCAAGAAGTCAGCGGAGCAATTCAAGAGCCGGTTTGAGGAATTACAGGGAGTAGTGCGATCCAATACGCCCAAGCCGGTCGGTTTGATCGAGTGGCTAGATGGATTGGATGATGATTTGCATGGCAGGCTAGCAGCGAAGGGGCTTGTGGAGCAAAGAGCAAGAAGATCCCTTCGAGAATTTTGCGATTCCTACCAAGAGTCAAGGCGTGACATTGCCGGCGCAACATCCACCCGAGATCGTCAAGTGGTCGATTTGCTCATCGAGTTTTTTGGTGGTAATCGTTCGATCGATTCCATCACCCCCAAGGATGCCGAGAGTTGGCGCAATTGGCTTCGGGACAAAGGCAACAAACGGGACAAAAAACGAGATGGCTTGAGTCTCAATACAGTCAGGCGTCGGACCGGGGTTGCAAGTCAGATATTCAGCAAGGCGATTCAATGGCGTTTGATTCGTGAGAATCCTTTTGATGGCCTTGAAACATCCCTGCGAGAAAATACCGATCGGATGCATTACGTGCCGTGGTCGGATGTTCTCAAACTGATCGATAAGGCACCGAATGCAGAGTGGCGTGCGTTGCTCGCATTCCTACGGCTGACCGGATGTAGAGCCCCATCGGAGGTGCATGATCTACGTTGGACCGATCTGGATTTTGCCGACAGAAAAATCACCATTCGATCGCCCAAAACAAAGCATCTCGGGGGGCGTCATGCGGTGCGATCCTGCCCGATGTTCCCTGAGTTGGTGTCGTACTTAGAGGAATTGGCTGAGGCTGTTGGACCTGGGATTCATGTGCCAATGAGCAATCAGGTTTTCCCGGTGGTCAAGGATTCCCAAACGAACCTGAGGACAGCGATCGAGCGAATGATCAAGCTGGCTGGTTTGGAGCAATGGCCCAAGCTGATCCAAAACCTACGATCGAGCCGTGAAACAGAATTGCTTGATCAGTTCCCCGTCAAGGATGTTTGCGATTGGTTCGGAAATTCACCCGCGATCGTTGCGAAGCATTACGCCCAGGCTAGGAGCGGAGTTGCAGAGCGAGCGAAGATCGAAACGACGGTGCATTTTGAGGGGTCCAACGGGGGACCCATGAGCGTCAAAAAGGGGTCCAAAACGGGGCTCATCACCGATCCCCAAGAATCCACCACAACCACTCAAGATCGATCGAATCCCCATGAAAATCAAGGTGATTCGTGTATCGATGATGATCCTAGTGATGATTGTGATGGATATACCGATGGGCGATATTGGACTCGAACCAACGACCTCAACGATGTCAACGTTGCGCTCTAACCAACTGAGCTAACCGCCCGAGTTTCTCTCGGCAAAGTGATTGTGGATCATGCTCTGGGATTGTCAAGGCCAAGCCGGTTGGCTAACCTCCGACTTGGTTGCCCAATCGGCCCGCTAGGTGTATGCTTTGACCTGATCTACGCGGGCCGTAGGTGCCCCTGTTTGTCCCTTTTTCCCAGCGTTTTTCGACAAACTTACCCAATGTCTAACAACCACCGCGTCGTTATCACCGGACTTGGCGTCATTTCCCCACTAGGTCGTGAACTGGCCCCCTTCTGGAATAACCTCGCTAACCAAACCTCTGGCATCGGCCCCCTATCGAGCTTGCCTCTGGATATCATCCCCTGCAAATTCGGCGGCCAAGCCTCCTGCTTTACCGGAGATATCTCCGAATTCGGCCCCTTGGATAAAAATCTTCAGCGCGCCATCAAAAAGAACCAAAAGGTCATGTGCCGAGAAATCGAAATGGGAGTGGCCGCCTGCCAATTGGCCCTCTTCGACTCGGGCCTTGCCAATCCCGAACTCCGTGACCCCGAACGCTTCGGCATCGTCTTTGGGAGCGATTACATCATCACCCGCCCCGAAGAGTACGCAGACGGTATCAACGCTTGTCGCGATGAATCCCACGAATTCCAGATGCCTAAATGGCCTCAAACCGGGCGACCCCAAGTCAACCCGCTATGGCTCCTGAAATACTTGCCCAATATGCCCGCAAGTCACGTTGCAATCTACAACGACTTGCGAGGTCCGAGCAACTCGGTCACCATCCGCGAAGCCTCCAGCGCCGCTTCGATCGTCGAAGCCGTCTCGGCGATCCGACGCGGAGCGGCCGATGTGATGATCGCCGGCGCGACAGGCTCTCGCATGGAACCTCTGCGCGCCCTGAATTTTATGTCCACCGAACCGATGGCAAAAAACCGAGATAACCCCGCCGAAATGGCCCGCCCCTACGACATCGATCGCGATGGAAATCTCGTCGGTGAAGGGGCCGGTGCTCTGGTGCTCGAGTCCCTCGAACGCGCTTCCGCACGCGGTGCAAAAATCTGGGGCGAAATCGTCGGAGGCGCAAGCTCTGCCGTCGGCGATGTCACCGGCAAAAACGCTCAGCGTGACCACATCCGCACGGCCATCAAAAACGTCAGCAAAATACTCCTCGACCAAGCTGCCAAGGCCGGTGTGGACTTAAGCCCGGGCCAATGGCACTTTCACGGCTGTGGCAAAAGCGATGTCCAAGGCGATGCGAGTGAAGCTAGCGGGATCCGAGATGCCCTCGGCAATCTCGATGTCCCCGTAACTGCCGCCAAAAGCTACTTCGGGAACCTTGGTGCAGGCTCGGGCGCCGTCGAGATCATCGCAAGCCTTCTGGCCCTCGAGCACCAACAACTCTTCCCGGTACTCAACACCAAGACGGTCGACCCACGCTGCCCGATCCGAGTCGCTAAAAGCTCCGATCCTGCCGGAAAAGCCTTTGCACATGTGGCTTACTCGACCCAAGGCCAAGCATGCGGGGTTTTCGTAAGACGGATTTAGGAAGTTTCTAAGAAGTTTGAAGTTTGAAGTTTGAAGTGGGAAGCAAGCCTTTGGTTTCTCAAGGACAATGAGTCTAACACTCACCGGATGGCTACTCGATGGCTGTTTGAACTGCTGCCATGCCGATGGTTGATCGAAGCGACTCTCGGTAATTTGCAGACTAATGGGCTGAATCGCTTTACTAGACCGCTTCGAGTACGAGTAGGAGTACGAGTACCGCGTTGCTGAGTACGAAAAACCCGGATTCTCTACCCACAAAATTACCTGAAGAAATCTTTTTGAAACACAGAGTCACAGAGAGCACAGAGACTCGAGCACCTCTCTCTTTCTCTCTGTGTCCTTGGTGACTCTCTACTGTTTTCAATCTTTGAATCCCCTTCAAATCTATTTATGCATTCTCGAAGATGGATTAAAGTGAATCCATGAATAATGACGCTGAATCTTATCGAGTACAAGAAATCAAACCAATGAACCACAAAATCACTGAAGAACCCACTTCGGATTGAGGAGATGCGATGTTGTTTCATTTTCGCAATATTGCCATCGCCCAACTGGTCTTGTGGCTGATCGCTTTGTTGCAACAGTTTCTCTATTGGCAACGCTTACCAGATCGGGTCGCTACCCACTTTAACGGATCTGGTAAACCCGACGGTTGGATGCATCGGGACCAAGCTGCCTTGATGATGGTCGGCCTTGAAACACTCATGCCCGCGATCTTTCTCGGGATCGCTTACATGATCTACTTTATCCCCTCACAGCTAATCAACATCCCGCACAAAGAGTTTTGGCTCGCCCCTGAGCGACGAGAAGCCTCGATCTCCTTTGTGGCCAAATCCACCGCCGTGTTTTCGCTAGCGATATCTCTATTCTTTATCGGGATGAACCACTTGACGTATCTTGCCAACCGAGCCGAAGGCAACTTAAGTCCGATCGGTTTTTGGATCCTGATGGCCTGCTTCTTGGCCGTCACTGCCGTTTGGATTGGGTGGTTGCTACTTCGATTCCGAATCCCCGCCAATCGCTAGGATTTAAATCGCTAGGATTTATTCGTCGAAGACCTTCGCCCAATCCTGCTTCATATCGATCACATGCCACCCTTGCTTGGGTGCATCGGCCAAGGCTTCGACAAGTTTGCCAGAGCTTTTCGGCGCCGAGTCGTAGAGATACTCGCGAGCTTCGTCTGTATGACGCACGATCGCACCGAAGCTTGCTCGTGGGTTACCGATGGTCGTGTACTGGAGCATGGCCATGTCTCCATCGCTATTGCCAAAGCATACGATCGGTCTGCGACCGATCGCTTGATGGATTCCGACAGGCTTACCCGCCTTGTCGTCGACGAACAGTTGGTCAAGGGTCTTGATCAAAACCGGCTTGCCATCGCGCAACTCAAACTTGGTCTTGGCCGACGAACCGACGACTTGTTCGGGTGGAATCCCATAGACCCTTTCGGACCAGACTCGCATGAAGTCGGCCCCACCCCCTGAAACGATGTAGGTCTTAAACCCGTTTGTACGCAAATAACTAAGTACCTCCTGCATGGGCTCATAGGTCAACTGATCGTAGCGCTTGTTGTACCTCGGATGGGTGGCTTGTGCGATCCAATCCGAAACGCTCTTTTGAAACTCCTCGACGCTCATGCCTGCGTGAGTCATGGCGACAACTTGCAAGAGACCTTCGTGGTGATCGCCCGCAAGGAGTGTGGGGATGTCTTTCTTAAGCACCGCTTGGACCATCGGGTGTTTGGCAAATTCTGGATCGCTTGCCGCTCGCTTACCGACCACATCAAAAGCATACGCAAGTTGAAAGGGAACTGGGTTTTCGGGCCAAAGAGTTCCATCGTTATCGAAGACGGCCACCCGCTCTGGCTCGGGCACAAACTCATTGGACTTCGGGTCGCAGACCCGCTGAACATAAGCCATCAGCGCCCGTTTGGTCGCGCAGTCGTTCCAGGATCTTAACGATTCGGCCGCTGGGTCCACAAGTTGGGCAAACGAGGCCTGGGCAAAAAGGCAATCCAGAAGCGAGCAAACCACAAAAAACGAAACGAATCGAACCACGGACGCGGACATCACAGAGAACCTTGTGGGTAGAGCACTAAACGTATTTCAAACCAAATCTCTTTGAAACACAGAAACACAGAGAGCTCAAGAGCACAGAGTTTTGATGGAGTCTGCCACCCCCTCGGTGCCCTTTGTGCCGCTGTGTTTTTGATTCTTCAAATCGACCTGAAAATTCTAGTTGGTTTGGCTGATCTTTGAAACTGGTGAAAACACTTGGAGGGTTATTGTTCCAGGACATCTGATTCGCGAGCCTTAGCCAGCTCGGAGACTTCGTCTTCGTACTTCTTGGTCATCTGTTGGACGTCTTCTTTTGCCGAATCGCGTTCGTCTTCCGAGATGGCTTTGTCTTTTTCGGCCGTTTCGACCGCTTTATTGGCATCGCGGCGAACGTTGCGAATGGAAACTTTGGCTTCCTCGGCGAGCTCTTTGATGCGGGCGACAAGTTTCTTGCGGGTGTCGGTGCTAAGGGGTGGAATGTTGATTCGGATGATTCGGCCATCGCTTTGTGGGTTGAGCCCGAGTTCGCTTGCGACGATCCCTTTTTCGATGTCTTTGATGAGCGATGTATCGAAGGGCTTGATCACCAGTTGCTGGGGTTCCGGAGCCGCGACGCTCGCGAGTTGCTTAAGCGGAGTGAGCGAACCGTAGGCGTTGACCTTCACGGAGTCGAGAAGCCCAGGAGCGGCTCTTCCGGTGCGGATGCCTGCGAGGTTTTGTTTCAGGTGCGCAAGGGCCTTGTCCATGCGTTCTTCGGCATCCATTAGTGTTTCTTCGACGGACATAATTTTAGATTCTCCAGAGGTTAAGAAATCGTTTTAGGTGGCGTTGATAAGGATTCTTTCGCCGGGGTTGATACGGGGCGAGATCCTCGTTCCGACGCGTTGTCCACTGATCGCTTTGACGATGTTCCCTTGTTTCTTGAAGTTGAAGATCAAGATCGGGAGTTGGTGGGTACGGCATTGTGCGATGGCCGTCGAGTCCATGACTTTGAGGTTTTTTTCGATGACCGTATCGTAGTCCAGTTCGCGATAGAGGATCGCGTGGGGGTTTTTTTCGGGGTCTTCGCTGTAGACGCCATCGACACGCGTGGCTTTTAAGACGATATCGGCATCGAGTTCAAGGCCTCGGTTGGCAGCACACGTGTCGGTCGTCACAAAAGGGGCACCTGTTCCGGCGGCAAGAATAACGATGCGACCTTTTTCCAGATGACGGATTGCACGTCGACGGATGAACGGTTCGGCCACACCGTCCATTTTGATTGCCGACATGACACGCGTCGTAATACCGATGCCTTCGAGAGCGTCTTGCAGTGCCAGAGCATTGATGACCGTCGCCAGCATACCCATGTAGTGGGCCGTCGCCTCTTGGATCTTTTCGCCGCTGGAGCCTTTGAACTGAGCACCTCGGAGGATGTTTCCTCCGCCGACAACAACTGCGATTTGGCAACCCAGAGCATGAGCGGACTTGATCTGCTGAGCGATGGCCGTGACCTCATCCATGCTGATGCCTCGCTCGCCGGCATGAGCAAGGCTCTCGCCAGAGAGTTTGAGGATCACACGACGGTAATGGGGTGTGGTTGAACTGGAAGAGTCGGTGTCGCCCATGGAGGTTTGGCCAAAGTTTCTTAGTGGTTGGGTCGGTCAATCGGGCTTGGAAAAACCAGCCCTCCGATAGCGACTTATCATAGCCGGAATTTCAGGATTCAACGAGTCCCTTACCCTTTCCGACCCGAGGGTTTCCGGCTAGTCTACTGTCATAGACTCGATCGGATTGATCCCCGCGAAAACGCCGAAAAAACCACCTTATTCCCTGATCTGTGAAGGATCCTGAAAAATGTCGCCTCAAATCTACATCAACGGAAAATACTACAGCAAAGAAGACGCCAAAATCAGCGTCTACGACCACGGTTTGCTCTACGGCGATGGGGTCTTTGAAGGAATGCGGACTTATTCGGGAAAGGTATTTCGTCTCGTCGAGCATATCGATCGGCTCTATGAGTCGTCCCGAGCGATCATGCTGACCATACCGATGTCCAAGCAAGAGATGATCGAGGCAGTCAACAACACTGTCAAACTCAGTGGTCTTGCCGATTCCTACATCCGGTTGGTCATCACCCGTGGTGCAGGTTCGTTGGGATTGGATCCGAATCGCACTTCGGATCCTCAAGTGATCATCATCGTCGATTTGATCGCCTTGTACGATCGCAAGTACTACGAAGAGGGGCTCAAGATCATTACGGCTTCGACGATCCGGAACCATCCGGCGGCGCTGAGTCCCCGAATCAAGTCGCTGAATTATCTCAATAACATCATGGCCAAGATCGAAGGCCTGCAAGCCGGTTGCATGGAAGCGATCATGCTCAACCACAAAGGAGAAGTCGCCGAGTGTACGGGCGACAATATCTTCATCGTTAAGAAAGGGCGGCTATTGACTCCACCGACCGACGCGGGAATCCTCGAAGGGATCACCCGAAATGCGATTTTAGAGTTGGCCGGCGAGCTAAAGATCCCAGCAAGTGAATCGACACTCACGCGTCATGATCTGCTTGTGGCCGACGAATGCTTCTTGACAGGCAGCGCCGCAGAAGTCATCCCTGTGGTCTGTATCGATAGCCGTCCCATCGGAGATGGCAAAGTCGGCAAGACCACTAGACTTATGATGAGCGAATTCAAGAAGCTCGTCGTTCGGTAATCCAACTAGCGACCGATGCTCGGCGGATTATCGAGCAAGAAGTCTCTTGGACCACGTGTGGTGTAGTACGGATAGGCGACCGTTGGGCCAGTGACTCCCGATCCGACTTGGTCGTCGGCGCGATACTGAGCGTGGCTCATGCCTCCGTTTCCGGCACCATGGAGACCACCCCCTGCCCCGTGCAAGCCAGCGAGCATCCCGCCGCCATGAAGTCCGCCGCCATGAAGTCCTCCGCCATGAAGTCCTCCGCCGTGGAGTCCGCCACCGTGGAGCAATTGACCTTTATGGGTGCCATCCAAGCAGTACGAACCCGCATGCGAAAGGTGAGCCCCATAGTCGGTGCCACCACGCTGCCATCCGATTCGGCAAGGGCGGCATCCAACCGGGCCGTTGCAAGTATTGCACGCGTTGTGATGCCCCCAACCATGTCCCCGATGCAAACCAACGCACCCGGTCGAGCCGATGATGGACAAGGCTAAGAGTGCGAGTGAAAAAAGTCCGCGTTTCATTTTGTGACCCTTGTATTGTTCCGCCTATCCAACCAAGTTGGATTTCTCCTGGCATCTCTTAGAATCGACTGGATCGTCACTACAAATCCAATCGCTCCAACCGGCCCTGCAGAGTCCACGCAGATTACCGGGTCAAAATGCTAGCATCATTCGATCGGAGATTGATCCGATCGATTAACGACGGCGGTTTCTGTTCCGTAGCGGATCGCTGATCGAACCGATCTCGGCGAACACAGAGTCAGCGATCATGGGATTAACCGATTCGGATTCCCCTTCACCAAGAGCACCTGTGCCATTGAGTCGGTTGATTGTCGAGAGAACATCCAGCGGAGTGAGTTTGCCATCGCCGTCGACATCGACATCGGGCAAGCCCAGGGACTGTCCGCTTCGGGGGCTAGGGAGGTTGCCCATCGGGTTGGCATTGATCGCATCGATGAGCAAAAGGACATCCAAGGGGGTAACGACACCGCTACGATCGACGTCCCATCGAAGCGTAGTGTTCTGCCAAGGTGCCGTGCCGGGAATTCGTTCCAGAGCCACGCTCAAGCGAAGGAATGATCCACCCGCGATATCGTTGACCAAAAGAGGCACGCTCGTGAGGATCGGGTCTGTATCCTTGAAATACTCCTGGGGCCTAAAGACCAGTTTGCCGCCGATGACCTCAAAGCGAGAGTCGAGCGAGGTGAATGCATAGCTTGTAGGCCCATCGGGGTCTTCGACCAGGATGCGACCTAGATCCAATCCGGTGATGTTCGAGGGTACAAGGCTCTTTTCGACGGAGATTGAGTTGGGAGGTTCGTTGACGTTGAGGACTTGGATTCGCACTACGCGCTGGCTTGCTAGGCTTGGGCTACCGGTATCCGAAGCGATGACGGTCACCGACTCGCTTTGGCTTCGTTCAAAATCCAGCACACCGGGTCGAGCGACGCTCAATTCACCGGTCGTTGGATTGATGTTGAATCGGGTCTCAGTCGGAAGGAGCGAGAAGAGAATCGCTGGGCGATCGGTTGGTGTTCGATCTGCATCGGTTGCAATCACACGGCCAAACGAAAAACCAACCGGTACACTTTCGGCTACAGACAACGAGGTCGTGCTAATGATCGGTGCCGCCTCGTTGACATCGAGGACTTGGACCTCTGCGGATGTCCAGGTCGAGAGCGAGGGGGTTCCATCATCGAAGGCTTCTACGAAGAATCGATAGGATAGGGCTGACTCGTAATCGAGGTTCACGCCGGGCTTGACGCTGAGGATACCGGTATCTGCATTGATCTGGAACTCGGCTGGAGGAGCACCAAAGAACCGATAGCGAACTCGGTTGGCTGTATCTCCATCGGTAGCAACCACTCTCCCGACGCTTGCTCCGCTTGTGTTGTTCTCAGCGATGCTCATCGAGATCGGGGAAAGGGTCGGGGAGAACTCGTTGACATCAGCGACTTGGATCGACACGTTCCTTTCGAACAGCAGCGAAGGGAATCCGTTGTCCGTTGCGCGAATCAGGACGTTAACAGTGCTTGCGGCTTCGAAATCAAAGCTGGTCTTTGATGCTAGGAACAGCACGTCGCCTTGGATCACAAACCTTGGGTCGTTGGTGGTCCAAGTGATCGTGTCGTTTGGATCAGGATCGACGGCGCTCAAGCGACCAAGTCTTGCCCCAACACTGTTTTCGGGAACGCTCTGTCCGATCAGATCGATGCTTGTTGGCGCATCGTTGATATTCACAACATCGATCGTAAAGGGAGCTTCGGAGAAGGCTCCTGCGGCATCGGTTGCTCTGAGGAAGACTTGTCGCTGACCGACATCGAGGTTTCCTGGGGTACCGCTAAAGGTTCTTGTCTGTGGGTTGAATTTGAGCCAAGCTGGAAGGGGAACACCTGGAGAGGTGTAGGCCGAAAGGCTCAGAGTGCGATCATCGATATCTTGGAATAAGCCACTTGGAACAACATAAACAAGCGGGGTGTCTTGCAAGCCGGTTGTTGCTGGGAATGGGGGAATGGAAAACGGCGGATCGTTAACGGGCAGAACTGTCTGTTTGATTTCCCCTGGTGCGACTGAAATTGAATCGGGAGATAGGACCGATTGGACATCGACCAGTACCGCTCCGCTTGGGCCGCTGAAACTGCCTTGGTAAAGCGGATCGAGCGCATAGTACTTGAGGTCTGGTGCGGGTCCAAAGTAGTTCGGGGTTGGAATGAAGCGAATCCGCGCTATGGGGCCTAGGGCCAAGCCTGAGGAAGTCGAAAGATTCGCCAAATCGATCCAGCCGAGTCCGGCTTCGTACTGCCACTGACCGTTGCTTGATCCTGCGCTGGTAACGACGATGCCGACGGCATCGGTTGCATCTGGGTCGATCACACCGCGTTGGATGATCTGTGCAACGGTGGTTCCCCTGGGGCTTCGGTCGTCTTCATTGACATCGTCCATGAAGCTTGTGGTGGCTTGAGGGGAATCGTTGACCGACTGGACTCGAAGATTAACAAAGCTCGCACCCTTGAAACTTCCTTTGGTCAGCGAGATTTCGATCCGTCGGATGCTCGTATCAGGGGAATCGCCACGGGCTTCGAAACGGATGCATTGGACGATCGCTTCGATGGCTTCTTTGGTGGCCAACGCGGTAAAGTTGATCACAAACGACGTGTCGGAGCCGCGTAGGATCGAACCGATTTGGTTTCCGTTGAATAGCAATACGGAATTGACTTCCGTGAGCCCACTTACCAGCGAGTAGTCAAGTGTCAGCGCATCGGTCGCGCCTGGAGAAGGCTTGATTTCCACCGAGAGCGAACCCGAGGAGTAGTCGCCTGGTGCCAGATCGATCACTTTGGCTCGGGTTGAGACTTGTTTTGCCGGTTCGTTTTCGAGGTAGGTCAACGATGCATTCGATACCGCAACACCAAAGGCAACGGGCATTGAACCAGTGATCAGGTACTGGCCGATGCTACCGTAATCGGTGTATCCGTCGGGAGGATTCGAGGTAGGGTTTCCAAATCCAACGCCGTCGATGCTTAGGTAGTAAATGCCTGCCGAGATTTGTAGGCCGGAGAAGCTCGCTCGCAGGCCGTTAGGATTCGAGGTGGCGATTAAAGTTCCAGATGCGTCATACAGCTTGGCTTCTACATCTAAGTTAGCGCTGACGTTCGCAGGCCAGTAGTTGGTATTGAACAAAGCGGACTCGATCGAGGAGCTAAAGGACCCGTCGTTTGCTCGAGTCCAAGCTTGGGTAATGTAGGGGTCGATCGTTAAATCGAGCGTGCCCGAACCAGCTTGAAACTGGAAGAAATCCAAATCGTTGGATCTCTCGATGATACCGAATCTGGACAATTGGACTCGATCGTTCGCGTCGATGGGGCCGGTAAGTTCTGTTGCCAAGGTGTCTTGGTCGCCATGCTCATCGGGGATGATGCCAAATCCGTTGGGTGGGCTGATGATGACGGCAATATCATCTGGGCCTGAGTTGTAATTGGCGTTTGCGCCACCATTATTGCTACCGAAAAATTCGCCTCGATCCCAGGTCGTCACATTCCGGTCGTAGGGTGCACCCATAATGGCTCCCCAACTGGTTTCACCGTTGCCACCATGACCCGAGTAATACTCTGCGTTTTGTTGGAAGGGATTTGAGCCGTTGGTTCCATCGTGAGAAAGGCCTAAAGAGTGGCCAACTTCGTGGCTTACAGCCAACGTTGCTTGCTCGGGTACTCGGTTGAAGACGTAGCAAGGTGTGTCGGTTGCTCCGGCTTGATTGTATCCCCAGCGAAAGGATCCGATGTACGCAACACCGCCAGAACCAGGTCCCGGGAAGTCATCCGGGGTCATGACGACTCGCATCCCCCAGCGATCGTCGCCTCCCCCAGTGTTGACCAGCGCTGCCTCACCGGGATCTTCTGTCGTGACGTTGACATCAAACGGCGAGAAGTCTCCGGAGACTTGCTGCCAGATGGTTTGTATTGCTCTGAGTTCGTTATCAGAAAAAGCATCGCCGTTACCGTCTAGGTCATAGGGCGGGGAGATGATTGGGTCTCTGCCTCTGGAAGCGTTCCAAGGTGTGCCACGCGCCGTAAAACCGTCAAAGTCCAAGTAGATGACCTTGGTCGCCGTCGGTCGGCTATGAAGTTTGAATGTATCGCTCAGGGGTAGAAAACCCGCAGGTCCACTTCCAGAGCCCCCGCCGGAGCTACCGTTTCCTGAGTTTCCGTTCGATACGCCCGAACCGGAATTGCCCGAATCATCCACAGAGGGTGGCTTGGGGATAAATCCGATCAGATTGCCAAACGGATCGCTGTAGGTATCGCTGGCCATAAGGGTTCGTGTTTCGAGCCCTTCGAGAACCAGCCTACGAAAGGCATTTACATTTAATCGGGATTTGGCGGATCGACCAGAACGTCGGGAGAAGAACATAGCGTTGGCCCTGAAAAAAGCCGGCGTTAGCCAGCGGACTTGCCTTGTCTCTTCGCTGAAAAATTACTCTGTGTGTGCCCAAGCCAGCGAAAAGATCCATTATATCTTAAATCACAAAGTCAGCCTATACAAGTTTTTGAGCTCAAAGAGATGGGTTTCCTAGTTAAAGGAGCTGGGAAAAGCCACCTGCACGGTGCCAGATGGTAGGCGAGGTTTGCATCTACCACCGGATTCAATTACCAATGGCGTTGAATTGGTGTCAAAAGCGGAAACGCGCGAAGACTCCATTGTGTGTGGTGGAATGTCCGCGAATTCGCAAGTTTCCAACCGGACGGCTCGCGTCGTTCCGCTTTTAACTCAGCACCATTGGGCTCAATTCCCCTGGAAATGAAATCTTATCCAAAGATTCATCAATCCCCGAGGGACTTTCGGATTCGCATGCCGTAGAACGACCGCCATAGGAAGTAGGCTGAGACCAAGCAGAAGACGCATGCCAACGTGGCCGTCAAGCTCGCTCCTTGTTGTTTTCTCATTTGTTCGGCCAGGGATACGGCCAAGAGACCAAAGAGTGTCGTGAACTTGATCACCGGATTGAGAGCCACGCTTGATGTGTCTTTGAAAGGATCCCCAACGGTATCCCCAACGACAGTCGCGTCGTGAAGAGGTGTTCCTTTCATCTTGAGTTCGACTTCGACGATCTTCTTGGCGTTATCCCAAGCTCCCCCGGCATTGGCCATGAAGATCGCTTGATAGAGCCCGAAGATCGCAATCGAGAACAGATAGCCGATGAAGAAGTAGGGTTCGATAAAGGCCAGACCGAGCGTTGCAAAGAAGACGGCTGAGAAGATGTTGAACATGCCGGCTTGAGCAAATTCGGTACAGATCTTTACGACATTCTTAGAGTCTTCGATGCTAGCTTTGGTAACACCATCGAGTTTGATGTTTCGCTTGATGTATTCGACGGCCCGATAGGCTCCGGTCGTTACAGCTTGGATCGATGCTCCAGTAAACCAATAGATCATCGCTCCACCGGTGATCAGGCCCAAAACAAATGGGGCGTGAAGAAGGGACAAATTGGCGATCGCAGATTGGTCGGTAAGACCGCTGGTGAGTCCCATGATGATCGAGAAGATCATCGTCGTGGCACCGACGACCGCCGTTCCGATGAGCACCGGCTTTGCCGTTGCTTTGAAGGTGTTTCCCGCACCATCGTTCTCCTCGAGCAAATGCTTGGCAGACTCGAAATCTGCATCGATGCCAAAGTCGTTCTTCAGCTCCGCCTTGATGTTCGGTACATCTTCGATCAAGGAAAGCTCGTAGACGCTCTGTGCGTTGTCGGTCACTGGGCCATAGGAATCGACAGCAATTGTTACCGGACCCATTCCAAGGAATCCAAAAGCGACCAATCCGAATGCAAAAACCGCAGGAGCAACCATCAAAGCCCCAAGACCCGCATTGGGACCTCCGATGGTTGTGATCCAGTAAGCGATCGCCATGAGTCCCGTGATGCTTGCGCCTAACCAAAGGCATGAAAAATTACCTGCGACAAGGCCCGAGAGGATGTTCAACGATGGGCCACCTTCCTCACTACTGGTGACCACCTCATGAACGTGCGCCGAGGATGTCGAGGTAAAGACTTTGACAAGCTCAGGGATGATCGCACCGGCGAGTGTACCGCAGGAGATGATGGTTGAAAGTTCCCACCAAAGATTTTTGTTGCCACCGAGTTCAGGGATCAGCAGATAGGAGAACAGGTACGTCATCATGATCGAAACGACGCTTGTAACCCAAACCAGGCGGGTCAAAGGCATCTCGAAATCCATCTTCTTGGAATCAGCATACCTGGACTTGGTCCACAATTCGTTGAAGTAGTAGGCGGCAACCGAGGCGACGATCATCATCGCACGCATCACAAAGAGCCAAATCAAGAGTTGCACTTGGATCTTTTGGTAATCAGCACCCGCAGACTTTTCGGTGATCGCAAGAAGAATAAAGGTAATCAGCGCCACGCCCGTAACACCATAGGTCTCGAATCCGTCGGCACTCGGACCGACCGAGTCCCCGGCGTTGTCCCCTGTGCAGTCGGCGATCACACCCGGGTTCCGCGCGTCGTCTTCCTTGATCTTAAACTCGATCTTCATCAAGTCTGATCCGATGTCGGCGATCTTGGTGAAAATACCTCCGGCGATTCGAAGCGCCGCAGCCCCTAGACTTTCTCCAATCGCAAAACCGATAAAGCAAGCCCCCGCGTAATCTCCGGGCAAAAACAACATAATACAAAGCATCAATAGTAGCTCGACGCTGATGAGCATCATCCCAATACTCATCCCGGCCTTGAGCGGAATCGCATAGACCGGATAAGGCATTCCAATCAAACTCGCATGGGCCGTCCTAGAGTTGGCAAATGTGTTGACTCGAATACCAAACCAAGCAACCAGATAACTTCCCAGAATCCCGATAACGCTAAAGCCTAAGATGATCACAACCTTGGGCAAGGGTTGCTGCTCAAGATATCCAAAGTACAGAATGATCACGGCTGCGATCGCGATCCAGAGGATCGCCAGAAACTTGCCCTGTGTCACAAGGTAAGTCTTGCAGGTCTCGTAGATCAGCTCAGAAACTTCAAGCATGTTCTTGTGAACAGGCAAGTTCCTCAGTTGGTTGAATATCAGATAGCCAAAAGCCAGACCGGCTATGCAAATTACCAATCCCCCGTAGAGCCAAGTCTTACCAGGCATCCCCATAAAATCGGCGGAATTAAGATCCGGAAGCACTAAGTCGGCTTCACCATGCATCTTGCCCGCTTCGTCGGCAAATGCCAAGCTAGGGGAAACCATGAGGCTTGCCAAGATAGCCAACATCAGCAACCAACGGCCCACCGGGCCCCACAAAACCTTGCTCATCAAAGACATGAGGAATCTGTCCTAACAATAACGAAATGTTAAAAAAATTGCCCGCGATTTGGGCGATAGATTAATCTCTCCCCAAGCATACTTCAAGGAGACATTTTGTCACCTTGTGGCATTCTGTTTTGCTTCAAATCCACCTTAAAGGAAATCCAAATGCCGTTGGATTAGCTAGCAAACAAAAACGAGGTTTTTTATTAGATCTTCTGATAGAGCAGGTTTTCAGGAGGGATGGTATGTAATGTACCGGCCCACCAACGGTTTCTCGGTGGGGCCCTGAGCGATCGCTACCACTGCGCACGAGCAAAAAAAGGGAGCCCGCATTCGTCTTCCACCCGGTTTGCGGGTAGGACAATGCGGGCTGGGGTGGGATTAGGATCGACGGTGGCCTTCTGAATCCGTAGTGAGTGCTTTGGAGTCAGTTACACTGAGGTCGGTTCAATTCTTGGCATCGATTCGATGACCTTGTCGATCAGTCCGTAGGAGCAAGCTTCGTCGGGATCCATAAAACGATCTCGATCGGTGTCTTTTTCGATTTTTTCGAGGCTTTGTCCACAATGCTTGATGAGGATCTCGTTGAGTCGACGTTTGGTGCGTTGGAACTCGCGAAGGTGGATTGAGATCTCTTCGGCTGTCCCTTGCATTCCTGCAAGAGGCTGGTGGATCATGATCCGAGAGTTCGGTAACGAGTAGCGTTTGCCTTTGGCACCTGCCGTCAGTAGCACTGCCCCCATCGATGCGGCTTGACCTATGCAATAGGTGGCAACATCGCAGGAGACAAACTGCATCGTGTCATAGATCGCCATCCCGGCACTGACGCTTCCCCCGGGGCTGTTGATGTACATGTGAATGTCAGCCTTGGGGTCATCGGACTGCAAAAACAGCATCTGAGCAACCAGGGCGTTGGCGATTTCATCATTGACATCGGTTCCCAGAAAGATGATGCGATCTTTGAGCAACCGACTGTAGATATCGTAGACTCGTTCTTCGCGTCCGGTCTTCTCGATGACATAAGGGATCATTGGCATGGGTATTTCCTCAAACTACCTATCGTTGGGCTTGGTGCCACTTGGGATTGCTAATGGAATATTTTTTCGAGGACTACTTTTCCTCAGTGACTTGTTTGTTCAAGATCTCATCGACGATTCCGTATTCCTTGGCCTCCAAGGCGGTCATGAAGAAATCCCGATCGGTGTCGAGGGCGATTTTATCTGCTGACTTGCCGGTGTGCTTTGCGAGAATATCGTTCAACTGGGAGCGTAGTCGCAAGATTTCCTTGGCTTGGATCTCGATATCAGAGACTTGTCCACGCACGCCACCGTGGGGTTGGTGAACCATCACGGTACTATTCGGTAGGCAGTAGCGTTTGCCTGCAGTTCCACCTGCAAGTAGCACGGCCGCACCACTTGCTGCTTCTCCAACGCAATAGGTTGCGATGGGGCATGAGACCATTTGCATGGTGTCGTAAATGGCCAGTGTTGCTCGAACTTCACCGCCTGGGGAGTTGATGTAGAAGTGGATGTCTTTGCGGCGATTTTCGCTTTGAAGATACAGCAACTTCATTACAAGCTCGTTGGCGTTGCCAGCGTATATTTCGCCTTGCAAGAAGACGATCCGATTTTCCAGCAACAAATCCCCGAGGGTCATCTGGCGCTGGCGCTGATAACTTTGATAAGCCGACGCATTGTGGATAGGTGGAAAACTTGGCAGATCGTTCACGGATAGGTTCCTTGTGGTTTCTGAGGCTTGCCAGGACGGAGAGTATCTTTCGCATTCGTCGGGCTTTGACAAGGCCACAGGCAAGGAATCCCCATGACAGAAGCAGAAATTCTCTCTTCGAACGGGCTTGCAGAGAGCTCAAACTCTCGCGTTTGCTTAATAAACCTCAGGAAAACCGCATCCGTTTTGCGTTTTCATCGAAGGCTTCATTGCTTCGCTAAGCTTGCGGCCATTGGTAAGAATCCCCTTGTTGCAAAATGTCCACCACGCGGGCTAGATCCGGTGCGATCGGAGCCTGGATCGTGAGCCTTTGGTGGGTCTTGGGATGTTCAAACTCGATCTGGGCTGCATGCAAGGCCTGACGTTCCAAAACGCACTGGGAGTCCTCGGGCCTTGCTGGTAAACCTCGAACCGCCCGACGGAGCAATTGACCAAGTCGCACTTGGGCATGCCCTGCGTAGAGACGATCGCAAAGGATCGGGCAACCGATATGAGCCAGGTGGAGTCGAATTTGATGAGTGCGACCTGTTTTTGGCGAAACCTTCAAGAGAGCATAGCCTGGAAATCGCTGAGTCACTTCAAAATGGGTCTCGGCATATCGGCTACTTGGATGTCCGCTGCGAATGGCCATTTTTTCGCGTTGGTAAGGATGATGGCCGATCGGTTGGATGATCCGATCGCGATCACGGTCTAGCGAACCACTGACGATAGCCAAGTAGGTTTTTTGTACTGTTCTTGCTTCGAACTGGGCACAGAGCTTGAAGTGGACTTCATTGGTTTTGGCAATGATGATCACTCCGCTGGTTTCACGATCAAGCCGATGGACGATCCCGGGGCGAGTTGGACCACCGGCATCGCTGAGTTGACTGAAGTGATGAGCAAGTGCCGCAGTGAGTGTTCCGGACCAATGCCCTTTGGCCGGATGAACGACCATCCCTGCGGGTTTGTTGATCGCAACAAGCCATTCGTCTTCGTACAAAACATCCAAAGCAATGGCTTCAGGGATTGGACCATCGGTGGGTGCGGGAGGTAGATCGCGGACCTCGATGACTTGGCCCGCAAAGACATGGAACGCAGGTTTGACCTCGCGTCCGTCGACTCGCACGTGCCCCTGTGCAACGACGCGGCGGAGGAAAACTCGGCTGTACCCATCGATCTTGAAGGTCAAATAAAGATCGATACGGGTGTCGGAATGCTCGTGCTCAACGGTGAAGACCAAGCGTTCGAAACCCTTGGGGGGTTCGGGAATCGGCGTCTCTTGTTGGGCGACTTGGTCTGAGGCTTGCATCGGCTCGATGAGTTCGTCGAGCGGCAACCATTTGCTAGAGGGCTTTACCAGACCCTCGTCGGAGGCCGACTTGTCGGTACTCGAATCGGATTCGGGCAGAGGGTCTTTGGAACGATTCTTAGAACGTTTGCTCACGGTCAGATCGATGCTGCCCGTTTAAGGCATTGGAGCCGGCTCGGCAGGAGGAGCCGGCTCGGCAGGAGCAGGCTCAGGAGTCGGAGCGGGAGTTGACGCAGGTGCCGGTTCGGACGGTGGTGGAGTGACTGATGTAGGCGGCAATTGTGGCAAGCCGCTTGGATTTGCTGCCCCTGATCCTGGGAACGAGAAATTCGGTAGGCCCGGAATGCCTGGGGCTCCGCTTGGTGTGGTTGGGGCCGGCGGGGTGATCGTTCGTTCGCGATACCAAGCAAAGAATGCTTCGGCCTCGCGACCTTCGAGCCATGCGAGTCTTCGTTTGGATTCTGCAACAATGTCCTCGGTGAACCCCTCGGAACTGAGTCGCTTGTACTCGATGATTGCTTCTTTGCGTTCTCCGAGACCTTCGAGTGCCTGTGCCAGTCCAAACAGGGCGCGTCCTCGGGTAAAGGATTCCGTGGCCTGCTTACCCGCTTGACGATAGTCATCAGCGGCTTGTTTGAAGTACTGCTCAGAGACGCTGAGATCGACGTTCCACTTCTCTAGGGCTTTGGCCATATTGGCATCGCCCGAGGTGAGTTTGGCCCAGGTTCCCGCAGAGGTGTCGGAAAAATCGCTTGCGATCGCATCGAGGTCTTGTGGTGATGTGTCGGCAAAATAGAAGTCTGTCCAACCTCGCGCAGATCGACTTTCCTTTTGGCTTGTATAAATTCCGTAAGCCAACAGGCCCAGTACCAATGCCCCAATGGTTCCTAGCAATATAGGAAGGTAGGGTTTGATCTGAGCAAACTTTTGTTCGATCTTGTCGGCTAAGAGATCCGACTCTTGGATCTGTGTTCGCTGGCTTTTCATACAACTTGAGGGTCAATGGGAGTTGTGTTGCCGACAGGATCGGCAGGGATCTATAGACCCGATGCAGTATAAGACCCTTGAGGCATTCCCTCAATAGACACCCCGTGTTGCTTGGTTGAATGCCCAAAGTTTCGCTCCAAATCCTCTTTGGGTCTGGGGTTCGAGGGGAAAACCCAAGCTTTAACGCATCGGTTTTTCGTCCAACTGGCAAAGGTTTCAAAAAGAAACTCTCTGGGGGCTTCTTCATGGAGTTCATGTCGACACCCTTCGAGAAGCATGAACTCTGCTTGCGAACCTGCCCGTTTTGCAAACTCTTGGCTTGCCCAAGGGCATGTCAAACGGTCTTCGGATCCGTGGACGAAGAGACTTGGCACTTGTAAGTGCTGAGCGTTATCCATGGCCCAAAGGCCGCTGTCGACTAGGCTTGTCGCTAGGCGAAGGGACATCGTTCGATGAACCAAGTGATCGCGCAGGTAAGCATCCTGAGCCCGAGGTTGTCCGCAAAGCCACTGAACCTTCGTCGGCGTTGGGACTCGAAAGTTCGGCAACAAATCGGCTAGCCATCGTCCTGCTCGCATGTACTTTTCCTTCGGCATACTTTTGGCCTTGAGCAAGGGAGCCCCAAGGATCGCTCCGAGAATACCGTTGGCCGACTCTGGCCGCCGGAGCATCCAATTGATGACCAAGTTGCCACCCATGCTTTGACCAAAAACAAAATGCGGAACCCTTGGCCAGTGACATTTTGAAAGTCCCACCGACATGTCGACCTCGTCGATCAACTGCTCGTAGGAATCGATCACCCCACGTCGACCAGGCGATCGTCCATGGCCGATCAAGTCGATCGCAGTGACGGCCAGTCCGTAACTTGCAAGACTCGTTGCCATCCCATCGAAACGTCCACCGTGATCTCCAAAACCATGCACTAAGGTGATCGCACCCCAGTGCTCTGTGTCCTTGGGCCACCATCGATGCACGTACCTGCAAGACCCCTCCGACTTACCACATCGATCGAAAACGACCTCTTGCTGACTCGAAGATGCCACTGCGTGCAGAAATGCTTGCATTACCCAAACCCTTTAGCCTCATACGAACTAGACACTCGGCTTTGGTTGGATCGGACAAGCGACGCGTCAAAACTTAGCTAAACCTCAATCTCCTGGCGAAGATGTTTTATTGGCGGAATCCTTAAAAATTCGCTAATCCTATCACTTGCATGCAAAGACCCTCTTGCGGACTTGCCGATAGATATGCTCATGGAATTTGGAACCAATACAGTCAAAGCCGAGTCGATCCGAAAGCGGTTTGGCAATTGGGTCAGAGATCGCACCGGCTTGGAGTTTTCCCATTCGATGTTCGAAACGACGCTGCTTCAGGGCGGAGCGTATGTCGGACGCCGTTTCTCGACGATGGGTTTCAGTTTGCTTTGGCTGATCGATCAGGGGCAAGTCAATCTCATGGGGCCTGACGGATCGCTTTTGGATTCCCAGAGCATCGAAGAGTTTTGTCTCAATAGCGAACCGACCCAAAGTGATCCGGGGATGGATCTGCCGGACGGTATCAGTAAAGATTCTTGAGGCAAAGCTGCGACCAGGTCTCCATTTGTCCGATCTGCCCTCGAATTTCTTCGACCGGTAAGAAACCCGCTTCAAGAAGGTGGTCTTCTCGTGGGGTGGCTTTGCATGATGAGAGTTGCATCACATGGACGATTCCCAGGTGAACCCGCCCTACTTCGGTCGTATCATCATAGATCAGGCCGACGATTTGGTCTTTGCCTCCGCACTCGATGATCACTTCCTCGGACAATTCCCTCTGCATTCCGTTGCGATACCAGTCGTCGCCTTGGGCATCCTCTATAGAAATGTGCCCCCCGATGCCGATGGATTGCAGAGCGTGTAGACGTTTTTCCCCTTGACCCTTACCCCGGGTGTATCGAAACAAACGGGTTTGCTCCTCGTCGTTGCATTCGAGGATTACATAAGGGATGAGTTGTTTGAATGAAGGATCGTTTTCGACGATGCTCCTGGGGCGAAAGGACTGGTGGGATCGATCCAAAAGGACTGGCAAGTAGCGGTCAACTGCCGACTGGAACCCTGAGAAAGGCCCCAATTCGAGCAGCAATGATGCCGGAATCACAAGGACTTCTTCGTCTTTTGACATGTTCGTGATGGGGAAAAGACTGCGTGAAAAGACTGCGTATTAAAAGAAAATAACGTGCAAATAATGAATAAAAACCGTCGAGGAAAAGCCGCTGGAGGAAAAAAGGGCCGGCTAATGCCCCCAATTCCCCAATCAGCGTGTTTTGGGATACCATACACGCTTGGTAAGCGAAAGGCTATTCGCTTTTTGACAAGTTTGTCACGAATGGAGAACCTCCCTGTGCGACTCATCCGAAGCGCTGCACTCTGGCTACAGAGGCCTGCACTATTTCCAAAAAGTTCGATTTCAGGAGGAATCCTCTTGGTCGGCTGGTTGCTATGCCAAGTGGCCTTCTCGCAAGAACTTCCCAAGGCCATCGATCTACTGCCAGCCTCGACCCAAGCCTTCACGGCGTTGCCCAAGTCGTCTGAATTCATCAAGAATTGGAGAGAGACTCAGCTCGGACAACTCGCCGATGACGAGCGAATGAAGGATTTCTGGTCAAATCAGCAAGAGGAACTACGCAGACGGCTTGCTGCCGCCGGATGGCAGCTGAGCCTAAAAGTCGAGGATCTTGAGAATCTCTGTTCGGGGCAAGCCGCATTGGGTTTGATCTCGCGGCCCGATGTCACTGAAAAACCTTTTTCTCTTGCTCTGATCGTCGATGTTGCCGATCGAGCCGAAGCCTTAGAAAAGTTTTTCCAGCGAGTCGGAATCGACATGGAGAGTCAAAAAGGAGTCCTGAAGAAAATCGACGCAAACGGGGTTGAGGTCAAGCACTACAGCATTCCTAAGCTCTCGGCCGACGGCCGCGCTAGGGATTCCTACTTTGCGGTCTCCAAAGACCAACTGCTGATTTCCGATGACCTGCGGTCGATCCAAGAGCTCATCGGGGCGCAGTCGAATCCGCGTGAGGATTCGTTGGCCAAGTCCGAGTTGTATACAAAAATTCAACAGCGAATCGTCCGAGATGAGCACACCGCCGAGATCGAATACTTCGTAAAACCCCTCGGACTCGGAAAACTCCTTCGATCCATTTCGGCCCAAAAAGGCAAGAAGCAAGTCGACTTGCTCAAACTGCTTGAGGACCAAGGATTTGGCAGTATCCTTGCTGCGGCCGGCAGTGTCCAACTGGCCAAAGAAGATCTCGATATGCATCACCAAGGCTTTGTGTTGCGTGAAGAGGAACTCCCAGAATCGGTTCAAATCCTAGACTTTCCCAACCAAAAGGCTTTGGTTCCTCCCCCGTGGATCTCCGCCGGTTCGGCGAGCGTCATGGGGTTCTCTTGGAACTTCACCGAGGCATTCCCAAAACTGCGTGGGATTGTTGATGCCTACATTGGTGATGCTCAGTTCGACGAAATTTTGGAGCAAATCAAAAACGATCCCCAAGGACCTCAGATCGACATCCGCAAAGAGATCCTGCCACACATTGGACAAGAGTTCTACACCGTAACAGAAATCATCGAGCCGATTACCCCGGACTCCAAACGATCGCTGATCTGTATCAAACTCAACGACCCAGAAAACAAACTCTACGGCGTCTTGAATCGATACTCCAAGAGCGAGCCAGGCTCGTCGATCGAAGATGTCGGCGATTATCGAATTTGGAAATTCTCTAATGACGAGGAAGAAGAGGAAGTCATCGAGTTCAACAATCCCGGTAACAAAAACGCCAACGAAGAGGATGACGAGGAAAAACCTCTACTCAACAAGTGGGGCGTTTGTATTGTCGATGGCTATTTTGTCTTTGCATCGAATCCCGAGTCGCTGGTTCAAGTCATCGAGAATGCAAAGAACCAAGCCATCCACGGCGACTTCGAAAAACTCTCCTCGGTCCAATCGGTGCGAGCGATGCAAGAAAAACTCTTGAGCGCCGAAGGCCAATCATTCTCGGAAATCGATCTTGCAGATCGATCGGCCGAGATGCAGTACGAACTGTTTCGGCAAGGGATTCTGCCACAGTCAAGATCCCTCATGGCGATCATCGCCGAGCGGATTCTCAAGACGGACAAATCCAAGCCTCAAGAATTCCAAGGAAGCAAGCTTCCTCCCTACGAACAGGTCAAGCACTTCTTTACCCCGAGGGGCTTTGTAGTTCGCAGCGAAAAAGATGGTTGGGGAATCGATGCGTTTATCCTCGGTAAAAAGCCTGAGGCAAACAATTAGCCTATGACCATCCATCATTTGCGCCGCGACTATCGCTTCGGCTCGCTGACTCGTGAGCAAATGCCTGAGGATCCGATCGCGCTTTTTCAAACTTGGTTCGACCAGTTGCGCAGTCTCGATCTGCCCGAGTGGTTTGAACCCAATGCAATGAGCTTGGCGACGTCCAAGGCTTCTGGTGGTGCCGCATGCCGGATCGTGCTGCTCAAAGAGTTTGACGAAAGAGGTTTTACCTTTTTCACCAATTACCTCAGTGCCAAGGGCGAGCAAATCGACCGCGATCCTCATGTAGCTCTGGGCTTCTTTTGGCCGATCATCGAACGTCAAATTCGAATCGAAGGTATCGCGACCAAAGTCGATCCGAGCCTCTCGGAAAAGTACTTTCATTCCCGACCCCGCTCGAGCCAACTCAGCGCCAACGCGTCGCCTCAATCGCAGGTGATTGCCGATGAATCAACCCTAACAAAATTGGTCGACGAATTGGACTCGAAACTTCAGGGCTCCGATGTTCCTTGCCCTGATCATTGGGGCGGTTACAGGGTCTATCCAGAGTCGATCGAGTTTTGGCAAGGACGCCCCTCGAGGCTCCACGATCGCTTTCGATACCTGCGACGAGATGGCCATTGGCAAATCGATCGTTTGGGGCCCTAGCTCTGGGTCCCTAGCTCTGTGGGGCCTGCGATTCCACAGATCACAAAGCAATTTTCATGGAAGTTAACTGTCAAAGGACTCCAATTCGATGAACAAGCTGACTGAATACCGTCCCAACGCCATTGCACTGACGATTGCCGGGTCGGATCCCAGTGGAGGAGCGGGATTGCAAGCCGACTTGAAAACATTCCAGCAGTTTGGCGTCTACGGAGCATCCGTCGTGACCATGATCACCGCTCAAAACTCTTTGGGCGTAAGGCGCGTCGAGAACCTTCCGACCGAGTTGGTCCTCGATCAACTCAGTGCGGTATTAGACGATATCCAACCCGTTGTAGCCAAAACCGGTGCACTCGGAACCGCTGAAACGATCGATGCGATTCACCAGGCGGCCCAGCAATTTCCCTTTCCGCTGATCGTCGATCCTGTCATGGTCAGCAAGCATGGTGATCCCCTAGTTGCCGACGATGCCGTCGATGCCTATCGCCGACTCATGCCCAAGGCCTTTCTGGTAACTCCGAACCGATTCGAACTTGAGAAACTCACTGGGATTGAGCTCAAGACCAATCAGGATGTCGCCAAAGCCATCCATGATCTGCATCAGATGGGTGCTCGATTCGTTTTGGCCAAGATGGGGCAAGTCGACGGGCAGTCCGAACATATTCTCGGATCCGGCAAAGAGAATATCGCAATCCAGTCGAAACGTTTCGACACCCAAAACACCCATGGTGCCGGTTGCATTCTCTCGGCGATCATCACCGCCCTGATCGCACTGGGTGAGACCGATCTAAAGCGGATTATTCAACGGGCTATCCGCCAAGTCTCGATTGGGATTCACAATACCCATCCGATCGGAAAAGGGCGCAGTCCAGTCGAGACACGTGTATTGACCGACGAGCCCGACGAGCTGACTTCTTAGTACCATTCCATGCGTGCGGCTATCTTCCATCGTTTTCAAGGTCCTATAAGCATCGAGGATGTTCCCGATCCAAGTCCTCATGAGCATGCAGCCGTAATCGAGCTCAAGGCATGTGGGATCTGCAGAAGCGACTGGCATGCGTGGATGGGGCATGACACGGACATTCAGCTACCGCATGTCCCAGGCCATGAGCTCTCGGGAGTGATCGCTGCGGTTGGCAAATCGGTAAGGCATTTCCGCGTCGGACAAAGAGTAACGGTGCCCTTTTGCTGCGGCTGTGGGACTTGTGTCGAGTGCAAACTTGGAAACACGCATATCTGCGATCATCACTCCCAGCCTGGCTTTACCCACTGGGGTGGATTTGCCGAAAGAGTTCTCATCCAACACGCCGACGTGAATCTGGTCGCCTTGCCCGAGGAGATCGACTATATCAGCGCAGCGAGCCTCGGTTGCCGATTCATCACTGCCTACCGAGCCTTGGTTTCCCAAGCTCGCCTTGAGCAAGGCCAGTGGGTCGCGATCCACGGCTGCGGAGGCGTAGGCCTCTCGGCGATCATGATCGCCAAGTCACTCGGTGCTAAAGTCATCGCTGTCGATGTGCAAATCAGCCGCCTAAAATCAGCTAGCGAATTGGGCGCCGAGGTAACTGTCGATCCCTCTCGCGTCGATGTCGTTTCAGCGATCGTAGATCTAACGGGTCGGGGAGCCCATGTCTCGCTCGACGCTTTAGGGCATCCTCAGACTTGCTACAACTCCATCGCTTGCCTGGCCAAAAGGGGAAGGCATGTTCAAGTCGGACTCATGCTCGCTGAGCATTCTCAGCCACCGATCCCCATGGCTATGGTCATCGCCAAAGAACTCGAAATCTATGGGAGTCACGGGATGCAACCAATCTACTACCGAGAGATCTTCGAAAAGATCGCTCGCGGGCAACTCAGTCCAGAGCGCCTTGTAAGCAACCGAGTTGGGCTCGAGCAAGGAGCCGAGCTTCTTACCGAGTTCGATAAGTTCCCCAACTCGGGAATGACGATCATCGACTTTTCGATATAGTGGATCGATTGTTCAATTCGCTCTAGCACCAGTCGATCTCAAACGGCTATATCGCACCCATGACGAACCAACGCGAATTCTCCGAAAGCTGGCTTCAAGCCCTCACGCTTTGCATCAACCACGAAAAGGCTAGGACGATTCGACCTTGGATTACGACCATCCAAGTTCTAACAGCAAGCGAAACGCTCCCTGAACAAAAGGACGAAGCGATCAAATTATGGAACTACGCCCAAGAAAATAAACTTGGCGCTCTGTTAGAGCTAATCCCCGCCAATGCTCAGCCTTGGCATTTCGAGGACGACGAAGAATTTGTCTTTACTCCTGATCGCAATGAACTCTCTGCTCAAATCAATGATCCTGTAAAACTTTGGCTTGTCGATCTAGGTATTGAAACTTTCGCAATACCAGCTACCGCGCGCGTCACATCCCAAGACTGGACGACGATGGTGCGCAAGCAAGCCATCCGGCGAAGTAAACCGATGAATGTCAATGCATTTCCTTCGGGGGATGTGCTTGAGCTCAGGTGCACGCTCGAATGGTCATCACGAACTTGGACCGTGCGATTCTCGCAACCCGATTGGATGAGTATCGAGTACGAATCGGAATTCATCGCACCAAGACCCGCTTTCGAACTGCTAACCGAACGTCTGATCGATGCACTGGCAAACGCCAATGAGAGATTCAAATCAACAACCACCGTCAGTCATTTTACTCCGGACTCGACGGCATGGACCAGTTGTATCGATGAGCTCGCGCAGTGGCACCGCGATGTATTGTTAGCCGATAGTTATGGCCTCAGTCCATGGATCCGAAGAACCTGGAGCTGCGTCTGGCCAGTGATCTACCGGGAACGCAACCGACTCCGAGGTCCCTGCGATCTAGGCTACCTGCGGAGCGAACTCAAAGCTTGCTTTGATCACTCGCCAGAGCTCTGCCAGTGGATGTTCATCACGGCCCGGTTGGCTTGCGAAATCCATCTCGGAAGCGGCCTTGGCACGCATGGGAATTTCGAGGCTTAGACCTTTAGCCCTCGGGATCGTCGAGCAACGCTTGCAGTCGCTGAGCGAGTATCGGCGAGTATTTTTCGACCCAAGTTTGATCGATCAATCCCAGCGAGATCATATCGCGAACGTGGACGCGATCTTTGTCTCTGTACGACGTTAGTTTCATCGTGACCAATCGCTCAAGTGGAAGCGTTCGGGACTGATCCATCAAAGCATACTCGTCGATTTGCGGAACGGGCTCCGGGTAGTCCGGACGTACTTTCTTACCCGCAAAAATAACATGCACTGCATCTCGGGCTTTCGCTTGTGGTCCATCGAGAAACATCGTCACACCGGCGGCTTGCCGAAAGATGAATCCCTGGGGCTCGAGGGCAGCGACGGCTCTTTGCAGATCCGGTTCGTTGAGAATGATATCCACGTCGCGAGTGTTTCGAACCACCGATTCGTCGACCTGCGCGACCCAATGCTGCACGGCATTTCCACCGATGACGGCATAGGGAATGTTCGCTTCATTAAGGGCTCTAGTGACCCGTCGCAACCGATCCTTGACAATGTCCACGGCTCGCTCGATCCTCTCCCAGAGTTCGTCTCCGGTGTATTTGACTTCGATCATTGGCAGACTCCTGATTCCAGCATTGTAAAGTCGGATTTTGAAAAAGGCTATGTTTTTCGTTAAAGACTGACCGGATTGCTCCACTGGGCTAGATCATCGAGCATGGCCTGTAGACGTTCGCGGAGCGTTTTCATGATTGGATCCTCTTCGCCTTTGGGGGCTCGATCGACGGGGACCTCGATCGCCTTGTCGATCCGAATAACGACTTCCATCGGCCCATGGATCCCGGCTTTATCGGTAAGGTCCTCCTCGAGTCGTTCGACAGTTTCGAGGATCCGCGTATCGGTCGTCGGCGAAGATAAGTACTCGGGTGGATAGGATGCGATCTGTTGGGAAAGATAGATCCGCGAAAGATGCTGCCAACGCCGCTGCCGCTCCGATTCGGTCAGTTCACCGGTTGTTAGCTCTGGTACGATCTTCATCCGGAGTGTTTTGATACGGGGGATGATTGGCCCATCGAATTGCTTACCCAACCATTCTTGCTCGAGCGGGTCGAGCAGATGATCGACCAGGCCTTGCTGCCTGTCGACAAACGTACCGTTTTGCGGGGCTCCGAGGTATTCGATTTCCTTGAGGCTGAGCATCGCATGAGTGATCTTTGCAATCCTTTCAATCAAAGGTGCTTGCTTGGTGGCTTCCCAAGTTAATCTTTTTTCGAGCGATTCAAGGGTTGGTCCGACGGCCTTGTTCAAATCCCCATGGAACAGATACTTGATCGCAACCGGATGGATGACCACTTTGCCCGACGAACTTTCTTTGGCCCGTCGCTTGGCCGCTGTACGTGCGATGAAAGCCACACCATCGAGGAGTGGTTGAAGCACATCGTTGGTTCGAAAAACAGATCCTTCAGGGAAGACCACCAAAGGGCGATCGGGCACCGAGAGAGTTTCGATCGCCAGATCCAACGCTTGTCGATCGAGCCCCTCGCGATAGACGCTGTAGGCACCCATGGTTCGCAGAGCCCAGCGTTGAAATCGGCTTTGATGGAACAAGTGCCAAGAGGCCATTGCATACATAAGCGTATCGGCAGCGACGGCCACATGGGACAGGACCAATGGGTCTGCATAACGGCAATGGTTTGGCGCAAGCAGCACGCCATGGCCTTGCCTGAGCGACTCGCGGAAATGATCGACCCCTTCGAGTCTGTGCGAAACGACTCCCTCGTATCGCCTCAAGTACCAAGGCACAATGTTGAGTTTCAAAACAGTCCTAGGAAGCCATCGGCGACGGTTCGGTGGGATGAACTCATAGGGTTTTTCGATAATGATGTCTTGCACTGTATCCTCAACTCCTAGAGATGTTCCCAACGATCAACACAGGTGCCTCTTAGGATATCTCAGAATACCCTTTTGGATGAGCTTTGTGCCAATTCCAAGCGGTCTGAACAATCTGATCGATTGTTTTGTAACGAGGTTCCCAGCCCAAAAGCTCCTTTGCAAGCGAACATTGAGCTACGAGTTCTGCTGGGTCGCCAGCACGCCTTGGGCACATCAGGGCAGGAATCGGATGTCCGCTGGCCTTGCGACAAGCATTGATCACCTCAAGAACGCTGTTGCCAACCCCAGTGCCGAGGTTTACCTCCAAGACCTTGCCCGACTCGAGCTTTTCCAAGGCTGCCAAATGCGCACTGGCCAAGTCTTCGACATGGATGTAGTCTCGAATACAAGTTCCATCGGGGGTTGGGTAGTCGCTCCCAAAAATCTGTATCGACTCTCTCTGTCCCAAAGCGACTTGTAGCACCAAAGGGATCAGATGCGTTTCAGGTGTGTGATCTTCTCCGATCGAACCATCGGCGGCTGCACCCGAAGCATTGAAGTAACGCAGTGAGGCACCGGCAAAGCCATAGGCATGAGCATAGTCTTTCAAGGCTCGCTCGATCACCAATTTGGTAAAACCATATGGATTGATCGGCAACTGAAGCGTATCCTCGGCGATGGGAATCTTCTCCGGCTGACCATACGTAGCTGTTGTGCTGGAGAAAACAAACTTCTTGACCCCTTTTGCTCGCATCGCCTCAAAGAGTCCCAAAGTCGCAGCGATATTGTTCTGATAATACTTGGCCGGATCCTGAACCGATTCACCCACGTAGGCGAAAGCAGCAAAGTGCATGACCGCCTCGATCCGCTTTTCTTCGAGCATCCTTTCTAGCAAGGTTCGGTCAAACAGATCACCGACAATCAACTGTTTAGGCTCAACGCTTTGGCGATGTCCCATCGATAAATTATCGTAAACCCAAACCTCATGGTCGGTTTCATTGAGCAACTTGACTGTGTGCGAACCGATGTATCCAGCACCTCCAACGACTAAAACCCTCATGCACTGCACCTATGATGAAAAGAAACATCAATTGAACTTTGAAGCACCCACATTAACAAGTGTAATCGCCCGAAACGATAAGGTATATTGCAGATATGAAAAGCAAACTTAAGAAACTTTCGCTCCAAAACCAGCTTGCACCACAGCCCGAAACCAGCTTTTCCGGCTGGTCTGAGCGATTCGTTAGCTATCTGCGGACCGAGTGCCACCTTGCTTCTAATACCGTCGAGGCCTACCAACGCGATCTTGAACACTTCCAGACTTGGCTCGCAGGTCGCTTGCCCAACAAGCTAAAGATTGACGATTTAACCAATTATTTGGTCTGGCTCAAGGACCAGAAACTGGCCGCCAGCTCGATCGCAAGGCATATCGTTTCACTCAGGATGTTTTACAAATTCCTGCAACTCGAAGCAGCCATCACCGACAATCCAGCCGAACTCCTGACGACCCCAAAGCTTTGGCGGAGGGTACCTACGGTCATCAACGTCACCCTGATCGATCGGTTTCTTACAGCCCCCCAAAAATACGATCCGCTTTGGCTGCGCGATCGCGCGATTCTCGAACTGCTCTATGCGACCGGTTGCCGTGTGTCAGAGGTCTCCGACATGCTCCTTGCGAACGTCTTTCTCGATCAAGGTTACTGCATGGCCGAAGGCAAAGGGAGCAAGCAACGCATGGTTCCACTGGGCCAGCGTGCCGTCGAAACGATTCGAGAGTACTTGTGCACGTCGCGAGTTGAGTTGATTGAGAATCGAGACCCAAAGCAAACGCCTTGGCTGATCCTCTCGCGTAGCGGTTTGCGGCTTCGCCGCGAAGCAATTTGGGAATTGGTCAAACGGTACGCTCTAAGAGTTGGCATCGATCCAGAAACATCGCCGCATACCCTTCGCCATAGCTTTGCCACTCACCTTCTTGCCGGTGGTGCGGATCTAAGGCTCATCCAAGAGATGTTAGGTCATGCAAGCATCGAAACAACGCAGATCTACACCCAAGTCGAAAACAGCAAACTCAAAAAAGTCCACAAACAGTTCCATCCACGGGGTTAGCTGACGCAAACTGTCTTTAGCCACAATCATTCCTGAATAGCTCAAGATAAAAGGTTCTTGAAGAATTATCGTGGGTAGAACATCATGGGCCTCCACTGGCATAAAACCGAATGGCGTTGAATTAGTGCAAGCGGTAGTGCGCAAGCACTCCGGTGAGTGATGGAATGTCCGCGAATTCGATTGGTTTTCACCGGACGGCTCGCGCCGTTCCGCTTTTAATTCAACGCGATTCGGCATAAAGCCAGTGGTAGGCTACCCGAATAATATGAACTCCGAGCCACCCACAATCATTCCCCAATAGCCCAAAACAAAAAAGCCTCTCGACTTAGGAGAGGCTTTGATTGATTTTTCAAAAGGCATTCGCAAACAGATCAGCCACCTGGAGGCGCAGTGCGTCCGTCGGTGTTGATCGGCTTCTTCATAGCTTCTTCGTAAGCCTTGTTTTGCTTCTCAAGTCGCTCTTTAACATCTGGTGGCATCTCGCCAGCACCAGTGCCAACTTGGTTCTCGGTGCTTGAATCGCAACCGACCAAGCACATCGGCATGCTTGCCAAGCACATCGCTAGTAAAAATTTCGCGCGCATCGCATTTCCTCAAATGTGGGTTATCAAAAAATTAGACCGATCAGTCCATGCCGTCGCGACGATCCGCTGCGGCGATACCAACAGATATTACAACTCTTCGACAGGGTAATTGTCAAGCGAATCAAGGCCTTGGGCGAGCTAATTGCCATAAATTCGCAACATGCTGACAAAAAGGAGACCCGCATCAGCGGGCCGGACACCTTGCCACCACCCCGGAAAAATGAAGGTCTCCGTCGATTGCATCCCAGCGGATCGACTGAAATTCACAACCCCTAGCAATCGACTCTACCCCGAACCCCGCTACTGCACGTCGGGCATCTTGGCCCCCAATGACTCTCGGAGCGATGTAGCATTCGACCTGATCGACCAACTTTGCATCGAAGAAACTTCCCAAAACCCCTGCCCCACCTTCGACAAGCACATTGGTCCCACCTCTGCTTGCTATTGCACACAGCACCTGAGTTAGCTCCGCTTGGGAAACGTCAACTGCTGACTGAACATCGAGCTCCAAGAACTCCACTCCCGACTCCTCAAACTCTGACCTCTTCTGGGGCATACTCCTAAGCACCCTTGGGTCGACGACTACCCAAACAGGCGTCTGCCTTGCGGTGCGAACTAACTGGCTCGAACTACCGATCCGAAATCGCCTATCTAAAACGACTCGAATCGCCTTTCTCGCAACCGACTCTCCTGCTCCCAATCGCGCAGTGAGCATCGGATCATCCGCAAGCACCGTCGAGCTTCCTACAAGGATCGCATCGACCCTCGATCGCAGTCGATGCACCTGTTGTCTTGAAAGCTCGTTGGAAATCCATTTGGAATCCCCCGTGCTTGTCGCTATCGCCCCATCGAGCGTCATGGCCCATTTGGCAATCACCCACGGCAATCGGCTTGAGAGTCTCTTCAAGTAGGGTGCATTGAGCTCCCGGGCTTGATCCCCAAGCAATCCAACCGTTACGTCGATTCCTGCCTGCTTGAGCTTGCCGATCCCAAGCCCGGCGACCTGTTCAAAAGGATCTTCCATAGCGATCACGACACGCGCAGGAGGATTCTTCAAAAGCAGCTCTACACAAGGAGGTGTTTTGCCATAGTGCGCACAGGGCTCGAGCGTCACGTAGATGGTCGATTCAGCTACCGTTTGGGTATCCAATCTATCGAGTGCATTTACCTCCGCATGAGGACCGCCAAAGCGCTGGTGAAATCCGCTTGCGATCAGCTCACCTTGACGAACTACCACGCATCCGACCATGGGGTTGGGCTCGACATATCCCTGCCCCCTCTTGGCCAATTCCAATGCTACCTGCATCCAATGCTGGTCGGATTTCATCAATGATCGCTACCTAATTCAAATCGCCGCGGAATCGACACCATCTTACACGAGCAACTCGTGCACTACGCGACAAGGTTCGACACCGGTAAGCCGAGAATCCAACCCCTGGAATTTGTAGCTGAACCGCTGATAGTCGATCCCTAACTGATGGAGCAAGGTCGCATGGATATCATGCACCGAAACGACATTCTCAACCGCATGGTATCCAAACTCGTCGGTCGCCCCAAAGCTAAATCCAGGCTTGAAACCACCACCAGCAAACCACATCGTAAATCCGGCTAAATGGTGATCCCGTCCATCGCCTTGGGCCATCGGCGTTCGACCGAACTCCGAACCAAAGACGATGATCGTATCCTTGAGCATATCCCTTTGCTGCAGATCCGTAATCAGCGCCGCGACACCCTGATCGACCTCCTTGGCGGTCCCCTCCGAATGCGCCTTGACCGCCCCATGATGATCCCAATCGCGATGGTAAAGCTGAATGAATCGAACCCCTCGTTCTGCCAACCTCCGAGCTAGCAAACAATTCGATGCAAACGAACCATCACCACCCTTGGTCCCATACAAATCAAAAATATGATTCGGCTCCTTCGAGACATCCATCAGTTCCGGCACGCTAGATTGCATGCGAAAGGCAAGTTCATACTGTTGGATCCGCGTGGCGATCTCGGGATCCTCAAGCCGCTGCTGAGCAAGCCCGTTGAGCGAGGCGACCGCATCGACTACCTGCCGCTGCTTTTGAATATCGACCCCCTTAGGGTTCCCGACATACAGAACAGGATCTCCCGTACCCCGAAACTCCACTCCTTGGTATTGCCCTGGCAAGAAACCCGAATGCCACTGGCGGGCAGCTATCGGCTGACGCTGCCCGTACTTGCCCGTCGAAACCATCACCACAAAACCGGGTAAGTTATCCGTTTCGGCACCTAGGCCATAGAGCAACCATGAACCCATCGCTGGCCTGCCGCTGATCATCGACCCGGTGTTCATGAATGTATGGGCAGGATCATGGTTGATCGCATCGGTATGCAACGATCGGACGATGCACATCTGGTCGGCACACTTCGAGGCCAATTGAGGCCAAATCTCCGAAATCACCTGACCACTTTGCCCCCAGGGTTTGAAGTTGTGTTGGGGGGCAAAGCAATTGAGTTTCTGCCCCTGCAACTGTGCGATCTGCTGGCCCTTGGTGATCGACTCCGGCATCGGTTGACCATGCATCTGGGCAAGCTTGGGCTTGTGATCGAACGTCTCCAGGTGGGTCATGCCTCCTGCCATGTACAGCCAAATAATCCGCTTGGCCTTGGGCACATGATGCAAGGGCTGAATCGTACCTTTGGAAGCATCCAACGCATCGGCAGGGCTTGCCCAAGTCCCTCGCGATAGCATCGAACCAAGGGCCATCGCCCCAAGGCTGATTCCGGGCCTTTGTAAAAACGTTCGGCGACCAATCCAATCCAGGTGGGAGCTCATGTGTGATCCAAGATCCTTAAAAGTAAATCAGTTCTAACTAACTCAGTCTCAGTATCGCGTAATGAACTCATGCAAGTTCATCAGTGCCCGAGCAACACTCGTCCAAGCTGCAAGTTCAGCAGCATCGATGTCGTTTGCAACAGGCCGACTTCCGACGCTGAGCAATTCCTTAGCCGACTGAGCCGAAGCCTTGAACTGCTCCAAGTGCGCACTGTAGAGTCCTAGCAGCACTTCCTTTTCTTTATCCGAAGGTGCCCTCGATAGTCCCCGCTCAAACGCATATTCGAGCTTGTCCGAAGGGTCTCCTGCTTGCCTTGCGATAAGCTCGGCAAAACTTCGCGCGGCCTCGATGTAGACCGGGTCGTTGAGCAACACCAGCGACTGCAGAGGTGTGTTGGATCTTGGTCGATCCGCAGTACACTCCTCACGACTCGGTGCGTCGAACACGAGCAAACTAGGATGCAGGTACTGCCGCTGCCAGTGGGTGTAGAGCCCGCGACGGTAAAGGTCCTCCCCTGCCCCGTTTTGCCATTCACGCTGAGGGAAATTCAAATAGGCCCAATATCCTGGCGGCTGATAGGGACGTACACTCCGACCCCCAAGCTTAGTCACCAGCAGACCGCTGACACCCAAGGCATTGTCCCTTACCATCTCGGCATCCAACCGAAATCGCCCCTGCCTAGCCAAGTACCGATTGTACGGATCTTTGTCTCGAACTTCGGCCTTTGGAATCGAACTACGCTGATAAGCCTCGGTCATCAACACGGTCTTTATCCAACGCTTGGTGTCCCAACCTGTATCGATCATCCACTGAGCCAGTTCGTCAAGGAGTTCTGGATGCGATGGCCACTCTCCTTGGGCGCCCAAGTCGTCGAGCTTGCGCGAAATACCACTCCCAAAAAACAGCTTCCACAAACGATTGCTCAACACCCTGGACGTCAACGGATGATTCGGATCGACAATCCATTTTGCCAAGTCTAAGCGAGTGAGTCTTCGGCTCGGATCATCGGCTAGAGGATTGGCTGTATTTGCTGTCAACGAAACAGGAAATGCCGGCAAGACGACCTCTCCGGTCTCATCCATCCAATTGCCACGAGCCAAGACCCTCACCGTGCGCGGCGCGACGGCCTCGGTCACGAGCGTCGTTGCAATCTTTTTGTCGAGCTCCTCTCGGCTTTTGATCAGCGCAGCGAGCTCCTGACGCTGGGGTTGGAGTCTCGGTGCGATCGATCGGTAGTGGGCCATGAGCTTGGCCACTTGTTCAGGAGTGCGACTTGCTTTGGCAGTGGCCAGTATCGCCTCGAGCTCAGACGAAAGACTCGTAGCCGCTTGTACGGGTCGCTTGGCAGTTGTTGCCGACAAGCGAAATCGCCCGATCGTATGTTGAGGATTATCGAGGTTTTGCAAAAGTCCGATGACCACCGAATCGCCCGCAGAGATCTTCAAATCTTCCACCGTCTCGAAAATCGCCGCATGGGGTTTGCCGACTTCCTCCATGACCGCCCATCCCCAATTCCGACCCTTTTGATCCTTGTCCAACGCAGCGGCCACGACCCATTTTCCATAAGGATTCCCGCCAGCAGCGCCGGTTTGTTCGTAGGTCGCACTCGGGTTGGCCAGAGCGACAAGGCTTGTCGAGCCAGTGGCTGGGCGATGCTGGACGACAAACTCCGAAAGGACAAAGTTTCCGTTGCCCGCGCGGCCTGGTCCCTTGCGGGGTAAGGAATCGTCGGGCAATACCTCCAAGCGAAGTGCGGTGACACCAGCCGGAAGCTCCTTCGTGGTAAACAAATAGGTATCGTTCGAAGGGTTGATGCCGCTGGCTAGGTAGGATCCGTCGGCAAGCTCCCGGAGTGTCACTCCTTCAAGCGAAACGAGCGAGTCGGCTTTGAGTACCGTCCATGGAACTTGATTGGCTTCCCAAGTTTTCATGTCGGCAAGAAACTCAGGGGTGTTCTGATCGATGGTGGCTTTGACTTGTGCGATCTTGTCATCGATCGATTTGAGTTCCTGAGATTCCTGCTCCGAAGGAACTTTGACGTAAGGCCCCCAATTTCCATCGGAGTTTGCACCTGAGTACAAGCCTCGTTCTTTGATGTCTGCAAAAAACGCTCCGAACTTGTAAAAGTCCCTGGTCGAAAGGGGATCGAATTTATGATCGTGGCACTCGGCACACCCGAGGGTAATTCCAAGCCAGGTTCCGCTGGCATTGCGAACGCGCTCGGCCATGTACTTAGCTAAATACTCGCGGTCTTGAACGCCCCCTTCGGCGCTCATCATTCCGAGCCGGTTATAGCCAGAACCAATCCTTTGATCCAAACTCGGTGTCTCAAGCAAATCACCTGCGAGTTGTTCAATCGTAAAGGTATCGAAGGGTTTGTTGTCATTGAAGCATCGGATGACGTACTCGCGAAACGGCGAGACGCTTACTTCTTGATCTCCGTGGTATCCGACCGAGTCGGCATAACGCACTAAGTCCATCCACCACATGGCCATCCGTTCACCGAAATGGGGCGACGCCAACAGGCGATCGACGAGCTTTTCGTAGGCTTGTGGCGTCGTGTCCGATAGGAACTCTTTGGCCTGAGCATCGGTCGGAGGCAGACCCGTAAGATCGAAATAGAGTCGACGAAGCAGGGTGATTCGATCCGCTTTGGGGCTTGCCACAAGCCGTTGCTTGGCGATGTCGGCATCGATCAGAGTATCGATGCGCTGGATGATCTGCTGATCGCTTGTGGCGGCGCCTGTGGTATCAGCGACTTTGCGAGGCAAGAAAGCCCAGTGACCTTCGTACGGACCACCTTGGGCAACCCATTTGCCGAGCAATTCGATTTGCTCGGGCGTGAGTTTTTTACCGCTTGCAGGCGGAGGCATGTGTTCTTGAGGATCCTGCGAAAGGATTCTTGCGATGAGTTGGCTCTCTTGAGGTTTACCTGGAACGATTGCTCCTGGCTTGTCCTCTTTGCCGTGGAGGCCTTCAAGCGTATCGAGCCTCAAGTCCGCTTCTCGCTTGTTATTATCCGGCCCATGACAAAAGAAACAATTGTCCGATAAGATCGGGCGAATATCCCGATTAAACGAAATCGAGTCTTGAGCATCGGCAGCACATGGCAAAGCCAAGGTTAGTGCCGCAAGGAATCTCGTCATTCTGGAAAATCTCACACTAAGTATCCTCTGAAAGTATCGGTCGATTGGTAAATCGGACTATTAGGTTCGTTAGCAGCGGTGGGTCGCATCGGCAATCGGCTGTCCGAAGAGTCTGGCCGTCTGGTGATCCCCCCTACGGAGGTCCTGGTTCCAAAGACGATCGTATCTGCTCGAAGCAAACCCGAAGCGATCTCTTCGCTTTTCCTACGGCCCTGTGGCATATCCCCCGCTTCGATCCGCCAAAGGGTGGCCGTGGACTGAGGCACGCTCCGCACCCCCTGGGCAATCGCATGGGCAGGTTGCTGGGTGTGACCAGATGTGGAAAAGTAAACGATTGCGACGGGTTTCATACTCAGTGAAATCACCTTTTTCTATCGTGAGATTCGGGCCCCTGGGATGCCTTGCCACTGGCGAAAAAACCGCTCCTGCCTTAAGTTAATCCATCGGCGAGACCGGGTTCCTATACTATACTCGATCCTCTGTCCGATTGTTTGCTTTCCGAAGTTTCGTTTCCCAGGAGAATCCATAATGCCTTTTACGCTTGCACCTTTGCCTTACGCATCCAACGCGATGGAGCCCCACATCGATGCTCAAACGATGGAAATCCACCACGGCAAGCACCATCAAGCCTACGTCAATAATTTGAACAAAGCGCTCGAAGGCACCCCTTTTGAAAACAAAACGATCGAAGAGGTCATCACCAATCTGGCCGCCATCCCTGACGAGAAGCGTACGGCTGTTCGAAACAACGGCGGTGGGCACTGGAACCATACCTTCTTCTGGAACGTCATCGGCTGGAATGCAGGTGGCAAGCCTTCGGGAGCTTTGCTCGCAGATATCGAAGCGACTTTCGGAAGCTTTGATGCATTCAAGGAAAAATTCGCAGCCGCAGGTGTCGGTCGCTTCGGCTCGGGTTGGGCTTGGCTTGTGGTCAACAACGGCAAACTCGAAATCGGATCGACCGCCAACCAAGACTGCCCGCTGATGGGTAAAGCTGTTGCAGGAATCGAAGGCACTCCAATCTTGGGATTGGACGTCTGGGAACATGCTTATTATCTCAAGTACCAAAACCGTCGCCCCGATTACATCGCCGCTTTCTGGAATGTCGTTAATTGGAACGAAGTGACCAAGCGGTACGAAGCAGCGAAGAAGGGCTAGTCAGCCAAACCATGGCAGGCGCTACGCTCTTTACTCTTCTTGATGACATCGCCACGATTCTTGACGATGTCTCGACGATGAGCCAAGTCGCAGTTCAAAAGACCGCTGGGGTCCTCGGGGACGACTTGGCTCTCAACGCCAAACAAGTCACTGGGCTCTCGGCCGATCGCGAGTTGCCGGTGGTCTGGAAAGTAGCCCGCGGCTCGGCGATCAACAAGGCAATTTTGATTCCCGCTGCGGTGCTCATCAGTTGGCTTGCCCCCTGGGCCATCAAACCCTTGCTGATGCTCGGTGGAGTCTACCTTTGCTTCGAAGGTGTTGAAAAGATTCTCCACGCTTGGCTTCATCCCAAAAGCCCGGAGCAAGACCAAGTGGATCGCGAGAAGCGATTGCAAACCTTCAGCGATCCGGACATCGATCCAGTCAAGCTTGAAAAAGAGAAAATCCAAGGGGCGATTCGAACCGATTTTATTCTTTCGGCTGAGATCATTGTTATTACCCTTGGTACCCTGGCCGGTCAGTCCTTTGGTGTCACACTCGGTGTATTGCTGGCCGTCGGTGCCTTGATGACCGTCGGTGTTTACGGGCTGGTCGCTGGGATTGTCAAACTCGACGATCTGGGACTTCGGCTCATCGATCGCAAGGGTTCTAGCCCCATCGACTCGAGTCTTCGGAGACTCGGTGCGGGCATCCTTTGGATCGCCCCGTACCTGCTTCGCTTTTTGGGGATTGCTGGAACGGCTGCGATGTTCCTTGTCGGTGGCGGGATCATCAGCCATCAGTTTGAAACGCTTCACCATTGGAGCGAATCGTTCTCGCATTTCCTCCATGGAGTCCCTCTTCTTGGTGGCTTGTTGAGTTTTCTTGGACCCTTTGTCTTCGATTTTGCTATTGGGATCTTTGCAGGCACTGCAGTGGTGGGTTTGTTAGAATTGTTTAAACGTCTCTCCGGTGGAAAAACAGACCACCATGCCTCAACCCCCAATCACTCGCAATGAGCCAGTACGCCCTTGAGATCCGAAACGTCTCTCACCGCTTTGGTGAATTCCCGGTCTTGGATCGGATCAATCTCAAGATATGGCCAGGACAAATCGTTGCGATCGTCGGACCGAGCGGTTGCGGAAAGAGCACCTTGCTCAAAGCGATCCTTGGAACCCATCCACCGAGCGAGGGTGAAATCCTAGCCGACGGCCAGCCGGTGACCGGCCCGACTCGAAACGTCGGTATCGTCTTCCAGCAATATTCGCTTTACGATTTTTTGACCGCCGAAGGCAATGTGGCCTTCGGACTCAAATTGGATCAGAGTTCTTTTTTCTCTCGCTTGGCTCTTTTTCCAAAGTACCTCAAGCAAAGGCGTCAGCATTTGACACAAGCTCGGGAGTTTCTAGAAAAAGTCGGACTCGAACATGCTTGCGGTAAGTATCCAGGAGAGATGTCCGGGGGTATGAAGCAACGCGTTGCGGTGGCCCAAGCCCTGATCATGCGACCGAAAGTCGTTCTGCTCGATGAACCTTTCGGTGCCTTGGATGAAGCCATGCGAGAAGAGTTGCAGTACATGCTCCTTGGGTTCTATCAAGAGAATCTGCAACGCAAACGTGAAGGCAAACGGCCTGAATACACGATCTTGATGGTCACCCATGAACTCAACGAAGCGATCTTTGTTGCCGATCGAGTCATCGGCATGTCTCGATTCCACACCGAAGGCAACCAAGGTGCAACGATCGTCTACGATAAGCCATGTCCTGTGTTCCATCCCGATGATCCCCGAGACTATTCCAAATTCGTGGATCAACGCGAGGAACTCCGCCGCGCGGTTTTCGACGACGAGTACATCAAAGACCGCAACAAATATGTAACCTTTTGGAACGATTTGAGCCGACTTGCCGAAGGCCAATCCATGCAACCCAATGAAGAAAATGATTAAGAGTATCCATTCCATCGCAACCGGAGGCTTCGTTACGAGCCTTGCAGTTTTCAGTTTGTCCTTTTCGAGCCTGACATTTTGCCCATACGCTTGGGCTCAAGACGGCGGTTCCTCTGAGCAAACCAAACCGGTCTTTGTCGATGGTCTTGCCCAAGTCGTCGAGGGTTTCAAAAGCGAATGGGTTGAGCACGACCTGTTCGTCCAAACCGAGTTCGATTCGGACAACGATGGCAAACTCGATCGAGTGCATGTGAGCGTGACAAGGCCCAAGCCAACCGAGACCCAGGGCTTGAAGGTACCGGTGGTGTACCAGTCTAGTCCCTATTATTCGGGGACCGGTTCGAACTCCCCCGATTACATGTGGAACCCCAGGCAGAATCTCAACTCTCCTCCCCCCAAGCATCAAACGCCTCCTGCGATTCCGCAGCAATCCAAACGACCGAGACTCAGTGGCGAACACATTGCCGATTGGGTTCCTCGCGGATTTGCAGTGGTTCATTCGGCTTCGCCCGGAACGGGGCTATCCCAAGGCTGTCCGACAGTCGGAGGATCCAACGAGTCGCTTGCACCCAAAGCCGTAATCGATTGGCTCAACGGCCGAGCTAAGGGTTACACAAGCGTTGACGGGGACCAAGAGGTCAATGCGTTTTGGTCTACCGGAAAAGTAGGAATGATTGGCACATCGTACAACGGAACCCTATGCCTAGCGGCAGCCACCACCGGTGTCGACGGCTTGGAATGCATCGTGCCGATCGCTCCGAACACTTCGTACTACCACTACTACCGTTCCAATGGGCTCATACGCCATCCGGGAGGATACATGGGAGAGGATATCGATGTGCTCTATGATTTCATCGATACCGGATACGAAGCGTCTCGCAAGTACTGTGACTGCAACGTACGTGATGAAGGGATGCTCAAGGAGTTCGATCGCACCACCGGCGACTATAATGAATTTTGGAAGAGTCGAGACTACATCCACCAACTCGATCGCATGAAGGCTGCCATGCTCATGGCCCACGCTTTCAACGACTGGAACGTCATGCCCGAACACTCCTACCGCATCTACCAAGAAGCCCAAAAAAAAGGTCTTCCTTGCAAGATCTACTACCATCAAGGTGGACACGGTGGCCAACCCCCAATCGCTCTGCTGAATAAATGGTTCTCCCATTTTCTTTACGATCAAGACAATCAAGTCATGAACGAGCCCAACGCTTGGATCGTTCGCGAAGGCAAACGCAACAGCAAACCCGAAACCTACAAGGACTATCCTAATCCGGACGCACAGGTGGTTACCTTTAGGCCCCAAGGGTCTGGCCGAAGGATCGGACAACTCACACCCGCACTTAGTGCAAGTCGAATCGAAAGCTCGACCAAGCCGGAGTCATCGCTTGTCGAAGAGTTGATCGATAACTTCTCGTTTAGCGTTCCACAGTTGATCCAGGCCGAGTGGAGCAATCATCGTTTGATCTACGCGACGCCAAAGCTCAAAGAGCCACTGCATTTGTCTGGCATCGCAAAAATCAAGCTTCGAGTCGCTTGCGACCGACCTACGGCATGCCTTTCGGTCTGGCTGGTCTCCCTGCCTTGGACATCCAGCGAGCGGATCACCGATGACGTAATCACCCGTGGGTGGGCCGATCCTGCAAATGCCGAATCGATCTGGACAGAGAAGCCAATGGTGCCTGGAGAGTTCCGCGATGTGGAGTTCGAGTTGCAACCCGATGACCAGATCCTCCAAGCCGGCGAGCAGATCGGCTTGGTTCTAGTTTCAAGCGATCGAGATTTTACTCTTTGGCCAGAGCCAGGCACTCGACTGGATTTTGCAATCGAGCAGTGCCAACTGGATCTCCCGATCGTCGGAGGCTTGGGGGCCTACACCAAAGCGATCGATTCGTCAAGCCCTTGAGCATTGCTCGAGCTCTGTTTACTGAAGATAACCGCATCATTTATTTGCATGCTTGCTTAGCTTGCAAATCGATGGAGCCTGACGAAAGGATCTTCATGGACTTATTGCTTTTCCAGCATCGATTTCGCCTTGCGAAGTTCAATGGATCGACCACACTAGTCGGTTTGCATTCCTTGATTACTCATCGATAGATCCAGCATTCTGCATGTCGAAATTGTCCCAATTGGACCTGCCGCAATCCAGCGGAATCATTGTCCACATCCTCAGTGCGATCGCTCTGCAAGAGAAGAAGTTCAAGCCGCAGCAACTTTTGATGTCGCGGTACTTTGCATCGAACGATCTGCCCCGACTCAAGAACACCGACACGACGCTCGCCTTTCAATTCGAACTCGAAGGCGTCTCGCCAGTCAAAGGCCAATTCACGACGGGTATCGCGATCGAATTGGATCCAAAACACATCGATCAAATCGGCGATGTCACAGCCAGCAGAGTCATTCGCAACATTGTGCTGACTTGCTCCTGCACCGAAGCGACCAAGCCATGCGTGCACCAAGTCCACTGTTTGAATTATTTGCGTCGACAACTCACGCAGCGCAACTCAAGCGATGCGATTGAGTGGATGCTCAGTTGCATCACCGACGGTCGCCAAGCAGGCCGGAAACTGGTCGAATCTCTCGGGTATCTCAAACCCGAGATCGAGGAAGTATTGGCCGAGGCCGAACCCGACGAGGATCCCGATCGTCGCCTGCAGCGTATCCAGTGGCGATTGCAGTACTCAAGCTACGGAGTGAATATCCACGCCTACCTTCAAACCTCACGCAAACGCGGAGGATGGAACAAAGGCCGGCTCCTTCGAGATAACTTTGACACCGTCCCAGACATCGCTCTTACCCACCCGGCCGACAAGATGCTCGTGCTGGTGCTTCAGTCGGCCGAAGACTCCTATCGAGGGCAAACTCCCAGAGTCATCCGCGAATGCTTGCGACTGCTGATCGATCATCCGAATTGCACGCTGGACGATCCAGTGCAAACACCGATTCGGATCCGAGAGGTTCCGATCGAAGTTCGTCTAGAGCAAGAAGGAGAGGTGTTCAAGCCGGCGGTCTTCCAATCGAACGTTCGTATCGATGCAATCCATGAAGACCCGACGATCTTCCTGGGAACCATTCACAACACCGAATCGCTTCTTTTAAGAATTGATCGGGAACGGCATATTCTTTGGATGAGCACCATCGAATCGCGAATCCTCAGGCTCATCAATGACCTCAGCGCAGCGGATCGTCGCGAGGCGGTCATGGATCGAGACACAGCCGAAAAGTTCGCAGATCTGATTGTCTATGTGGCCAAACCCAAACGGCTCGAGGTTCAACTGCCCGAAGCCCTAGCTGGACCAGAGCAGCCTCTAGAGCCCAAGATCGAATTGCATCTGTCCCCGCGAGGCAAAGAAGGACTTCAGGTCGCACTTCGAGTCGCTTGCGATGCGGTCGTCGAACCCCCTGTGCCTGGCCAAGAACCCGAGCGACTCAGGGTCGCGACGACTGCAGGCCGCTATCAGTTGCTCCGAGCGCTTGAGGAAGAGGCCTCGCGAGCCGACGAATACGCCGAGCGATCTCAACTCCAACTCTTGGCTTACGAAAGCCCTTACACTTGGCTAGCGGCAACTCCCGATGATGCACTGGATTTGCTACAGCGCATTCAAAACCTCGGTGGCTTAGCCCCCCCCGTCTGCTGGCCCAAAAGCCAGCCCATGCAAGTCATCGGCGAGATCACGCCACAAAGGCTCCAAGTCAAACTTTCCAGCGGCCGAGATTGGTTCGGGCTCGATGGTTTTGCAGAACTCGACGGGCTGGAAATCCCTCTTGCAGAACTCCTTACCGCCTTGCGTCAAGGGCGACGGTTCGTGCCACTGGGAGATGGCCAATTTGCACAGATCTCCGATTCGTTGCGACAACGCCTCGGGGCCATCCAAGATGTTTCCATCGGTGATGCAGGAGAGATCCGAGTTTCAAAGGCCGGTACAGCCGTTGTCGAAGAAGCCCTCGGTAGCGACATCTCGGTCGATGCCGATCTTTCGTGGAAAGAAGCTCTGGCCCGGCTGGCCGGAGCCCGCAAGCTCAAACCCAAGGTGCCCGAGACACTCCAGGCAAGCTTGCGCGATTATCAAATCTCCGGCTATGGATGGCTTGCAAGACTCGCTCATTGGGGCATCGGTGGCGTGCTGGCCGACGACATGGGTCTTGGGAAAACCGTCCAAGCCCTAGGGATCCTCTTGGATCGCGCAAAAAACGGCGCGGCCCTGATCATCGCTCCGACGAGCGTCGGTTCGAACTGGCAACGCGAAACTGAAAAATTCGCTCCTTCGTTACGTCCCAAACTCTACCGCGAACACGATCGCCAAACACTCATCGATTCGGCAGGACCAGGCGACCTGATCATCACCAGTTATCAACTTCTACAGCGCGATATCGACCGATTCACCAAACGGGCATGGAATACCCTGGTGCTCGATGAAGCCCAGTTCATTAAGAACTTCAACACCAAGACGGCACAAGCCGTACGTCAACTCGAAGCCGACTGGCACCTAGCCCTCTCGGGCACACCACTAGAGAACCACCTCGGGGAACTCTGGAGTCTGATGCGAACCGTCAGTCCTGGACTTTTGGGGTCTTGGGAAAAGTTTCGTAAGAATTTCGCGGAACCCATCGAGCGCCACAACTCCAAGGATCGCTTGCTCGCGTTGGGGCGAGTCGTCAAACCCTTCATCTTACGAAGGACAAAAAAAGAAGTACTTAGCGAACTACCCGAGAGGACCGAAGTTGTCCGCTTGGCCGAATTTTCCGAGCTCGAGCGCAAAAAATACGATGCGGCAAGACTCGCAGCACTCACCGAGCTAACCCAAGGTCCATCGGGTGACACCGATGCCCAGATGCGGATCCGTGTCTTGGCCTGGCTAACTCGACTGCGACAATTGGCTTGCCATCCACGACTGGTCGATAAGAGATGGGACAAGTCCAGTGCCAAGCTCGATTTATTCATGGAGATCGTCAGCGAACTTCGAGAGGGCGAACACCGAGCATTGGTATTCAGTCAATTCGTTCAGCACCTGAGCCTCTTGCGAGAATCGCTCGATCGCGTCGGGATCCGTTACCAGTACCTCGATGGATCGACTCCAGCGGCCAAGCGACAGGAAGCCGTTGATGCCTTCCAAGCTGGCGAAGGGGATCTGTTTTTGATTTCGCTCAAGGCCGGTGGTACGGGATTGAATTTGACGGCAGCCGATTACGTCATCCACATGGATCCTTGGTGGAACCCTGCCGTCGAGGATCAAGCGACAGACCGAGCCCACAGGCTCGGCCAGCAGCGGGCCGTGACGGTCTATCGGCTCGTGGCAAAGGACACCATCGAGCAACAGATCCTCGCCTTGCACGAGGACAAACGGGAGCTCATCGCCGGTGTGCTCGACGGAGCCGACCGAGCCGGACGCCTGAGCACCGACGAACTCATCAGCCTCATCCGCCTGAGCCAAATCGAAGGTAGCTAAACACAGCAATACAACCATGTGTTGCGGCTCAGTGGTGATGATTTCTCCGAAATCAGTTCAATGTAGATGATTTCTCCGAAATCATCTGTGGGAGCTTTAAGCTCGCCTCAATTCTTCCAATTTCTTGTCGACACAGTGGATTCTGTGAAAGCCAGTGGTCTAAAATGGGAGTCCAAGGAGTCCCAAATCCATGTCGACGAAAACCTCACTGACTTACCAAGACTACGCTGCGATGCCCCAAGATGGGCTTCGCCATGAAATTGTTGATGGAGAGCATTTCGTGAGTCCTGCCCCAAGTCTTTACCACCAGCATGTTTCTCGACATTTGCAACTTCAGCTCATGCTTGAGTATGAGCTCAAGGGCCATGGATGGGTGTTCAACGCACCGGTCGATGTACAACTCAGCCCCCACGATATCGTTCAGCCCGATTTGGTCATCGTTTCGGCAGCCCGCAAATCGATCCTAACGCCGGCGAAGGTCAAAGGGGTTCCCGACTTGATCGTAGAGATCCTCTCGCCTTCCACATCCAAGAACGATTCTCAAATCAAACCGGAACTCTACGAAAAATTCGCTGTGCCCGAATACTGGATCGTCGATCCAGACGACCAGTCCATCCTGCAGTTAGTGCTGCAAAACTCGCGTTACAGCCAACTTACCTGTCAGGCCCAAGTGACAATGTCCAAAGAGCCTTGCATCTGCGTCGAGCTTCGGAGCATTTGGTAGGCATCAAGCCGCCTTGCGAGGAAATGGGATGATCACTGGGTCGTGCTCATCGGTAGCATCCCCCTTTTTGTGCGTCTCATCGACGACCTGAGGCGACTTGGTTCCCAGTAGTTGCATGAGTTCGGAGACCAGCTCGCGAGACTCGCAAGAGTGGATCCACAAGCTGACCCCTAATTGACCAATACGAGCCACTTGATGCTCGAGTCCCGAGAGACGATGGGTCCAAAGCGCAGGCCATTGACCATCGAGCAACTTGGAAAGCTCGCGAAAATTCGCAGCATCAAAGCCTTGCTCTTTCGCTTGGCTCAAAATCGATTCCCGATCCGACTTGCTCTGGATCATCATCTCTTTGGCAGATTCGATCGACCCGCAAAGAGCTTGGATTTGATCTTGGTCTTGGCGAAAATAGGCGGAACGAAGGTCGCAAAGAAGGTTTTCCCAAGTTCCAAGTGTCTGATGGAAATGATCCAACCAATTTCCAATCCCTTGAACGATAACAGGTACCATATCCAGTCCGGTGTCTGTGGAAACGAAGAGATGTTTCGAAGCCTAGCTACGAAACATCTCGTGAAGTTTTAGCGATCGAGTCTGGCTAGAATCCAACTAGAAGTTGTAGGTTACGCCCAGGTCGATACCGTGTAGGTAGTACGATTCGGTGTTGAATCGATTGACCGGAGCAACCGTCGGAGGATTGACAATCCCTAACGCATCGACGTTGGTGTCGATCTGACTGGTAGCCAAGGCGACTTCTGGAAGAACCACAATCGTGTAGCCTACACCAACTTGGAATCGGCCAAGTTGATAGCGAAGCTTGGCATTCATCTCAGGGATGAAGGTAAAAGCATCGCGACTGACCGTTCCGATGTTGCTCGATTGAGTAAACAATCCTCGGTTTTGGCGGTCAGGAAGACTTGGCAACGGCGGAATCTGCTCGTAGTTGCCACTGATGTTGCTTGTCGAGGTCATGTTGCCCATAGCAACCTTGCCCATCAATCCCAACCCGAATCGGCCTCGGTTGATGCTTGATTGCAAGCCCACGTGACCACCATGGAATTCGTTCTTCGTCGAAAAACGATCGACAATCGTCGTAACCGTGGTCACCGGAGGAGGTGCATCGGTCCAACCATCGACGATCCTCGATCGAAGCTGATACCCCGAATCGAGTCGCAAGAAGGTGTAGCCACCCAGCAGGTCCACTCGGTTGCATTGATTCCCTAATAGCAACGCTCTAAGGTAAAGATCACCCGAGTAAACATCCAGGTCGTTGAGCACACCGATCTCACCGACATTCTTGCCAAATGGACCTCGATCCAAGTTGACGATGTACGTGTCAGGTTGTCCTAGCGAGGTGTTGAAGAAAGAGATCCCCGTCGAGTTGCCTCCATTGGTGATCACTTGCTCGTCGCCCTGGGAAATCACTCCCCAGCCTCGACCGCCAACACCATAGTTTTGGCAGTCATCGAGCCAAAATCCTACGTTACCCCTGAGTCCCAAGAGCATGTCGGTTCCCAAAGGATTGTCGTATCCACCCAAAAGAGGATTCGTCGGCAAAACCGTTGCACTGTTGCCACCGACAATCACAGGGGAATTGGTAAGGCCACGACCCCACCAAAGCAATGTGTCTGATTCGGCCCAACCCAGGCCGCTTCCAAAAGGACTCCTGCAGCCAGTCCCGGTTCCGCATGCGGCACCAAAACCACTGAGTAAGCCACCTGAGCCACAAGCTCCGCCAGAATCGCATCCGCCACCTGTGCCACAAGCTCCAGTATCGCAGGAGCCACCACGACCCATTTGGCCACTTCCCAATAGCTTTCCACCTCCTAGAAGCTTGCCACCTGCCAAGCCCATGCGACCTACTCCGAGCGATCCTCGCGAGTCGCAACCAGCCGAGTCACAACCCGGTGTTGTGCATCCAGGAGAAGTGCAATCGGATGCTCCACGCGATGCTACCACACCGCTTGGACGGGCAGCCGTTGTGACGGGATAGGCTCCCGCGACAGCTTTGTCCGATGGACTTCGCATTGCAGGGGCCTTGACCTCCCCAGCATCGGAAATCGATTGACTTGCTCCGCTTTGTACCTTGGGTGCGCCTACCGCGTCACCGACTCGACCGGCACTCGAGCGAGCTGCCTCGCTCAACGCGTCCTGGCCAAATGCAATTGTCGGCCCTACTCCACACAGAGAGGCCACGATCAAACTGAGGGTGGTTCGATTGATTTTCATGTTTTATTCTCGCTACGCGTTACCAAGCGCACCTTTCGCATCTTTGGATCGGCCGTCAGAGGCCGTAGCTAAGAAAAAAAAAGGACATAAGGAACAATTTTCATAAAATACCCAAGCCCTACAGAATGCTGGCAAATCGATTCTGCATCCAAACAGCGACGATTCGACGGCATAGGAGTTTTGGGAAAAGTGGGCAAACTCACAAACAAGGCCTAAATACAACCGTATTGCTGGCTAAAATTGAGCAGCTATGAACGACAAACCCGCCACGAACGAAAACCCACCTGCCAACGCTTCCAAAGGCGTCCAGCTACAACTTCCCTACCGCCCACACGTGGCAGCTGGTTGGAAAATCCCCGGAGTTGGAACTTATAAAATCAACCAATGGCTCGAACAAGCTCGAGCGGTTAATGGTTTGGAAGAGAACCGCAAATCCCTGAGCGACCCGCAGCTTCGCAAAGAGTTCCTGTCGCTGATCTATCGCGCAAAAAGTGGCGAGCCCCTCGAAACTCTATTGCCCGAATGCTATTCGTTGGTTCGAGAAGCGGGGCGTCGCAAAATGAACATGCGGCATTACGATGTTCAAATCTTTGGTGGCGTTTGCCTCTACCACGGTTGTATTGCCGAGATGCAAACCGGTGAAGGAAAAACACTTACGGCGACATTGCCACTGGTGCTCCATTCGATGCTCGGCAAAGGCGCCCACCTAGCTACAGTCAACGACTACCTAGCCCATCGGGACGCCGACTGGATGAAACCCCTCTTCGAAGCATTGGGTCTCAAAGTCGGAATCGTCCTTACCGACCACAATCAAGATCAACGCCGCAAAGCCTACGGGGCCGATATCACTTACGGGACGGCCAAAGAGTTTGGCTTCGACTTCCTTCGAGATCGACTTTTGATGCGAGCCCAAGGCCGAAACGTCAATGACTTTCTTGGTGCAGGTTCCGACGAACGATGGAGCTCGGCAGGAGAACAACCGGTCCAAAGGGGTATGCACTTTGCCCTGGTCGACGAAGCCGACTCGATCCTCATCGACGAAGCCCGAACACCTCTGATCATCGGCTCCCTGGGGGACGAAGCTCGCGAAGCAGTGATCGCTACATTCCGATGGGCCTCCGAGCATGCATCGAACTTCGAATACAAAGAGGACTACACGCTCGAAGAAGACAGCCGCAAAGTCGAGTTGACTTCCAAGGGTCGGCAGCACGTACGCTCTTTGCCAAGGCCTGAGGAGATTCGTACCGTCGCTTTGGTCGATCTGTACGAATACATCGAGCGAGCCATCCGGGTACTTCGAGACTATCACCTGGATCGTCAATACGTCGTTCGCGATGGTGAGATCGTCATCGTCGATGAATTCACCGGGCGGCTTGCCGAAGGTCGTAAATGGCGCGATGGGATTCACCAAGCTGTCGAGGCCAAAGCGGGTGTCGAAGTCTCGGTACCCACAGGCCAAGCGGCTCGGATCACCGTCCAAGACTTGTTCCTGCGTTACAAGTACTTGGCCGGTATGACAGGAACGGCTGCAACCAGCGCCGGGGAGCTTCGCAAAATTTACAAAACGCCTGTTCTTGCTGTACCCACCAATCGTCCCCCGCAGCGCAAGAAACTTCCAGACATCGTTTGCGCTGACATGATGGATAAGTTCGAGCGAATCGTTCAAGAGGTTCGCGAAGTACACGCTCTAGGTCGACCGGTACTGATCGGTACGCGATCGATCGACAAATCGAATATCCTTGCAAGTATGCTTAGGCAGCAAGGAATGAAAGTGCAAATCCTTAATGCCAACGAGATCGAGCGCGAAGCCGAGATCGTTGCCCTTGCTGGCGAGCGAGGGCAAATCACCGTGGCCACGAACATGGCCGGCCGCGGTACGGACGTCAAGCTCCAAGACGATGTCAGGGGCCTCGGAGGGATGATGGTTATATGCACCGAGCTTCACGATGCAGCGCGGATCGACCGACAGCTCATCGGACGCTGCGGACGTCAAGGGGATCCGGGCACCCACCGCCAGTATTTGGCCTTGGACGATGAGATCCTTCGGAATGGTTTTGGATTGAAAGCCTCCGAAAGATACAAAGTCCTTGGCCAGCAGGGGCGTTTCAGCGATGCGATGTCCTCGGTTTTCCGAAAAGCCCAGCGCAAGGTCGAGCGGAAACACTTTCGCGATCGCATGGCGCTGCTTTATCACGAAAAAGAACGGACTAAAATCCAAAGGGAAATGGGACAAGACCCTTATCTGGATACCGCCGAATAGTGCCTTGATGACCACGACGCAGGAACTCACAAAGATCGATCTTAGCCGCATCCACATCAAACGTGGAGTGCATCAAATCATCTCTCCTCCTGCGCTGATCGTCCCCCAATTTGTTGTCGGGTCGGAGAATGCTGCCGTCGAAGAACTCTTTAGCGGCCTCTCGATCGAGGGGCTCGTCGGCAAATCGCCCATCATTCTTTTCGGCCCAAATAGCTCAGGCAAAACAACCCTTGCCCACGAGCTCCTATGGCGCTGGTCTCGCGATCAATCCAACCGCAAGTTGACGCTCACCAGTGGCAATGAATTCGGTCGAGCTCTCCAACGAGGGATCAAGGCCGATGACATGGCGCGTTTTCGACAAATCCATCGCCAGTGCGACGGGTTGCTGATCGATAACCTTCATGAAATGGTCACTAAACCTGCAGCTCAAGCCGAACTGGTAATTCTTCTGAAGGAGGCGCAAGAAGCATCGCGTTTAGTTGTGATTACGTCTCTGGAACTACCTAGACTCCGACCCGATTACCACCCGTCTTTGCAGAGCCTCCTGTCGGCTGGTCTGAGTGTGCCGGTGAAACTCCCCGGGGCTGAGGCACGCTTGGCGATTACCGAAATGCTTGCGGCTCAAATCGCTTCGGAGCTAACGGCCGAGGAACTCCGTAAGTTCTGCGCTCGCATCCATGACAACCCCAGCGCGCTGGAGCTTCGTGGCCTCCTGAATCGTTGGGCTCTTCAGATCCACGCCGATGCGATGCTCAGGTCCCCGTCACAAAAATCGGCCTTGCAAAAAAGTCCATCGAGTAGAACCTCTGCCACCAAACACATCGACAAAATCGTTGCCGGTAGTGGACGCAAGTTCAACAGCAAGGATCTCCTGAAAATCGTCGCCAAGGAATTTCAAATCACACTCGACACGCTCACCGGGCCGTCTCGCAAATCCGGCGTCGTTCGAGCTCGCGGCTTGGCCATGCTCCTCATGCGACAGCTAACGGACGAATCGTTCGAAGCCATCGGCGAATATTTTTCTGGACGCGATCACACGACCGTGATGCACGCGTGCAAAAAAACCGAATCGACCCTAGCCAAAGACTCTGAACTGAATCGTATCTACGACCGCATCCGCCAAGTCTAAATCCAACCTCCTTTCACGAACCAACCATCAACGATGAAGCGAACTTTCAAACCCTGTCGCAGGCGAATTGCTGGCCTGTTTTCCTTAAGTTTTGCAAGCTTGCTTGCAGGTGCTCCTTGTGTCACCCAAGCCCAAGATAACACTTACGATCCGAACCGTTTCGAAAAGACGCTCGTCGTCGGTGGCCTGACTCAGCCTATGGAAATGGCCATCGCCCCCGACGGCACGATCTATCTGATCGAATTGGCTGGTAAGATCAAAGCCATCGATCCGAATACCGGTGAGTCCAAGACGATCGGATCGCTCAAGGTGACTACTGAGCAAGAAAATGGGTTGATCGGCATCGCCTTGGATCCCAAGTTCGCACAGAACCGTTGGATGTACCTGCAATACTCTCCACCTGATTTTTCGGGCCAACACATCAGTCGCTTTGCAATCGCTCCCGACGGCACACTGGATCTTGAGAGCGAAAAGAACCTGATGAAATACCAAGAGCAACGCAAAGAGTGTTGTCACCATGCCGGTTCGATGGAATTCGGACCCGATGGATGCTTGTACATCGGTACGGGCGACAATACCAATCCCTTCGGTGACTCCCAAGGTTTTGCTCCGATCGACGAACGCGAAGAGAAGAGTGCTTTCAATGCCTTGCGCACCAGCGCCAACACCAAGAGCTACAACGGCAAAATCCTTCGTATTCGTCCCAACGACGATGGAACCTACAGTATCCCTGATGGCAACCTGTTCCCTAAAGACGGATCGGTTGGTCATCCAGAGATTTATGTCATGGGGTGTCGAAATCCATGGCGATTGAACATCGATCAGCGCACAGGGTTCCTCTATTGGGGGGACGTAGGGCCCGATGCTGGCGGCGATGGGCCTAGGGGGCCTCGCGGCTACGATGAGTTCAATCAAGCTCGCAAAGCAGGGTTCTTTGGCTGGCCACTTTTTATCGGCAACAACCGCCCCTACCTCCAAGTCGACTTCAGTTCGGGATCGATCGGAAACGCCTTCGATCCGTCCAAGCCAATCAACTATTCGAAGTTCAACACGGGAGCCAAAGAGCTCCCACCCGCCCAACCAGCCTGGATCTACTACCCAGGTGGAGACTCCAAGGAGTTCCCTGCTCTAGGTAGCGGTGGTCGAACAGCCTGCGCAGGCCCCACCTATTACTACGATCGAGACTCAAACTCGCAAACCAGATTTCCAGCGGAGATGGACAAGACCGTATTTATCTACGAATGGTCCCGAAACTGGATTGTCGCCGTGAAGCTCGATCAAGACTCGAACATCGCCAAGATGGAGCGGTTCATGCCCAACGAGAAATTCATCCGGCCTATCGATTTGCAGTTTGACAAGAATGGTTCGTTGCTGGTCATCGAGTACGGTGAAACTTGGGGGGTAAACCCAGACGCCAAACTCGTACGCGTCGACTACCAAGCCGGGAATCGAACCCCGCAGGCTCGGATTGCAGAAGGCCAATTCGCAGGCAAAGAGCCCTTGAAACTCGCCTTTAGTGCCGATGCTTCGAGCGATAAGGACAAGGATCCATTGAGTTTTACTTGGACCAAAGTCAATTCAGCCGACTCGACCGATCGGGTTGTTATCGGCACCGGGATGCAAATCGAGCATACCTTTGAAAAGCCCGGAGTATACAACGTTGAGGTCAAGGTTCTCGATCCGCAAGGGGCCTCGACGACGGCTGTCGTTCCGGTGATCGTTGGTAATTCGGTTCCGACGATCGAGTTCGTCAGTCCAAAGGACGGGGACTTTTTTGATGCAGGCCAAAAGGTCAACTACCAAGTCACCGTGACGGATCAAGAGGACGGCAGCTCCGACGAGAAGGTCACGAGCACTACTGATCTAGATAATCTTGATGCTGCAGCACCGGATCGGGTGAGCATCCAAGCCAATCTACTCGCAGGCGGCTCGAGCGTCGTCAACGAAGAGAGCTTGCCGGTGGGACTCAAGCTGATGCGATCGAGCGATTGTTTCAATTGCCACGCATTGGATCGAGCCATCGTCGGTCCATCGTTTTTAGATATTGCCAATAAGTATCGAGGGCAGGATGCGGCGATGGAAGCCTCGATCGATCGGGTGCTCAAAGGATCGACGGGCGTGTGGGGCAAGGTGGCGATGTTGCCTCATGGTCAGCATACGCGAGAGCAAGTCACTCAGATGGTCGCATGGGTCTATGATGCCAAACCCGATCCCACGAGCCAAACCGTAAGGGGCATGAGTGGCACGATCGAGTTGACAGGGAAACCCGAAAATGCAGGTGCTGCGGTGCGTTTGACGGCCAGATACCAAGATCTGGGTGGACCTTCGTTGCCTTCTTTGACTGGGTATAAAACGATCGAGCTCAAGCCACGATTGAGAGAGGCCGAGCGGGCCGACCAAATCGTGCGGATGAGTGAGCTTGCAGGTGGCAAGGCTGGTCAGGGCAAGTTTTTAGGGGCGATCGACCATGGATCGTATTTTGTGATCAAGAACGTGCCGCTCGACCAAGTCGGTTCGCTTAACTTTAGGGTATGTTCGGCTGGAGCTGGCGGAGAGATCGTAGTGCATCAAGGGGCACTTGACGGGCCGGTGATTGGCAAGATACGTGTGGATGTCAACGGCGATTGGGACGGGTGGTACGAACGTAGCATGAAGATTGAACCGACGACCCAGCAAGCCGATTTGTACTTCGAGGCCCTCAATCCGACCAACCGAGGCGGTTTGATGAACATCGACTCGGTTCGCTTCGACCCAAAGTAGCTGATTTCTCCGAAATCAGCTTTTCCAACGTAGATGATTTCTCCGAAATCATCTACGAGCGCCTGAGTAGCGGCTGATTTTGATCACGTTGGTCTAGAGCGCTGGGTGCTGATTTCGTAGAAATCAGCGACTAACTGCCACCGCCACCACGTTAGCGGTGGCGTTTTGTGTTTTGACGGCATTGACAAGATTGACAAGATTGACGGCATTGACTGCGGACCTTGTTGACGAGATTGACGAAGCCCAAAGACTCCACCCTTTTGGTTGCTCCATCAGCGTTCATGAGTGTTCATCAGCGGTTAAACTCTGCGCTGCACTGCCACCGCCGCCACCTTAGCGGTGGCGTTTTGTGTTTTGACGGCATTGACAAGATTGACAAGATTGACGGCATTGACTGCGGACCTTGTTAACGAGATTGACAAAGCCCAAAGACTCCACCCTTTTGGTTGCTCCATCAGCGTTCATGAGTGTTCATCAGCGGTTTAACTCTGCGCTGCACTGCCGCCGCCACCACCTTAGCGGTGGCGTTTTGTGTTTTGACGGCATTGACCGCGGACCTTGTTGACGAGATTGACAAAGCCCAACGATCCCACCCTCTGGGCTACTCTATGAGCGGTTGTGGTATATTCCATCTATCTTTTTTTGCGCAGTTATCGCCAATACTTACCATCCAACATCCATCATGAGACTAGCAGTTCCTCTCCTCATTGTGCTCGCAGCCCATTGCGGTTTAGTCGTTGAAGCACTATCCCAAGATACCCTAATCACTTCGGTTCCAAGGCAACCCCTGGAAGCTTCGACCAAACGCCTGCGCGAAGCCATGCGATTTCTTGGCGAACCGTTTGAGGATTCGATTGAACAAACTCTCGCGAGAATCGAAAATCAAACCGATGACTCAGCGGTCGTCTCTGAAATCCAAAAGACGCTCGATCCTCTGTGCCTTGCGGTCGTAAGCATCAATCCCGAAAGCCGCGTCAAAGTAGCTCCGGCAATCCAGAGTCCAACCTTGATTGAAAAAGGTTGGCGAACATTCCTGATCAAAGTTATCAACGAGGCAGGTGTCACCGCACCGCTTCGATGCTCAAGCCCGCAATCGCAGAGCATGGTCAGGCAGAGCACCTCGGCTGCCGAACCCCAGATGAAAATCACCCCGGCTGAATCGGCACGACGTTGGCTCGATATCGCGATCCCCGTCCAAGAGCCGATGGTTGCAAATCTCTCGGGCTTGAAAGTCGAATACCGAATCATCCAACTTTACAGTCGAGACTCGGGCCCCCTCGAAGCCACCTTGGCATTCGATGTCGGTCAAGGGACCCAGGATCTAGGTTTTCGAAGCGAAATACCCATCCTCTTTCGAGCACTCCCTAGCCAAAGCGTCACACTACAGATCATCGATCACGACGGCAAAAAGACGACTTGCGGGTTGCTCATTCGCGACGCACAAGGACGCGTATATCCCAACCCAGCTCGGCGCTTAGCCCCCGACTTTTTCTTCCATCCTCAGATTTATCGGGCCGATGGCGAAACGGTCGTGCTTCCGGCCGGTAAGTACAACGTGACTGCGTCTCGCGGACCCGAATACCTCGAAACAAAATTCGATTTCGTTGTCCCCGATAAGGATCCTGCCGATCCGATGCGGATCGAGCTCAAGCGTTGGATGCACATGGCTGCTCTGGGCTGGTACTCTGGCGATCATCACGTGCATGCTGCTGGTTGTGCGCACTATGAGAATCCCACCCAAGGAGTCACGCCCGAAGACATGATGCGACACATCTTGGGCGAAGACCTCAACGTAGGTTGCGTGCTGAGTTGGGGGCCTTGCTGGTATCATCAAAAGCAATTCTTCGATGGCAAGGTGTCCAAGCTTTCGCGAAGCGATTATCTCATGCGTTACGATGTCGAAGTCAGTGGGTTTCCTTCGTCGCATGCAGGGCACTTGTGCTTGCTCAATCTCGTCGAAGACGATTATCCCAACACCAAAAAGATCGAGGACTGGCCGACTTGGACCATTCCTATTCTCAAATGGGGCCAGCAGCAAGGTGGGATTGTTGGCTACAGTCATAGCGGTTGGGGGCTAGCCCTTCCCGATTACATGCCTGATGGGTCGCGAGGCCCCTTGCCAAACACATGGGGAGGCAGCAAAGGTGGGCAAGCTGGCCGAGCTGCTGACAAGCTTCCCGACTACGCTATGCCACCGTTCGACGGAATTGGAGCCAATGAGTACATCGTCGCCGCACCGAATGATGCATGCGACTTCATCTCGACCGTCGATACACCATCGGTATGGGAGCTGAACATCTGGTACCACGTTCTCAACACGGGGCTCAAAACCCGAATCAGTGGCGAGACCGATTTCCCTTGTATCTATGGGGAACGTGTCGGACTCGGTCGAGTTTATGTTCAAATCGACAACAAGCAACCGGTGACCTACGATCAATGGGTGCATGGCCTGCTCGATGGGCGCAGTTACGTCGGCGATGGAGCCAGTCACATTCGAAATTTCTCGGTCAACGACCGTCAATTAGGTCAAATCGATTCGGAGCGACGTGCCAGTGAACTCCACTTGCAAGCACCAACCAAGGTGCAGGTAACGGCAAGCGTTGCGGCTTGGTTGCCTGCCGAACAAAGTCCACTCGGTAAACAGATCCAGGCACGTAGGCTCGACGAGAAGCCTTATTGGCACATCGAACGAAGCCGCGTTGGAACTGGTCGCAACGTTCCCGTCGAATTGATTGTCAACGGTCAAGTCGCAGCAACAAAGGAGCTCAGTGCCGATGGCACTTGGCAAGATCTCCGATGGGACATCGATATCGAGAGATCGAGTTGGGTCGCCATGCGGATCTTCCCGTCAATGCATACGAACCCTATCTTTGTTCATGTCGATAACAAGCCCATTTGTCCGAGCAAAAAGAGTGCCCAATGGTGTCGTGATGCGGTCGACGTGTGCTGGAACAAGAAGCGTCCACAAATTGCCCCTGATGAGCGCGATGCAGCCGAGGCCGCTTACAACGCCGCTCGCGAATATTACGACCGAGCGATCGCTCAATCACCATTAAAAGACTAGCGAATCGAGTATAATCCCTATATGGATTCCGAAAGTCTAGTTAGTTTGGTACGCGAGAAAGGCCTCGATGTCTTCGAAAGGATGTTTCGTGCCGTGAAGCCCTGGTCGAGATGAAACTCAACAGCTACCGGGATAAAGATAAAACGCATCTGCGAGACATGATCGAGCTTGGGCTCATCGATTCCGATTGGCCTGCGCGTTTTCCCAACATACTAGGCGAGCGACTCCAGCACTTGCTCGATGATCCAGACGGCTGATGTCATGCCGAGGATTATGATCCGGCTTGCTCGACCTTGGCAAATATCATCCGCCCGCCTTGTGTTTGGAGCGTGCTAGTGACAGCAACTTGAACCGTCTGGTTGATCTTGTCCCGCCCCCCTTCGATGACGACCATCGTTCCGTCATCGAGATACCCAACACCTTGATCGTGGCTCTCACCCGGTTTGACGATCCGTATTTGGAACGCTTCGCCTGGAAGATACTGAGGCCGCAACGATGCGGCGACTTGATTCAAATCGATGACCTCGACATTATGAAGCTTAGCGACCTTGTTGAGGTTGAAATCACCCGTGAGCAGTTTTCCATCGAGGTGTTTGGCTAGCAGCACGAGTTTCATGTCGACCGGTTGGCCAGCAAACTCCGGAAGTTCCGTGTCGTACATCATGAAGTCGACCCGTTTGGAAGTTCGGATCCTGTTGAGGATATCCAAACCGCGTCTGCCCCGCACCCGTTTAAGCTTGTCGGCACTGTCGGCGATCCCCTGGAGTTCCATCAGCACAAAGCGAGGCATGACCAAGCGGTTGTCGAAGATGTTCGTCTCGGAGAGTTCGGCAAGCCGACCATCGATGATGCTGCTGGTATCGAGCACCAGCGGTTTGATCCCTTTGAAGTCCCGAGCGAATTCGACATACGGGATCACAAAACGAAAGTCGTCCTTGGTCTGAAGTAGGACGCTCACGCAAGCATAGCACAGGGTGATCAGCACCCCGAGGGAAATGTAGGAGGAGTAAGGGTTGGTGCCACCTGGATTATTGATGAAAGGGCCAAGCGCAAGCATTAACAGGTTGGTGAAGATCACACCGATCAGCAGTCCGAAGTAGATCGCCGAGATCACCTCGATCCGTTTTCTGGGGATGAACAGATCCAAGGCGATGACCGCAAAGGCGATCAGTAGGACGCCGGAGAAGACCAAATAGGGAGTGATCGCCGTGCTTTGTTCTTCTCCTTGAACAATCTTGCCACTCATCGAGTTGGCAAGCGATGCACCGATACTGGCTGCAGCGACCACAAAAATGATCCGCAGGATGACGATCGCAATCGAATCGGCAAATGGAGAGCTTGCCTCCCGTTTGCCAAGACTATCTGGCCTTATGTTTTCCACTCTTGCTCTAGTCTATGATCACTGGTGTGTGGGGACGTGGTCAGGGGTGAATCTAACCGGATCTTTAACTTCCGAGATTCTAACCGATACAGGATCGAGTTTCTTTGGATTCAAACTTGGATCACCCAAGGCACTTTGACCCTCGTTCCGATCTTAACGGATTTTCCGAGGATCGCTAGGGTCGGCGAAGTGTTGTTAACCTTCGACGCATGCGTTTGAGAGAGTACCGATCGATTCAATTTGGACTTCGATGCGATCCCCGGGCTTAAGGAAAACCTGTGGATTGCGGGCTACTCCCACGCCTGCGGGGGTTCCAGTAAATAGCAAATCTCCTGGTTCGATCGTCATCACCTGCGAGATGTAGCTAAGCAACATCGCGGGTGAAAAGATCAATTCACGCGTCGATGAATCTTGCATTAATTGGCCGTTAAGCCTCGATTGAATCTTGAGGTTCCTCGGATCGGGGATTGCAGAAGCCAATGCGATGGCAGGACCGATGGGAGCAAAGGTGTCAAAGGACTTACCGAGCAACCATTGCTTACCGGGCTTGCCCTTTTGCCAATCGCGAGCTGAGATATCGTTGCCTGCGGTGTAGCCAAAGATCGCCTTTTGCGCCAACTGTTCCGTGGACTTTCTTAGACGCTCTCCGACGACGACCACCAGCTCGGCTTCGTAATCGACTTGGTGGCTAATCGATGGGATCTCGATCGCATCGGTTGGCCCGATGAGGCTCGTAGGTGCTTTGGAGAAAACGATCGGCTCATCTGGGATCGGAGCATTGGTTTCGATCGCATGATCTCGGTAGTTGAGTCCAATGCATAGGATCTTACCAGGCACATCCAGTGGGCAAAGCAATTCGAGAGGTTCGTCTGAAGGTCCGAGCTTTTTGATCAGGCTGACGATTCTCGATTGCAGTTCTCTCCAACGCACGATCAACTCGCGCGTCGAGGTCGGAAGAGAATCATCCGCACCGCAAACATCTTGGATGCCCTGTTGGGATTTCCAGCCCCAAGCAATCGAGCCATCGGGCCGCTTGAATCGAACAATCATCTGGCGGCCTGCGGACTACTTGGGTGCAAGCATGGCGATCATTTTTTTGCCTTGCTGCGAAGGTGGGGATTCAAGCTTGGAGTACTCGGCCAAATCGGCCAAGATCTGTTGCATGACGCGTTGGCCTTCCTCGACGTGAGCCAGTTCGCGACCTTTGAACATAACGGTCACTTGCACCTTGTCTTTGTGCTTCAAAAATCCAATAGCTTGTCGGACTTTCGTCTCCACATCATGCTCACCGGTTTTGGGACGAAGCCGGATTTCTTTCGTTTTGGTCTGGTGCGTCTTCTGACCAGACTTCTTGTTCTTCTCGTATTTGAATTTGCCGAAGTCCATGATTCGGCAAACCGGTGGCCGTTCGTTGGGTGCGACCTCAACGAGATCCAAATCGGCCTCGCGTGCGCGGTTTAAAGCTTCGTCGAGAGTGATTACTCCGTACTGAGTTCCATCTGGGCCAATGACGCGAAGTGGAGAAATGCGGATTTGGCTATTGACCCTTGTCTGAATGCGTTCGATCGTGACGCTCCTTTGTGAATGGGAAATAAGATCCTGTGGGCTAACAAGATAAGTTAATCCAAAAGTATCGGCTCTAACGGGGGGGTGGGTCAACCGACATGCTGGAAAAATTCCTGGTTTTCCCTCAGGATGCCTTGATAATTTGCCACTTGCAACACAGCGTCCGGACGCTACGATTACAGACCTGTTTGAAGCCCTTGTAGCTCAGTCGGTAGAGCAGCTGACTCTTAATCAGCGGGTCCAAGGTTCGAGTCCTTGCGGGGGCACTTTCAAAACGCATAAACCCTGGTTTCCCAGGGTTTTTTTCTGTTCTGACATGACTCTCGAAGGACAAGTTATCGTGAAAACACGAAGCACGCTTGGAATCATCGCTCTGATCGCTCAGTCTTTCCTGGTCGGTTGCCAGAAAGCCCCCACCTTCTCCGAAACCGAATCTTCCAACCTTAAACCCCTTGCGGTCATGTATGGCAGATTCATCGGAGCTAACAGAGGACGCGGGCCCAAAGATGAAAAAGAACTCAAAGAGTTTATCAAAGCCCGCTCGCAAGAAGAACTCAGCAACCTTGGAATCAGCGACATCGACAGCTTGTTTGTTTCTTCTCGCGACAAGAAGCCGTACAAGCTCAAGTTTGAATCCAAGCCATCGGTGCCCGGCCAATCAAGCAATATCTTCGCTTGGGAACAAGACGGGATCGGGGGAAAACGGTTCGTCGCTGGGACCCTTGGCGAAATCCTCGAAGTCGATCAAGCCAAGTTTCAACAATTGGTACCTAATCCCTAAGTTCCCGAACTATTAGTAGTCGTCGGGTATCGTACTACCATCTTCACGGTGTCCGAGCCGATTGAAAAGCGTTGCGTCGACACTGTATCCAAGGAATCGAACCGAGCCATCGGCCAAGAGGATATTCATTCCCGATGCATGGCTGCTCCCGAATCGGTACCCTTCCCAACCACCTTGGTTGTCGTATTTCAAATCGGGATTTGGAGCGAATCCCGTATAACGAATCACATCCGGATCCCAACCATCAGCCCAACCGGCGTCGTCGTGCCAATCTCCGGTCTTATAGCGAATCGGACTTAGTTGCTTTTCTCCGATGACCATCGTGTTGCTGGAGCCGTCGATGATGTTTGCCATCTTGGACTTGTTACCGCGCCAAATCCCGTTTTGATCAGGGCCCCCTCGAACAATCACACCGTAGTAGCGGGCTTTCTCCCATGCCATTCCCCATGTATCGCCATGCCAGAATTGATCCCAGCTATTGGGGCTATCGGCGGGGGTCGCTGCAGCATAATCCATCAAGTAACGTCCGCCTTGGGAAAGGTTTGCCTGGGCACCTCTGCGGGACGGGCAAAAGAAGACTGTCGGGCCGCCTCGATATCGAAGAATGTCGACGTTGTTGTTGGTGTTCTGAGCCGCCAGAGGGCCTTGTTCCATGTAGGGCAAAATCTGGGTCGCCCAACTTCCTACTGCTCCCCAAGGGTTATAACCCCCGGGTGGAAAGTGCTTGAATATGTCATGATGATTTTGGATCGCTAAGCCCTGCTGTTTTAGGTTGTTTGAGCACTGCATCCGACGCGCCGCCTCGCGGGCCGCTTGAACTGCAGGAAGCAATAAACCGACCAATACCCCAATAATGGCAATCACTACCAAGAGTTCCACCAGCGTGAAACCTGACCGGTTCTTGCCAGCTCGAAAATGGTTGGTGGGCATTACAAATCACCTCATGGATTTACAGAATGAATGGTGCGGAAAGCGGAAAAGAGATCTAATCGTAAAATTGCTGAAAGATCTTTGTTAACAATAGCCTTTATTCCACCCGAAGGCCAGTCTAAGGGGGCGAATTGTGGAGCTTAAGCCCAACATGCAGGTTTTTTAACCCTTTTCGGGGCTCTCTAGCTCCAGTCAATCCCGCACTCTCGCCCCATCTCGACAAGTAGCAGGTACTGATCATCGCAAAACCGATCGGTCATTCCGGCCAAATAAGCCCCCACGGCTCGCTCGACTCCCCAGGAGTCGGCCCAGCCTTTTGCCCGCTCTGGCAACCGATTAGGATGACTAGTAAGCAACCGAAATAGCTGCCTGAGCCTCATTGCGGCTTTGTCTCTGACCTGCGCAAGTCGCTCATGGCGGTAGACATGCTCGAAAAGAAATTCTTCGAGCTGCTCTTTTTCCTGCTCGATACCACGGCTCATTCCCAACGAAATCCCCGCCTGAGAAACCTCCCTAGAGCTCATGCTGCCGCAATGTTCCAACTGCATGCTCGAGTGCTTGAGGAAATCCCCCATCTGAAGATCCAGCAATGTATGGACCAGCAATGAACGCCTCAACTTGGGATTGATTCGATCGAGTGCCACAAGCCGTTTGGCCCGCTGGACCAAGTCAAGCTCGTCAAGCTGCTCCCACTGAAGCAATCCTAATTTCAAGGCATCATCGACGTCATGGGAGTCATAAGCGATGCTGTCAGCCGCATCGACCACCTGGATTTCGAGCATCTGGGTTTGATCGGTCCCTTTATCACTGCGAAACTGCTGACCAGCGAGCACTTCATGCGTCAGATTCAAGCCCGGATCATCGGTATACCTTTGCTCGATCTTGGTGACCAAATCCAGCGCAAACTGATTGTGCGAAAATCCACCGTGATCTTTCAAACATTCGGCGAGGGCATCCTCGCCGCAATGGCCAAAGGGAGGGTGTCCGATATCATGAAGCAAGGCCATGGCTTCAATCAAATCTTCGTTGAGCCTTAATGTTCGCCCAATCGTTCTTGCCAACGACGAGACTTCGTGCGTATGCGTCAGTCGCGTACGATGGTACTCACCCATATCCCCGGTGAAGACCTGCATCTTGCCCGATAGGCGTCGAAAGGCTGACGAGTGGACGATGCGATCGCGATCGCGCTGGAAGGGACCTCGATAAGGGTGCTCGGGTTCAGCAAAAGTGCGTCCAAGAGAATCGATCGAGTGCATTGCATAGCTTGCCAGCAACGCATTCTCGCGCTCTTTCCAACTGCCTTTGAACTTGCTCGGGTCGGTCGAATGCATCGCTCTACAAGACCGTTAAGTTGTCGCGGTGGATGACTTCTTGATAAGGGCACTGACCGAGGATCTGCTCGATCCGATCGGAATGGCAACCTCGAATCATTTTGATTTGCATCGCATTGTAGTTGCTCAGTCCTCGAGCAATCTCGTTGCCACCAGAATCGAGCACCGAAATAATGTCTCCTTTGCCAAATTCACCTGAGACCTCACGAACACCGATGGCAAGTAAGCTACATCGCCCACGTTTGATCGCGGCGCTTGCCCCATCGTCTACGCCGATACTGCCAGCCGTTTGGGTCGAAAAACCTATCCAACGCTTGCGAGAAACCAGCGACTTGGGCTGAGGTAGAAACAGCGTGCCGAGTTGCTCGCCTCGGGCAAGCCGCACTAATACATCGGGCTCTCGGCCCCAAGCGATCAGCGTGGCTTGGCCACTGTTGGTCAGGAACTTGGCCGTCGTAAGCTTGCTGGCCATCCCCCCTTTGCTGATCCCCGTTTTGCGATCCCGCACGAGCTCCTCGACGCTCTGATCGATCTTGGCAACCGTCGAGAGTACCATCGCACCTGGCGATTGCGGATCGCGATCGTAGAGTCCATGCACGTCGCTGAGGATCACCAAGGCGCTATCGGGCATCAGTCCTGCGACCATGCCAGCGAGCCGATCGTTGTCTCCAAAAGTCGTCTTGAGTTCGTCAACTGCGACCGTATCGTTTTCATTGATGATCGGGATGGCTCCCAGTTCCAAGAGCCTAGAGAGTGTGTTGCGAACATTCAAGTAAGCGACCCGATCATCGAGTTCAGCGGCCGTCAGCAAAATCTGAGCCGCATGTTTCGAGTGGGCTGCAAATGTCTTTTCGTACACCTGGATCAGATGGGCTTGGCCGATAGCTGCCACGGCTTGGAGGGTCGCAAGATCGCTGGGTCGAGACATGAGTCCAAGCTTGCCCATGCCACTTGCAACGGCCCCGCTAGAGACCAGCAGCACCTGCCGTCCGGTCCCGCTAAGGGCCACGAGCTGTTTGGCAAGATTGGCGACTTGATCCAAATCGAGCCTGCCATCGTTGTCTGTGAGCGAACGCGAACCGACTTTGACGACCCAAGTAGTAGCATCGACGATCGCTTTTCGATCCTGCGCTGGGCTCAGGCCCTCTAGGGCTTCTGGGTTATTGGTCATTACAACAGCAGGGGGTTACGAAGCGCTGGAGGTTTGTTGCTGGGCGATCAGGGCATCGAGTTCTTGGCGCAGTTTAGGGAGAATTTCGTCATAGCCAAAGGCCCCTATCGGTTCGCTTCGTCGTTTCAAATTGACTTTCGCGGGTCCGCACCAGAGTCCCAAGTCGGCATCGTCGGTTTCACCGGGGCCGTTGACTCGGCAACCCATCACGGCGATGGTGATCGCGTAGTCTTTGGCATACGCGGTCATTTCTTTGACTTGCTGAGCAAGTTCGACGAAGGCTTCGTTTTCGACCCGCGAGCAACTCGGGCATGAGATGATGTTGAGTTTCGAGGGATCCAGCGCGACGACCGATCGAAGCCGACCGGCATAGATGTCTTCGACGATCTGACGACCTGTTTGGATTTCGAGCGACTTTTGGGAGTTAGGAACCGTCAGCGAGACGCGAATCGTATCGCCGATACCGCGTCCGATGAGTTGTTCGAAGGCGATGCGGGTTTTGATGATCCCATCGGGTGGCAGGCCGGCTTCGGTGACCCCAAGGTGTAGCGGGACATCGGGTCGAAGTTGGGCAAAGCGCTGGTTGACTTCGACGACTTTGCTCGGGTCGGAATCTTTCAGGGAAACCACGTAGCGGGTAAACCCGATCGAGTCGAGCAGTTCGCAGTGTTCGGTAGCGCTAGCGAGCATCGGGCCGATCGAGTCATGCGGATCGAATTTGTCTTTGATGGCTGGGTCGACCGATCCGCAGTTGACACCCACGCGGATGGCGCAGTCGTTGGCCACAGCGGCCTCGACGATGAATTTGACTTTGTCTTGCCAAGGCTTGGATTTTTCGTGGTGGTACAAGTGTCCGGGGTTGTAGCGGACTTTGTTCACATGCGGGGCGACTTGGGTGACGAGTCGGTAGTTTTCTTGGAGGTCAACTGAGAGGTTGGCGGTGGTTTGTTTTCGGATTTCGGCCAAGGCGGCGGCGTCTTTATCGCTATCGACTGCGATGCGTACCACATCGGCGCCGGCTTGATGCAAGTCGTTGACCAAGGCGACGGTTGCTGGGACATCGGTCGTATGGGTGGCGGTCATGCTTTGGACGGCGATCGGGTGACCGGATCCGATGGTGATCGAGCCGACGCGGACGTTTCGGGTTGGATTTCGGTGGATTTGCATAGGGATTTCCTGATGGACTTGGGGATTGCCCAATAGTATATCGCACCGGCTCAAAACCCCCAACCGAGGCTGAAAATCCTGGAAAATGGGGTTGGTATGGGGCGAGTGAGATCCGAGTGCGGTGGATGGGGATCCAATCGATTTTGGAAAACTTGGAAAATGATTGACGGAAACCACAACATCGCATCGCTGAAACCACTAGCATGAACTTCGGAACGCAAGGTCGCACAACCATATCCCGACGCGTGTCGGAGAGCGACCTGCAAGCGCAGATGGTTCATCTCATCGATTCAGGAGAAGCAACATTGCAAAGAAGAAAGCAGCGGTGGAGAAGAAATTAGTCAGCAAGAAAACTAAGAAGGTGAAAGTACGTGCTTCAACTTCGGTGGATTCGAGTCTCGTCGCGTACCAATCCACAAAGCCGTTAGCGGAATTGGCGTGGGATAATAAAACCGATGTTGTCACTGTGAGCCGTTACGTGCCAGCATCAAGAGAGATTCAAGTAACTACAGCCACGTTGCCCATCACAACGTTCGGCTTTGTTGTGGAGGATTATAATGTTCCAACCGGAGCGCCGCCAACGCAACTCGATTTTAACCTAAATTATAATACTACCACGTATAACAAGGGGTCTCTTGTCTTGAAGAGCACTCCCGCAACTGGTTATAAATTGCGAGTGACGATTTTAACAAAGAAAGCCGTTAGGCCTTAGGCTCCTCGGGAATTATTGTTGGTAACACTCTAGGATACCTTCCGTTTGCTACTCGTCTTCGAATCGCAGATTCGGGAAGGCTTCCATATGCTAAAAGGTTCCTCATGGAGTTTGTTTGATACACGGGGTCACGGAGAGCCTTAAGTATTCCTCTCTCTCTGTGTCCTTTGTGTCTCTCTGTGTTTTCAATCTTTGATTTCTTTCGGAACCAACGTTTGCGACCTCGAAGATGGATGCAACGGAAAGGGCTTGTGGCTAATTACCTGCCTTCTCTTCGATCTCTTTAAGTATTAGGGAGTCGGGTTTCTTTGCTTTTAGCTGTTCCGCTAACCCATCTCGCCGAGATTCGAGTTGTTTGGTTGCGTCTTGGGCTCCATGAGATTTTGCCAATGCGATTTCGGCAAGTACGATACAAAGTTCGAGTTCCATTTTCTGTGTTTCTTCGAATTTCAGCTCGTCGTTGTTTAAGATCGCGGTGGCTTCTTCGATCGCTCGTTTGCAGGAATCCTTGTCCGTGTCCGAGATGCTCTGAGCATGATTCATGCATAAATATACTAGGGTAGTAGCTACATCTTCATCCATATCCCGAATGGATCTCCGTTCCATTGAAGCATCGAAATAAGACTTTGCTTGGTTGAGTTCTTTTTTCTCCAGCGAAATGGCATGGAGCATCTGGTAAGCGATCATTTCGTACCTGTAACCATCTGCACCAGCGTTTCGAATCCCTGATGCAAGCTTTGATGCGTCGAGCAGTCGACGCCATGTATCATCTCGTTCCGTTTTTTGATCTTGGTCTTCGTACGAAGTTGCTTTCGTATGCAACATGGACAAGTAGGATAGGATTGTCCCATGGGAAGTTGGATCCTCGTTTGGTGGGTGGTCCGATGATTTGAGCTTCTCGAAGAAAGGATTCAACGCCTTCTCGATCCGATCAAGTTCATTTTCTATTTTCGAGTCGATATTTTTATAGGTAGCTCCTTGGATTTGAATGTGTTGCAAATGCACAAATGCATAGCTTGTCGCCAAAGAAGGCTCAGAGGGATACCTTTGAAAGAGTCGGTCGATTAGGTTTCTTGCTTTTTCATTTTGCACCTGCGCATTTTCGTATTCCTCTTTGTCCAAAAGAAAATCGACGTAGTAGCGTCGCATGTCTGCATTAGCACGAGCCGAGGCTTCGGATTGATTCGTGGCCGATCGAGTTTCGGCGGATGCGACCAATTCGTCTGCTTTTCTCCACGTTGTGGCAGCATCGGGTGAAGATGTCAGGTTTTGTGCGTTACCAAGTCGTATCAGAATGTATAGATAGTCGAGTTTTAGATTGAGATCATCGGGGTGTTTCTCAACAGCGCTCGATACTTCCTTCTCGACCTTCGACAGAAGGTCTATTCGAACCTGAGAGGAGTCCTCGACTTGGGATAAACCGTCGTCGAGGGTATCGCCGACAATTTTTTCCAGTACTGTTGAGACTAGTCTTCGGCTTTCAAGCGTTTGTTTCCACGCGGTATTTACCCACAGATAGGCACCAAGAAGTCCAGCCATACCAAGACCCATAACCAGCATAGATGTAATTGTGGCTCGGGAATGTTTGCGCAAAAAACGTTCCGCTTTTTTTATCGTGCCTTCAGGTAACGCGCTGACAGGATCTCCGGCAATCCAACTTTCCAAGTCGCTGGCCATGTCCGTCGCTTTTTGATAGCGGTTCTCGGGATCTGATGCCATCGCCTTAAGGCAAATCGCTTCGAGTTCCTTGGGTATTAAGGGATTGACCTCTGTAGGGCGCAGGTAGAGGTTCTTTCTCGCGTTTTCCAGAAGCTCAAGCATATTTGCTCCCCGGTTTGCCGTGCGTCCTGTGACGATTTTATAAAGGGTGGCACCTAGGCCCCAAACATCGGTCCGATGATCGAGGTTGCTAATGGCTTGAGCTTGCTCGGGGCTTAAAAAACCAGGAGTACCCGAACCGCCTCGCTCGTTTCCGTCGGAGTCTAGGGTGCTAGAAATCGGTAACTGAATGGATGCGTTCTCGACTAGTTGCACTCTCCTTCCCATCCCCCAATCCATGACAATCGTCTCGCCATAACGATCCACCATGATGTTTTGAGGCTTAAGATCCTGATGAATGATCCCAAACTTGTCGTAGGCGTATTGCAGTGTGTCGCAAACATCGATGATCCTCCGAACCAGAGGGCGAATAGCGCCGATGAATTGATCCTTAGAATCGGATTTGTAATTGAGTAAATCGGTTTGATCGGAGAGTTTTTCACCGCGTACAAGTTGCATGACAAAAAACGGATTGCCTTCGTCGTCGGCCCCGATGTCGTAGACAGGAGCAATTCCACCGTGATCGAATCTGCTGGCTAGTTGGGCTTCCTCGATCAACCGATGGGCCATCTCGGGGTCACTCAAGAGTTCTGGTTTGACCCGTTTCAAAGCGACTCTTCGGTTGAGTTCCTTATCGAGAGCCTCGAAGACGATCCCTTGTCCTCCGATCCCAATGAGGCTGCCAATTTCGTATCGAGCAAGACCCGTCGAAGGTGCCCAGGGGCCTCTTTTTGACTTCGGAGAATCACCTCGGTTGGCAAGAGTCCGAGTCTGAATATCTATTCGATCCTGCCAGTCCTTAGGGAGATTCGTAGGGTCAGGAATGTTGACAGACTGCAGTGTGAAATCCAAGCTTGGGTCGATTCCACCAAGATGCCGGATGCGGTCGTCGAGAAGTCCGCGAATGCGTTCGACCTCTTGCTCTGTGAGGATTTGCAAGTCGATCAAAATCCGTCCGATTTGTCGGGTCGGATCCTTCATCCAAATATCACTCGTTTTGAAAAACTGCTTTGTGTTGACGTACCCGTTTTGAAACGCCAGAAGCAGAAAGAGAAGATTTTTGTCGCTCTCAGCACTCATAGTTGGCACCTTGGTATTTTGTTACTAGGAAGTCCAATCGGGGGGGCTGTTTGGGCTTCTGCTAGAAAACTGATTATCCAGAAAATCCGTTTCTTCAGCAATTATCGTAAGTAAAATTCCAGGAGCCACCAACCGGCGTCACGCCGAATGGCGTTGGATTAAAAGCGGAACGGCGCTAGCCGTCCGGTGAAAACCATGTGAATTATCTGACGTTCCATCACACACCGGAGTGCTTGCGCACTTCCGCTTACACTAATTCAACGCCATTCGGGCCTCTTGCCGTTGGGGCCATGACTTGCGGTTACAAACGGAAATTAACTGACGGCTCCCAGACCCCCGCTCCACTTCCCGACGGTCGATGGGAAGGGGAGCGGAGGTCTGCAATCTTCATTGTAGCCGTAAGTTACGCCTCCACTGGGATAAAACCAGTGGTAGGCTCATTGGATAAATTGCATACCAAATTACCCACGAAAATAACTGAAAAAAACAAAAACTATAGTACAACTTGATTGTCTCTCTAGTAAACTAATGGACGCAGTTTTTACTTTGTTAATCGGGGTTTGTTTCGTATCTTTTATTCTCATTTGAGGTTTGCATCATGAAATTCTTAGCTTCGGGGCCGGGTACAGGCACAGATACACAGGTTGATCCAACTCAAGATCGTCCTTTTACTCTCAACTCCATGCAAAAAGAGAACTTTGCTGGAAACTGGAACAAACTGCCGTCAATTCGAGAAGCGAATTGGTACGATGAATTGGGTGTGCTCTCAATACCTCTGGTTGTTGAAAGCGGTGATTTGGCATCCAACTATGGGTACTTAGTTTACGTCGGAGAGGATGAGCTTACAATTAGTCCAATTAATTCACAGTTGAGTAGAGCAAGCAACGGCAAAGACGGGTATCTTATTGTGACGCCTTCGAAAAAACCTGTAAAGATTAAAGTCACGATCCTTACCAAAAAGGAAGTCACGGTTAACTTGACGTAGAAAGTAACAAGGTCCTTCCCTACTGCCGGGCATCTTTCCCATTGAGTTTGTTTCTTAGGAGTTCGAACTTGTGTTCGAGCTCCGATTGCTCTTGGCGAAGTTGCTCGTGCTCCTGCTGCTTGCCCTGTGCAAGTAGCACCGCGAGCTTGGCGTCGTTGCAATAGACTTGGAAGCTCATGTACCACATCTTCTCGGACTCATTGGTCTGCGACTCCGATGGCTCTAACTCTTTGAGATACTCCTGCGCTCTGGCAATCGCTTCGACCGCTTGGTCGATGTCCGTCGGAGCTAATAAGGTTGCTCGATCCGACTCGAGCATCATGGCTGTCTGAAACACCGACGGATCATCGACTCCCTTCTCGATCCATTCAAGGGCTTCGTCATAATACCTCTGCGCCTGGGATGCATCATGATCACTGACTGCGATCCGATACAATTCACCTAAGGCCTTTGTCGCAAAGCTCCTGGCGTCACGCTGCGCATTGGGAACCCGCTCGGCGATCTGACAGCAACTAAGCAACTCTTGCAACGACTCTTTATATTCATGGCGGCGACTCAGGTTCTTAAGCACCGAACTCCTTTGATCCAACGCGGAAATGAATACTAAAATGTCGCCGTAATCGATCTCCTTGATCCGCTGATCGCTAAGGTCCTCTTTTAAGAATCGCTCACCAAAATACGATGACATCTTCTCGACTGCCATGTCTGCTTCGGACAAGGCATCACCGAGTCGATCTTGCCTTTCTAAGATCGTCGATTTTTGACGATGCAACCGGCTGATCAAACCTTGATTGTCGTCATTCCCCGAATCGTACTTGCCGAGCTCTTGAGCAAGCTTGAAACCAACCTCGTTGGCTTGCAATGCTGCCAGATAATCGTTCTTGGGATCAACCAAAAACTCTCCTCGGTAATACTCGCTATCGATGGCCGATACGATCCAATTGAACCGGATGATTTTTGAGTCCGGCACATTCTTTGCCTGAGCGATCATCTCCGAAGCGCGATTGAATGTCTCGGTCGCGCTTTCTGGGGCGACTTCGCTTTGCAGATTACCGAGTCTCGTTAGGAGCCTTAGCACATCGAGTTTCAAATCCCAGTCATCTGGGTGCTTATCTACGAATTTCTGCATTTCTCCGATCGCGGCCTGGAGCATGCTGATACGTGATTGCTCAAAATCAGGAATCAGACTCATTTGATCGTCAAAGATCGATCCGACCACTTCTTCAAGGACTGTCGATAACGCATCGCGACTGGATTTGGTGATCTTTTGCTGCTGCTGTAAAGCCGTATTAGCACTATCCAAATCGGAGCTCTTCTTCAGATAGAAGGTCGCTGCCCAAAGCAATGCGGCGGCCGTTAGCCCAAGCAGAAGTAGGCTGGCAATCACGCCCCGAGCATGACGCCTAAGCCATCGCTCGGATTTCTTGAGCAAGTTGTCCGGTACCACACTGATCGGCTCGCCGGCGATCCAGTTCTCCAAATCCTGGCCCATGTCGGTAGCCTTCTGATAGCGATCCACAGGAAGCGTCGCCATCGCCTTTAAACAGATCGCTTCGAGCTCCCTAGGGATCTTTGAATTCTGCTCCCTAGGGCGAACAAACTGATTGAGCTTGGCTCGACTCAAAGCTTCTTCGACACTCGTTCCACTATAGGGAACTGTGCCGGTCAGGATCCGATACAAGGTCGCTCCAAGACCATAAATATCGGTTCGATGATCCAAATTGCTGTTGAGCGCTTGGGCCTGCTCGGGACTCAAATATCCGAGCGTCCCCTTGACCGATCCAACTTGTGTCCGCTCCACGCCACTGCCCGAACCCGACACAGGTACAAAGAGCATCGAGGATGCCTCGTCTAGTTGCGTCGCATCTTCGACCGCTTTTCCCATCCCCCAGTCCATGACCACCGTCTCACCATAACGGTTGACCATGATGTTCTCAGGCTTAAGATCCCGGTGGATGACTTTGTATTTGTCGTAGGCGTACTGGAGGGTATTGCAGGTCGCAATCAGATGCCGAAGAAGCGGTCGGATCTGTGCCAAGAACTCCTGCCGATTCAGTGTCTCGTGCTTGATTGACCTGACCCGATCGGCAAGCTTCTCGCCTTTGATCAACTGCATCGTGAAAAAGGGGTTCCCCTCGTCGTCCTGCCCCAGGTCGTACACAGGCACGATTCCGGCATGGTCTAACCGACCGGTGTTGCGTGACTCTTCGATAAGCATCCCTTTATGCAAAGGGTTATTGGCATGCTTTGGATGCACTTTCTTTAACGCGATGCGACGCCCCAGTTCGGTATCGTCGACCTCCCAAACGATCCCCTGACCTCCTTCACCAATAGGCCTTCGAAAGATATAGCGGTGAATCGATGGTCCAAGCTTGGGTTTTGAAGCGGGGGATTTGCTCGAATCGTCGCTGATCTTGGTGATCTCAGTAAACTTATTTTGCCACTCTTCGGGCAGATCCTCTCCTTGCGGGACGCTTCCGTTCTCCAAGACAAAGCTCAGGCTGTTGTCGAGGCCTCCTTGTCGTCGCAACCTGTCTTCGACGATCCCTTGGATGTTGAACCGCTCGACGTCATCGAGAAACTTTCGCTCGACAAGAATGTCTCCGATGTCTTTCTTAGGCTCTTTGTTCCATAGTTGGGCAGCTTCGAAGAACTGCTCCATGGTGATGTAGGCGTTTTGATAAGCTACTAGTGCAAAGAGGAAATTTCGGTCGCTCGATGGGCTGGGCATAGATTCAGTGGGCTAAGATTGATGTAAAAAGGCAAAGAAGTTTTCGTCGCTATCATTATGCGCGATAGTAGCCCAGCTATTTATGGGATTTCTTCGATGTATCAAAGAAATTCTGGTTCTATTGGTACTGGGGATTAAAGCAAGGAATGGCTCTTCAGGAATTCTTGTGGGTAAAACCTCAGGTATTTTAGTTCATAGCCTCTTGGACTTTATCGATGCATGTTGATTCATAAGCCCGAAGGGTTAGCAGACCCTATGCCAGTGGTGTGAACCACCGGTAAGCGGCCACCCTATGAAGCGCTAAGCCCGAAGGGCTGAAACAACAAAAGGGGCGCAAGGTGATGAAGGCTGTTTCAATCCATGGTGTCTCGGCCTTCCAGGCCTTTTGCATGTTTTTATCAGGGCCGCCGGGGCCTTACGGACCCCGGCAGAGGTTGTGTCGGCCTTCCAGGCCTGAAGGCAACTTGTGGTTGCAATCCCAACACGAGTACGAAAGCTATCGCAATGAAAAGCGATACTAGGCATTCCTACCCACAAAATCACCTGAATAACCCAAAGAATACTTTGGGGGCCTTGTTTTCGCTGTATGTTTGAGCCGGATTTTTTGCGATAGCTTCAAATGGACTGGTGGCTCTGGCGCTAAGAGATGATTTCGCAGAAATCATCGACACTGGTGGGAAATAATCGTGGTTTTGAGGGTCGGATTCGAATTTCGCCGAGGCAAGGAGTTCGTTATATTTTGAATCTCACACACGGCATCACCCGGCACGTCGTCCTTATTTTATCTTCCCACTGCCATGCTATTTTTCCTGTCCAACCCGCTGTCGTCTCTCGTAAAAAAATTCCATCGAAAACCCAAGCAGACGATTTCCAGAAGACGTCGACTCTTTGCCGAACTTCTTGAAACTCGCAAAGTCTTTGCCGTTGGTGTTCCTGAAATCTACATCAGTGAGATCCAGGACGATCCACTTTTCGGTAACCGGGATACCGATCAGTATGTCGAACTACGAGGCACTCCCAACTCGACGATCCCCAGCGGAACCTATTTCGCAGTCGTCGAAGGCTGGGGCGCGGTACCCGGTGGACCCGGTTACCTTCACAGCCTGATCGATGTTTCGAACCTGACCTTCGGGGCCAACGGTTTTTTGACCATTACTCAGTTCGCAAGCCCTTACCAAGTCGACTCGCAGTCAACGAGGCTAACCAGCAATGCAGTAGGGTTCTCTGGGTTGCCCGATGGCCGCTGGAGCGATGCATCGGATCTCTCCGATCGATTCTCATTTATCAGCGGCACTCAATCGTTTCTGGTAATCACTTCACCGAGTAAGCCAAATCCGACCACAGACTATGATGTGAACGATGATGGAACACTGGACAACGGTGCTGATCTTTGGACCATCTACGATTCGGTAGCCATGATGGGCTTTACCCCAACACCCGGATGGTCTTATGGACGTATCACTTATTCGCACTTCACGACGGATCATAAATACCCTGCCGGTAGTCTTTATACAGTGCAGGAGAACATCGGATATGTTGCCCGAATCGGAAGTTCAACGGGCCATGGTGCAAACGATTGGGTCTGTGGCACGACCATCGAGGACACCCTCAATGCAAACTCCAAGTACCGATTCACCTACGGCACTTTTGGCGATCCTCGGCCTCTGGTCTACTCCGGTCGCGCGACCAACCACGTCGGCACCTATAACTTTGGAGGTGGATTCATCGGCCAAGCCCTCTTGGATGCTGACCGAGATGGTCAATTGACTGCAAGCGACACACCCCTTGCGAATGTCACCGTCTTTGCCGATCGCAACGATAACGGCGTTCGTGACAACACCGTCATTGATGTGATCGCCTCTCAGCAAACGCTCGATGTGGAACTCGCCAACACTTTCCCTAACGCAACCTTGACCGTTGCCGATGCCAATAACAAGAACATCGGTTTCAAAGTCAAAGCTCAGGCAACCAACGATGCGAACTTAAACCCAATTCGCGTTCTGGCTAGCGAAGGAATACCATGGTTCGACGATGGCAGTCGTTTGAAAGTCATGTTCTATCGGGAAGCCAACTCCGTATCGATCGAAGCCATCGCGGCCGAGACGCTCAAGGTCTCCTATGGACGTATCGATATCTACGACAAAGACAATAACCTGTTGGGCTCGCGCTCGACGAATCCGCTGGCTGGCACTCAACGCCAAACCATCGGATTTACCCGCCCTTCGGCGGACATCAAGTATGCGATTATCTTTACCGACACGACGCTGGCTGACACCAGTCCGTTCGGTAAATTTGACAAGCTGCGGTATACCTATCCTGAGTTTCAATCGACCACCGGCGCCGACGGCAAAATTAGGCTCGATGAGATCCCGACGGGCACCTATCGACTAGCGGTTGCAAATTACCCTGGAGATCTGATTCCAATCACCGCTGATTCGACCTCTCCCCTGACAGTCACTCGCTCGGAGCATCGAACGGATGTTACTTTTGGGTACAAGGAAAACCTTCCTCCTGAAATTCTCTCGAGTCAGTTCAACATTCAGGAGAACCCGACGGTCAATTCGGTTGTCGCCACCGTTTTGGCGACCGATCCTGATGCCAATCAGTCCCTGACCTATCGCTTCACAAGCAACTCCGGCCCCTTTAGCATCGATCAAGTTACCGGCCAGATCCGATACACCGGAAATGGACTTTGGGATTTCGAAACGACCAAAGAACTCAACGTCCAAGTCGAGGTGCGAGACTCGCTACCAATACCGGGCACGACCAGGAAGTTCATCAAATTGGTGAACCTCGATCGCAACGAAGCACCAACTGCGCAAAATGCGAATTTTACGATCGATGAGAACTCGCCAGCAGGAACTCTAGTCGGTACGGTGACGGCCTCCGATCCGGATGCAGGAATCAATGGGCAACTGGTTTTCCAATTGGGTGTCGGAGCACCCGTTGGTGCGTTCAGCATCGACGAGAACACAGGTCGTATCACGGTCGCTTCTTCAACGTTACTCGATTACGAAACATCACCCGTCATCAGCCTGCCGATTGTCGTGCGAGACAAAGCCAGTCCACCTCTATCTGGTAGCGCTTCGGTCCTGATCACCCTGCGAGATCTCAACGAAGCCCCCACCAGTGTGTCCTTCTTGGACCTCGTGACAGTCCCTGAAAATGCAGTGGTGGTTCTTCCCATCCAAGTCGCCACGGTTTCGATCCTCGACGATGCTCTTGGAACCAATAACCTCTCTTTGTCGGGGCCGGATGCTGCTCACTTTTTGCTCATCGGAAACGAACTGAAATTCCAAAGCTCGACTCCGCTGGACTTTGAAACCAAATCTCTTTACCGAGTCATTGTTTCGGCAGACGATCCGAGCATCGGCTCGAGTCCTGACGTGAGTGTTACCTTCAATCTTTTGATCGCGGATGTCAACGAGAAACCAACGGGCATCGTCTTTAGCGATGTGGTCAGTCCACTTTTGGAAACCACGCCAGTAAGTACCGCGCTGCGAGTTGCCAATATTGCAGCCTTGGATGACGCGATCGGCAACAATGTCTTTTCGCTGGCATCGACGCTCGATGGGAGCTTTTTTCAAATTGTCGGAAATCAACTGCAATTCCGATCGGCGACCCCTTTGGACTTTGAAACCAAACCTAGCTACCGAGTGGTGGTTCAAGTCGACGACGCAGCCTTTCCCGGTTTTCCAGATGCCTCGTCAACTTTCACGCTCTCGATTGGCGATGTGAACGAACCACCCGTTGAACTGCGTCTAAACAGTCCTGTAACTCTGCTGAACGAAACCAACGGTGTCTCGGCAGGTCAGACCGTTGCAACGATCGTTGTCGTTGACGATTCGACCGGAAGCAATGAACTGAGTCTCGAAGGAGCCGATGCAAACTCCTTTGAAATATCAGGCAACTTACTTAGGCTCAAAGCCGGCTCGCCGCTGAACTTCGAAGTCAAACCCTTCTACGATGTAACGGTCCGCCTGACCGATCCATCGTTGCCCGGCCCCCCTACCCTCACTCAATCCCTTCGAGTCAATATCTCTAACCGTCCCGAAGTCATCTCGATCAGCGATTCGGCCGGAGCACCGCTGGGTGAGCGGATCAAGACGGTGCGATTGGGTTGGGACGCCGAGTTGGGCACGATTCCTTCGGATGCGATCAGCGTTGTGAAGAGGGATGTTGGCTTTGTCGCTGTTCCCTACACCATGACTCGTGGACTAGTCGACGGAAAAACCATCGTCGATTTGGCATTCACTGGCTCGCTAGTTGACTCTCAAGGCTTCCTCATCGACGGTGTTTACGAAGTCTTTGTCACCGGCTCGAAAGTGACCATGGCCGGTACGAACATCACCGGGCTTTCCTACAATTCGGGGATCCTTTCGGTCTTGAATCCATCGCTACCAGCAAGCATGCAAATCACAGGCAAGAGCCTTCTACTTGCAAATCAAAAAGGTACTTATCAAGTTGTTGTAAGCGGCCTGAGCAATCCACCATCGGTCTTGCAATACGAGGTCGATATCGATGGCAACGGAACGATCGACCGAAATCTCTCTGGCGGTACTTCTCTGACGATCCCCGAAGTGAGCTTTGCCGATGCTGGCAGCTACACGATGAAGGTCTCAGCCAAGTCAAACGGACAAATCCTCAGTGCAGCTAGTTTTGCTATTGCTGTGAGTCCAGAGGCAAGTGCCACGGAAAGCTGGCTCTCGGCGATGGATACCGACCGGGACACCTCAGTTTCACCACTGGATGTGCTGGTGGTGATCAATACCATCAACACCGGAGGGGGGCGATATGATTTTGATTACGACGTCGATCGCGATGGGAACATCTCTCCGCTGGACGTTTTGATCGTGATCAACTTCCTAAATACTTCTCCTGCCAACCGAAAAGACCCAATAGTCGATTTGGTGATGGCCGAATCCGGTGGAAACCCAGGCATCACTGCGGATCGATCTGTAACAGGGCGCATTAACAATAACTCCCGCTCCCTGTTCGCATCTCTCGATGGTTCGGATCGTCTCGATATCTCTGAGCTTGTTGCACAAGACGGGAGTTTTGCGATCACCGACTCGGTCTTTACCGATCTGTTTGGAATCATTCCCGATGGCACTTATGTCCTCTCGCTCTCGACACGCTCGGGGAATACCTTTTCAAGCGCGATGGACAAACGATTTTTGAGCCTTACAGATCATCTCGACCCATTCTCCTTTGTATCCCTCGTCGGACGCAATGGTCAGTTGAGAGCCGTTTGGTCGGCATCGGCAATTGGTGCAAAGTACAACGTCCTTGTAGGTCCCACGGGCGGAACACTAGCTCCACTGCGAAGTGGAATTTCGGATACCTCGCTGCAAACCGAATTGGCTTCGGGTGTCTACGATATCCAAATCGAATCAGTCGATGCAGCCGGGAACAAACGTCTTTCGGAAAAACGAACCGTAACGGTTTAACACTCGGAGTAACGTATGGCAAGTGCGCAAGGGGGCAAACCCAAGCGTGTGGGGATCGTCGGTGCGGGAATCGCTGGATTGGCTCACGCTTGGTCGGCCTCCCAGCGAGGTCATCGGGTTACTGTTTTCGAGCGAGCCCCTAGGGCCTCGGGAGCCTCGATTCGCAACTTCGGAATGATCTGGGTGATCGGTCAGCCCGACCCCATGCAATCGATCGCCATGAATTCCAGAGACCGTTGGCTCCAAGCCGCCGTGCAAGCAGGTTTTTGGATCGCCCCGTGCGGCTCATTGCACCTAGCTCATCACGATGATGAATGGCAGGTCATGAGCGAATATGTTGCTGAGCACCACCAAGGGCCACGCGCTGAGCATCTGCGGTTGCTCGATCGAAGTGAAACGCTCAAGCGAACTCCTGGAGCCAACGCCGATGGACTCCGAGGTGGTCTCTGGAGCGATACCGAATGCTGCGTCGATCCGACTAGTGCCGTACGCTCGATACCCGCTTGGTTGCATCGCCAGTACCAAGTCGAATTCCACTTTTCTACGGCGGTCACCCAGGTTGAAACGGGTTTGATTCGGATCGGTGATGGCAAGCAACATCGCTTTGATCAAATTGTCATTTGCTCCGGTGATGATTTTGCAACACTGTTTCCTGAGGTTTATCGTGGGATACCGATAAGGCCCTGCAAACTGCACATGATGCGCACCGTCGAGCAACCTAGTGGCTGGCGAATCGGTCCGCATCTTGCCGGCGGATTGACTCTGAGGCATTACCCAAATTTCAAGGGGTGTCCGACACTCGGTGCGCTCCAGCAAAGGATCGCCCAAGACTCTCCACATCTTGATAGACTCGGAATTCATGTGATGGCTTCGCAAAACCATCTGGGCCAAGTCGTCCTTGGGGATTCACACCAGTATGGCGACGAAGTTGAACCGTTTGATACCTGCGATATCGACGAGTATATCCTCAGGGAACTTGTAAAAATCATCCATCTTCCGACGTGGGATCTCCAAGCCCGCTGGCATGGTGTCTATGCTAAGTACACCGGTGGACTTGTTTTTGAACAAACCGTTGCACCGGGGGTGACCGTCTTTACTGGCCTTGGGGGTAACGGCATGACCCTCTCGTTTGGGCTGGCCGAAGACGCTTGGAATCGCTGGGAAACAATCTAATTAGAAGTCGTTTGGAATTGATGATGAAGCATATTTGGCGATCTCCGGCAGCATCGAGTTTTTCAATCGGAGAACTTCGCGGGCTCGTGCTCGACTGGGCAGGAACCACAATCGATTACGGTAGCCAAGCACCGGTCGAGGTGTTTCGAGCGGTCTTCCAAAAAATCGGGATCGAGGTGACCGAGGCCGAAGCTAGAGGACCGATGGGACAAGCCAAGATCGATCATATCCGCGCGATGCTTCAGATGGATCGGATTCAAAGCAAATGGCAAGCGATCTTTGGTCGGCCATCGCGCCAAGAAGACGTCGAGGATTTGTACGAGAATTTTTTGCCTCTGCAAAAAACGGTGCTTGCAGATCACTCCGAGGTGATCCCTGGTGTAGTCGATGCGATCAAATCGCTACAAGGACAAGGACTCAAAATCGCTTCGACGACCGGATATACCCGAGAACTGATGGATGTGGTCGAGCCACTTGCGGCCGCTCAAGGTTACGCGCCCGAGGCAACGGTTTGCTCCGACGAAGTCGTCGCAGGGCGACCGGCACCTTGGCAAGTCTACCGCGCCGCAGAAAAACTCGGGATCTACCCTATGTCAAAACTTGCCGTCGTCGACGACTCGATAGCGGGAATCCAATCGGGCTTGCATGCCGGTTGCTGGACGATCGCAGTGGCCATGACAGGCAACGCCTTGGGATTGGATCTCGAAAGCTGCGAAGCATTATCGCCAAACGAATTGGAAGATAGACTCGAAAGAATCGCGGATGATTTTCTAGCTCAAGGAGCTCATCTTGTGGTGAGCTCAGTTGCTGATATTCCGAGGATCTGACGGATCGGACGGATCGGACGGATCGGACAGATCGGACAGATCGGACAGATCGGACAGATCGGACAGATCGGTCGGATTGCTTTTACTTGAGAGTGACCTTTTTGAGGTTATCGGCTGGAACCGTATCGATAAGCATGTTCCTCGGGTCGATGCCAGCTTGGAATGGCAATTCGTCGACGATGAATTCCAAATCGTGCTTGCCACCTTCGAGTTGCACTCTCTGGCGATAGAGTTGTTTGCCATAGCGTTTCCCAGGCTCAGGTTTTGCAAAGGCTCCGATCTCTAGGTAGTCGTTCATCGCTACGGATGTCTCTTCTCCTTTCTCGTCGGCCTTCTTCTTGGCGCATTCGACCGTGATTTTTACCAAGTACTTTCCATCGGCTTGTTTTTGTGCCGTGGCTTCGAGGGTCTTGTTCTCAAACAGAGTGATCTCTTCGAACAAGTCGGTGATCAGATACCTCAATTCCTCGGGGGTCTGTTCTCGCAATCGATCGACCAAGGCGTAGGCGTTGGGATAGGGAGGGCCTTTGTAAGCGTACTGCTCGATGAGTTGTTTTAAGGCTGCGTTGATTCGTTGCTCACCGATCATTTCGGCCAAGTAATACAGGGCCAGCCCACCCTTTTGATAGTGGATGTACCCTTGGGTCAATTCGACATTCATCAGCGGGCGTTCTTTGAGTTGCTCGCTTCCTCGGGCACGAAGATAATTGTCCATTTCGTAGCGGAAAAACTTGTGCATCATGTCATCGCCATAGGTCTTGCGCATGACCATCAACGCGGTGTACTGAGCCAGCGTTTCACTCAGCAGCGTTGCGCCTTGGACTTTGGCTCCGATGACTTGGTGAGCCCACCATTGGTGCCCCATTTCATGGGCAACGATGTAAGTCACAAAATCGATGTCATCAGGTTTGTTAAGATCAGCGATAAAGCCCACCGATTCCGAGTAGGGCATCGTACCGGGGAAGGCTTGTGCGAAACTCGCTATACGTGGAAACTCGATGATACGGGCTTGCTTGTGTTTATAAGGCCCAAATTCTTTGGTGCAATATTCAAGGGTGTCGGAGATCGCCTTGGACATTTTGGGCACGTTCCAGGCATGTTCTTTGTGATAGTAAACCTCCGTATCGACATCTCCGACTTTACCTCGCTCGACTTCGTAGCGAGCCGAGATAAACGAGTAAAAGTTCAGAGAGGGGTGGTCGACTCGGTAACGGTAATAGTTTCTACCATTGTCCTTCCATTGCTCGATCAGGGAACCTGGAGCCACAGCGATTTGATCTTCGGAGGTGCTGATGACCGTCTCGACAGTGACCCAATCGGAATCTTTGGAGATGTAATGCACGTTGCAAGTCGTATCGCAGTCCCGTTTGAGTTCAGGTAGCGGATCGATCGGTTCCAAACCGTTTTGCCTTCGTTTTCTGGGGAGGGCTATACGTCGGTCCTCGTCGTATCCAAAGCTTGGTGCGATAGCGTTGTTGAAGAAAGTTCCGTTTTGCACCAGTTGTGTATTGCTGACTTGGTTTTCAATTCCGCGAGTTTTGCTCTCGATGGTGTATTGCATTTCGAGCGTTTCGCCCGGTTGCATCGGTGGTTCGATGCGATAGGTGCGGAAGAGAAGATCTTGATCGTCTTTTTCCAATTGGCTACGGGGAATCGTGATTTGCGTATCGAGATCGGGACTGACATTGATGTAAAAACGATCGATGGGTTGCTCGCTCTTGTTGGCGATCGTCTGGACGGCTTGCATCTTGAGATTGCGAGACTCCGGAAAGATATCGATCTTGTACTGGATCGATTGGATCTTGGGCTGCGGCACTCCTGCGAGTCCTGAGTAAGTCTTCTCGTAGTCGACCTGCTGCTGTTCTCGCTTGGTCGACCCAACGAGCTTATTGATCACCATGGTGTTGTACGCAAGCCAGCTACCCATGGAGATCGCGCCCAGTACGAAGAGCCCCGGAAGAAAAATGTTTTTTAGCGAAAGTTCACTAAAAAAGATTCCAAGTCGCTCTTTGATTCGCTTGGCGACTCCACGATGCATCAGGCCATTGGTAATCCAGATCACCACAGCCGAGATCAGCAACCAGTAGGTTCCGAAAGCCAATAGGCCAGGCCGAAATGGAGCGATCCCAAACATGTCCGAATACGTGTGCTGTGGTAGTGCACCAAAACGAACCAGGAGCGTATCGAGACGAAGCCACGACCAAATCCGTCCATTGACTAAGATGTAGAAGATGAAAAGCGCATAGCCTACGTACTTGTTGGGCGCGATCGTGTGGGCAAGGAAGCTGATGACCATCAGGAAAAAGAACGTCAAGCCGGTGATTCCGACGAGTTCCTGAAAATACACGCCGAGTTGGAATCGATAGAAACCTTGCGACCATTGGTAAAACACGCCGATGGCGACCCCCAGGAGGAGCACCGAGAGTAGCAGGATCAGCATCGAGATCCAGCGGGATGCGGCAAAGACACTGTTGGGAGTCGGTGTTGCGCCGAGGATCTCATGGAAGCGACTGTCCCGATCACGCCAAACCAGCACCCCGGTGAAGTAAGTGATCAGGGCAATCGGCAAAATAAGCAAGCTGCCTGATACTTGCTCGATGACTTGGTAGGTCACAGGAAAGGTCGAAGCGCCAAATAGATCCGCGGCACTTAAAGCCAAGCTGAATCCGACGTTGATGAGGGTAAATCCCAGAATGATAATAAAGGTTTTGCTGAAGATGACTGCAGAGAGATCCGACCCGAGCGTTGAGAGAAACTGGGTTGACCACTTTGGATGCTGTGGTCGTTTGAGCGATGAGATACTCAATGCGGGAGCTTGTTCGAGCACCGACTTGGAACCATTTCCTTCGACCGCTTCTTCGTTCTTTCTCCCTCGTTTGGATGCTGCCGAGGATTCGAATCGAAAGCGTGATCCTGCAAACAAAAAGATAGCTGCCGCGATGGCCAACCACAAAATTCGGTTGCCGATCATCAGCGGGGTCAATGGAATCGATCGTGTGTTGCGATCGTTGACCGTCCAGTATTTGGTTGCCTGGTCAAAAGGGGCTGAGCCGAACGGATCCGACCAAGCTGCTAGTCCTTCGTAATCGAGCTGGCCAGCAATTCCTTGAGTGGTACCATAGACGACAAGCACCACAAGCATCGAAAGAAACGAGTACAAGGTGTTTCGGGTGACGCTAGCCACGGCAAAGACAAAGGCTCCGAAGACGAGTGTGTTGGGAATCACAAAGATCAAAAACGGTTGCCAGTGGTGCCAAAAGGCACTCGGCCCCCAGCGCTCGGTGTCCGACGCATTCAGTAGATAGGCGATAAAGACCCCAGCACCGATTCCTGCCGCGGGGATTAAAGCCGCGATCGTTGCACCGAGGAATCGGCCCGTTAAGAATCCCCATTTGCCAAGGGGTTTGCTAAACAAAATGTCCGACATCTTGCTTGAGAAATCTCGCGATGCCGACGAGTCGTAGATCGCCACAGCCATAAAGGCTGTGATCAAACTCGATACGGCATACCAATTGGCCACCGAGAACGGGGAATTCCGTAGCGTGTTGCCACCGACACCGCCAATGGTGATCGCATCGGATGCTGCCGCAATCCCAAAGAGTAAAGCGATGACTGCAAAGAAGATGTAAAGCATCCAGCTGCGCAGCCAATACGACAACTCGAATCGAAAGAACTCACTAAACATTGCTTAGCACGCCTGATAGTTTCGAGAAAAAGACATCCTCAAGGTCAGGATCGACGGGTCGCCAAGTTTCATCGGGTTGCTTTTCGCAGTAGATACGAACCAATGGCAAGCCCCCTACGAGCTTGGTCGAGAGAATCGGATATTGCCAGCTTCTTTGGCTCAGTTCCTGTTTGCTCATCGACTTGGACCAGACCTTGCCTTCGAGTTGCGATTCGGCTTGTGCTGGCGAACCGCTTGCCAAGAGTCGACCTTTGTCGATGATCGCCATATTGGTGCATAGCTCTTTGACGTCTTGGACAATGTGAGTCGATAGGATGACGATGATATTTTCGCCGACTTCGGCAAGCAGGTTGTAAAAGCGATTGCGTTCACCCGGATCAAGACCGGCAGTTGGTTCGTCGACGATTAGCAGTTGCGGGTCACCCAGTAGGGCTTGGGCAATCCCGAATCGCTGACGCATCCCACCGGAATAATTGCTCACCGGCTTGTGCTTATGCTCGGAAAGGTTGACGCGTTCGAGCAGCGTGTTGACGACTTCCAAACGCTCTTTGCCATTGGCTCCGACCCCTTTGAGGGCTGCAAGGTGTCCTAAGAGTTTCACGGCGCTGGTGCGTGGGTAGACTCCGAACTCTTGGGGGAGATAACCCAAGAGTTTCCTGATGATATTTTTATCTTCAAGCACATCGATTTGGGGTGCGATCGTAGTTCCTTCGAGTGTAGCGCTTCCCGAATCGGCTTCTTGGAGGGTAGCCAAGGTCCGCATCAGGGTGGATTTCCCAGCACCATTTGGTCCAAGTAGCCCGAACATCCCCGAAGGAATATCCAAGGATACGTTATCGAGGGCTCGAACCCCCCCGGGATAGGTTTTGCTTAAGTTCTTGATCGATAGTTGCATGGCCGTTACTTCGCTTTCTTCGAATCGATCTTGGAATTGGAATAGAAAAACCTGATCCCGAAAAGTCCTAAATTCCTCCCGTGTGCTTGTTAAGAGACAACCGCTGATGAACACTGATGAACGCTAATGGGCCAGAAACGCCTGGGCTTTTCCTATCAGAGTTCATTAGCGTTGAACAGTGTTCTGGTTTCAAAATCAGTGGTTCTAGTTGGTTCGAGCGTTACGAATTCCCGATGCAGTCGAAAAAAACGGCAGCATGCTCAGTCCTACAAGGGAGGCAACCAGAAGCATTCCGACCGACCCCAAATCGTTTCCCAACATGTAGCATGTAGCCACTGCGATACTGGAACCGAGCACCCAGACTCCAGCTGCAATTTCCAGCGATATGTCTTTGCTCAACTGGCTCTCGATCGTCGAGGAGACCAAAGCGACCAAAACCAACACGCCAAACGTAGCCGATACACAAAGGCCAAGCGGTAAGCGAAAGGCAAGTAGAATCGCCAAGATGCTCAAGGGCCAAATCCAAAGATCGATGCGACAGAGAGCCGGTGCAATAGAAAGTTTAAGGTTGCTAAATACAAACGTCAGTAGCATCGCCGAGCCTAGCATAAAGCAGATGTATTTCCATGACTTGATATCGGTTCCGTCTCCCGAACCTCCACCGAGGGCTGCGATAATCAAGTAGGAGAGAATCACAACGGCAGAACTGATCAAGGTCGCTATCCACGAGGATCGTCGTAATGCCGACGCTTTGTCCTTAGCACTGATCGGTAAATGATCCTTGAATGGACCAAAATCAAAGTCGAATGAACCGGATATCTTTTGTTGCAGATCGGGAGCTTCGAACCTAGCTAGGGATCTACCAAAAAGATTCAGAAAGCCGAAGAGGAAAGCGATGTAGACTTGGAGTCCGCTGGCCAAGTAGGTGCCGCCAAATGCTATTTTGAGAAGAAGGCTGATGTCCTGCTGAAGGATGCTTACGAGTATCGCGATCAGCCAAGTCACGATCACGCTAACGACGACCAGCGTCGGTATCGCGATGAGTCGGCGACGAAAATCGCTCCAGCTATAGGCTTGGATCGGCGATCGAAATTTCCTCGATCCTCTGAACCATCGCGACTCGATAGCCTCCCAAGCCAACTCGATTTTTTCGAGCAACGACATCTTTCCGCGTCCACTGCGGTCGTAGGTCACCCGGAGGACTGTCAGCCAGTACGCAAGGCCTAACGAGCCAAAGGTGATCAACCAATCGGTACGCGAGATCACGGTCCAGTAGTGAATTTGGCTTGTTAGCATGCCACCTTGTTGAAGCGGAATACCGTGACTCATGAGCAACCAAAGGAACAGGGCGATGACGATCAAGATCGCTAGAACAATCCACCATAGGGACTGGGATTGTCCCCGGACCAGGGGTTGCAGGGCGCACCAGCAGACGACAGAAAAAAGGACTGGGGCGGCAATGGGCCAGTCGATGGGTAATAGTATTCTCCAGAGCCATAACACCAATGCGATTTGGGCACCGACGATCACGGCCCCGCTCCAAAAGTAGTAGCTGGTGATTTGTAACGTTGAGATCGGTAAACGGTAGAACCTTTTCAAGCCACCTTGGGTTGTCAGCACTCCAAAGCACACCATCAATACAATACTTAGGATCAGAGTTACTTGGATTCCGATCAGTAGAGGTGAGCTCATAAAGGATGCGTCTGGACTGATGCTTTTGAGCGGCAAAAGCATGCATAGTGCAGGGATGTTCGCAAGGAGCGGGAAGAATAGTAACATCCAGCGGTTGCGAGCATAGTACTCCCAGGACAACGCAGCGACGATCGATTGCATAATGGTACCTCGCTAGGAGCCTTGAACGTTGCAAACAAAGATATCATCTAAGCTCAGTGGCGCTTCGGCGACGATTTTGGCATTGAGCTGTCGCGAGTTTTCCAGGAGTTGGTTTTTGTCGCCACGGTAGACGTAAGTCCATTCATGGCCTTTGCCCTCGCTGTGCATGGCTCCGCTTAGGGTTGGCGCGACGGCGGAGGATTCATCGAATCGGAGGGTTACTCGATGGAACGATTCGAGGATGGTCTCAAGGGGCTGATTCAAAACAATGCGTCCTTGATGGAGGATCGCAACTCGATCGGCCAGTCTTTCTACTTCATCGAGCAGATGCGATGAGAACAGAACCGTGCGACCGTCGTCTGCCGTTGTTCTTACGATGGCCGTGAGGATATCGCGTCGGATCACCGGATCGAGACCGCTGGAAGGCTCATCGAGAACAAGCAGTTCGGGGCGATGGGCCAGCGCCAAGACTAAGCATACGCGAGCGGCCTGCCCGCGTGACAGATGGCGAATCCTTTGCCGGGTGTCTAATTCGAAGAGTTCGACCAATTCAGACGCATACTGGTTGTCCCATGCAGGATAGAAAGCTCGGGTAAAATCGATGATCTCTCCGACTCGCATCCAGCTTGGCACATCGCGATCCTCGGACATATAGCCGATCCTACCGAGCACCTTGACCGGTTCTGCAACAGGATCGAGCCCAAAAACACTCACCGAGCCGCTTTGTGCATAGTGCGACCCAAGGATATGCTTGATGATGGTTGTTTTGCCGGCTCCGTTGCTACCGATAAGCCCGAAGACTCCTCCTTGTGGAACCTCAAGCGATACATCCCGAAGCGCCTCGGTTTTACCAAAGCTACGGCTAAGATGCCGGATATCGATCACAAGATCACTCATCGCAGGGCTATCCTTTCTTAGGTTGTTGCGAATTTAGCGGGCTCTGTTGGACAAGTTTCAAGACTTCGTCGAGTTCAAATCCCATTTGAAACGCTTCTACAAGCAACTGATCGATGCGCTCTTTGAGCAATTTCAGTCGTTCTTTGCGAGCCAGTGGCGAACCTGTCTCGGCGATAAAGGTACCGGCCGTTCGCCGCTTCTCGACAACACCTGAGGATTCAAGCTCACGATAAGCTCGGGCGATCGTGTTTGGATTCACGATCAGTTGTTCGGCAAGCGTACGAATCGACGGGAGTTCATCCCCCGGTTGAAGCCTCCCAGAGGCGACCAAGTACTTGATCTGCTGCATGACCTGCAAGTAGATCGGCACTCCACCTTGGGCTTGGATATGTATCTGCATCGGCGAATCCTCTTGTTTCACTGTGTTAATTCATTAATACAATATTGGGTCGGCCGAGTCAACAAAAAAAGACAGAATTTATTTTTTGAAACACAGAGTCACAAAGGGCACAGAGTCAAGAATCGCTACAATAACACCTGTGGTAAATGCTCGAATTACTTGAGTATTGATCGATACAGCTTGGGTGTTATCGGATATGGCAAAAAAGAAAAAGGACAAGCTCAAAAGAAGTTGGAGGCGAAGGTCTAAACCGGGAGATGCCCCGGGTCAGATCTTGGTCGATCCAGCGGCAGTGCCAACCGTGGTTCGAGTGATCGCCCTTGGAAGCGATTACCTCGAAAAAGAAATCGCCGATGTCCATGAACTCGATTCGATCACAGCGACCCACCAGCGAGTTTGGGTCGATGTGATCGGACTCGGTAGCGAATCGACCCTTCGAACGATCGCCAACATGTTCCATCTTCATCCGCTAGTGATCGAAGACGTGGTGAACGTTCACCAACGTGCCAAAGTCGAAGAGTTTGAAGATGGGCTTTTTGTGGTTGCCAGGATGGTCGACGGAGACGACCCGATAGTGACCGAGCAGCTATCGATGTACCTTAAAGGCAACGTGCTGATCTCGTTCCAAGAACGCCCGGGTGACTGCTGGGAGCCTTTGCGACAACGCTTGCGACAGCGTCGGGGTAAGGTCGCTATCAATGACCTCGACTATCTGCTTTATAGTCTCCTTGATTCTGTCGTCGATAGCTACTTTCCAGTGCTCGAACACCTTGTCGAACAGGTCGATACGCTCGAGCAAGACATCACCGATCAAGTCAGTTCCGAGCAAATGTCTCGCATCCATCAGCTACGAGGTCAGCTCCTTTCGCTCCGTCGCTCGATCCGTCCTCATCGAGAGATGATCAATGAACTTGTTCGCGACTCGATACCGCAAATCCATCCAGAGACCCGAGTCCACTTGCGCGATTGCTACGACCATGTCATCCAAGTCGTCGATGCAGTGGATACTTATCGGGAAGTAACCTCGGATTTGCGAGACTTCTATTTGTCGAGCGTCAGCAATAGCATGAACGAGGTGATGAAGCTCTTGACGATTATATCGACCATCTTTATCCCACTTTCGTTCGTTGCGGGAGTCTACGGAATGAACTTTGATCCTGAAGTCTCACCGTGGAATATGCCAGAGCTCAAGTGGCGATACGGTTATCTGCTGTCTCTGGCGATCATGGCCACGATGGCCGGCGGACTATTGATTTACTTCCGTCGCCGCCGATGGATTTGAGAGAGCCTCAAGCTTGCGAATTCGGATCCTATTGCCGGCAGCTTGAGCCGACGCATCGAATTTATACTCCTCGATCGCCTCTGGGGTATTCCCGATGGCTTCGGCATTTCGGCCCAACAAGTAATGAGCATGAGCGTGCCATCGATCGGTGCCCCGCACAGGCAAGAGTCGCTTCGCTAGCCAATCGCTTGCTGTTTCCGGCTTGCCTAGATCCATGTTTGCCATCGCCAAAAATGCAACGATGTCGTACTTGGACTGCCTGATGTAGTTGCTCATGATGTCCAATCGTTTTTGATAAACTTCCATGGTCTCATTGGGCCGCTTGACCAAACCAAAGGACTTTTGCAGCTGGCCATCGTACTGGAGCTCTCGGATCGTTTCTTCGTCGATTCGACAATCCATGTACATGCGAAGCGCACCGGGTGCATCGATCGATGTGTCGAGTTGGCCTTTGAAATGCAGCACACGGGCCCGACTCATGGGAGTGTCCGTCACATAGCTTCCGAATCGCTCCAGGTAAGAGATGGCAAAGGGAGACATATCATCGAGCCTAGCTCGGATCGACAGGTTGTACACGTGGGACAGCCAAGGAACATTCCAAAGACGGACTGATAGTTTCGGGTCAATCGCCAAAAGTTTGGCTTCGAATTGATCCGCATCGATACTCAGACGTTGTCGATTGGATCCCGTCAAGGAGCGTTCCAGGACATGCATCGTGCGTCCTGCAGCAAAGGGTTCGACATCCACCAAGGCGATCAGTTCCGACAGGTCCTTGGACTCAATGGGGTACTCGAAGCGTCCTGGGAGTTTCGCTCTACGGAGAACCGTCGGATCGCTTTTGGCTTGGGATAGCGTCGCGATTCCGTCCCCTTTGGCAGCCGGGATAGGTAGCCCCCAGTTGGGTTCGAATAGATAGATTTCACCACCGATAGGAATCCCGACGCACCATAATCTCAATGCCGCATTCTCTGTGGCTCCAGTGATGCTAGGAAGTGCCAAAACAACCGCATCGATTCCTTGAACGAAACACATTTGAGTGAAGACTCTGGCTCTTTGCCAAGCCTCACCGCGCGCGAACATGAGTGTTTGCCAAGGGAGTTGACGGTAGATCGGAGCTTGGTCGCTCGGCGGCATGTCTGGATTGACGACCAAGTTTTCAGCCATCTTCGGATCCCCGTCGATGGCAACATTGCATACTGTCCAGTCGAAGAGTTTGAGGGTTGATTCAAGTTTCGACCATTCGTCAGCCGACAGATCGCTCTTGCGAGATTCAAGCCATTTGACAAAGAGCGTGTCCCGATAGGGTTTATCGATCACCCACTGGGAGACTTGTTTGAGCATTTGGCATTGCATCATGTACTCGCATTCGGGCTCGCCGAATTCGAGTTTGCTCATGCGTTGAGCGAAATCGATCGTGCGAAGACTCGCAGGAATCGAATCCAAGAGCGACGATGGTTTCCAGTCCGGTGGAGTCGTTACGCTCGAGGACCAAGAGTTCAACTGGTAGTTGATTTCCTGCATCGCCACGGTCCGATCCATCCGGATCAATTGTGGCAAGTATTGGAATGCGTCCTTGAGGGCATCGCGCTTCTCTTTCTTCTCGACCGATTCACTCTGGATGCCTTCGACGACCCGTTGTGCCGGGTCAACGCAACCGAGCGAGCTGATGCAAGCGGCAATGGCGATCCAAACGACGCTCCAAAGACAAAGGCGATGCGCAGGGAAAATGGAACTTTGGAGATCGCGGGATATTTTCAGCATAGAAAAAAGAGCATCGCAGGTTCGAAGAGTAGTTCTCTTTGGTTACGCACGCCAAGCGAGCGTGGTTCGCCAGAGGGAATGAACTCGGCCAAGAACCCCTGGAAAATGCTCAAGTGGTACCATATTTGGCCCATCGCTGGGGCTGCGATCTGGATCCGGATGGGTCTCGAAGAAGAAACCGTCGACTCCGACGGCCGCAGCGGCTCTGGCCAGTGGTTCGACCATCGCACGGTTTCCGCCGGTTGCCCCCCCCAGGCCCCCGGGTTGCTGAACCGAATGGGTTGCATCGAAGATCACAGGCGCACCGAGTTCCCGCATAACGGGCAAGCCGGTCATATCATTGACCAGCCGGCCATAGCCGAAAAACGTTCCTCGCTCGCATAGCAGTACACCACCGTTGCCCGCACTACGGGTCTTGTCGACGACGTACTTCATGTCACCGGGTGCCATGAACTGCCCTTTCTTGACATTCAACGGCTTGCCAGTCGCAGCACAAGCGACTAGCAAATCGGTTTGCCTCGCCAAGAATGCAGGAATTTGCAGCAAGTCGCAAACTTGTGCTACGCCAGAGGCTTGCTCAGGCAAATGGACATCGGTGGTAACGGGGATCCCGAGTCTTTGACGAACTTTGGATAAAACATCGAGTCCATTGTCGACCCCGGGCCCGCGGAAACTCGATCCACTGGTACGGTTGGCTTTGTCGAAAGAGGCTTTGAAGACATATCCAATGCCGAGCTCTTGGCAAGCTTTCAAGACATGCTCGGCAATTTGCAAGCACGAGTCGAGCGACTCGATCACACACGGGCCGGCGATGAGAGTCATCGAATCGGGCGAGCCGCATTGGATGCTTCCGATTGGAACTGGTGTAATGATCATTACACAAACCAACCGGCGAGCTCCGAAGCTCGTTTGACGCGTTGGATCGCAAGCATGAATGCCGCAGTTCTGAGCGAAACACCCTTGCCTACGGACTCTTGCCAAACGCTCTCGAATGCTTCGGACAAGGTGCGATCGAGTTCCTGGCGAACTCGATCGAGGGTCCATTTGTAGTGTTGCCGATTTTGAGCCCATTCAAAGTAGCTGACCGTCACCCCACCAGCATTTGCCAAGATATCCGGGAGCACGAGCACCTTGCGTTCGTTGAGTTTAGCATCCGCCTCGGGGTCGATCGGCCCGTTGGCACCTTCGATGATAAGGCTCGCTTTGATCTTATCGACGTTCTTGGCGTTGATGACATCCCCAAGGGCTGCGGGGATCAACAGATCTGCGTCCAATCCGAGAAGTTCATCGGGTTCGATCCGCTCGGCACCGGTGTATCCGGCAAGCATGCCTTTATTTTTGATGGTATAGGTGAGCATCTCTGGGATGTTGAGCCCCTCGGGATTTACATAAGCACCCGTTACATCGCTCACGGCGACGATTGGGAATGCGGACTCGTAAAGGTATTTCGCTGCATGCGAACCGACGTTGCCAAAGCCTTGGATGGCCGTGCGGGTGTTCTCAGGTTTGCGATTCAACCTTTTGAGCATTTTCACGGCCAGAGCACCGACTCCCCGTCCGGTCGCTTCTTCGCGACCTCGCGAACCATATTCCTCGACCGGTTTGCCGGTGATCACTGCGGGATTAAAGCCATGATACTTTTCCCATTGATTTCGAAACCATGCCATCACTTCATGGTTGGTTCCCATGTCAGGTGCGGGGATATCCGAGTCGGGGCCGACGATCTCATGGATCTGATCGACAAAAGCCCGCGTGATGCTTTCGAGTTCTCGTTTCGAAAGAGTCCTCGGATCGATACCGATTCCACCTTTGGCTCCCCCGTAAGGCAGATCCACTACGGCGGTCTTCCAGGTCATCAGCGACGCAAGTGCACGGACCTCATCGAGATCGACGGCTGGGTGGTAACGAATCCCACCTTTCATCGGTCCTCTCGCATTGTCGTGCTGAACGCGGTATCCGAGCACCGTTTCGATCGTGCCGTTATCGCGTTCGAAAGCGACCTGTACGGTAACCTCCCGTTTGGGCGTGACCAAAAGCTTTCGAATCCAGTCTGGGAGTTCCAGTTGATCTGCGGCTTGATTGAAATAAAGGTTCGTCGACTCGCTTGCTCGCATCGCATTGGGCCTTTTTGTTAGTTCTTCGGGATTGTAATTGGGTGCTCGGGGATTCTTAGCAGGTGATGTGCCTACCATTGGCTTTATGCCCAATGGCGTCGAAATGAGTGTCAGCGGAAGTGTGCAAGCACTCGGGTGATTGACGGATGGTCCGGGATTTCGCATGTTTTTCACCGGACGGCTCGCGCCGTTCCGCTTTTAATTCGAAGCCATTTGGTGTGAAGCCGGTAGGATCACATCATTTCTTGACAGCAGTTGCTGCTTGCACGATCCCAAGGAAGGAGTCTTGTTTGAGCGACGCTCCGCCGACCAAGGCACCATCGATGTTGGGCTCCGAAAGGAGTTCCAATGCATTGTCTGCCTTGACACTTCCCCCGTAGAGAATGATTACCTTCTGGGAAGTCTCGTTGGAAAACAGATTGGCAAGGAGTGTTCGGATGCCATGGTGGACTTCTTCGGCTTGAGCCGGCGTGGCTGTCTTGCCGGTTCCAATGGCCCAAACCGGTTCGTAAGCCAAAACGGTCTTGAGCATTTGTTCGTGGCTGAGTCCTTCAAGTGAGCCGCTGCACTGCGATCGGACGACTTGCTCGGTCTGCCCGGCCTCGCGTTGCTCGAGGGTCTCGCCTACGCAGACGATTGGGGTAAGCCCTGCGGCAAGCACCGCATGGAGTTTTTCATTGACCATCTGATCGGTCTCGCCGAAGATCGCGCGGCGCTCGCTGTGGCCGAGGATCACGTATTGGCAACCGACATCCTTGAGCATCGCACAACTGACCTCACCGGTGTAGGCACCTTCGGGTTGGCTGTAGGCATTCTGAGCCCCAAGACCGATGTTGCTCCCATGGAGCGCTTTGCCCATTTCCCCCAAATACACAGAGGGTGGGCATACAGCTACATCGACGTTGGAGGTATTTCGCAAGGATTTGACCAAGCCTTGCACCAAAGCTAGCGAACGTCCACGATCGAGATTCATCTTCCAATTACCAGCAATAAGTAGCCTTCTCACTCCCCAGGATCCTTTGTAAAAGCGAACAAAATATGCGGTTCAACAAAACCAGATTATCGAGATTGATCTGGAATTCACCAGGGGAGACTTGCTAGTGTCGCTTTGCAATAAGTCCGTCGGCAGGGGAGTTTCCAGGCGAAATCCACTAGAAAAAATCGGCGTTTTGTAGTTTTTCAGTCGCTGGTTGAACGCATCGGTTTTGTATGAGAAAAATTGCAGTCATCAATCAAAAAGGTGGGGTTGGTAAAACAACCACTGCAGTGAATCTCGCTGCAGGCATCGCATCATGCGGTCATCGGGTATGTGTCCTGGACTTGGATCCCCAAGCCCACGCGACCTTGCATCTAGGCGTAACGCTTAAGCCTGGAGAGCCGAGTGTTTATGATGTGCTTTGCAACGACATGGGGCTTGGACAAGTCCGCCGCAAGGTGCATGAGAATCTGCACGTGATCCCATCGCACTTGGATTTGGCCGCAGCCGAGATGGAATTGGCTTCGGAGGTCGGACGCGAGGTGATCCTCCGCGATCGGCTTGAAATCGAGACCGAGCCCTTTGAATTTTTGATCCTGGATTGTCCACCATCTCTTGGCGTTCTGACGCTCAATGCCCTTACGGCGGTTGACGAAGTCATCTTGCCTATGCAGCCACACTTTTTGGCCCTCCATGGTCTAAGTAAACTGCTTCGTACCATCGAGATTGTCTCCAAGAGACTCAATCCCGCTCTGAGGCTCGAAGGAATCGTGCTTTGCATGTACGAATCAGGAACTCGGTTGGCCGTCGAGGTCAGCAATGATATCGAAGAGTTCCTCAAGGCCAGTGCTACCCAAAGTCCCGTATGGGCATCCGCGAAATTCTTTCAAACAAAAATTCGGCGGAACATTCGTTTGGCGGAAGCTCCTAGCTTTGGCCAATCGATCTTCGATTACGCCCCCACAAGCAACGGGGCCGAAGACTACCTAGCACTCGCGGGCGAGGTCCTCAAAAGTTCCAAGACTAGTGTCTGTTCGGATCTGCCTAGTTTGACTCTTACCCAATCTACACCTGTCGCAATGTCAGCTCCATGAGGTTCATGATGAGTGTGTCGATGATCGATCGCAAGCCAATGAAACTGATTGCAATCCTATTGGCGTTGCTCTGCGTGAGTATCGCTGGTTGCCAAAATTGGTGGAGTCGCCCGAACTCCCAATCCCTTTTGGGGTTTGCAAACGATGGACGCTCCGAGGGCGATGACTGGGAACACCCCAGTGCTCCGAGCGAGCCAAGCAGCAAGCTTGCACAAGCTAACCGAACTCCCATGAGTCAGGTCGAAAAGCCAACGCGCGTGTTGCTTCCACGGGATCGAAAAAAGGAATCCACATCGAAAGCCCCGAGTAACGATCTAGCGACTCTTCCTGCAGGGCGAACATCGGTAGGAAATCTCGCGGCGACCGCAACAACCTTGCCTCCCGTCGCGGCGAATACTCCTCCAGAAGAGCCAGTTGCCCAGTCGTCTTCTCAACCGCCCAACCAAATACCCCCTGAAGTCAATCCGGATCCGGTCGTGCAAGCCTCCGCGACGGAGACAGCCACTGCGAAGCCGAAAGAGATCCGTGATTCAGGACAAAGCGATGTCGACATCGAAGGGGCTTTGTCCGCACTCCCTACGCCATACCAATCGGCATTGCGAAAACGAATCACCGGAGAAAATGGACCCGAGTCTGAACCGGTCTTTGATAAGCCCAAGGAGATTGACCCTAAGGATCCAACACGCTGGACCCACGAGCTCAATCAATCGGTTGTCGCATTGGAGAGACTTCTCGAAGCCTCGACGGAAATGGAACCATCGCTCCGATCGCATCACGAAATGACCTTGAGAGTCCTGTACCTAGCCCAGCGGAATTTGGAAGCCGCGAAACGTCCGATTCCAGGAGCAAGCGAAAATGAGCAAGAGTACCTCAATCATCAAATGAGCGCGCTGTATCTTGCAACGAGTCCCGATCCGAATCCGAGTCGGCCAAGGCACTGGGCTCAAGTGGCTTCTGAGCAACGGCTCGCCGATCGGCAGCTTTCGTCCATGAGCCAACTTCAAGTAAGTCCGCCGGTCTTTTGCACCCAGGTCGATGGCTATGGCCAGGCTCGTAAGTTCGACAAGGATAGCTTCTTGGCCGATCAGCAAGTCCTCTTGTACTGCGAGATCGACAATGTCACGAGTAAGAAGATTCGAGAGGGATTTGAAACCAAAGTCCGTGGCACCTATGAGATTCGCGATTCCCAAGGTAAAAGGGTCTTCGAACAGGTTCTGCCGATGGAACCCGATATCTCCAGTAGCCAACGCCGGGACTTTTTCTTGGTTTACATGATCTACATGCCGGCAAACATCGCACCTGGTAAATACGAATTGATCCTGACGATGGAGGATCAGTGCGGGGATAAATTCGGAAGCTCAAAAGCCGAATTCGAGATCAAAAAATAAGACTTTCGTCCGGGCAAGCACTATACTTAAGTCCAGTCCCCGTACGGGGTCGGTCGCTTCGTTGTCTTTGATTCTAAGGAGCCTTTGCAATGGCTTCGTTTTTATCTATTCAAACAGGATTGCTATTGGCAGTCCTTGCACTCGCCTTTCCCCAAGATGCAGCCAAAGAGCCTGCGGACAAAGCCGAAGCGGCGGGGAAAATCGACAAAGCGATTCGTAATGTGCACGAAGACTACAACGATTATTTGGCACAGAAGAAGAAACTCGTCGAAAGCTACGAGTCTTTGCAAGCCTCGATAAAACAGTCGGAGGCCGAGTGGAGCCGCATCCAAAACGAAGGGGTCATCAAACAATTTTCTGCGATCCAGTCGGCCATGAACTCGATGCAAATCTCCAATACCATTGGAAGCATCGGATCGGCACCCGGCGGGAATACCAACCCAAACGATTTTGCGATGCGCCAGCAACTCCAGCAACAACTCGCCGTCAATCGCATGATGGAGAATATGAATGCCTTCATGCGCAGCCAAGAACTCCAGCAACTCGGGGTCGAAGCCCAACGCACCATCCGCACAAGATTTGAAACGATTCAGAAGGTTCTCAAAGTCGAAGAGGACTATCGCCAATGGCAATCCGCTGGCAATCGCTTCTTTGACAAGTACTGGAAGTTCACCGATCCGCAAAAGGAGTTTTCAACCCAGGAGTCCCAGTCGGCAATGGCCGCCCTGCAAGACCGCGATAAGGAGAATCTTGCAGCACAGCTCGCAGAGGCTCTGCTTCTAACCAATAAAGGAGACTACTCGCAGGCCAATGAGTTGCTCGAATCGTTGATCGAAGTCCAAGGGCCCCTCCAGCCCATTGCGATGATGTGCAAAGCCCTTGCTCTCGATGGGATGGACAAAGACCGTGAGTCGAAACTCGCGATGCAAAGCTCGATCAAAATCGACCGAACCAACCCTTATTGCCGTTGGCTTCGAGCCCGATTGGCTTGCAAACAGGATCAGATCAACATCGCCGAGACAGAGTGGAAAGCTTTGACAACCGTCGCAACCATGCAGCAAGACGCCAAGCGGGCCATGGCACTGCTCTACGCGCAGAGAGTCTCGAAGACCCCGAGCAATGCCGGTCGCGCCGTGACGCTTGCAAGCGAAGCCCATGAGAAGCAAACCCCGCCGACTTGGTACTCCCATTACGTCCTGGCTGTGTGTCTCAACTCCGCCAAGAAAAAGGACGAAGCCCTTAAGCAAATCGATGCGGCTAAGGAACTTGCTAGCCAAGAGCAGCAGGAAAAGTGCGATAAGCTCAAAGAGGCCATCCAGCAAGATCAACCCTTTGAGATCAAACTCTGAAATATCGTTAGGGCAGCAAAAATCCAAAGCTAATCATAAAACGATTTGCATCGGACTCATCTCCGCTGTAGTTGCCTCGCGAGCCCCAAAGGTATTCGGCACCTGCAAAGGAGTAAGGGTTGGGTTGCCATATCAAGTTCACCGCGAAGTACTGCAAGCGATGGATGCTATCGAGCGATTGACCTGACAGATTCGACACGGTTCCCTCGCTAACAGTCAGGTTTGTCGACCATTTGTCGGTCCATTGGTGAGTGAGCCCCGAGTACCAAGCCAGTGAATCGAGGGCCCGGCCTTGGTTCGTACTCACCAGCGCGTAGTCTGGCAAATCGCGATAGCTGCCGATCCCCCGCCCCCACAACACTCCACCATACGTCCTACATCGTTTGGCGATGTCGTAAAAAAAGGTCCCGTTGAGTCCTCCCCCCGGGGCCGTTCGCACCGGTTGTCCGGTGGGTTCATAGGCCAATTGGCGTCCGAGTGCAGCCAACTGGATTTGACTCCGATCGCCGGTGTATCGAATTCGGGTGACCAAGTCTGGCAAGGGGTTGCGAGCAGAACCTAAGTCGTTTTGAATCAGAAACTCATCGGGCTGGACATTTGGGTTCTCCACAGCGGTTGACCATGACCAACGATCGTCATACCACTTGCGAGTGTGCCGCAGTTGAGCTTGTCTGCGTCCAATACTAGCCACATCACCAACATTATCGAGCGTGTTAGGCAGGGCCGCACGGTGGGTGAAGGTCGTCCAAGTTTGGCCGACAATCCATCGATTGTACTCACCGTAAGCGTGCCTCAAACGAAACGTGTTGCCTTGTCCATAAAAGTCACCTTCGACCATAAATCGCAAAGGCTTACCCGATTCGCTCATCCAGCGAGCATCCAGGTTCATACGCGTTTGCCGTGCATGAAACCGGGTGTTAGACCGATCTAAAGAACCGACCGGGATCGTAGAAGGGTCAAAAAAATCGGTCGAGTCGATCGGGTCAAAATCGTGGATAAGGTCGGCTTTGACATACCCACCGATTTTCACAGCCCATCGATCTTTGGTTATGAGTAATCCATTGCGGTAACTCTTGGGGAACTCGTTGAAATTCAGTCCCATGCTCAGCGCATCGGTTTCCGAAAATGCACCACCGACGAACGACCTCGGTGCATCGATTCCACTCATGTCTGCAAGACTAGACATGCTCGACATGTCGGAGTAGCCGTAGCTCGGTAAACCGCTAGGAAAAGTTTCCTGCGGCAGTGCGGCTTGTTCGACCGGCTCGGCCCCTAGAGGAGGTTGGGCCAAACTACTGGTTACGTAAACCAATAGCGCGATCCAGCAACTCAGGGCAACTCGAAGATCAAACACTCTTTTGAAACTCCGAGGACAAGGATACCAAGATGAACACGAATCGATGCAGCAGAGCTTTTAGAAGTTGTAATTGGCCCTTAGCCCGACCAGCAGTGCCGTATCCAATTGTTCTCGCGAGGGGACCAATACCTGGAGATCCGGTGTAATCGTTAGGCGTTTGCGAGTGGCGATGTTATAGAACATTTCGACTCCTTGGCCGTCGGTAAACCCACCGAATATCGTATTGATGAACGGAGCGATGTCGTTGCTGGTCGCAGCGTAATAGTAGCCGACACCAAATGAGTCCCTTTGACGGGTTTGCAATGGGCTCGAACCGCCGATGCCTCCACTGAGGAAGTAACCCAGTGGGTTGGTGCCTTGGTCGGCGATACCGGCTCGACCAAAGTAACCCCAACCCCGCTTGGGATTCGACGAGTCGGTGACCAAATACTGGTCGCAGTTCCAATAGAGCGACCATGAGCCTGATTGCTTGGCGATAGGAACGTTAGGAAACAAAATCCGTGGGTCTTGATCCAACGAGGTAAACTCGCGATTGTTCCAAGTGCCGGCGATGAGTTGATGACCAGGTTTGCCGAAGAAGTTTGTCGGCACACGCATTTCGCTGGCCAAAGCCACACCGTCGTTGAAGAGTTGATCAAAGCCCGCAGTGCGCGTCGTATCGGTGGCATTGAGGACATTGAAAATCAGCCACGGTTCACCTTCCATCAAGAAGGCCATCCCGGTGCCGAGCGTTGAATAAGGGATCGTTCGAAGTGCGATAGGATTTGCGACAAAGGCCCCGTTGGAGAACTGGCGAATACCCCGTCCATGGGCGAACGCATTCATGTCACCATCGAGTGTATCGAGTTTACCTGCATACAATACAAAGCTTTCCGAAAGGGCTTGAGTGAACAAGCAGTTCGTCAAGTAAACGTTGGTGCTATCGAGCACTGGCAAGCTTCCGGCGATCGTCGGTGGCAAGACCACGCCTGCTGCGTCGTTGATCGTCTCACCAAAACGATGTTCGGCTCGGAGTTTCAGAAACGCGCCTTGTTTGCCAATGAGTTTGCCGAAATCGAAATTTGCTAGGTAATCGCCGTGTCCGGCGTACCTGAAATCTCGCTCCACACCTCCTGCGGTGTTACCAAAGTAGAATTGGGTCAGGTTGTTTTGGAATACAAGTCCGTTTTGCTCCCATTCCTTTCGCATTGCACCTAGGCCCGGAAACAACAGGCAATCCGAATCGGATGCTCCGCCGAGTGAATCGCAGTTAGCTCCTGCCCCATCGCAGGCGGCTTTACCCAATGCGGATTTCACCGGTGCGTTGGCATCACAAGCCCCGTTGCTTGCCGAGTGATTTGCAGTGTCGCATTGGGGGGTATCGCAGGTCGGGTCCGCCACTGGGTGACTTGCTAGCGTTACCCTCACTGGTTCCTGCGCATGAACCGAAACGCTAGCAAATGCCGCACAAGCCCCTAGGCTAAATGCGCCTGCGAGACGAAGGGAATGTTGTAACTCAACGCGAAAACGACGCCTATTGTGCAACTTCATGTGACCTACCCGCCCCTTTAAACCAGTCGCAATCCTTGACATTGGAGGGTGGACAAGCCACCTTCACTGGTGAACTATCGGCGCTTGGCCGTTCCGCGCGTGAGGTTTATGACAACAAAAATAATCGGTGCACTGACTTTTCTGAAAAGAAAAGTAGATTTACTCAAGGTTTGTTCGATCGGATGTGTATTCGACGAGCGAGCCACTGACAGGATGCACCAACGCGAGTTTCCAAGCGTGCAAGAGCATCGCAGCAGCGGAAGGTTCGGGTTGTTCGCTAGGCAATAATATTTCGTTTGATAGAGCATCGGGTGCAGGTCTCGGTGCGGTCGTTCGACTGATGCCTCCGGGCAAGTAGAGTGGATCGCCGATGATCGGATGTCCAAGTGCGGCTAGGTGCAAGCGGATCTGATGGGTTCTACCCGTGTGGGGTCTTGCCTCGATCAAGCTTCGATCGGCCTGAGTACGAAGCAGCTTAAATTCCGTGAGGGCACTTTGGCCCGCTGGATCCAGGGTGCGTCCACCGTTGGGAAGCGTCTCTGGAAAGATCGCAAGCTCACATCGAGTCTGCTGCCAGTTTGGTATGCCACTTACCCAAGCCAAGTAAGTCTTTTGAACGGTTCCTTGGGCAAATTGCGATTGCACCTTGGATGCATAAGCGTACTTTCGAGTAAATACAACCAAGCCCGTAGTCATCGCGTCGATGCGGTGGGCCGGACGCAATTTCTCTGGAAAATAAGCTTGATGCAGGATCCATTCGAGCGAATTTTTTTGGAATCGGCCTGAGGGGTGCAAAGGCAACGGTGCACTCTTGTCGACCACGACGATCGCTTCATCCTCATGCACGAGCAAGATATCGGGGTTGATCGGAGGTTCGATGTAGCTGGGGATCTCGTGCAGGAATCGTTGGCCTTCGTTGACCACCAGATCGGGCTCGACTTTGACGGTTTTCCACTGCGACTTGGTAGCCGCTGGAGCGGTGATCTCGCCGGATCGGATTGCATCGAGCCATTGTTCTTGGGTGTAGGGGGGATAGATTTCTTGGAGTGCATCGATAAGCAGCATGCCTGCGCAGCGTCTAGGGACCGACACCCAGCGACGGTTTTCGTAGGCGATGCATCCTGGTTGATCGGAAGCGATCTGTCGGATTTGAGATTGCCGAGCGAGTTTGGTAGCAAGAGCCGTTTGAGATTTGCTTTGGTAGCAGTAGGGGCACGAGACTCCTTCTTGGTACATCGGAGAGCTGCAGTCTTCGACCGACAGTACATGTTTGCAAGCGAAACACTCATAGATGTCTGTTGGAGCAAGGCTTGGGTCGACCGCAACGCGCTGGTCGAACACGAAGCATGTGCCGTCGTAGTGTTCTTGCTGGCACTCTTCGAAGTACTTAAGAATTCCCCCTTCGAGTTGATAGATTTGCTCAAAGCCGAGCCCTTTCATGTAGGGTCCGATTTTTTCGCATCGGATCCCGCCGGTGCAGAACATGACGACGGGTTGTTTTTTGATTTCGTCGGGCAAGGCGGCTGCGGCGGCGGGGAACTCGCGAAAGTTTTTAAGGTTCAGATCGATCGCGTTGTGAAAGGTGCCTAAGGAGACTTCGTAGTCATTTCGCGTATCGAGCAAGGCAACAGGCCTTTTTTCATCGAGCCAGCGTTTGAGTTCTTTGGGTGGGAGTTTTGGCGACGCGTTTGGCTCGGGTTTGATCTGGCGGCAAGCGACAGGGATGATCTCCTGCTTGATCTTTACGAGCATACGGTTGAAGGGTTGGTAGTCGGTAAGGCTTTCTTTGACGGCTAGATGTTCGAAGCCTGGGATGCTTTGGATGTTTGCCAGGACGCGATCGACCCCATCGCGAGGGCCGGCGATAAACAGGTTGATCCCTTCGTGGCTAAGGAGGATCGTTCCTTTTAGGTTGCACTCATTGCACAAATTGCGCAAGGTTTCTCGGTGATGCTGCAATTGCTCGAGGGGGTGAAACAGGTAGGCGGCGATATTGACGATCGGCATTCGCGGAGAGCACTAAGGTGGGTTCGAGACACGTTCAAACAAACCTTGATTTTACCGGTCATCGAGCAAATTCGTAGGTCCTTCGGTTGGATTCTAAGCAAATCGGGTTTGAACGGCCATCGCTTTTCGTTGAACCGGTTCGCCGAAGGCTGTTGTTAGCCGACTGGTGCGAGCGTCGGGCGATTAACTCGTTGCGAGCGAACTTTCCAGTAAGCTCCGATTGATTAAACAAGCGTTCATGTCGAGCGTGGTTTGGATCCCATGCGCTCACATACCGATTTCGATGCCGTGTAGAGTCACTGCCCGACGCTGGCGCCAGTCGGCTAACACGGCATCGCTTTTCGTTGAACCAGTTCGCCGAAGGCTGTTGTTAGCCGACGAGCGCAAGCGTCGGGCGATTAACTCGTTGCGAGCAAACGTTCAAGTAAACACCGATTGATTAAACAAGCGTTCAAGTCGAGCGTGGTTTGGATCCCATGAGCGCACATACCGATTTCGATGCCGTGTAGAGTCACTGCCCGACGCTGGCGCCAGTCGGCTAACACGGCATCGCTTTTCGTTGAACCAGTTCGCCGAAGGCTG
>JBEIGI010000008.1:0-113157 GCA_040381975.1 Pirellula sp.
CACCGGGGAGCACTTGTTCCTGGTGCTTATTTCCCTAGGTCTTGCCATCCTTACCGCCATACCACTAGGGATCCTTGCATCGCGCAACGAAGCGATCGGGCAAACAATCCTTGGAATTGTAGGAGTAATCCAAACCCTCCCCTCGATGGCGCTGCTGGTGTTCGTCATGCCCTTATTTGCGCTGATTGAGATGGGGATCGGACCTGCTCCTGCGATCATGGCTTTATTCCTTTATAGTCTTTTGCCGATCGTGCGAGGCACCTATGCGGGGCTTAAGCAGATTCCTGCAGCGATTCGCGAATCGGCTGAGGTTCTGGGGCTCGATCCCAAAGCTCGCTTGCGTTTGGTCGAATTGCCGCTGGCATTACCGTCGATTCTTTCGGGGATCAAAACCGCTGCGGTGATCAATGTTGGAACCGCAACCATCGGTGCACTGATCGGAGCCGGAGGGTATGGATCTCCAATCCTAACAGGTATTCGGCTCAATGACTTATCGCTGATCCTTCAAGGTGCGGTGCCTGCGGCGGTGCTGGCCTTGGCCGTGCAATATGGTTTTGGACTTTTGGAGAAACGGATCGTCTCTCCAGGCCTACGCGGGTCCTAGGGACTCGGAATCGGAGCCAGTCCTTCGATCCACTGACGCACAATCGCTACGGCCCGCTGATCGATCTCGTTGGATGCCACTGGAGGCATCTGATCTTTACCGCGTATCGAAATACGTCGCAGCAAAACACTCTTGTCTGGATCTCTTGGATAGACGAGCTTTGCTCCGGCGACTCCTAAATCGTGATGCTTAGGGGTCGCATCAAGGATTCCCATCTTTGAAAACGGAGTTGGATGGCTCAGTTCCATCGCCGCATTTCCTCCTCCTGCAGGGACATGGCACGAAGCACAATTCGAATGCAAGTAAGCTGCAACACGAGCATCGAGCGACTCGGTATCATCGTAAGGATTAGCAAGCTTGGGCAGTTCCGACGGCGTTGCGGGCAGTATCGATGAATCGCTAGGCGTTGGCCTCTGGGGCAAGCTCGCTGCCTGAATCGCAATCGACTCCTCAGGACTAGGGCTATTTGAAGACGTGGTCTTTGGTTTCGGGGAATGCACAAATTGCTGAGGATTGACTTTCAAGAGCCCCATGTTTTCGAACACTGTTAATTGGTTCTGTCCACTCGTATCGTACTGGTAAGTTCGGTTCAGTTGCGATGTTTGCAGTCCAAGGGTGTAGTTGGCCGCGCGGCTATGGCAGACCATGCATTCGGCCCGACTCGGATAATGCCATTTTTGAGTGCGTGCCCCCCCGCTTACCGACTCATCAAGGATCTGATAGTCAACATCTTGGCCCGATGCATCGACAAGTTGCGCGTCTGTACCTTGCTGATTCCAACGGTAGGAGTAACCGACCCACTCGTTTTGTTCACGGAGCATCAGCCGAGTCTCGATCCATCGACGTGTCTTCGGATTGCCGGTTTCCTCTTCAATCGCGAAACTTTTGATCAGCACCGTTCCGTTGGGAAACGTCCAACCGAATTGGTTTTGGAATTCGATGCGTTGATCCCGTGAGTCGTTCTGCGGAATGGCAAACGCTCGCTCTTTATGAGCTCCATCGCTCCACAGCGGCGAGTTTACCGAATAGGGAACGATACCCTTGGCGTACCGATGCTTGGCAACATCCTCGAAAAGCCCAGTCTGACTCAAAAGCCTCGGGAATCGCCCAGAGTTATCTTCAGCCCGATTGGCTTCAAGTCGGACAATGGACTTACCCAAGTGATCGGCGATCCAGATCTGCCCATCATTCATGGTAGCAAAGCCTGTGATCGCGTGCGGAGTGTCTGCGATCTCGATCGCATCGGATGGTTTTTCCCCATCATGCCAGATCGCCCAGATCTTGCCGGTCGAGTAATCACCATAGATGTAAGCCCCTGTGAGCCTTTCGTACTGAGGATCCGAGCCCCGGTAGACGATTCCGCCGGTAAGCGAACGGGCTTGGCTGTGATGATGATCCTTGACAGGTGGCGTGAACGGCTCCTCACCGCGCTGTCGATTGGCGTAAAACACCGAGGCCCCTTCCATCACGCTCCACCCATAGTTTGCACCTTTCTCGACCAAGTACACTTGTTCCCAGATGTCTTGGCCGTTTTGCCCAAGCCAGATGCGACCCGAGACGCTATCGGTCGTGATCCTCCAGGGGTTTCTCAGTCCGTAGGACCACGTTTCGGGGCGAACATTCGCTCGATCTAAAAAAGGGTTGTCTGGAGGGATTCGATAAGGTTGCTCTTCGGTCGATTGGCTGACATCGATCCGGAGAACTTTCGCCGTTAGGTGCGTAAGGTCTTGACCTCGAAGGTTCGTATCCGAATCGGTGGTGCCATCGCCACTTGTGACATAGAGCATTCCGTCGACTCCGAAGGTCATCGCCGCACCGTTGTGACCATCGCTTGGCCACTGAAGGATTGTGCGACTGCCAACGAGTTTGATCTCGCTCGAAGCGATCGAATCAGGATCGAATTCAAGTCGTTCGATACGCGAGTGCTTGATGCCGTCGACACTCTGGTTGAGGCCGATGAAGACGAACGGTCTCTTCGGAAAATCCGGATCAAAGCACAGGTCGTAATGGACTCGATCCGACTCGGCCTGGACGATCGTTTGCTTAGTTGCCGAACCGATACGATCGGCATCACGGAGGGTATGCTCGAAACGAAAGAGTTCAGAGGGTCCATAAGGATTCTTTTGTGTGATCATCCAAACAAAGTTTGAGTTCGGCTCTGCCCTCAGATGAATCGGATGATCGAGAGCAAAGCTCAATGGGATCTCTTGGGTTGAGAACGGAGGCGGGGGGTCCGGGGAACCTTGAACCTTAGAAGTCGTCATCGGTACTCGGCTGAATGTTGGGCCGATGAATTGGATTTCGGCAAAGTCCTCATGCCGATGAAAAGAAGGCTGCTTCAAAGGCGAGATGCTCGTCAATCTGGGTTGCTCTTGAGTTCGATCATAATCGTATCGGCAAAGAGAGTAGTTCCAGAGCTCCCCTTCGGTTGGTCTGCCCCCTGTTGGATAGAAGTCCTTCCACGCGATCTTGAATTCAACTTGCCAAGCTCGATCCGTGTCGGTGCGATCCTCGATGGTGCCATCGACCTGGGCAGCGCTTTGAAAATCGAACTCATGCTGCGACTTGTACAGAGCGTAGGCTTTGCCAATACGTTCTGGTATATACAGGTCCATTTGGGTGTTGGCCGGAGTGACATGGAACTCGTAATACCCGGTGTGTTTCTTGGATGGTTTCAAGAAGAGTTCAAAGCAATCGTCGAGCCACGTTTGCTCATCGCGCTGGGTGATGTTTGCTTGGATGTCCTTGTCTTTGAGCTTGGCCCAAACGTAGAGGTAATCGCGATCCCAAACCAATTTGGCTTGGGTGGTATTGGGATCGTAGGACTGCGAGTCACCTTGGATCCAAGCGGTGCGAAAGTTGCTTACGATGGTTGCATTTTCCCAGCATGGATCCGTATCGAGCCCATCGATTTTGGGTGGAGTGCTTGTCCAACGGCATCGATAGGCATCGCCCTCTTGGGCCACGATGGAATGACCACCCAAAATGCAAAAAGCGGCCCACAACCAAAAGCCACATCCGTAATTTAAGGTGAGATTCTTGGGGATCATAGTTACCTACGAGATAGTCACCACAGCGCAAAACAACCGATGCAATTATAACACTCGTCTCAGGAGCGTATCGCGAATCGTATCGCCATTCCACGCCGACCGACGGAAACTTTCAAAAAATCGGACTAAGCAGTTTGCGTCGACGCAATAGAGCATCGGGCCTATGGCACAAACGGGTCGGGAGCCCCAAACGAAGCCGCCGTTTATAAGTCTTTTTCTTTGCGTCTTTGCGTCTTTGCGTGAGACCGATTTTCTTCTTTGCGTGAGACGGCTCATGGCGCAGACGGGTCGGAGCCCAGTACTACGGGTAAATTTTAGCCAGACTGGCATCTGCTTAAGTTTGTCAGTTACAATAAACATGCCTCTCCATAGTAGCCTACCCTTAGCCGAACTTATTCGATCCATGTCCGTCAGCGCTAAACTTCTGTGTTTCCTCGGCCTGTTGCTAGTGCCTCAATTGGCAAACGCTCAGACCCCCGAAGACACTGCCACCGAGCCGGCTGTCGAACCGATTGCGGCTGAAAAGACTTTCAACGTGGCAGATGGCCTCCAGTGGAAGTTATTGCTTAGCGAACCGTTGATCACTCAGCCACTGATGATCTCCTTCGACGCCCAAGGCCGATTGTGGCTCGTCGAATACAGACAGTACCCAAACCCTGAGGGGCTCAAGGTGCTCAGCAAAGACCGTCATTGGCGCGTCGTCTATGACTCTGTTCCAAAACCACCCGGTGCAGGTGGACTCACGGGTCGCGATCGAATCTCTGTCCACGAAGACAAGGACAACGACGGCAACTATGAAACCCACCATGTCTTCGTCGCTGGACTTAACATCGCCACCTCAGTGCTACCAGTGGCCGATGGTGCTTGGGTCTTGAACCCTCCCTTTCTTCTTTACTATGCCGATCAGGATCATGATCTCAGGGCAGATGGGCCGCCCGAGGTTCACCTCGAGGGTTTCGGCCTCGAAGACACCCACTCGGTCGTGAACAACTTGACGATGGGGCCTGACGGCTGGATTTACGGAGCCCAAGGAAGCACGGTTAGCGGTGCTATGAAAGCTCCAGGTACGGCCGACAAACCGATCCAAAGCCTCGGACAAGCCATCTGGAGATACCATCCTCAAACGCGCAAGTACGAGATCTTTGCCGAAGGTGGCGGAAACGCATTCGGGGTCGCTTTCGATGACCGAGGCGAAGTCTTCTCGGGCCACAACGGAGGAGACACCCGAGGCTTCCACTACTATCAAGGTGGCTATTATCGAAAAGGCTTTTCGAAACACGGTAGCCTCTCGAACCCTCACTCCTACGGTTATCTTGAACCGATGCAGCATGATCCTATTCCGCGATTCACTCACACGATGCTGTTAACCGAGTCGACCGCATTGGCGAGAAATACCAATCCTCAAGCTGATTCAAAACGAATGCTCGGGGTCGACCCACTGCACGGCAAACTCATCCTGACCGATCTTGCAACCGTCGGTTCGACTTACAAGACCAAGGATGTCTCCGATACGGTAACCAGTAATGACAAATGGTATCGACCCGTGGCAATCTGCGACGGCCCCGATGGGGCGGCTTATGTTTGCGATTGGTACGATTCGGTTGTTGCCCACCTTTATGCTTTCGAAGGCCGCCTCGACCGGGATCGAGGACGCGTCTACAGACTCGGCCCTGGCAAACCGGCAACATCAAATGCTGACCCCTTGCCCGTCGAATGGAACGCATCCCTTGCCCAAGCGACCGATGCAGCATCACTCGATAAGCTTGTTGAACGGCTCGAACATCCTTACCGTTGGCAACGTTGGCAAGCTCGATTGCTCATTGCAAAGCATCCCTTGCGATCGAGTTGTATTCCCAAGCTCAGTCAAGCACTGCTGTCGAGCGAGTCGAAAATCTCAGGACAATTGGCTCTGGAATACCTATGGGCATTGCATGCGATGGGAGCCATCGAGGATACGATTCCCTCGCAGTGGATCAGTAGCGATGAGATTCGAAAACTTACGATCCCCCCTGCCCTGCTCATGAGACATCCTGTTGCCGATGTTCGAAGCTGGACGGTTCGACTCGTGTGCGACGACGGCAAAATGGATCCCCAGACACTACAAGGAATCCAAGACCTTGCATCCAGCGAAACCGATCCGCATGCATTGTGCCAAATTGCTTGTTCAGCAAGGCGTCTAGTGGCCATCGACGCGATGTCGATTGTTCGAAGCTTGATGAGCAAACCCCGTGGTGCGCAGGATCCTTTTTTTCCTCTCTTGGTTTGGTGGGCCGTTGAATCGCATGCGACGGATTTCGAGCACATCAATACGAAACTTCTTGGCAGTTCCGAATTGTGGAGCAATCCGATTGCACTTCAGACTCTCTTTCCTAATCTTGTTCGGCGTTGGGCAAGCATCGGAAACAACGAAGCTTATGCGTCGATCTCCAATCTCCTAAAGACGATCGGATCGCTTGATGAATCGCTCAAATCCGATGCGACCAAGCGTTGTCAAGATTCCTTCGAGGCTGCATTCGTAGGCCGAAGCCTAGCCGGAGTCCCCGATAGTCTTATCGATGCGATGGCTCAATTGGGGCAACCTCCGCTTACGCTTCAGGTTCGTCGAGGTGACGCAGATGCTTTTGATCAAGCCGCCAAACGAATCGCCGATGCGAGCGTGTCGGATGCGACCCGCATGCAACTTGCACGCCTCGCAGGGGAACTCGATGATGCCCCCAAGTATCCGCAACTGCTCGATGCATTGATCCAAGTTGCCTCGGATGCCAACGCGAAAGTCCCCGTTCGTATCAGTGCGATCAGCGCTCTGTCGAACTTCAACTCGGCGGTCGTTGCCGATCGATTGATTCAGTGGTGGCCTAATCTTTTGCCTGAACTTCGACCTGCTGCTGCTTCGGTTCTCTCGACCCGTCCTGCTTGGGTTGCCAAGTGGCTCGATGCGGTCGATGCCAAAGAGGTACAAGCCGATCAGTTGCCTCCTGAAGCGGTCCGCACGATGAGACTTCATTTGGACGAAACGTTGCAGAAACGTCTAGCAATCGCCTATCCACAGTTCGCTTCAGTGAGTCTTGCTAGCGCGACTCAAAAGTCTCAGGAGTTGGCCGACAAGATTCTCGGTGGCAATGGGGATCCCTACAAAGGAAAAAAACTCTACCGCGAGATGTGCGGTCGATGCCATCAATTGTTCGATGATGGGGGGAAGGTGGGTCCGGATTTGACAGGCTACCAGCGAGACCAACTCGGAACCCTATTGCGAAACATTGTCGGCCCGAGTCTTGAGATTCGCGAAGGTTATCAAATGGTTCGAATCCTCACGAGCGATTCGTTGGTGCTGACGGGATTTATCGAGTCCGAGCAACCCGATCAGATTGTCTTGCGAAACACCGATGGTCAGTCGGTGACGCTCGAGCGAAGCGACATCGAGCAACTTGAGCCTCAGGTTTTATCGCTGATGCCCGAAGGATTGCTAGAGAAACTTGACGATACTCAGCTTAGGGATTTGATGGCTTATTTACGAAGTAGTCAGCCGCTTAACGACGGAACCTAAGGATATGTTTGGCTCGGTCGCCACCCGAATTCGGTCTGCTTTCATGCAGCGTGCCTGGACTTGGTCTTGGTGGCTCTCGCTTGGTTTGCATTCGATAGTTCTATCGGGATTGGTTCTGTATTGGCTAAACCAAGCTGAACTTCCTCAATCGATGGTTCAGGAGTCTTTGCAGATCGACGGTGGCTTTAGCCAAAGGGCCGCCAGCGAAGTGGAGGACTTGGCGATCCAGACACCTTCGGATCCTGCGGAACGTTCGAGGCTGCTTCGTGATATCCGTCGCCAAATGGAGCAGGCACAGCAGCGGGGCGATCAAGACAACTTCGATCGGCTCAAGCAGCTCAGTGCCGATCTACGGCGCAACAGTACAACCAAGACGGTCGATGAGATGGCCGAGTTCTTTGGTGGAGTCGTGGGCAATCGCGCGACGGAACCAGACCTCAAGAAAACCGATCAGGAGTTTGATGTGTCGACGGCCCAGATGCATGACATCCGAAAGACAACCGATGAGCAAGGGACGATACGGTACATTTTGGTGATGGTCGACGCCCAAGGAGTTGCCAGGGAGGTCGAAATCGACAGTGAGAATGGACAGCGTCTTTACAAGACCATGCAGTTGATCAAGTCCAACCCGCTGCTTGAGAAAGTCTATCGCAAAATCCTCATGGGGATTCTCGATCAAGTCCTCAAAGACCCGAGCCAATCTATCGAGCCGTAAGCATGTCGTATTCTATTGATTAACCATGTCTTGGAGCTGCCGCGTTTGGGTGTGGGTTAAGAATCGGCGGGTGATGAATTCGGAAAGCTCGGTGAGCCCCCGAGAGTAATCGGAGAGCTTACTGCTTAGCAGCGATCTGTCTTGGGAGATCGACTCGGAGTCCAAGAGCCTGAGAGTGCCTCGGAGTTCTGCCATCCGTTTTCGTTGCTCGGCAAGCTCGGACTTGTCCCCAACATTCAGATCGTCCAGGTGATTGACGATCTTCATGAATTGGAAGGCCAAACCTCGGGGGTTGGTTTGGTCGGCCACGAGCAAATCCAAAACGGGGCCGATTTCGTAACTCATCAAGTAGCGGTATCGGTAAGTCATCGCGCTGTCGCAGATATCCAGGATCGACTCGAGGATCGGTCGCGGATTTGCATGCACGGGTACAAGCAGTCGCTCCAGGAGTCGAAGCAAGCACTGAGCTCTTTCGACTCGGCGTCCTAGGTCCATGAAGAGCCAGCCTGGCCCGCGAGTCATGCTCTCGGAGGCTAGTCCCGCAAAAGCCGAAAGCAGACCGATCATTTGGTTGAGGATCAGCAGGGCATCGCCCATCGTGTTTCGTGGAGCTGCCCAAGGGATCAGAACCGAGTAATCCAAACGGGAAATGATTTGCCAAGAGTCAAAGCTCAATCGATCTCGAACATTTTGGGCGTTTCGCAGAATGCCATCGACAGCCGCTGCAATGCCATCGCTGCGATTGCGATCGACCAAGAATTCCGAAACCTTTTTGCGCATCAGCGCCGTCGGGGTCAAGTCGCCCGAGTCGCCCGAGTGGGCTGGATCGATGGGGTCGGTGGGTTGTTGGGACATACCCATCGAGTCTGACAAAGCGCGTACAACGAGCCATGAATTACCGACCGATTCGATGGCGCGTTCGCTGGTCAATTGGCTCGTGCAATACCGAGAATGCCGTGCGAGAAACTCAGTCCGTTCGCAGAAGCGTCCTAGCCAATACAAATGGTCTGCTACTCGGCTAGGTAGATCCATCGCGGAGCGTTTGAGTTCGATCGAATGTTTGTTGCCGGTGAGCAGACTCGTGGGTTGAACGGGTCCATCGCTCAAGACCCATACATCTTTGCTCATGGTTCCCGAGGCGAGACTTTCATCGAGATCCTTTTCGTTGGCTGCGACGCGTGCGACGCCACCTGGAAGCACATGCGTTGTGCCCCTATGTTGGGTTGCAAAGAACCGAAACATCGCAGGCCAAGCCACCACTTGGCGATCAACCCAAGTCGGAACATGGCTGAGCTTGGGAGATTCCACAGCGACAAAGGACCAAGGTTTTTTTCGGATTTGCTCGGCGAGTTCTTTGCGTTGCTGATCCGAAATGGCCGAAGCGTCGATTTGGTTTCCTGAATGGCGAACGAACGCATCGCGTATAGACAAAACATGAATATTCGCAAGAACATACGCAAGGGACTCCGCATCTCCGCACCACCACATCGGGCTATTTTGTAAGAGCAATTCCTCGCCGAGGATTTTTCGGGCAAGCATCGGCAAGATCGCCGTCACTCCAGGGCTCTCACACCATCCAGTACCCAGGGCATTGGCAAGGAAAACATTCCCTTCTCGGGCGGCCACTGCAAGCCCCGCGACGCCTTCTGGGTTGCTCGGGTCGATGTCTAGGGGATCGCAGTGATCGTCGGCCAAACGTCTCAGGATGCCATCAACTCGCACCAGCCCGCCGAGAGTCTTGAGATAGACCTTGCCGCTTCGGACGGTGAGGTCTGCTGATTGGGTGAGGGTATATCCGAGGTATCGAGCTAAGTAGGCATCCTCGAAGTAAGTGGGGCTTTGGATTCCTGGGCTCAATAGGATTGTGCGGGACGTTTTATCTTTGTTTGGACATGAATCTTGGAGAGTCTGCCTGAGTTTCATAAAGAAGTCGGCGATACGGGAGACTTGCATCGCTTGAAAGCTTTCGGCATGAATGCGGGAGAGGGCTAACCTGTTTTCGATAGCGTGTCCGCATCCGCTGGGGCCTTGGGTTCGATCAGCATGAACAAGCCATTGCCCCGAAGCCGATCTCGACGCTTGGACCGCGTAGAGGTAGAGCATTGGAGCGGATTCGGGTTTGGAGTTCCGAGCTGCCCGAATGTAGCTTGGGGCATTGTAGACCAGCGACGCAGGCAAGACGCCTTGGGCGATGAGTCGCTGGGGACCGTAGACATCTTGCAAGAGCAGATCGATCAGTCGCATGCGTTGCCCGAGGGCATGGGCGAAGTTGTTCCAGTCCTGGCTACCGAGAACGACTGGGATCGGATCGAGTTCCCAGGCTTGTGGGGTGCCTGTTTTGATCAGTTGGCCTGTCGAGGATGGAGGGTTGTCTCTGAGCGACTGCTTGGCCGACTCCCAGCGGGCAAGCCTTGTCTTGTCACACGAATCGAAGTCAAAAAGCTTATTGTAGCTAGGGCGGATCGATTTGTCGTACCTGCGACCGTCATTGAGATACTTGAACGGACGATCGATGAATTCGTCGTAGTGTCCGTCGGGTGTGCTGTAGGTTTCTTTGAGGGATTCGCTCAAACTTCGTGTCACTCCGTGGGATAATCGTCGGATTATATGAAAGTATTGGTCATTCTAGCCCTTGGGGTACTTGATTTCCATGCGATCCTCTAGCAGATTAGATCCCGCAAGCAGGCTGTCTTGCGTAACTACCTCCTAGGAATCCGTGTTGACTAACAAATCTTATATGAGCACTGCAAAAGAATCTGCCTCGACAGACCCCTCCATTCTTTGGAAGTTATTTTTGATGATGGTTTTGGAGATAGCGATATGGGGTGCCTGGCAGGTTAAGGTTTTTGCATTGATGGGTAGTGACGGCTTGAAGTTCACTTCATGGCAACAAGCACTCGCTGGTAGCATGTTTGGGATCGCGTCAGTCGTTGGTATTTTCTTCAGTAACCAATTCGTCGACAGGAATTTTTCTGCTGAAAAATTCCTGGCGTTCAGTCATTTGGTCGGTGGATTGGCTTTGTTTGCGACCTCCCAATGCACTGAGTTTTGGCCTTTTTTCGCCTGCTTTTTACTGTACGGATTAGTTTACGTTCCGACTCTATCTGTTACCAATTCGCTTGCATTTAGCCATTTGAAGAATCCGGCTGGCGAGTTTGGGTTCGTGCGAATGGGAGGTACTATCGGTTGGATTATCATCTCATGGCCCTTCATTTTTTTACTAGGTGCCAAGGCAACGGTAGCTCAAATGCAATGGATCTTCATCGTCGCTGCAATCGTTTCGTTTATTTTGGCTGCATTTAGCCTGACGCTCCCGCACACTCCGCCGCGGAAAGCTCAGTCGGCTAGCGAATCTCTCGCATGGGTCAAAGCCTTCCGGGAACTACGTCATCCCTTTGTATTCGTCTTGTTCTTGGTCACACTGATTGATTCGATCATCCACAACGGTTACTTCGTACTTGTCGATGGTTTTCTCAGTGGAGCTGTGGGACTAAGCGAAAATTATACGATGGCAATCACTACCATTGGTCAAGTAGCGGAAATCGTAACGATGTTGGTATTAGGTCGGGTTCTTGTACGCCTAGGCTGGAAATGGACCATGCTTATTGGAATCCTTGGTCATGCTCTTCGGTTTGCAACGTTTTCCTTTTTTGGAAATGAGGATTGGCAAAGCTTAATCGTGTTCATCCAGGTGCTCCACGGAATCTGCTATGCATTCTTTTTTGCAACTCTATACATTTTTGTAGATGAAGTGTTTCCCAAAGACATTCGAACCAGTGCGCAAGGGCTGTTCAATCTCTTGATCTTGGGTGTCGGTTTGGTATTGGCGAACTTTGGTTTTATCTATCTACGCGATTATTTCACCACGACAGTCGATGGGAAGTCCGTGGTCGACTACTTCAAGGTGTTTCTAGTTCCAACAGTGCTTGCAATCGTAGGTATGCTGATGTTGCTGTTTGGTTTCAGTCCACCTTCGAGTCGCCCAGGTCAAGCAATAGAAACTTCTACAGCACCTCACTAAACCCAAAATATTCCAGGGTTTTCCCAGGAATCGAGACAGGCAGCACGCCTCTTACCTGCGAGAGACTCCCTAGCGTAGAACTAGTTTCTTGTGGTACACTCTTGCGGCTTATAAACACCTGGTTTTGCAGCCGAGCCTGGTTTTACTAATTAACCTTACGGTCCACCTATGTCTCTCGATCAATACAGTTTGTGCCCATGCGGCAACGGTAAAAAAATTAAGTTTTGCAAGTGCTTCGAGCATTTGTCCGAGATGCAAACCATCCAACGGATGATCGCAGGCGAGCAGAATGTTGCCGCTTTGGATCGGATCAACGCCGATCTGAAAACCATGCCATCCGAGCCCTGGCTCTTGGCCATGAAATGCGAACTCCTTTTGCACCTCGGAGAGTTCGAGTCGCTCGAAGAAACCTCCGCTAAATTCATCCGGCTCCAACCGGACAACCCGCTTGCCAAACTCCATCGCTCCTTGGTAGCGATCGTGCGTGGTAACACCGAGGAAGGCGCATCGCTGCTGCTTCAATCCCTAGCCGATGCGGGTGAGAACGTTCACCCAATGACCGCTACGGTCGCGATGAACTTGATCGAAGTTCTCAATCAACGAAACTTGACCCTTCCGGCATTGCTGCATGCAGAAAATCTTCTTGATTTGGGCGAGATGTACCAGCAGGTCGGAGTCTCTGCGTATCAATCGATTCTCCAAGATGCTCAGACGAGCACTCTGCTTCGCGACACGATCCCCTCTGCTGTGGATGTCGGCGATGCACCCTATGGAGAACGACTCGAAGAGGCTCAAGCATTGGTTGATGCGATGCGGATCTCGGGGGCTAAGACCAAGCTCGAAGCGATGATTCGCGAGTTTGGGCCAGAGCCAGCGATCCTCCAATCGCTACTGCCTTGCCAACTCCTACTTACCGATGTCGAATCGGCAGCTTCCACTTGCCGCAAACTCGCACAGGCTACAGCCCTGCCTGAACATCAACGGGTTTATTACCAAGCCTTGGGCTTCGAGTTGTCTCCCAAAGCCAGCGGGATCGCAATCAAGGACGACTTGGTGGTTTACACCGTCGAAGACCCCGATTTTGAGAGTAAACTCAATGCAAGCAAATTGATGCAGCCGATTCAAGTCGAGCAGCTTCGCGAAATGCTTCAAATCATGCTTCAAGAAGAGGTGCCACCCAAGGCAGCTTACGTCTGCGTCGAGCCGATCTTGCAGGAACAGTTCGGCGAGTTTGAACCTATGCGAGCCGGTACTTGGGTCGCTTACTACGGCAAGCAAACCGACAAACCAGCACGATTGGTCACGCTAGAGGCGACCGCAGGCTATCAAAAGGAGCAATCGGAGAATCTCAAGTCAGAGTTGGGGCTCGGTGGTCTCAAGCGAGAATTGCTCAATACCCTCTACATGCCATTTTTGAGTCGAACGGCCGGTCAGGTGATGATTCGAAAGGAGATTCCTGACGATCGTCGTCTAGCTTTGTCCGATGCGCTCAAAAACATGAACCTCGACGATGCTCTGGATATCAAGCTCGAGTGTTTGTCGGACCGCTCGCTTCGCGAGGCGGCTGGACAAGCCGAGTTTCGAATCCCCATGCAGGCGATCCTACTGGCCTGGCAGTCACGAAACCAAAGTTCGCTTAGCGATACGGACTTTGATGCACTGCATAAGCGTCTTCAAGTCTCCGAACCGAAACTCTCATCCGAACTCGATGTGTTTGATCTCGTCGGTGGTGCTGCGTACTACTGGACCGACCTAACAAACATCGATGCTCAGAGCCTCATTCAGTTGATGCAGTCCTCCTTGACACGCGGAGTTTCGACAATGTATCCGGCGCTGATCGAACGCGCTCAAAGCATGCAATGGCCTGAGGATCTCAAAGGGTCCGCAGAGTACACCCTCTACAACCTTCGAGTCAGAATCTGCACCGATCCAAACGAAGCCGAAAAGCTTTTGGCCCGCGTCATCGAATCAGGTAAGAAGCTCAATCTCTCTGTGGGTGGAGCGATTGTCGAGCGATTCGAACTGCTTCAATATCTAGGAAGAGCAGCCGAAGCTCGCGTGTTTATGGAAAGTTCGCTACGCGAGAACCAATCCGACCCGACGCTGCTAAGGTATATCCAAGCCCTGATGCAGCAGCAAGAAGCACTTTCACGACGGGCTGCGATGGGCGCCCAAGGTTCCGCGGGTGGAATTTCCGATGTCGCTTCGGCGGGTGCAGGCGGCAATTCGAGCGGCATTTGGACACCTGACTCAGGCGATGGACCATCGCCTGAGTCCTCGGGTGGTTCAAAACTTTGGATTCCTGACTAGGAACCAAGCGGGCAAATTTAGCACACTCCTTTGCCCGCTCTTGTTTCAGTGGAACTCCTCGGAGTCTACCGCTTTTCGGTCGACTCCAAAAGCTTTTTGACCATCGCTTTAAGCTCTTGGATTTCTTCCTTGAGCTCGGCGATTTCATTCTTGGTCTCCATCAAATCATTGGGGCTTGGGATCGCCAGTCCAAACGCTTGGCCTTCAACCATTTGGGGAAGTCCCAACGGCAAGATGCTACCGGCTTGTGGCATCACCTTAAAGTTCATCACCGCCGGCTCCTCGGACTCGGTTGGCTTGACCTTGAGCACCATCTCTTTTCCGTCTCGCTGGAGTTTAAGTTTCAGCGCACGATCGGCTTTACCCGCTTCTTGCACTGCTTCTTGAAGTGACGCGAAGTCTTCGGCTTCCTCTCCGTTGATCGCGATGATCACATCCCCTTCCTCGATACCGGCTTGTGCCGCTGGGGAGTCTTCCATCACACGCTCGACAACCAGCCCATCTTCGGATTCGGTTTCCTCAGGATTCTCGACACTCAGACCGATTCGGAATTTGGGCTCTTGGGAACTTTGAAGCAAACCACCCTCGAGGACCATGTTATTCCCCAAGACTCGCTTGAGATCCTCTGGAATCCTTTCTTCAACGATGCGAGGCATCTGTATGATCCGAGTAACGCCCTTTTTCTTCTCCCCTTTTTGGGAATCGTTCTCGTCCGATGATTGAACGATCGTCATCGTAATGGTCTGTCCATCCTTGGTGGCTTGAACGTCTTTCGCGTCGACGGTTGCAACGACGGTTCGTTGCTGGGTGGTCGTAGTCTTGGTCGCTTGATCGAGCGATTCTTCTACTTTTGCGAGTACTTCATTGCGTTGGTCCTCGGGGAGAAATTTTAATTTCTCTCGAAGTTCCTCTAGCAATTTCTTGCTGTTTTCCGGTTTATCGCTGAGGACAATCACAGAGGCTTTTTGTTGCTGTTCCTGGGTAGCTTGGCCTAAGGCTACTTCCGATAGATTCGAGAGCAGCCCGAAAGAACTAGCAGACACAAGACCGCAGGAAAGCAAATGGCGAAAACGATTTCGAAGCGACACTGAGAGCAACATAGATTTTGTCATCAAAAGGTCTCCTATTGGAAAGACGGGTTACAAAGACGCGTTACGAAATAAGGGCGATGGTTTGGGATCAGGGATATCTAGTTCTACAAACCATGCGGTTTGAGCGATACGTCATGGACAGGCACAACAAATTTTCGTCCATCCTGTAGCGATCCCGAATAGACCGTTGGTTTGATATCCAATTCGTAGCCTTTACGCTTAAGTTGCTGATTGAGTTTTGCAATTTCAAAGGAGTTGTTGGCAAAAATCAACTTTGGATCGATATCGCGAGCATCCAGCAGAGGAATTTCGATGGGTGCAGTGCTGGGGCTTTCGACCCGCACTTTCAAAGGGGAACCGTACTCGATGGAGTTTCTAGAATCAGCCAGTGGAGCCACTGCACTGGGATTTTTCACGTGATATCGAAACTGGTAACCAGCGTAAAGGCCGATCGCGAAAAGCGTGCAGCAGCCAGTCGAGCGCGAACGATGGTTGCAAGCCAGCGTCGATGAGACTCGAAGATCGATCCCCAATCGAGTTGCGTTGTCATGGGGTTGCTTACGTGGAAATCTACCGGGATGCTGGACATGGCTTATCGATAGTCGCTCCTGGAGCGGTTTCCCCTGGAACAAAGGCAAAAAAATGGTAGGGCAAAAAATACGGGGGGCAAAAAAATGGTAGGGCAAAAAAATGGGAAGCCAAAAATACGGGGGGCCGAGAATTGGGTAGGTCAAAGGGGTGGGTGAGATAATCGCGGGGAGAAATTTTGACTCGAAGAAGATTTAAGTGGTAAAAACCTTGCGCTTTGGCGTTGGCAAATGCGTAGTCGCACTTTGCGGAATCTGGGGACAGTAGGATAGTCCGGAAAACATTTCATTAGAAACCCATCATAGCAGTTCCGCATGACAGAACCCTACTTTGAAAAATACCTTCGGCGAGTAAACCCGCTGGCCGATCCGATTGAACGACTCTACACGCAGGGTCAATCTTTTGCAGATTGGCTGAGTTCTGTTAACTCTCTGGAAACGGATTTGCTTCACCCGCCCTACACATGGACCTTTCGAGAGGTTTTGAAACATATTTCCGATTCCGAAAGGGTATTCGCATTTCGTGCCTTATGGATCGCAAGAGGCAGTAAGGAGGCTCTGCCAAGTTTTGATGAGCACGCGTTTTTAGCAAACTCAGCCGCCAATGAGACCCAGTGGCTGGAACTCACTGAAGAGTTCGTCAGCGTACGGCAAGCTACGCTCAGTCTCTTCAAAAATCTACCTGAGCTTTCATGGCACAACCGGGGAGTGGCTGCGGGTTTCGAGTTGGATGTCAAGATGCTATGTGGCATGATTTACGGCCACTTAGACCACCACCTAACCATTATGAAGAAGCGGCTAGAAAAATGAAAACATTCAAACGGCTTTGTCTTGTTTTAATGGTTTGCATTTTTTTGCCGAAGTTAAGCTTCGCGCAAAACACCCCTCAAGAACCAAAGTCATCGCTTGCGGTGGGCTTTGGGATCTCGGAAATCACCCCGATCAAGCCGACTCCGATGGCGGGATACTATGGGGTACGCTACTCGACGGCCACCCATGATCCTTTGTGGGCTAAAGCGACTCTCCTGGATGATGGATCAACTAAAGTAGCCATCATCGTTCTTGATCTAATCTCAACAAACCCATGGATGGTGCGTGAGACTCGCAAATTGATCGAAGAGAAACTCGGCATCCCACCATCGCATGTGATGATCAGCGCCACGCATTCCCATACGGGCCCGATGCTCTACGATCCTGACGAGCGGCTATTGGAGCGATTCGGGAATCAAACCGATGAGGCCAAGCAGTACATGATCGGACTTCCTGAGAGAATCGCTCAAAGCGTCTTGGATGCTGCGGCGAACCTCAAGCCACGAACCGTTTCGTTTGCGATCGGAGAGGAAAAACAACTGGCCTTCAACCGACGCTTCTTCATGAAGGATGGCTCGGTGGGTTGGAACCCAGGCAAACTCAATCCGAATATCGTCCGAGAAGCTGGCCCGACCGACGATGCCCTTCCATTTGTCGCCTTTTACGACGAACCAGGAAAACTCGCAGGTTTACTCAGTAGCTTTGCAATTCACCTCGATACCGTCGGCGGCTCTGAGTGGAGCGCCGATATGCCTTACACGATCCAAGAAACTCTCAATAAAGTTTTCCCGCAAGCTCACCTGCAGTATGCCACGGGAACCTGTGGCGACATCAATCACATCGATGTCCGCACCGGGAATCGTCAGGGAGGTCATCACGAGGCGGCTCGGATCGGAACCCGACTGGCCGCAGCAATCTTGAGATCATGGAATCAACTCCAACCGGCAACATCCTATCGCCTCGCTGCTTCGCATCAGATTGTCAAAGTTCCCGTCTTCACGCATTCTGCCGAACGTTCCGAATGGGCAAAAACAGTACTTTCCAAAATGAACGCTCAACCCCTTCCACCCTTTATGGAAATGGTCGAAGCCTATCGAATCGCTGATGTCGAAGCTCACCCCGATGGTTTTCTCGATGCCGAAGTCCAAGTCATCAGTCTGGGCCGACAAGTCGCTTGGGTCTCCTTACCAGGCGAGATCTTCGTTCAACTTGGAATGGCGATCAAAGATGCCTCCCCGTTTTCCATCACATCGATCCATGAACTTGCCAACGGATCGATTGGATATGTGCCAACCAAACAAGCTTATGCCCAAGGCAACTATGAAGTCGTTTCGGCTCGATGTGCCGAAGGAAGCGGAGAGATGATGGTCGATTCAGCGATCCAGCAGCTACGAGCTCAGTTCAACAGCAAGGAGTAATCATCCATGAAACGATTCGCTTTTACCGTCGCTACGGCGATTCTTATGAGTCTAGCGTTGCCGGTTCTCGGGCAGGATCAACCGCAAGCATTGGATCAAGTCCACGCGAATCTCGATTGGGTGGATCCTTCCTCTCCAGAGCTTGGAACCATCCAAAACCTTGAAGATTGGAAACGCCGTAAAGATTCGATTCGCAGAAACCTCGAAATCGTCATGGGAAGCTTGCCGGATCGCAGCAATCTCGGGCCTGTGGCTTTCGAAGTCATAGAGGAAACACCGTTACCCGATGGGTTGATTCGTCGCAAGATCCAGTACATCACTGAGAAAGGGGACGCACATCGCAAAGAGGATCGGGTGCAAGCGTATCTTTTTGTTCATTCACAGAATCAAAATATTCGCAGACCTGCAGTGTTGTGCTTGCATCAGACGATCGGTATAGGCAAGGGCGAGCCTGCAGGGCTTGGCGGTAGCATGAACCTTCACTATGCACTTGAACTTGCGAAACGAGGTTATGTGACACTTGCTCCGGATTATCCATCCTTTGGTGATCACGATTATGATTTTCGGGCTAATGGCCACTGGGCAAGCGGCAGTATGAAAGCCATTTGGGACAACATGCGAGGGATCGACCTTTTGCAGGATTTGCCTCAAGTGGATCCCAAGCGGATCGGTTGCATTGGGCATTCCCTTGGAGGGCATAATACGATCTTCACGAGTTTTTTCGATGAACGTATCTTGGTAGCTGTTACAAGCTGCGGCTTTACTCGCTTTCACAAATACTACTCGGGAAACCTACAAGGCTGGACCAGTGACCGTTACATGCCCCGCATCGCCACAAACTACGCGAACAATCCGAGTTTGGTCCCCTTCGATTTCCCCGAGCTCATTGCAGGCCTTGCTCCGCGTGCGTTTTTTACCAGCTCGCCAATCCGAGACGACAACTTTGAAGTCTCTGGCGTACGCGATACGATCCAGCAGGCGACAGGGATTTATCGACTGTATTCGGCCCAAGACAAGCTACAAGCGATCTACCCAGAGAGTGCCCACGATTTCCCTCCCGAGGCTCGGGAGCAGGCCTACCGGTTCATCGACCGGATTCTCAATCTTCAGAATTAGCCTCGGAATGAACCTCACCTGGCTTTAGCCGACGACGGCGACGTGGTTTGGCGTTCGCCCACTCCTTGGTCATCACCTCGAAGACGTCATGCGACTCGTAACGGGCGATGTTTTTTCCTTCCGGAATCGGACCGATGAGACCTTTGAAGATCGGCATACCGCGCAGATCCAGGTCGGTGCTGCTATCGTCAACACCCACTTGGGTATGCGTTCGATAGATCATTTCGGCGGAGTGGAAATCGCGGATTTTCAGCGAGCCATCGGAAGCTCGTGTCACCACGCGAAAGATTTCCTTTTTGGCCATCGATGCCCAGCTATCTTCAGAAGGAATTCACAGGAAAAACAGGGCTACGCGACCCTTGGTGCTGGAAGTATCGACCGATCACCTTGAAGCCTTGCGTTTTACGCATGGAGACAGAGACTTCGGAGAGTTCGGATTAACCGATACAGTATCGCATGCTCCAAAGGAGTCGGACTATCCGATACAATCGGACTCTACGCTTAGAACTCTTACACGAAAAAAAACCTGCTGCGATGATGCACACTCCCAATGAAATACCTCGCCGAGTTTGGCTCGGTGGCTTGGCAACATCTTTTGCCGCTACAAGTTGCCAAAACCTCTTTGCCCTCCCGACGATGGCTCGCGAGAAAAAGAGAGTCGCAGCGGTCGTTACCGTTTATCGCAACAAGTCCCATTCGGATGTGCTTTTGGGGAAGATCCTTGAGGGCTGGCGACAAGATGGGGGGCCGGGACCGGACTTGGAACTCGTTTCGTTGTACGTCGATCAGTATCCGGATGAGGACATGTCGGTCGAACTGGCCAAGAAACATGGCTTCCGATTATGTAAGACGATTGAAGAGACGCTCACGCTCGGTAAGGGGCGGATCGATGTTGATGGTGTTTTGAGCATTGGTGAGCATGGCGATTATCCATGGAATGATTTTGGTCAGCATCTTTACCCTCGTAAGCGGTTTTTCAAGGAGATCACCGATGCGATGGCAAAATACAAGAAGGTTGTTCCTGTCTTTAACGACAAGCACCCAGGTCCGGAGTGGAACGATGCGCTTTGGATGGCCCAAAGAGCCAAAGAGCTTAACGTGCCATGGATGGCAGGGTCGAGTTTGACGGTAAGCTATCGCAACCCCGATGCGGATCTAACATGGCAACAAGGAGTTTCGGCGGCGGTGGGAATTGGCTACTCAGGCTTGGATATCTATGGAATCCACACCTTGGAATTCCTCCAATGCATTTTGGAACGTCGTCGAGGGGGTGAACGAGGGGTCGCTTGGGTTCAGGCACTGCCGACAGACAAGATCGGTTCGTTGTTGGATCAAGGGGTAGTCCATCCGGAACTGTTTGATCAGGCGCTCAAGGCAACCGGAACCGATCGGCAGTCGGTGCTCGATGACCCTCCCAAGGATGGTGCCGCGTTTTTGATTGGCTATGTCGATGGTTTGGTCGTGCCGGTACTGATGTTGCCAGGTAAAGCGCAAGGGATTGGAGCGGCGGTACTGGACGATACGGGTCGCAGTTTTGCGACGCGCGTCGAAGAGCGGGAGGAGCCTTATTACCCGCACTTTGCATTCTTGCTTAAAGGGATCGAGCGAATGATCCACACTGGTAAACCAGCGTACCCTGTCGAACGCACCATGCTAACAGCAGGAGTACTCGATCATTTACTGGTCTCGTTGAGAGAGGGAAATCGTCGGATCGAGTCCGACGATTTGAAGTTCGCCTATGATCCGGTGGATTACGGCCATGCCCCGCACTTGATACTCGATGCCCAATAAGTAACGAGTGAAAACTTTTTTATAGGAATCCTCGATGGTGAAAACATGAATAAGCGAACCCTTTGGATAGGCCTCTTGGTAGTGGTTTTGTCAGGATTCTTCTGCGCCAAGCGTGGGGAGTCTCAGGAATTCAAAGTCGGTGCGTGTGAGGTGGACATTACGCCGACCGAAGCTGTACCGATGTGGGGCTATGGAGATCGCCATGCGGCGTTATCCGAGGGAACATTGGATCCTCTCAAGGCAACGGTTGTTGTGATTCAAGCCGGTCGTCGCAAGATGGCCATTGTCGGATTGGATCTGGGACGCTCTCCACAGGAAGAGTCTCTTCAAACGATTCGAAGCCAGATCAAAGAGAAAGCGGGCATTGACGTTTCGTTTATCGCTGGATCACACACCCACCATGGCCCGGTGCTGGAACTTTTCGACGCTCCTGGCAGGGGGCGAGGGCGATTTGATGCTTCGATCCGATACAACCAGCAGTTGGAGCAAGCACTGATTGATTCGATATTGAAAGCCCACGAGCAGATCAAGCCGGCCAAGGTCGGTCAGGCCAACAAAGATCTTGTCGGATTCAATCGCAACCGGCATACGAAGATACGCCCTGCCCCGGTCGACACGAGGCTTGGTGTGATACGATTCGATGAATTGGAAAGTGGTAAGAACATCGCGACGATTGTCAATTTCACCGGACATCCGACAAATATTTCATCGGACATTCGAAAGTTTTCAGCCGACTACGTTGGGGCCATGCGTGCCAAGGTCGGTGAAAAAACAGGAGGTACTGTGGTGTTCATGCAAGGAGCATCGGGGGACATTTCGGTCGATCGCGGAAGTCATGGGGACTATCTCGGTTACGGTGCGGCGTTGGGTAGCGAGGTGCTCAAACTCTATGAGGGGATCGAAACCAAATCGGTAGCGACACCATCGCTGAAGTTCAAAGAGGATCGATTTGCTTTTGGATCAAGAACGGACTTCAAGAACCCTTTAGTGCAAGGGGTTTACTCCGTGGCATTTTTCCCAGAGCTTGTTGAAAACTTTGTTGCGGAGTATCAAGATGGGATACGTCCACGTTTGACCGTGGCGGTTCTCAATAAAGAGATCGCCTTTGTGGGAGCAAGTGGCGAATTTTTTTGTCAGCACGCCATTCGACTTCGGGAGCGGGCTCGTTTTGATAGTTTGATGTTCTTTGGCTACTGCAATGGCTACCATCAATACTTCCCTACGATCGAGGGGACCGCAGAGGGAGGCTATGGTGCGGACGCTCAGGTCGCACCAGCAGAGATTGGAGCAGGCGAGGACTTGATGAATCAGGCGTTGAAGTGGCTTTATCAAATCCGATGAGCGAGTTTTAGTAACCAGCGAACTTGCGGATTGGACCGACGATGTAACCGGGGTTATTGGCACTAGCGATATTGGCTGCGTCAAAGGAGTTGCGCGCGTTGACGACGACCGAGATCGGATAAGCCGCAGCGCCTGGAGGTGGATAGAGGTAGACTTCCCACATGCTAAAGACACCGGCGGCAACCGCTTGCATCTGGAGTTGCATGCGTGCAATCTGTACCATTTCTTGCTGATAAGCTTGGTTCTGCTGGACCGACTGCTGGTAAGCGGCAGCTTGGCTTTGAACTAACAGGGACTGCTGACGCTTTGCTTCCTCGTCCTGCTTGGCCGCTTGGTTTGCAGCTAGCCATTCATCCCATTGAGGCTCGAGAACTTTCAGTTCTGTTTCTTTGAAAAAGAAAAACGGAATCCCATATTCTTCCCCGTTGGGAAGTTCCATCAGTACACCATCGCAGGTAAACGTCCGAGCTTCCGCTCTTTGGGCGACGACCCACTCGTTGAATTGGGATTCGTTGGCAAAGGTTTTCTTTTCAAAGTGTTCGACGATTCGAGGAATCATCTTGCGGTAGACTTCGGGCAAGTTATCGAAGGGTCGATCGTTGACATAGAGTTTTCCTCGACGGCGTTGGAGTGTGACATCTTTGCGATTGAAGCCGACGACTTTGCCAAAGACATTCATGCCGTTTTTCAAAGACCAAGAATGCTTCTCGGTGGCTGCCTTGAGTTGTCCCTCGCTCTCTTCGAGCATCAAGTATTTTTGATCGGCCTCCGACAACTGAGCGATCTCGATTGCCAAAAGCTCGCGGCCCTTAACCGGTTGATCAAGCTTTAGCACGATGTCCTTTTGGTCAGCGGCAATCAAAGTCCCATTGACTTTGACGTTACCGGTCTTGTCGACCCATTCCCTAGCGAAGACATGGGAGCAAAGTAGACTCAGCGAAAAGAACGAGAAAAATAGACTTGCCGATTTCATTGGACGAGTTCCCTCAGTACCCTTAGTGTTAGCAGAAGCGAGGCTTGATCGAGTAGGCTCGAAGCCACTGTAGTTTAGCTTGGATTGCCTCGCGCTGAAAGTCAACGTTTCGAAGCCAAAGCTACAGAAAGCAATCACTCCGTGGAGCCCTACAATTCGTCAAAATTCCGGGCCGTACGACTTAAGACGGGCAAGAGTCGAGAGTCGATTGGACGGCACCCTTGGATTCTTGATAGCTCGCTTGTCGAATCGGTAAGTCCACCGAGGCTTGGAGAACAGGTCGATGTTTTGGGGGGTGACGGTAAATGGATTGGACGCGGCCTGTACCACCCCGAGAGTCGAATTCGAGTCCGTCTTTACACTTGGGACCAGAATGAATGGATTTCAAGCGAGTTGTTTGATCGCAGGGTGGCTCAGGCTATTAGTCTTCGCAGGCAGATTGCAGGCCAAAGTATCAAGAGCGATAGTTTTCGCTGGATTAATAGTGAGGGTGATCACCTAAGCGGCCTGATTGTCGACAATTTTTCAGGGCACTTGGTAATTCAGATCACTGCGGCGGTGGTACTGCCGTTTTTAGACCGCATCGTCTTGCAGCTTGTCGAAGTCCTTAAGCCTTCGAGCGTCTCGGTGAGCATTGATGAAAAGACGGCCAAAAGCGAAGCCATCGAGTCCGAGGAACGCGTGTTGTATGGTCAATTACCAAATGATCCGGTGGAAATTTGTGAAAACGGGCTTGTTTGGAAGGTGGATTTACGTGGGGGGCAGAAGACTGGCTCGTACCTCGACCAACGAGACAACCGTTTGGCCGCAGCCCATTGGACACCCAAGGGTGCAAAGGTGCTCGATATTTGTACCTATACGGGTGGTTTTGCGCTGACGATTGCCAAGCATGCCCAGTCACAGGGGCTGCCTTGCGAATCGATCGTAGCGATTGATTCGAGCGCAAAAGCGTTAGAGTTGGCGAAGATAAACGCGTTTGCAAATGGCATCGAGGATCGAGTCGAATGGCAACAGGGAGATTTTTTCGAGTCCTTGTCGACCCGGCTAGATCGGCAGGAAACCTTTGACATGATCGTTTTGGATCCTCCCAAACTTGCCGGATCCAGGGAAAAAGTGCCAAAAGCGCTGGCTGCCTATCATCGACTTAACTACTTGGCAATGCGTTGTTTACGTCCAGAAGGGATTCTCGTTAGCTGCAGTTGCTCAGGACGGGTGGCTCGTTGGGAATTCCTTGACGTTCTCCTGGGTGCTGCCCGAAGAGCCCAACGGGACGTGCAAATCCTAGAGATTCGGGGGGCTTCGGCCGATCATCCGGTGAATATCCATTGTCCGGAGACCGACTATCTCAAGTGTGTGATCGCTAGAGTTCTGTAGGAAGGCGGTGTAAGTTCGGGAAATTTTCAAGGAATTTCCAGTCGGTGGACTTGCTGATTGCGGTAGGTCGTCGGTAAACTTTCACCCCTCAAATTGTTATGAGAAATGCCAAAGTGGCGGAATGGCAGACGCGCTGGACTCAAAATCCAGTGTCCGCAAGGACGTGTGGGTTCGACTCCCACCTTTGGTACTTTCCGTCGGAACAAGGCGTGAAAACTGCGGCGTGTTTTCCATGCACGCAGTGCTAGAAAAACTATTGGAAAAAAGACTTCGGAATTACAAGACCGTATGCCAACGATTAATCAACTAGTGCGTCGCAATCGAGTCGTTCAACACAAGTCGACCAAGAGTCCTGTGTTGGAACGATGCCCTCAAAAGCAAGGGGTTTGTTTGACTGTAAAGACGATGACCCCAAAGAAGCCCAACTCGGCGCTTCGAAAGATCACTAGGGTTCGTCTGAGCAATGGTAAGGAAGTCACTGTGTACATCCCTGGTGAGGGACATAACCTTCAGGAGCACTCGATCGTGTTGATCCGGGGCGGGCGGGTTCGTGACCTTCCAGGGGTTCGCTACCAAGTGGTTCGCGGTTGCCGAGACACCCAGGGTGTCAACGGTCGAAAGCAGTCTCGAAGCCGTTATGGTGCTAAGAGTCCAAAGAAGGGCTAAGCTGTCGCTAGTCCTGCAACGAAACAATCTCATTTATCCTTTGTACAGAGAATCAAGTTTCCCATGGGAAAAATCACCGCTTCGAGAACAAGTCTTCGTCCTGACCCGCGACACAACTCCTTGCTCGTGGCCAAGTTTGTCAACTGCTTGATGCATGACGGCAAAAAGACCGTTGCCTACAACGTCTTTTACGATGCTCTTGACGAAATTGCTGAGAAGGTCAAGGATCGGCCTGCTGTCGAGGTGTTCGAACAAGCTATTGAAAATGTCAAGCCTTACATCGAAGTGCGGTCGAAGCGGGTTGGTGGAGCGTCCTACCAAGTTCCCATGCAGGTCAACAAGAACCGCCAGCAGGCTCTGGCTTTCCGCTGGATTCTAGGCGCAGTCCGCGACAAGAAGGGTCGATCGACCGCCGTAAAGCTCGCCGATGAGCTGTTGGCAGCCTATCGCAAAGAAGGTGCAGCGATTACTAAGCGTGAAAACACCCACCGTATGGCCGATGCCAACAAGGCCTTTGCTCACTTTGCTTGGTAATTGATGCCATGCGGACTGACAAGCGGTCTGCGGGTTTGAGGCACACAAGATCTTCAAGACACCTCCAGCTTCCTGGAGGTGTTTTTGTTTATTGAACCTCCAGGGTCGAGTATGTCCGATTCCAAACTGCTCGAATGCACTCAACGAGGTCTCTATTGCCCGGCAGGAGATTTCTACATCGACCCATGGGATCGAGTTGACCGTGCCGTAGTTACACATGCTCACTCAGACCATGCTCGCTGGGGTTGCAGGAAGTACCTGGCCGCAAAATCGTGTGAACCGCTCTTGCGAGTCAGGCTAGGTAGCAACATAGACCTACACGCATTGGACTACGGAGAGAAACTACGAATTAAGGATGCGATCGTTTCGCTCCATCCCGCAGGTCATATCCTTGGTTCAGCACAAGTTCGAATCGAGGTTGATGGAAAAGTTGCGCTCATTACCGGGGACTATAAATTGCAGCCCGATGCGACTTGTGCTACGTGGGAGGCCGTTCGTTGCGATCTGATGGTCACCGAATCAACTTTTGGTCTGCCGGTGTTCCGTTGGCCAAAGACGCAATTTGTAATCGATCAGATAGTCGCTTGGTGGCGTGAGAATCAGTGTCAACGACGAACCAGTTTAATTCTCGCGTATTCTGTCGGCAAAGCTCAAAGAATACTTGCTGAGCTACTAGCGACTTGCGGATCGGAGGTGGCAAGGGACATCGCGGTACACGGGGCGATGCTAGGGCCGAATCGAGCTTATCGTGAGGCGGGCGTAGATTTGCCGGATTTGCCCTCAGCGGCATCTTTCAGCGGCAGTTACGATTGGTCGCGTTCGCTTGTTATTGGGCCACCATCTAGCCAATCGACGGGGTGGGTTAAACGATTTGCCGATCCTTCGATCGCGATGGCGTCGGGTTGGATGGCGATTCGCGGAACGCGTCGTCGACGGAATGTCGATCGAGGTTTTGTGCTCTCTGATCATGTTGACTGGCCAGATTTAATTTCAGCAATTGATGCCTGCAGTCCAGAGCAGGTTTGGGTGACGCATGGATTCTCCGAGGTAGTTTCCAGGTATTTGACAGAGCGAGGACTCTTGGCTCGAGTCTTGCAAACCCTGTTTTCCGGCGAAGAGTCCGAACCAGCAAGTGTTCCTGAGGATCCAGACGCGGAGGAACCTTTGTGAGACAATTCGCAAGACTTTATCAACAGTTAGATGAGACGACTAAGACAAACGACAAGTTGCTTGCGATGCAAAACTACTTCGCCCAAGCCTCCTCTGACGATGCTGCATGGGCACTGTTTTTTCTGCTAGGCAATAAGCTTAAACCCACCTTGCCGACCAAAGTCATTCGACTAGCTGCGGCTCGCAGTGCGAATATCCCCGATTGGCTCTTCGAGGAGACTTATCGATGGGTCGGAGACTTGGCCGAAACCGCCGCTGCAATGGCTTTAGGAACCGATGCGGAAAACGATGAAACACTCCATCAGACCATTACTCAATCCATCATTCCCCTTTTAACTAGCGCTAAAGGCTCCAAAAAGAAATCGCGTAAATCCTCCGAGCAAAAAGCAACCGAACAAATCGCTCAGCAATCCATCCTTGAGGAAACGGAACGGTTTGTGGTACAGAGGCTCAATGAACTTTGGAGTCGATACGATCAACAGGAGCGATTTGTCTTTAATAAATTGCTCACTGGCAATTTGCGAGTGGGAGTCAGTACAAAACTGGTCACTAAATCTCTGAGCCTTTGGTGCGGCGTTGCTGTCGATGAGCTTTCGCATCGATTGATGGGAGACTGGGAACCGAGCGCTGAGTTTTTCGATCAACTCACCGCCGTCGATTACCAAGGTAGTTCGCCTGCCAAGCCGTATCCGTTTTGTTTGGCTCACCCTTTGACGGAGAATCAAATCCAAGAACACCTGGCAATCGATTATGTAGCTGAATGGAAATGGGATGGGATTCGAGCACAACTGATCCGTCGATCTGGTCGGACATTCCTTTGGTCACGAGGAGAAGAGTTACTCGATGGACGATTTCCAGAGATTGAGCTAGCTTCAGAAAGCTTACCGGATGGATTGGTTCTTGATGGTGAAATTCTCGCCTTCGGGGACGAGGTTCCACTCCCCTTTACACTGTTGCAAAAGCGGATTCAAAGAAAAAAGCCTGGCCCAAAAATCCTTCAAGATGTGCCCGTGGTATTCATCGCGTTTGATATTTTAGAGCACGAGGGTCAAGACCTCCGATCGGAAGTTTTTGATATCCGTCGTAACGAGCTAGAGTCCTTGGAACTAGGCAAACGATCCACGCCGAGGACGATTCGATCTAGCGAAGTGTTCTCGTTCGAAGATTGGAAGTCCTTGTTTTTGCGGAAGGATCAAGCAAGGCACTACGGAGCCGAAGGCTTAATGCTCAAGCATAGGCAAGGTAGATACGAAGTTGGTCGTGTGACTGGGGTATGGTGGAAGGCTAAGGTCACTCCGTATACGGTCGATGCAGTGTTGGTTTATGCACAAAGAGGACACGGTCGACGTGCGGGCCTATTTTCCGACTACACCTTTGCCCTTTGGGATCAGGATCAGCTGGTTCCTTTCGCTAAAGCTTATTCAGGACTCACCAACGAAGAACTTGGGCAGGTCGATCGCTGGATCAAAGAGAATACAAAGCAACGGTTTGGACCGGTTCACGAGGTGCCCGCTCATATCGTTATGGAACTAGCTTTTGAAAACATCCAAGAGTCAAGTCGGCACAAAAGTGGAATCGCGGTAAGATTCCCGAGGATACTTCGGTGGAGACATGACAAGCGTCCTGAGGATGCAGATCGGCTCGATGTGATCAAAAAGATGATCAAACCAGAGTCACCGACATGATTGATTTCAGTTCTGTCGATTGCGTAACAAAGGTTCCAGTTCGGAGATCAGAGCATTGAGCTCGCAGATGTCCTTGGCCAGCAACTCTTCGCGGGTTGAAACTCGAAGACCCAGTTGCCTTTGCAAAAGTAAGATTTGTCCAACCAATTCACCCAACGCGATTCCCTGCTCGATTCCCTGCTGGAGGCCCTGCTGGAGGCCCTGCTGGAGGCTGTCTCGCATCGCTGAGTTAATCAACCATTTTTGATCTCGAAGTCTTTTTTCGCGTATGTCGTACACAGATTTGTCCTCCGTAATCGTTGCTATTCGATCAATCGCGTCGGTCGCTTCAATAAATCCAGGGTTGCTCATGCACATGCCCTGAAAAGTATCAGTGTGTGAGGCTTGAGTTTACGGAAATTTTGAAAAACACGCCCGAAAATGGTCGATAAAATTTTCGGAATAGATTCCAGACTTCTATTTACGTGCTTAAAGCACTCTATCTCAGCAAGATCCGTCGCTTGTCGCTAGCATCTGTTTTTTTCCTAGCCTTTATGCGAAGGTAGGGTCGGATGAAACGACTGCGATGTCCCATCGTTCCTGGCTCGGAATCGAGATTCGCATGATCAGGTTCGGACACCGCCTCAATCAACATGCCTGCTCGGCAGATTCCCCCGAGAATAGTATCGAGCGAATGAGCAAACTCGACCGTGTCGGGTTCACGCAGCAAACTTGCTTGCCCAATCGACAGCGACTTGGCAGGATATCCAACGGGTGTTTCTACAACATATCTACCCTGGTTCATTTCCAAGGATGCTTGCAAGTTCATTGGTTGTTTGTGCTGAGAGATGTAAAGACCACCTGGTCGCAGCACTCGGGCCACTTGGGTAAACACCGTTTCTACATCGGCGACATAGCAAGTACTAACAGGATGCGCAACTAAGTCGAATTCGTCGGGACGGAACATCGATAGGTCAGACATCTCGCCTTGGACTGTCTGATAGTTGATTCCAAGATTTGCTGAGATTTGGCGATCGAGTTGGAGCATCGCCGGACTAATATCCAGCACGGTGACTCTGGCACCTGCAGCGCAATACAATGGTCCTTGTCTCCCCCCACCAGCAGCCAAACACAGCACGTTCCACCCACGTATATTTCCTCCGAGCCAACCCTTTGCATCAAGGGTCGCAAGCGGACTGGCCAATTCCTCAGCACTTACAGGTTGTGTCAAAAAGTGCCTTGCCTGAACCATCCGATCGTAGGCTTGCCGATTACGATGCTGGATCGCGCCGGATGTGGGGACTGACTGACTCTCAGGGGTTTCCATCGAGGGAATTATACAGCGGAACTTTTGATAAGAAATCCTTAGCTGGATCGTTGCCTAAAGTTTGAAACTCGCTGGTTTTCGATTGCTTTTTGGAGGATTTAGGCGAAAATCCTAGAGAGTGATTATCCCACTGCCGATTCGCTTTGCATCCGTGCTTAGCAAATCGGTCCCACCACAATCGCCGCGTCTCCCTGCCCATCCATTTGGCACGGAAACCTGGCGTCTGTATGCTTTCTATACTTCAATGCCTATGGACTTCCATCGAATGCTATCCTGGACGCACAAGGTTCTTCTGATCGGTTTTGTACTTACCTACTCAAACCTCCCCAACGAGGCTTTTGCCGCCAGCGGCATGGTTCAGTACAACCGTGACATCCGTCCGATCTTGAATGATAACTGTTTTGCTTGCCATGGCCCGGATGAGAAAAAACGGGCCGCGGAACTTCGACTCGACATCCGCGAAGCTGCGATCGATAAACAAGCGATCGTTCCGGGAAAGCCAGATGATAGTTCGATCATCAAGCGTATCCTAAGCACCGATGAAAACGAGGTAATGCCTCCTCCGTCCTCCCACAAGACTCTTACCCAAAGCCAAAAGGATCTCCTTAGAGCATGGATCGCTGAAGGTGCGCAGTACCAGGGGCACTGGGCTTACATCACCCCAACCAAACCCGAATTACCTCAGGTTCGCAATTCGGGCTGGGTGCGAAACCCAATCGATCGATTTGTTCTCTCCGAACTCGAACGACGCGGACTTGAGCCATCACCAGATGCCGACCTCAGGTCCCTGATTCGACGCGTGACGCTTGATCTGACAGGACTTCCTCCAAGACCAGAGGATGTGGAACGGATTTTGAGCGATGCGTCGCCAGAGCGATACGAAAACTATGTCGATGAACTTTTGTCCCGACAAGAATGGGGCGAGCACCGCGGTCGGTATTGGCTCGACTATGCTCGCTATGCCGATACCCACGGCATCCACTTCGATAACTACCGCGAAATGTGGTCGTATCGCCAGTGGGTCATCAAGGCATTCAATCGCAACATGTCCTTCGACCAATTCACGGTCGAGCAACTCGCCGGAGACTTACTACCTGAAGCCACCCTCGACCAGCGAATCGCTAGCGGCTTTAACCGATGCAATATCACGACCAACGAAGGTGGAGCGATCTCTGAGGAATACCAAGTCCTCTACACGCGAGACCGCGTCGAAACAACAAGCTTGGTCTGGTTGGGCCTGACGATGGGGTGTGCAGTTTGCCACGACCATAAGTTCGACCCGATTCCCCAGCGCGAGTTTTATCAAATGGCGGCGTTCTTTAACAACACCACCCAAAACGCAATGGACGGAAATATCAAGGATACCCCCCCAATTGTTCCCGTTCCGCTCGAAGAAGATCGCGAACGATTCTTTGCTCTCGATGGACTTATCTCGCAAGCCAAGCAAGCCGTCGATACCCGGCGCTCGCAAGCCCGCAATAGCTTCGATGCATTCCTAGCCGACAATGCTCAGCGCGATGCGATCCTCAACTCCCCGCTTCCGGCCATCGACATGCTGGATGTTCACCTCCCCTTGCTCGGCTCGGATCCAAAGTCGATCGATGGAATCATTCAAGGTCAAAAGCAAGCCATCGCACTTGCCTCCGAAGGAGCCTTTGCAGCTGGACACCTGAGCGACTCGGCTTGGCAGATCAAAGCAGGACTCTATCCGACGATCGAAGCAGGGGATATCGAACGAGACCAACCATTTACCATCTCCATGTGGGTCAAACCAGCAACTGACAACCAAGGTGGATCGCTCTTGGCTCGTATGGATGAGAGCGCTGATTTCCGAGGCTGGGACGTATGGCTGGAAAACGGAAACGTCGGAACGCACATCATCAACAAGTGGCCCGAAAACGCTCTCAAGGTCGTCTCCAACCAACGACTTACCGCTAGCCGTTTCCAACTCGTTACGATTACCTACGACGGCACCTCGAAAGCTCAAGGTGTCAAGATCTACATCGATGGCAAACTTGCACCCTTGAATGTCGCTAGTGACAAACTATCCGACACGGTGCGCACCAAGGTCCCGCTGCGACTCGGAAGTAGGCACGCAACGGCACCAACGAATGATGCCAAGATCCAAGACATCCGTATGTACCGGCGTGTTCTTAATAGCGAGGAACTCCAGTCCGTCGGACAGATTCCTCGTCAACAATACCTGATTGCAAAGGCCAACCGTAGCAACGAGGAAGCTGATGAATTGTTCCAATGGTATCTTGCAACACGAGATCCCGAATACACGCAACTGACCCAGAACCAGCAGAAGCTTATCGACGAAAAAACCGCGATTCTAAATCGCGGTACGGTCGCTCATATCATGAACGAAAAGAATGAGATGCCTAAAGCATGGTTGCTGACCCGTGGTGACTACGATAAACGAGCCGATGAAGTTGCTCCACAGACACCCGCTGTACTCAATCCTTGGAAGGATGAGTATCCAAAAAATCGACTCGGATTGGCCAAGTGGTTGCTCGATGAGGGCAACCCATTGATGGCAAGAGTGACTGTGAATCGATTCTGGCAAGAAGTTTTTGGGAACGGAATTGTGGCCTCAGCGGGAGACTTTGGAGTCACCGGTCAGCTTCCAACGCACCCTGAACTCTTGGATTACCTAGCGATCTCATTCCGTGAGGATGGTTGGAATGTAAAGAGCCTCTTCCGAACAATCGTCACTAGCTCAACCTACCGTCAATCGGCAAGTGTCACGAACGAGAAACTGGCGATGGATCCGACCAACAAACTTCTTGCTAGAGGACCTCGGTTCCGAATGGATGCCGAAATGATCCGCGATAGCGCACTGGCGGCAAGTGGTTTGCTGGTTCAAAAAATTGGTGGTCCCAGCGTTCGACCTTATCAACCCCCCGGGGTTTGGGAAGCGGTTGCGATGCCAGGCAGCAACACTCGCGATTACCAAGCCGACAAAGGCGAAGGTCTCTATCGTAGAAGTTTGTACACATTCCTAAAACGATCGGCTCCTCCACCGAGCATGGAGGTCTTTAATGCAACTGCACGTGAGGTTTGCACCGTCCGTCGCGAGCGTACCAACACTCCGCTTCAAGCCCTCGTGACGATGAACGATATTCAGTTCATCGAAGCCGCTCGAATCTTGGCACAAAAAGGGATTCAAGCAAACCCCAATGGCACCGATACTGTGGCGCGACTTCAATGGATCGCCGCAAGGGTACTTTCTAGACCCCTTCGCGGTGAAGAACTGGGCGTTCTCCAATCGTCTCTGAACGAAGTCGCTACGTACTATCAAGCCAACCCAGAAGCAGCCAAAGAACTATTAGCCGTCGGCGCGACTCGTTCTAGTGAAGAAATCAACCCTAGCGAGTTGGCTTCTTGGACGATGACCGTCAACACTCTGATGAATCTCGATGAGGCGATTACCAAATGAGAAACCAAATCCATCCGCTCGTTGAAGAGTACGTTCGGAATGAAACTCGGCGCCAGTTTTTCCGTCGAGGAGGAAATGTTCTTGGAACCGCTGCTCTTGCTTCCTTGGGTTTGCCCATGGTCGCTAATGCTGCCCCAATACCCACTGAAGACTCCGTGGCATCTGGCGGTCTAGGGACATTGCCTCATTTTGCTCCTAAAGCAAAACGGGTGATCTATCTGCATATGGTCGGAGGTCCTTCGCAGATGGATATCTACGACTACAAACCACAGATGAACGAGTGGTACGACAAGGATCTTCCCGAGACAGTACGAAATGGCCAGCGTTTAACAACGATGACCAGCGGACAGGCCCGTTTTCCGATCGCTCCGTCGATGTACAAATTCGCTCAGCATGGCAAGTGTGGCATGTGGGTGACAGAACTCCTGCCCGAGACAGCCAAGGTCGTCGACGACCTTGGCTTCGTCAGGTCAATGCACACCGAGGCGATCAACCATGAACCTGCGATCACTTACATGCAGACTGGCAACATGGTCACCGGTCGGCCCTGCATGGGTGCTTGGTTGTCCTACGGGTTAGGATCGATGAACAGCAACCTTCCGACCTTCGTGGTGCTTGTAGCAAATCCGACCAATACCGAGCAAATACAAGCGATCTCGGCGAGGCTTTGGTCGTCGGGTTGTTTGCCAGGGGAGCATGGAGGCTGTTGCTTCCGATCCGTTGGGGATCCTATTCTGTATATCAACAATCCCTCCGGAGTTCCTACGGACATTCGCCGCAAGACCCTCGACGGACTCAAATCACTCAACGAAATGAATTTTCGAGCTGTCGGCGATCCAGAGATTCACACTCGGATCCAGCAGTACGAACTCGCATTCCGTATGCAATCGAGCGTACCGGACTTGACCAACATCGCCGACGAACCCGAAAGCACGATGGAGCTTTATGGTCAGGATGCGAAGAAGCCCGGTTCGTTCGCCAACTCTGTACTTTTGGCTCGAAGAATGATCGAACGAGACGTTCGGTTCGTGCAAATCTATCTGAACAATTGGGATCACCATGGAAACGTCGCCAAGCGACTACCCTCGCAGTGCAAAGACATTGACCGAGCGACCTATGGTCTGATCACCGATCTAAAGAGCCGAGGACTCCTGGATTCAACTTTGGTCATTTGGGGTGGCGAATTCGGTCGAACCATCTATTCCCAGGGTGGACTGAGCAAAGACAATTACGGTCGCGATCACCATCCGCGTTGCTTTACCATGTGGATGGCAGGAGGTGGAATCAAGGGTGGAACGATCTATGGTGAAACCGATGATTTTTCCTATAACATCGTAAAGGATCCAGTTCATATTCGAGATTTCCACGCGACAGCCCTTCATCTTCTAGGAATCGACCATGAACGATTCACCTTCAAGAATCAAGGTCTTGATCTGAGGCTTACGGGTGTCGAAGAGGCTCGGGTCATCAAAGAACTCTTGGCTTAGGATGATGCAAGCCATGAGGGCGTTAGGCTTGCGAATTCTGACGATCGGTTTGTGGATTGGAACACTTATCCACGCGATGGCTCAAGAGCCTTCGCAAAAGCTGGATTTTTTCGAGAGCAAGATCCGACCTGTTTTGGTCGAGCGATGCTACGAATGCCATTCTGCTTCCGCAAGTATTTTACAAGGGAATCTCAGCCTCGAAACTCGCCAAGGGATCCTCGACGGAGGCGACTCTGGGCCCGCTGTGGTGCTAGGTAAACCTCATGAGAGCCTCTTGATCCGAGTCCTTCGAGATCAAGAGCCCAAGATGCCTCCTGACGGCAACTTGCCCGAAGGAATCGTCAGAGATTTTGAACGATGGATCGAGGAAGGACTAGTTGACACGAGAGATTCCGTTCCTGAAACAGCAAAAGGCATCAAAAAAAACTGGATCGATCCGGCAATCGCTCAAAACCACTGGGCCTTTAAATCAATCAGCGAACATACCACTCCTGCCAATAGCCAGTGGGATATACCTAAAGTCATTCACCACAGATCGATCGATGCCTATGTGCAAACGAAACTCAAAGCCAAAGGATGGGAGCCTGCGCCACAAGCAGAGCCTCTGGTAGTGCTTCGACGCATTACGCTTGGACTCACTGGACTCCCTCCTAGCATCGAGGAAATAGAGACGTATTTAGCTGACCCAGAAGATTTGCGAGATGAAAAACTGATCGATCGATTGCTTGCAAGTCCTCAGTATGGAGTGCGATGGGGAAGGCATTGGCTAGACCTAGTACGTTACGCAAACAGCAATGGTGCCGATGAAAACCACGATATGCCCAACGCTTGGCGATTCAGGGATTGGGTGGTCGATGCTTTGAATGAAGACCTCGCTTTCGATGAGTTTGTAACACATCAAATCGCGGGGGATCTACTACCTGCTCCCGAGGACGAGTCGGCTCGCAATCGACTCATCACTGCGACGGGGTTTTGGGTCTTGGGCCCAAAGATGCTTGCCGAGCAAGACAAAGAGAAGATGAAGATCGACATCGTCGATGAACAAATCGACACTTTTTCCAGAACCATGCTAGGAATTACGCTCGCGTGCGCTAGGTGCCACGATCACAAATTTGACCCTTTCTCCCAACGGGATTACTACGCCATGGCCGGGATCTTCATGAGCACACGAACCATGGCCGATCAGGCGTTCGTAAGCCAATGGATGGAACGTCCCTTAATCACACAAACAAGAGAAGCACAACGAGCCGAGTATCAGAAAAAGATCGATCAGGCGATTGATTCAAGCAAGATTCTTATAAAAGAAGCCCACGAGCAATTGCTCGCCGAAGGAAAGCTTGAGAAACTCCCTGACGATCCATCGGTACGTTTAAAAGATGGGCCATACAGCGAAGAAGTTAAAAAAAAGCTCGATCAATCTTCCAAAGAAATCGAAGAACTTCAAAAGGGTAAACCCGAGTTCGATCGGGCGATGGCCGTCGAGGAGCAAACGGCAGTCGAACTTCCCGTTCACTTACGTGGTAATCACCTCAAGCCCAGCGATGAGAAGATCCCTCGAGGAATCCCAGTCGTGCTAACGAATTCCATCGGCATCGACACCATTGAGCCAAATCAAAGTGGGCGAATGCAATTGGCACGCTGGTTGACTCATCCTTCGAACCCCTTGTTCGCTCGCGTGATGGTCAACCGGGTTTGGATGTGGCATTTTGGACATCCGTTAGTAGGGTCACCTTCGAACTTTGGATTGAAAGGAGAGCAGCCAACCCATCAAGATCTTTTGGACGATCTGGCAAATCGTTGGATCGAACATGGCTGGTCTCTCAAATGGTTGCATCGTGAGATCCTATTATCGGCAACCTACCGACGCGCGAGCCGCTACGAGGCGTATGCACAAGAGGACCCTGAGAATCGACTTTTGTGGAGGCAGAATCGCAAACGGCTCGAGATGGAACCCATACGCGACACACTCCTTGCATGTGCCGATAGGCTTGACGATCGCTTAGCACAGGGCGTGCATGGGGTGGAAAGTGCCAAGCGAAGCATTTACCTGAATATCAATCGAGCGGCCTTGAACGACAATTTTGCCATTTTTGATTATGTGGATCCTGCAAGCCATATCGAGCAGCGACCCGTAACGAGTGTGCCGAGTCAGTCGCTTTTCTTTTTGAATAACGAACTAGTTTGGAAGTCATCCGAGAAACTAGGATCCGATCTAGCTGATCTTTCGCAGGACGAAAACCAAGCGATTTTCATGGCCTTCAAACGCGTACTTGGACGCGAACCATCTACGGGCGAACTCGATCGGTCTAAAACCTTCTTGGCTCAGGCGACCGAGTTTTGGAGTATTGAAATCAAGTCTACCGACGGCATAGATCCGCAGTCGTACAGCAAGACGATTCGATCCAAGGCCCTAGGGAGTCTGGTTCACAGTCTTTTCTCGCTTCGCGAATTCATTTGGGTGGAGTAGAGGATGAAACGGCGAAGTTGGCTCAAGGGAATCTGTCGGGGGCTCAGTGGGCTGGCGATTGCCGATTTACTCGCCCGAGAGATTGACAACTCGTGTCATGGTGCCATTGAGGATCAGGGATTAACCCCTGGATGCCACTTTCCACCGCGAGTCAAGCGAGTCATCCTTGTATTTATGCACGGAGGACCCTCGCATGTGGATACCTTCGACTACAAACCTGAGCTCATACGATTGCACGGTCAACCTCTTCCGATAGCTAAACCAAGAATTCAGTTTGCTCAGACAGGGAATCTGCTCAAGAGCCCTTGGGAGTTCAAGCAGTACGGGGAGTCGGGGGCGTGGGTTAGCGACCTGTTTCCAAATGTTGCCAAGCATGTCGATCGACTGACGTTTATCAAATCGCTACATGGATCCAACGAGGCGCACGGTGGAGCGTTGCTCAAGATCCACACTGGTACCGATACGTTTGTTCGCCCGAGCTTGGGGGCTTGGGTCAGCTATGGTCTGGGAACTCAAAATACGAATCTGCCGAGTTTCATCACCATCAATCCTACATTGGGTCACGGTGGGGTAAGGAATTTCGGTTCAGCATTTTTACCCCCAAATCATCAAGGGACCAGGATCGCTGTTTCTGGGAAAGATGCCAGGATAGAGAACCTTGTACCCAAGTACTCCGATCCACTGCAAAGATTACAACTCGACTATGTGCGGGATCTAGAACAACTGGGTCCAAGCAGCACGTTGGCTCAAGCACTCGATGCCAAAGAGAAAACCTACGAACTGGCGTATCGAATGCAAAGCGAAGCGCTTGGTCGATTTCAAATCGATAGCGAGACCCAGGAGACTCTCAATCTCTACGGGATCGATGGCGGGCCGACCGATGGATTCGGTAGGCAATGTCTATTGGCAAGAAGATTGAGCGAAGCGGGCGTCAGGTTCGTGCAGGTATCCCACGCATACTGGGATCAGCATGCGGAGCTCAAAGAGAAGCATGCGGAGTTAGCAACTCAGGTAGATCGACCGATTGCGGGTTTAATCGAGGACCTCCATCGCCGAAGCTTGCTAAGCGAAACCCTCCTGATATGGGGAGGGGAGTTTGGCCGAACACCCACAGCGCAAGGTGACAACGGTCGAGATCACAACCCCCATGCGTTCACCTGGTGGATGTGTGGGCCGGGGATCAAGCCAGGGTTTTCGTGGGGGCAATCGGACGACTTTGGTTTTTATGCCCAGCAGGACAAGGTGCATGTCCATGATTTGCATGCGACTCTGTTGCATTTGCTCGGGATCGATCACGAGAAATTAACCTTCCGTTATGGAGGACGCGATTTCCGGCTTACAGATATCCACGGTCGCGTGGTTAAAGAATTGCTGAGCTGATGTGTTATAATGGGGGAATTATCCACCAAGGGTTTTTCATTGTTGATATTTCAAAGACCAAAAGGGCAAAAAGCACCATGGATCGTCGACGATTTTTGGCAGTCGGTACCGCAGCACCTGTAGTGGCGATGTCACTTGATGTTTCGAGTTTGATTGCAGGAGAGACATTCACAAGTATCGAGGCTGCTGGAGATCTCTACCGCCTACAGGGGGAATACCTTGGTGTCGTCGGAACGCTCGATGGGACTTGGGGCGCTCAGGTGATCGCTACCTCGGACAAGACACTCCAAGTGCATCTATTGAAGGGTGGGTTGCCAGCAGATGGATTCAATTCCAAAGAACCTACGCGTGTGTGCAAGGTCGATCGGGTAGAGAGCTCCTTGGCCAAAGGCAAAGAAGGGGATTACAGCGTCAGTATTGATGGCAAGACGTTGACGGTGACTGATGGCGAAGGAAAGAAACTCGGTGAGTTGACCAAGGTGATCCGAGAGAGCAAGACGCTCGGGAGCGAACCACCCAAGGGAGCGTTGGTACTCTTTGATGGAAGTAGCCCCGAAAAGTTTGAGGGCGGGAAGCTTGTCGACGGAAAATATCTTGGAGTCGGTTGCAAGTCCAAGGAAGCCTTCGGAGATCATCGATTGCACTTGGAATTTCGCACGCCGTTTCAGCCTGGTGATTCGGGTCAGGGTCGTGGAAACAGTGGAGTGTATATCCAAGGCCGGTACGAATTGCAGGTGCTCGATTCTTTTGGCCTTCGAGGAGAGAACAACGAATGCGGTGGAATCTATCAGATCGCTAGTCCCAAACTCAACATGTGCTATCCGCCGCTGAGTTGGCAGACCTATGACATCGATTTTAAGGCGGCAAAGTTCGATGCAGATGGCAAGAAAACCACCAATGCCAGGGTGACCATTCGGCACAATGGGGTTGTGATCCATGACGATTTGGAGTTCCCTCGGGGTACACCAGGAGGCGTCGGTGGTGAAGCACCTGAGCCTGGTCCGCTGTACCTTCAAGACCACTCCAACCCAGTGGTCTATCGGAATATTTGGATCTCGAAACCCTAATAGAAACATCGGATCAGTCGATCTGCATCCAACAAACACGCGTTTTCTCTATTGCCCCCAAACTCCCATTTTTGGTATCAGCAAGGGCGGTTCTCTGATTTGCAAGAGAGCTTCCCCTGGTACCAATCCGGAGTTTACGCATGCGAAAACCCAAACAAACCTCAATTCGTATTGCATCGCTGCTTGGACTGCTGGCTTTTTGCACTCCTTCAATCCTAGCGCAGAACTCGCTACCAACGATTCCCGGAGTTCCTCCTTCAGGCGGAACTGTTCCAGGAACCTCACCTGTTTTACCACCGTCTAGCTCCGGTTCGTCAAGCGAGCCGATCCCACGCGTCCCGAGCATCGAGGGACTTCAATCTCCGCCTAGTAGTATTCCATCAAATCCTGCGGCCAATCCAGTACCTTCAACGAGCCCCCCGGTCGGTTCGGCTAGTGATGTGCCCGCCGCTGCCCCTCCAAATAACCTCGGTGTCAAAGTCCATCAACGACTCGAACTGCCAAACGATGCCGGTCAGTACTGGGTCGAATACGACCTGAAGCCCTATACGCAAGCATTGAAGAATGTGGATCGGCCTCAGCAAGCGGTCATCGACTGGATTATTCGCGAGACAGGAAGCGATCTTTGGTTTCAAGAACCGGTTGGAATCCTCACCGCCGACCGTAGCACCTTACGTGTCTACCACAACGCGGGTATGCAAAAAGTAGTCGCACAGGTCTATGAGCGATTTGTCAACGGAATCAATGAGCCTCAAGTCTACAGCTTACGCCTGATCACCATCGGAAATCCCAATTGGCGGTCCAAAGCTCTTCCGCTTATGCGTTCGGCTACTGCACGGTCTCCTGGCGTCTCGGCTTGGCTGATGCCTAAGGAAAACGGAGCCATTGTCATGGCTCAGCTTCGCCAACGCCAAGATGTGCGAGAAGTCCAATCGATTGACCTGAGAATGGTCCAAGGTCAAACGCAAGTGATCGAACAAATGAAACCTAGGAATTATCTCAGAGAATACAGTCCCAATACGACTTCGGCTTGGCCACCACTGACCCCGACTTATGGCGAAGTTCAAGAGGGATTCCGGATGGTCTTTAGCCCGTTGCTTAGTCTCGATGGCAACACGATGGACATGATGCTCAAATGCAACGTGGATCAAGTTGAGAAGATGAATCCTGTGCCTCTTGAAGTTCCCGGTGCCGGGGGGGCTTATCAAGTCGAAGTTCCTCAAATGATCTCATGGAATCTCGCAGAGCGATTTCGATGGCCGACAGACCACTTGCTGATTCTCTCCTGTGGTGTGATCGCGCCACCGGTTGTCAACCAACAGAACACTCTCTTAACTGGAGGAGCTGCTGGTTTGTTTGGTATCAATCGAATCTTGCCAGATTTGACCTTTCAAAAACAGGACGCAATTTTGGTGATCGAATACCGAGGAGCAGCTTCGACGCAGCTTACCCCAGCATCTGTTGCAGGCTCCGCGGGTGCGGTTCCGAGTGTTCCTGGAGCCGGGCCACCAGGATCAACAATTCCAGGAGCGACCGCTGGAGCAATCGTTCCTGGAGTAGCTGGCGGTAATAGCCTTCGAGGACGTTATTAATCCACTGTGAAACCAGAGCAACTTTGGCCATCGATTTTTTGGTCCAATTGGATTTCGATCGCCCTAGCTGCATGCTTGCTGTTTGCCGTAAACGCTTATTCGCTACTTCGATTTGACGGCAACGATTCACCTCCATTACCGCATGGGGATGGACCAGATTACGAGTCGATTGCCTACAGCCTATCGGTGGGTTCCGGCTTTGAGTTCGCATGGGAGGATCCGCAGTGGCAAGCTCCTTACCGTACTTCCAACCAATCAGCACAGTACACTCAGTTGCAACGACGCGATTGGCCCGGCCCAACCACCTCGCGGCCCCCTGCCCTCCCCTTTCTTATCAGCCTAGTCTATCGATTGATGCCGCGAGGCCCGATCGCTTTTTCATGTGTACGTTGGCTCTCAGCATTAGCACTTACGATCGCAGGACTCTTGGCAATCTGGCTTGCCTTTGATTGGACTAAGCGAATTTTTCATGGCTCTGAAAAGCAAAACCATAGAGGCCTCTTGCTCTGTAGTGTTGCCTTCGGCGTGACGCTCGGAATCGCAGTCATGGATCGAACCATCAAGACATTCATGCACGATTTTTTAACCGAACCTTGGGCATTGCTCGGAGTCACTGCCACGATTGTAGCTTTGTTGCAGTGGACAAAAGCCCCTGCCAAGTTGCTATGGATTATCACAGCAGGAGTCTTGTTAGGTGTGATCGTACTGTTTCGATCAATCTTTGTTTTCTGGTTACCCATCCTGGTACTTGGGATCGCGATTGTGAGTTACAAAACTCAAGTCAACCGGAATCGGTGGTGGTCGAGCATGTCTGTTTTTATTGCCGCTTTCTTGCTCGTTGTAACGCCTTGGTGGGGTCGCAATTGCATGCTGACCGGTAGGATCAGGCCCATGGGATCCCAGGGCGCAGCGAGTCTTCGTGGGGGGTATTGCGATGAGGCTTTGGCAGACTGGGGCAACTGGCATGCCGACGCAGAGATCGCCATGCAGGCCAAACTCGACGGCATCCCTGATTCCGAAAAATGGACGGCATCGCAGCGAGAAGTCGCCTTAGCCGATTTAGCCACCAAAGAAATCGGAGATTGGATCAAGTCGCACTGGAGGGATCTTCCAAGGCTCTGTGCGATGCGATTGGCCTCGCATTGGGGGCCTTGGCGATTAGATCATCTGCTCTGGAAATTCTCAGCTTTCGTGGGACTGATTTGGGTATGGCGCAGCTATCCTCGCCAGGGAATCATCTTAGCTAGCATCTTTCTGGCCGACAGCTTAACAATCGCCTGCTTGTACGAGGCCGGTGGCCGGTTTTTGATCCCTTTGCATGCTGTTTTATATGCGTTGGCAGGGGTGGGCCTAGCAGGTTGTCTTGCGTTGCTTATGAAAAATCCTGTACACCTGCGGGATGAACGCCAGGAGCAATCGACAGGATGATCGACGTAAGTGGGGCAAATTCTCGTCTTCGGGGATTGTGCTACGCTCTGCGATGGTCGCTTGCGTGCTCTGGATCGCAGTCGCCCACGCATCGACGGCGTCGGGGCAAACCGACTCGCACATCAGTCGATCTTTGAATCAGCGGAATGCATCGACGCAAAGCGCCGTGCAACCAGCGTCAAGCGGATACGCGACAGGACAAGTCACAGGGCAGAGAGAACCGGAGGTTTTTCGACCTTCTGCCGCACCGATTTTGCCCGAGACGATCGAACGACTGAGCAAGAGTGATTCGAAGAGAGGCGAGAGTTGGTTGCAGGGAGCTGAACAATGGGTAGGCCCCAAAGGACTCTCTCAATCGATTCAAACTCTGTTGCTTTTGACTCTATTGAGTGCTGCTCCTGCTGCGATCCTGATGACAACCTGTTACGTGCGGGTTGTGATTGTTTTGGGTGTGCTCAAACAAGCACTTGGTAATCAGCAGTTACCTCCGACACAAGTACTCAGTGGAATCTCTTTGTTTATCACCTTGTTTGTGATGAGCCCTGTGTGGAAGCAAGTCTATGACGAAGCGATTGTACCTTACACCGCACAAGACAGCACCATGGGAGCCGACCAAGCCTGGGAGCGTGGCATTGCACCTGTGCATCGCTTTATGGCTAGACAAATTGCGATGGCCGGAAATTACGAAGATGTCCATTTGTTCTATAGCAGGCATGCTCCGAATACCGCTGCACCAGAGAACTATGAAAGTGTACCGCTGATTGTTCTGTTGCCTGCGTACATGCTCAGCGAATTGAAAACAGCGTTTTTGATGGGATTCCAGATCTACTTACCCTTCCTGGTCTTGGACTTGGTAATCGCATCGGTCATCGCCTCGATGGGTTTGTCGCAATTATCCCCTGCGACGATATCGATACCCTTTAAGTTGTTGCTATTTGTATTGGTCGATGGCTGGCGGCTCGTCGTGCAAATGCTGCTCGATAGCTTTGGAACCGTCAGTGGTACGCTCTAGAGATTTACAAAAGATGGTTACTCAGGATGCTGTGGATTTGGTGCGAGGGTCATTGCTTCAGGCGTTAATGATTGCAGGACCATTGCTGCTCATCGCTCTCGTGGTTGGTTTGATACTAGGTATCTTACAAACAGCCATGCAGATCCAGGACTCGACCGTAGCGATGATTCCACGTTTGATTCTGTTAAGCCTAGTACTCATGCTGCTGTTGCCTTGGATGGCCGATCGACTCGTTGGCTACTCCAAAGAAAGGATCTTGGAAATACCATCGGTTGTTTCAGGCAAAGGCACGCCATGAATGCGTTGATTGCAATAGGCCTAGAGTCCATGCTTTGGTGCTATGCCTGCATCGCGTTGCGACTCTTGCCCATTCTTGCCACCTTGCCTCCATTCTCATTTGGGGCTGTATCATGGATGCTACGATGCCTTCTGCTCTCGATGGTATGTCTATCCATCACTCCTTTGATGGGCCAACAAGTAAGGATTGAACTTCCGAGCACACTTGGAGTCGGATTGGGTATTCTGACAAGTGAGTTTCTATTTGGGTCAGCCATCGCGCTGAGCATTCATTTGTTCCTATCCGCTTTTCAGACGGTGGGTAACTCCCTTGCGGAACTATCTGGATTGAGTTTCGATGACACCTCGGACGATGCAGGAATAGCCAACCAAATCCAACGGGCATTGGCATGGATCGCTGGCACTCTATTCGTGTTATGCGGTGGCCATCGTTGGGCTCTGAAGATTGTCCTGGAGAGCTTTGATCGGTTTCCGCTTGGATCGGGATTAGATACCACAGAGTTGCTCTACCTAGTTCCTCTGCACTTAGGCCAAGCCCTATCGATCGCGCTGCGAATCGCGTTGCCAGCCGCCCTGGTGATCGTCTTGGTGGGCATCGCGAAATCTTGGATCATGCGATCCTTGAAAGCATGGGACAGCATTGCAATTGGTGCCCCAATACAGACCGTCGGTCTGGTTTGGGGATTGCTCTTATCCCTAAGCGCCATGGGCTGGCTTTTTCAACATGAGATAGCAGTCTGGATGGACAAGACCCAACGGACCGTTCTCGAACCACAGCAATGGAGTTCCTCCAAAGGCACATCGAGCGCAGAGAGTCAGCGGGTGGGTAAAGATGGCTGAGTCTATTGAGAGCAAAAAACATCCCGCCACAGCACTCAGGCGCCGGCGAGCCCACGACGAGGGTGTATTCCCACGAAGTCAAGAGTGGACCGTTGCCCTCACGTGGCTCGCAGGTATGGCGATGCTGCAATCAGTCGGCCCCTACTCCTTTAGGGTGCTCTCGGGGATGCTCGATCAAAGGCTTGGTCAAGTTCGCTTCAGTGATGAAACCACAGCGCATTGGAACCAAGGACTTTGGCACTGCGCGATCCAAGCCGGACAGGCAATCCTACCGTTGCTTGCAGGTCTTTTTTGTATGGGATTGGCGGTGCATTTCGCTCAAGCTGGTTTTCGTTTTCGCCTGGATCGCTTGGCATGGGATTCGGGACGACTCATGCCAAGATTCAACGCCCCTTGGAATACCGATGCTTGGGTGCCTGTGCTGAGCGGGTTACTCAAACTGGCATTGATTTTGGGGGTTCTTGGATTTGGAACGACAAGCCGAATGGCAGAGTTTGCATCCTGGAGCGAGTTACCCTTAGAGATAGGGTTCAAGGCTCTTTGGCAGTTTCTTCTCGAGCTTGGATGGTACCTTGGATTGGGTTGGTTGGTCTTGGCTGGAGCCGACTACTCTTGGAATTACTGGCGACACGAGCGGGCTTTAAGAATGACCGACAGCGAACTTCGCGAGGAACTCAGGGAGACTCAAGGCGACCCAAGTTTGCGATCCAGACGCCGCCGCATACTATCCGACTGATCGATCGTTACGAGCGATCAGTCGGACAGATTGTTGATGATCCGCTGGCGATTACTCGCGACCTGCAGTTACGCCAGGCCAATCGTCCGTACGGAAAGGGGTCAAGGGCAAGCCACCAGCGCTAAACATGTTGCAAACGGGATTATCCGCCCAAGCATAACGCACCGAGATGGGTTTAGGCACACTCGGACTCGAAACGCGAATCTTTCCTCCGTCGATAATCTTGGCAGTGGCTGCGTAGAATTTTTTGTCTTCACCTGCGATGGTAAACCCGATAGGTTCGTTGACATCGAAGGGGCGCCATCCGTTTGCCAAATGATTAAAGCTTAGGACGATTCCCTCGCCATCGGCTTGCATCGAAGCGTACCTAGGGCTTTGATGTTCGATGGGGATTCCATATTCGTTAGCCAATGCCCAGCGAGCCAGTCGCCTTCCAACATCGACTTTATTCTTTGGGTGAATATCTTTTCCTTCACCGATGTCGATAATGACGGCTTGGCCCGTATGCGGAAGTTTATCCAAGGTCATGGTTTGAGCTTCACGCAGTTCGGCCCAATCGCTTTCGCTAGGCTCCTTGGGCTCGGCCTTAAAGTCCGCCAACTGAACCCAATAGAAGGGGAAGTCACCTTGCCCCCATTCTTTTCGCCAATTTTGAATCATCAACGGAAATAGATCGCGGTATTGGTAAGCTCGTCCAGCGTTGGATTCACCTTGATACCAAATCGCACCTTTAATGCCATAGCCGATATGGGACTTGAGCACCCCATTATAAATATTCGCAGGACGCTGATTACCTCGCATCTGATTGCCGAGATTCTTGAGCTGATCCTCTTCCTCCTTGGTGCGTTCTTTTTTGTCGCTTAGGCTTTTGAATCGATCGGCGTTGGCTGTCCAATTCTCAACCATTTTATTGAAGTGTCCATCGGCTTTGAGCACATCGAGATTAACCCAGGCTTCGCAAGCCGACCCACCCCAAGCGTTGTTGATCATACCGATTGGAACACCGGTGGTTTGATGGATTTGTCTTGCGAAGAAATAACCTACAGCGGAGAACTTGAGGTTGTTTTCCGGGTTGCAGACCATCCATTTACGGTCGTCGTGACTCCAAATCGGCTCTTGGGATCCGGTTTGAGGAAAGTTGATCATTCGGATTTTAGGGAAGTTCGCAGCCAGCCGTTCCAGGTCTGGATCGTTGGATTGAGCGACCGACCATTGCATGTTCGATTGACCAGAGCAGATCCAAACTTCTCCGACCAACACATCCGAGATCGTCTTGGTAGAACTTCCTGCGACCGTGATCGTCAATGGCTCTCCGATCTCCATCGCAGGCAACTTCGCTTCCCAATTTCCTGCCGCATCGGTGGTGGCACTTACCTTCTTGTCACCGACGCTGATGGTGACCACTTGGCCGGGGTTGTCTTTCCCCCAAATCTTGTTCTCTTGCTTTTGTTGCAAGACCATCGAGTCGCTGAAGATATTTGGCAGTTTGACCTCTGCCATGGCGTGATTCGCTAGGGCCGAGCCACTTAGGAATGCCAAAGAGAACATGGCGCGGCGAGCCCACGTAGTCTTACGAGTTTCTTTTGTAAGCAGTTGGTTCATAACGATTTCAAACCCTTTCAGTAAGCCGGTCTTATTATTGGATGCCGGTCGGTGGAGAGAAAAAAGACGGAGATCAATTCCAAGCCAAGACGATCCATCTCCATGCACAGACGTGAACAAATAGAGTACCGGTCCAAATCGCCAGTGCAATAACCCGCAGAGGGAAAACAAGACTCTCATCACTTTTCCTTCTCGAAAGCCAACCGCAGCCAAACATCGCCAATAGAGTGCCGATAAGACTCACGGGCACCATGGCTTGCCAACCGAACAGGCTTCCGGCAAGCAAGTGCAGAATCGTCCAATGCCAAATCCAGCCGTTGTTTCGCAAGTCGTCTTGCTGGGTTTGCTCTGGATCCTTCAAGTAGTAGCAAGTTAGAAGTCGGGCGGTAAGAAGTGCAAGACAAACTCCCGCCAAAGCCCCCAAACTTGAGGTGATAGCGCGGTCGATGTACTGCGGTGAACGAGTTAAAAATCTCTCCCCCCATGGCTCCGTCCAAGCAACACGAAGGAGGGTTGGATTGGCGATGCAACTTGCAAAGTAGATTCCAAGGACAATGATTAATGGAAGTTTAGGAAATCTCAAACGCTCTGATTGAGTTCCGATGAGCATTACTGAGATAGCAAACAGACTTAGATGAACGGCAAGAGCACCGATCAAATCCCACTTCGGATAAAAAACCGTAAACGCGATTCCGGCACCAAATCGCCAATCGCGGTACGGAAGATTGATCCCATTTCCAATAAGTTCTAGGGTGCCTAGTATGACAAATATCAAGCCGACAATGATCTCCAAGATCAAGTAGCGAGGTGATATCGGCAATCGGCATGCACGGCATCGACCGCGCAGAAGAATCCATCCAAACACTGGCGAATTGTCGATCATATTCAGTGGCTTATCGCAAAATGGGCAATGCGAACCTCGCGAAACGATTGTCTTCTTTCGCGGTGTTCTGCTGGCGACGACGTTGATGAAACTGCCGATGCTGGCACCTAAATAAAAGAACCAGAAGACGAACCAGTATTCGACCGTTCGGCGGATAAACCAAATCGCAGACGAAATCTCTGGATCTTTCGGACTAAACTTCCATTTCGATGTTGCGATTTTTTGCCTGATATAAAGTTGCGGCAGGACCACCGAATAGAGGATCCATCCGGCCAAAAGAGTTCCTAGCAGAAGCATCAATGGCCAATCTCGACGAAACGAGATGATGCTCTTTCGACGTTTGGGAAGACCGATCGGTTCATCGACAAAGTCTGGTTGCACCTGGGGCTCTTCCCCCGAAAGCCAGTCGCTCAAAACGCGCCTCGCTTACTTTGTATCTGCTGTAGAAGTTCTTTTAAGGGGTCTTTCGGGACGGCTTGAGACGAACTGCGATTGTAGTCACTCGGGGATAGTCGGCGTACGGCGCCTGGATTTTGAGAGTCGGCCGCCGCTCGGTAGACATCGATCACACTATTGTCTTGAAGTTGATCCCCGGCCGGCAAAAGCAAGAAACCAACGCTGCGAGGCTGATAGTTCACATCTTCGATCACATTAGGACTCTTGCCTGTTGCATCGATCGCGATCGATTGAAGGAACTCTTCGTAGACACTCACGTCGTAGAGCACCACAGGTGGTACAGGGATCTGAATCTCTCGACGATCCCAATTACCAAAACCATCACGCCACTCGACGGTTTGAATGACCGTCGAACCACCGTCGCGTTCGAGCTGCACGGTCTCTGATCCACCCTGTGGGATCCTGAGTCTTTTTGCTACCGCAGGATTTCGCCGATCGGCCAAGAGAACCAGCAAACCGTCGCTATGGGTGTTGGCAATCCGAAGCGATACCGGAGGGAGCGTTGCATTGGGGATCACCTGCTCGGAAACCACGCGATAACCCGGCTGAGGCAAAGCAAAGGTGGGTTGTTGGGGCCACCAGACTTGCCAGGGTGAATACAGAATCGGTTGCAGCCAAAGTCCGTTATTTGGAACACAGGTTAAACCGAATCCAGGCATCATAACACTTTCAAAGCAGTAACCGCCGTTGAACTGCTGCAATCGCCAACATTGAGCAATCGAGTTGTTGATTCCTATCAATCGAACCGCAGATCTCTGATTTCGTTGAGCTAGAACTCCATTCCCAAAATTACCAGCTTGCTGGCCGTCGGCGCTAAGCGCGAGCCATTGATTACCGACCGACTGCTGGATCCGAACCATATCACCGCCTACTGGGGTGATCATCCAAGCCCCTTGTGCGTCATCGGCTTGGGCACCGTTTGGAGCATTGGGTACCAATTGCAGTTGCCCCTGCCCGTTGGCTCTCACAAAGAGTCGATTACCAGCGTCTCCCGCCGACAGCAAAACGGTTTTGCTGATGTCTTCTGAATTCGAATCATTTGGATTCCAATCGCTGCCTTGGGGCACTTGGGGGAACTGTCCTGCATTGGCGGGATCTAGAGCAAAGACAGCCATGCGGCTTGTGGCAAACTCGATTTGACCATTTCTCAACGTACCGATACGCATGTTTCCTCGATTGGACGTTGGCCAAAGGATTACCCTCTGGGCTTGCCGAGATCCATATCCGATAAACTGTCCGTCGGGCGTGTCGTAGCGGCGTAAACGCGAATAGAGAGTTGTCTGACCTGAGTCATCTCGCACGATCAACTCCTGGGCGTTGATGCGAGCGGAGGACTCCGTGGCAGCCCCCGGAGCCTTCAAGGTAAAAAACTCTTGTGCGATCGTCACGGAGTAACAAAGGCAAAAGCACGTCACGCCGATTAGCCAACCGATCGCAACAGAGAACTTCGGAAGTCGTATTAAGTTGATATTCATCGCAAACTCTATGTCCCTGCCCCCGACATCGAAACGTGTCAAATCAACGATTGAGTCTTCGATGCGATTGTAACCCAAGTCTCTCTAGATGGAGTCTCTAAGTAACTTATTGGAAGCGAAAAAGGAAGCTCTCTAGGGCCATGCGTGCACGGTCTTCTTGACTATGGCTACCTTTGAGCTCTTTTTCCAATTCAACCAACCAACCGAGCATCTCTTTGGCTCTGTTCCAACCGATCCTTTTGAGCCTTTTTTCTTCTTTCGCATGATCGAATCGAAATCCCGCTCGGGAAAGAGCATCATTGAACGAAACACTCTCATTCCCGTTGCGTTTCTGTTGGTCGTACCACGTTGCAGCAACGGCGTAGCGCCGCAGACTCCAAGACATTTGAGCAGCGAGTCCAACGGCGGACTGCCCTGACATGATCAGTTTATCAACACCCTCGATCGCCTCAGCAATACGGCCTTCGGTCACAGCGTCGGTGAGTTTCCAAATCGTTTGCGTTCTCCAACCGCCTACAAGTTCGTCGATACGTGCATCGGAGACTTTTCCCTGTGAATCAGCAAACAGAGCCAGTTTGGCTAGCTCACAATCGATCAGACCGCAGACATATCCTATGCGGTCGGCGATCAGCGCTGCCTGCTTGTCCGTCAAGTCGATTTTATGCTTATGGTTTCCCCAATGTCTGATCCAAGCCAGAAGCTCATTGGATTTGACCTCTGCAGTACCGATCAAAAAACCTTTGCTCTGCGCAATCCGATAGAGCCGAGTGTTCGAAGGCAGGGTTTGCATGTCTAGCAAAAGAGTCGAACCCGGTGTGGATTGCTCGATCCAATGCTCGACCTTCTCACGATTCGAAGTCCCAGAGGAAACTGTTTTTTTTTCGTTTTCTTTCGGCGGCGAGACAAATGAATCCGCTTTGCGAATGTACGCAACTTTGGGTCCCCCAGTATCGAAAAGGCTTTGCGTCGAGAGCTCGTCGTTGACATCCCTCCACTGAGCCTCGTCGCCTTCAAAGCGGGCGACGCTCAGTGGATCGACGCTAGCAAGTTGCAGTGCGTGTTCTATCGATTCACGTCGCAAGAAATCGTCCGGTCCGATCGCAATTACGACTGCCGGAAGATCTCTTTTGACACTGCTAGCCAAGAATTCAATGGCGTGGGTAATCGCCTCGGACTTGGTTTTTCCAGTTGTTTTGGCTACCACAGGTTTGGGTTCACAGAAAAGTTAAACGTAAGGGTTGTCAACTGTCTAGTATTCTAACGAATCAGACGGCCAAGTCGAAGGCTTGGAGATCTGTGAGTCTGCATGTGGCGTGCGATGAATGCTTTTACATGAAGATTGCAGGGGATGTTCCTCAAGCTGCCAGAAGCTTGAGTAGCGTGTGGGGGGGCTCGAAGAATAATTTCTTCGGGCCCTTTTTTTGCCTCTCATCTCGTCAATAAGCCCACTATTGGCTTTACGCTTGGTTTTGAAGTAAAAGCGGAACGGCGCTAGCCGTCCGGTAAAAATCATGTGAATTCGCGGACATTCCATGACATACCGGAGTACTTACACACTTCCGCTTGCACTAAATTCAACACTCACTGGCGGGAAGCCGGCTGGTGGCGACCGAAAAATCGACCCACGAGATCACCCGAAGAATCAACAAACCCATGGATGAAACAAACTATTTTTCTCTGCCAAAACTCGGAGCAAGGCTCCCCCAAGCCCATAAGGGAGATTTTGGACATGCGCTGCTTGTTGGTGGGGGGCCTGGCATGTCCGGTGCGATCACCTTAGCCGCACTGGCAGCCCTACGATGCGGTGCAGGCTTGACGACCGTAGCGGCCAGATCGCACACCCGTCAAATCGTTCAGACGACAACTCCCTGTGCGATGACTATGGCACTCGACGAGGTATCTCAAGGCTACCTTTCCGAATCAGCATCCAAGCAAATTCTTAGAAAGTATGCCCCGGGTACGGTGCTTGGAATCGGGCCTGGCTTGGGGCGCGAATCAAGCCAAGACCGAATGGTTGTCGAAGTTTTTCATCGATGGCCAGGTTCGGCGGTGATCGATGCCGACGCCCTGAATGCGATTTCCGAGGCAATTGTTCAATGGGAATCGATCCAAGGGGTCCGCGTGATGACCCCGCATCCGGGTGAATGGGCAAGGATCTCGAAGATCCAGCCAGACCAACCTCATGAGCAACAAAATGCTGCAAAAGAACTTGCCAAAAAAACTCGCATGGTCATTGTCCTCAAGGGCCATCAAACGTTGGTGACCGACGGAGATCGCCATTACCGCAACACGACAGGGAACCCCAGCCTTGCTGTGGGTGGTAGCGGTGATGTCCTGACAGGAATCATCGTAGCGATGCTCTGCCAGGGGCTTGATCCCTTCGAGGCCTCGGTTTTGTCGGTGTATCTTCATGGGCTTGCGGGCGATTTGGCGCATGCACAACTAGGAACCCCGAGCACCCTGGGTACGGATCTGATCGATTTCCTTCCGGCTGCCTTTCGGCAATACTGCGACACAGTCACCTGATCTCATGCCTGGATTTCTCAAGTAAAAAAAGTTGCGGGCTTCCTCAACAAACCTTATCTTGAGGGCCGCTAAGGAGTTCTACTCTTGAGCTCGTTTGCTCTCCGAGGGCAACTACGACGGACATCTACACGAGTTTAAGCTCTGCATCATGAACGCCATCGAACCTAGAACGAGCGGCACCTTGCTTCGACGCGCCCAACGGATCGAAGATCAAGAAGCTTGGACCGAACTCTTTGATCGCTATCAACCGATGCTCGTCCGCTGGACAAAGGCTCAACTGGGAAATCGAATCGATGCCGACGAGGTCTCCCAACGGATCTGGGCAGAGCTTGTAACGCGAATACCGGAGTTTTCTTACGACCCCAAGCGATCCTTTCGGGCATGGCTCAAAAGCCTCCATCGCAGCCGACTTTTGGACTACCTTAAACTTCAACGTCGCTACAGAAACCACCTGTGTCGGTTAGCCGAACAAGCGTCCGAGCCAATCGTCTCGGATCCCCAAGGTCGTCAGGTGACGACAGGCAATTTAGGAAGCTTCGGAAAACCATCTGGGCCATTCAGTGACGATCCCACAAGCAGATCGATTGAGCGATTACTGGAGATCCAACATCGCGTCGAGGCTCGCGTATCAAGCAAAACCTGGGCTTTGTACTGCCAGGTGACGATCGAAAATCAATCGATCGGAGATGTCGCTCGCCAACATGGAATGCGATACGCCTCGGTCTTTGCTGCTATTGCACGTGTCAATAAGATGCTCAAGCAAGAGGCACTTGGATGATCGATTCGAGCGACTGCCCATCGGACGCGATGCTCGATCGCTTTGAAGAATCTTCGGCCATTGAGTTAGAGTCGGATGCGTTGAGGGCGATCGAACGACACATCGAAACCTGTAGCTCCTGCCAAGAGCGATTGCAGCATCGGCTTGATCAGCATATTCAATCGTTACAAATGCTCTTGCCTGAGCCCATCGCTGGATATTGCGTGCTGAAGCTTTTAGGGCAAGGAGGCCAAGCCAAAGTCTATCTTGCTAGAGAGCTTTCAACTCAGCGGCAAGTGGCACTGAAGTTGATTCCCAAGCCTTCGAGCACTTCGGATTTGGATTTGCAGGCGTGGCGCAACGAGATCCTTGTGGCCGCTCGCATGGATCACCTGAACTTGGTCAGGCTTTATAGTGTGCAAGAGAACCAGCATTCCTTCATCCTGGTCTTTGAGTACATCTCCGGTGGAACACTTCAGAGCCAACTTACTCGGCATTGGACACCGACAGAGATTGCCTCGATAGTAAGCCAAATCGCTCGAGGTCTTTGCAAAATCCATTCCAGGGGTTATCTGCATTTGGATCTCAAACCATCGAACATCCTGCTCGATCGCGATGGCAAGGATCACCCACAAGATTGGGTTGCAAAAATATCTGACTTTGGAATATCGCTACGCGCTGCAAGCCTGCCACAGAACCACAACAACGATTCCGATAGTAGCCGGAAAGAGATCCATGGACTAGGAACCTTCGAGTACATGGCACCCGAGCAAGCCTTGGGAATTCAACACATTTTGACGTCCCGAACCGATCTGTTTGCACTCGGTCGAATTTTTCAGCAGTTGCTTCAAACATCCGCTGACTCCTCAGGGAAGTCCGCTCTTTTGGCGATCTGCGATCGCTGCTGCCAAATCGATCCGAATCGACGCTATGCAAGCGCCGAGGAGTTCCTAGACACGCTCGATCGTTGGATCGCTGGGAACCAAGCCGACGGGGTTGTATATCTATCTCGTGGAATCAAATGGCTTGCGGCCTTCCCGTTGATTCTACTGCTGGCGCTCTTTGGGCTGAATCGGCGAGCTCCCACGACCAATATCAATCCGGTGTCGGAGCCAGTCGCTATTTCGACCGAGTCGTCCATCAGCAAGGACTTGAGTGCTTGGATTTTGCAGTTGGATACACCACCTGAGGCAATGACCAGTCAGAGTGCTAAGGATATAGCGAATACCAGTGCTTACTGGACAAACAACTGCATGGACTCAGGGCTCTTGGAGCAGCAACCTGAACAAGCCATTCGGTATGCTGTCTTGCAACGTGCGGCGGCCGAACGTATCGCTGGTAAGGTTGACATGCAGCACTTGCGGCTTGCTCGCGAACTTTTGGGGAACTCTTCAAGGCTGCTCGGTGCATTGCGATCGATACAACCTCAAGACAAGACGGTTCTTCATGAACTGATCACCACCCATTATGTTTCAGGATTGCTTCGGTACCACGTCGATGATATCCCTAAGTACTATGCCTACTTTGAGAATCGATTGAATTCGCTTCAGGAGGTTTGCCTCCTGTTGAAACATCTTGCCGATCCGGTTCAGCAAATTTACTGGTCGACACGAGTTCTGGACGAACTAAGAGTCTCTCGGAGGACAACTCGTTGGGGTGCTCAGCCCAATAGTTTGGCTTGCGTCGAGCGAATCGAAAGCACCTGCGGGGAGATACTTCGAGCCTACCGGACCGATGACAGCAGACTCGATGTACCGGATCTTACCGTTCGATTGATGCTTATCAATTCTGGTAAAGAGGTTCGAAAGAATGATGATTTGGAGGTTCTAAAATGTTTGGCACTCGATGTTCAAACACAGAACCGATGGTTTTTTCCCGAAGACTTTGCTCAATTGCTCCGCGAACTGATTGCGACGGAGCTCGGCAGGCCTATCTTCGAACTCAGCCAAGTGAACGCAAAGGATTTCGAGTCGCTTATCGATCGGCTGTGCGAGCAGGCAGCAGCGATCACCGGAAGCGACTCGATGGTTCCGGTGTACTTTCAAGAAGACGTGTTCCGATTCGTCGCATCGATCAGTACTCACCACAGACTCACCGATCATTTGGATCAAGCACAGAGGATCCAAGGAGGCTACATGGAGGCATGCGATACTTTTTTGAAACGATTTCCTGATCATCCGAATCTCCACTTAGCTCGCAGCGAAGGTTTATTGCAAGCTTGGAAGAATGCTCTGCGCAAGGACGACGATGTCGCCGCGTTGGATGCTTTAAAGAAATCCTACGACGCCTCGAAGCGAGCGTTGGAGCTAGCACCCAACAACCCCTTGGCGCACCATCAGGTCTCCGATCGCCTTAAACGAATCACTCGATTCCAAAGCTCACAACGCACCCAGGGTGGCGCTGCGCTCTACCCCGGGCTATCTCATTAAGCCCCGATGGGGCGAGTCATTCGAGGGTTTGTTGAATGATTTTCGATGGTTGAATGTTTCATCCTGCTAACGATACAACCGTGATCCGATGCGGACCATCGTCGAACCCTCTTGGATCGCAATTTGAAAATCGTCGCTCATCCCCATCGATAACTCAGGCAACCGAATCTGGTAAACGTCTTGCCAACGATCTCTGAGCAGTCGAATCGATTCGAACTCGCGGTGCGTTTGAGCAATATCACCTTGCAGGGAACTCATCCCCATAAGCCCACATAGATCGAGCCGCTCCTGCCATAACGGTGTGGCTAGGTACTTCTCAAGAACCCCCTGGGCCTCTGTGGGACTTAAACCCGTTTTGGTCTGATCTTGCGTGATATTCAACTCGAGCAACACCCGGAGTTTCTTGCCGCCGAGATTCTTCTCGGGCACGGAGTCCTTAGCCATTTGCTCGGCGAGCCGAAGCGAATCCAAAGCGTGCATCGTGTCAAGAAGCGGCACCGTTCGAGGTGACTTGTTCCGCTGCAGATGGCCGATAAAGTGCCACCGGACTTGGGGATCCACACTGGCCGATTTTTCCCAAAGCACCTGCGGACGGTTCTCTGCTAGGTCCAGACACCCGAGCCGCACTAGCTCGTTGCAGGTCTGCTGGCTAACCGTCTTGGTAACAGCCACCAAAGTTACCTCGGCAGGTGTCTTACCCGCTTTTTTGCAGGCATCGGCCATCTCCTGACGCACGATTTGCAGGTTCTTTGCAAGCCTGTGTGCGTCCAAAGGTGCCTCAAATTCCGAATTCAACGCCGCCATAATTTACATAAAACGTTTCCGCAATCAGATTGCAAATAGAACTCTTTTGTGTACAATCTCGTGACGATGAATGCACAAGACTCTCTAGAATTGCAACACAGACGAATTGGAACAGGGCCGATGGGATCTTGGAAGGATCGTTTAGGAATTTTCGCCTCGGCTGCTTGCGCTGTCCACTGCGCGGCTACCCCGATCCTCCTTGCGACCCTGCCGGCTTTGAAACTCACCGAGTGGATGGCCAGCCCTTGGTTCCATAGAATCGCGGCAGGAATCTGCTGCGGCATCGTAGCCTTGGCAATATGGCCAACATTCTTGCGTTTTCGGGATTACCGAATTCTTTCTCTATCGAGTCTAGGTCTTGGGCTTATCCTCAGCGCCGCGTTTGTTCTGCCTGATGAATGCTGTAGCCAGCAAATTGGAGCTTCAGGCGCTGGGTCGGAAACTTGCTGCGATCAATCGTGCTGCGAAAATCCAACAACCGCGTCGAACAGTTCGCACAAGCATTCACAAGAGCATGATCACGAGCACGAGCACGGGCACGCACATGATCACGAGCATCAACGAGTCGATGCGGCTTCTTTGCACCTGGCAGGCATCGGGTCGATTCAACCGTGGATGACCCCCTTGGGGGGCATTTTTCTGATTGCCGCTCACGGGCTGAACATTCAGCGCCGACGCAAATGCAATGCTCTCGGATGCTTGAACGCCTCGTGCGATGCGGATTCGCTTTAGAAAACTCTCTCGGGCCTGGAATTGTTCCACCAGTGGCCGCTCGGATCGCTGCCTTGAACGTGGATCCCTTTTTCGTTCCACTGCATCCCAGCCCTGACGCTGGCCGAACAGTATCTCAGAGTCAGCCCGCATCGACGGCGAGGGGAAAGATTGGCTTCGGATCCATGCAAGAGTAGATCGCTGTGGATCGAAACCTGCCCGGCCTTGAGCACATCGTAAACAACCTCGCCATACTGCTCAGCATTATCGATGGATTGATTAAGCACATTGTGTTCGGCGCTGTCGCTTTCGCGGTATGTCATGTGACCGAAATGATGCGATCCTGCGACAAATTTCATGCACGCGTTTTCTTGATCGGCATCGTCGACAGCGAGCCAAACCGTGGCTGCTTTGGAAGGTGACAGCGGCCAGTAACTTGCGTCTTGGTGCCAAGCAACGGTCTTGCCATCATGAGGCATCTTGCAAAAAAAGTGGGATCCCCAAGCGATCACGTCTTGGCCCAAAAGGTCAGAGACATACGCGACGATCCTGGGCTCGGTGAGAATATCGTAAACAGGCCCGTACTTCAGGTGGGCCGAGGAAATCGAGTAACTGTTCCCCCCTTCGGCCACCACTCGCTCGAGGAGTTGGTCAAAGTACTTGCGGATCGATTCGATCTGATCTTTGGAAAAGACATCCAAAGGGGCAATGTAGCCTTGGGTGTTGTAATGAGCGATCTGCTCCTTGGAGAGCGTTTTGGGTGAATTGTTTTCCGCTTGATAAAATTTCAAATCGCGGCCCATCGACTCAAGATCGTTGCCGTCTGGAATGATGCTGAATTTGCTCATAGTTTGGGATCGTTTGAAAACGTCGCTGATTCGACGCGGGAAGGTGTGGTTTGCAGAGGCCCATTTGCGAACCTCGTCACGAACATAGGATGTATTCTGGACTTAACGACTGTAGCCTACAAGTCCTGGCGATAAAGTAGCCAACAACTTGCCGCAAGCATGACAGCGATAAAGATCCCGTTGCTCCAGATCGGTTGCCAAGGATCGGCGACCACTTGGGGCATATCCAAATCGGCCCGATCGATAGCGCTGATTTTGTTTTCCGGGTTTCGAAGAACGTATTGGATCGTCTCTTGGATCGCCGAGGGTTTGGGGTTGACCAAGTAAAACGGGTTGATGAAGTAATCGTAGAGGAACTCGGCAGTAGTTCTTGCGGGCCTAAAAGATTTTTCGGATCGAGTGAACTCTTTGTCCCACACATCGACTTGTTTAACATGGTGGGCAACCCATAAGCGTCCCTCTTGGTCAAAGGTCATCGAGGAGACATTGCCCTGCCCGACTAGATTCGGAGCAACTGGCTTGAAAGCCTCGGGTTGATCATTGGGATTATTGATCACCCATAGCTTGCCCTGGGTATCGAGAATCGCCACTCGCCCGTCTGCAGCATTGGCCGTGCGTTTAATAGTCTTGTCGCCGATGGTATCGAGAGTCCCAATCAATTTCATCTCTTTGAGATCGACCAGTTTAGGAGTCATCGAGTCGGGGCAAACGATGGCTGTATTGCCGCACACGACAAGACTCACGACGGTCTCCGTCGGGATGTCCAGTTCGACGCTCCCTTGCGTCTTGAGCTTCTTGCCATCTAAATCGAATCGAACCAATTTGCCTTTGGAAACCAGAGCGATCGATTCGGAGCCTGGGATCGCGCCAGCGGCGATGGGTCGACGATAGTCCCAATCGGCATCGGTGAGTTTTTTGTGCGCTTCGTTGGCTTGGGGGAGCTTAAAATCAAAGCCCAAGACAGAAACTTTTTGCTGTTCGGCTTTGCTAGCCGCCTCGCGATCAAACCAGAAAAGACCATCGGGGGTCAGCGACAAGAAGGTATCTCTCCAGGGAATCAGCTCGGTGGTTCCAGCGGGCAGTTCCGGCGCCGTATCGAGCCTGGAATCATCCCACAATTTACGATTCTTTTTCTTACCTGCCGGTTCCTCCTGCTGGGCTAGTTTGTCCTTGTCGCTGGCAAGCTCTGGTAATCGGACGACATCGAGCCTGGATGTGTCGTTACCGCCGAGTCCAAAGGGAACGAATCTCGATCGTCCCATATAGAGCAGACCTTCCCTGGTATCCATCACAGGCCCGAGCACGCGCTGACCATTGACTTCCCCGAATCCTACTTGCCAAGTATTCAAGCTCTCGTTCCAAAACAGCAATCGGCCTTGTTGGTTCGCGGTAATCGGCACATCACCTACCGCGACGATCGATTGGATCGTCGGAGGGCCTTTCAAGAATCCTTCAGCAAACCCTCGAACCACTCCGATGGTAAAACAGATTCCCCAAAACAAAGCGGTAATCACGACGCAGATGATGGGGTTTTTCCAGATCAATCCTACCAAGGCAGAAACGCTATAGAAGATCATGAAGGAGAAAATAAACAGCGGGATGCACCAGAGTATTCCGCGATTCCAGATCCCAAGTTGGACTCCAGCGTAGATATACAGTCCTGCGAGAAACACTCCAACATTCATAGCGACAAAGATACAACCACCCAGGTACTTGCTCAAAAACAGCAGGCTTCGAGAGAGTGGTTTGCTCAGCAGCAAATGGAGTGAACCGGTCTGAAACATATCGGGAACCATCGGAGCCGTTACAACGATCGCGACCATCATGGCGATTTGTCCCAAGCCGAGCCACATAATGAACGGAAAGAGTGTCGCTTCAATAAACGGTCGAATCTGCCTGAGCGTAAACGGCAGCGGATCCATGAATCTCATTCCGGCGTAGGTGACCCAGGTGGCTTGTCCGGTGGCCGAGCGTATCGAGCCAGGGAAGGCTAGATCGATCAGCCTGCGATTGAGCTTTTGAAGTTCGTCCGGTTTTTTTGTTTTATCCTCGATGAGTTCCTTGAGCTCCTCGCGTCGTTCGGCAGTAGGCCAAGCCTCCTTGGTGTAGAGATCCTCTTTGTCCAAGACTTCATTGAGCGATGAAACCAGCTGGCCGATGGGGATCCTTTTTTGAGTCCGCAGACGTTCTTGCAAGGTTGTCTGCATCGTTTCGTCTAGCTTCGAATACACCGCTTGATGGGCTCGGGAACCTCGGCCTGCAGAGGCCTGAGCGAGTTGATCAAGCATGGCTCTGGCGTTGTTTAAGTCTGACGAGCTGACGCGATAAGTCTCTTCCTCGGAGATCGAAAGCGGAAACAAAAATGCAAGGATCAGCAGCCAGCCGGCCATCAAGATCCAAAGAACCCTCGATCGGATCGATTCAATCAAACTATCGTACAGAACGGCGATGTATGGCTTCACGACTTGGCTGCTCCGACGATATTCATAAAGACTTGTTCGAGGCTCGGTCGAGCTCGTTCGAGGCGCAAGATGCTGATGTTGACATCTCGTAGCTGATCGACCAGGCGATCCACTCCCGCTTGATCGATGTTCTCGACTGCGATTCGACTAAGGCCTTCTTGGCCGAGTCTCCCAAGGTCGATCGATTCGATCAAGGCGTTTGCTGGAAGAGCTTCGATTTCTCGGATGTGCGAAGGAGTCGCGATGACTTCCAATCGTACGCTACCGGACTGATCGTTGGTGTGGGAACGAATCAGTTCGTCGATCGTACCGATGCCTCGGAGTTGCCCGAGTGCCATGATTGCGACGCGATCGCAGATGAGTTCGACTTCTTGAAGAATGTGGCTGTTGAGAAATACCGTCTTGCCGCGTTGCTTGAGTTTATCGAGCACATCGCGGATTTGGGATCGGCCCATGGGATCCAGACCATCGGTGGGTTCATCGAGAATCAACAAGTCTGGATCGTGCAGCATGGCTTGGGCGAGTCCAAGTCGTTGCCGCATCCCTTTGGAGTATCTGCGGACAGCTTCGTTCTGGCGGCCTTTGAGGCTTACAAGATCAAAGAGCTCGTCCTCGCGAGCGGCGATTTGCGAGTCGCTCATTTCGCTCAGGCGTCCGTAGAAGTACAGTGCGCTTCGTCCCGTATGGTGTCTTGGGAAGACTAGGTTTTCGGGCAAGTATCCGATCTTGCGACGGGCCGCTTTGCTCCCTGCAGGTTCCTTGAGAACTTGCGCTAGCCCCTTGGTTGGATGCAAGATCCCCAAGAGGACTTTGATCAAGGTGGTTTTTCCGGCACCGTTGGGGCCTAGGAGTCCAAAAACCTCTCCTGCTTTGACTTGCAAGGAGACATCTTTCAGGGCTGGGTGGACGCGAGGGAAGAGCAACCCTTCGCGGTAGGTTTTCGAGAGATGCTGGACATCGATTGCGAGAGTCTCAGCCGAAATGCTTGACATGGGTTGAAGGGATCTCTCAGGTTTTTGAAATTCCGGGGGATTTCGCGATGAAGGCAATATTCTTTGGTGTCATGCGTCCATGAAATTCGACGACACATGGTATATCTTGGAAAACAGCCTTTTCGATCGGAAGTTAGTTATCCCGTTTCTAAAGATCAAATTCAACCCTCAAAATCCTAGAACAAATTCGACGATGGTTGAATTTGTTGCTAAAATCAGGCCCGATGCGCGATGCATCATCCCACCCTACTTCCCCGTTTTTCGCTCTAACCCCTTCTGTGCGAATCGCTATGCTCCAATCTCTCCGCTTCGTTTGGAATACCCCTTGGTCCGGCTTGGCATTACAAGCCGTGGCTTGTGTTTCGTTCGTTTTTTCTGGGAATAGCCCTGCAAAAGCCGGCGATCCGGTCGAGCTTTTTAACGGCAAAGACTTCTCCGGTTGGCACGGTCGCCCAACGGTCGATCCTCGCAAATGGGAATCGACTCCAGAGGCCGACAAGACCAAGTGGAATCAGGAGATCGCCGATCACTGGAAGATCGATGGGAATGAAATCGTCAACGATGGCAAGGGTGCTTACTTGACGACCAATGCCGAGTTTGGCGATTTCGACCTGACTTTGGATTTCAAAATCGTTAAGGATTGCGATTCAGGGATTTACCTCCGAGGCATACCCCAGGTACAGATTTGGGATCCCGATGCTGAGAACAATCGCAAGAACGGCAACGAAAAAGGGAGTGGTGGTCTTTGGAACAATCCCGCCGGCTGGGCTGGCAAAGATCCTTTGGTGCGGGCCGACAATCCGGTTGGACAATGGAACACCATCAAGATGCGATTGGTTGGAGAACGCTGCTGGGTGTGGCTCAACGACAAAGCCGTTGTGGTCAACGCTCGATTGCACGATTACTTTGCTCCTGGTCAACCGCTGATCAAACGCGGACCGATTCAACTCCAAACCCACGGTGCCGAGATCCGCTTCCGAAACATCAAGCTCAAGGAGTTCAGCGATCTGGAATCCAACGAAATCCTGAGCAAATCCGAAGCCGACGAAATTTCCAAGAGCTCCTCGAAGTTTAATGTCTTGTTCAATGGCAGTGACTTAGCTGGCTGGAAGGGTGCCACTGGGAATTACACCGTATCGGAAGGTGCGATTCAGTGCACGCAAGGCAAAGGCGGAGTGCTCTACACCGAGAAAAGCTACGGCGACTTTGTCTTTCGGTTCGATTTTCAGCTACCTCCTGCCGGCAACAATGGGATTGCGATCCGCTACCCTAGCGTCGAGGAAATCGAGCAATTGCCCAAGGATCTTCGCCATGGCGATGCGGCTTATGTTGGCATGACCGAACTTCAAGTGCTCGATGACGGCCACCCGAATTACAAGACGATTGATCCGCGTCAAGCCCACGGCAGTGCTTATGGAATGGCGGCGGCCAAGCGTGGTTATTTGCGTCCGACTGGCCAGTGGAACCACGAGATCATTACGGTCACGGGTTCGAAGATTCAAGTCGAGCTCAACGGCACGCGGATCCTGGATACCGACTTGGCCACCATCAGTGAGTACATGAGCAACACGCCCCATCCAGGCAAGGATCGCGCCAGCGGCCACATCGGCTTTGCCGGCCACTCCGATCCTGTGAAGTTTCGCAATATCGAAGTTGTTCCGATGGGCAATTAGTTTCCCAACGGCCCGACCCTCTTGAGTCTCGTTACGAAAGGTTTCGACTTGAATCGCAGATTGCTTGGCTATGGTTTGTCGGCTAGTTGTTTGGCTGGCTTTTTTACAACAGCAGGTAGTGGGTTTGTTTTTGGTCAGGAGACCAAGACGACTTCGGATGACAATACTCTGGTGATTCCAGAGTCGGTCGCATCGACCCAGGAGCAGATGAAGCCTTATGCGGAACTTGTTGAGCATTCGCCGCCAAAAATCGAGATGATTCCGATCCCCGGAGGGACTTTTCGCATGGGAAGTCCCGACGGTCAGGAGAGTCGTAAAGAGGATGAGGGCCCTGTTCACGAGGTCAAACTCAGCCCGTTTTGGATGGCCAAATGCGAGATCACTTGGGATGCTTACGATGTTTGGATGTCCGATTTGGATGTCTTTTATCGAGAGGTCAATAAGGTCAAGGCTACCAAGCGCGATGAGCTTTCCGAAGAATTTCAAAAAAGCCAGCCGACGAAGCCTTACACGGACATGACCTTCGGGATGGGCAAGCATGGTTATCCAGCCATCTGCATGACTCAGCATGCGGCCAGAACTTTTTGCAAATGGCTCTCGCGCAAGACAGGACGTTACTATCGTTTGCCCACCGAGGCCGAATGGGAGTACGCTTGCCGGGCTGGAACAACAGAATCTTATTCGTTTGGATCGGATCCGTCCGAACTAGAGAACTACGCTTGGTTCGTTGACAATGCCGGAGAAGGTTACCACAAAGTCGGGCTCAAGAAGCCCAATCCTTGGGGCCTTCATGACATGCATGGCAACGTGGCCGAATGGGTTTTGGATCAGCACACCCCCGAGGGTTACTCAACGGATCTTCGCAGCGAGAATCCTTTGTTGGTACCCAAGACCCTATACCCTCGCGTCGTACGCGGTGGGGGTTGGAACCAAGACGCAGCGGCACTTCGAAGCGGTGCCCGCGAGGGCTCGACTGAGGATTGGATTGCCCAGGACCCACAGTCGCCTGTGAGCATCTGGTATTTGACCGACGCATTGCATGTCGGATTTCGGATTGTTCGTCCGTTGAACGAACCGAGCGAAGAAGAAAAAAACACTTTCTGGGAGTATTCCGAGCCGATCCAAAAGGAACGGCCAGTGCCCCTCGAACGATAATGAATCACTGAAGTTTTCCTTTCCTTTCGGAGCAATTCCATGAACCATGAAACCACCTCTGCTGTGAACTCGGCATCGCGCAGAGACTTTATCAAGACCGGTACGAGTTTGGCTGCAGCAGCAGGCTTGACTTCAACACTTTCTCGGAGCGTCCATGCTGCCCAGGACAGCAAGATCCGCGTGGCTCTGATCGGCTGTGGTGGTCGCGGAACGGGTGCTGCAGAAAATGCGCTGCAAGTGGACAACGGTGAAATCCAACTCGTCGCGATGGCTGATGTTTTCGAGAACCGACTATCGAGTAGCTACTCGAGTCTCAAAGAGAAGTTCAAGGAAAAAGTCGATGTGCCTAAGGAACGGCAGTTCGTAAGCTTTGATGGATACAAGCAAGCCATGGACACGCTCCGTCCGGGCGACGTGGCGATCTTGACCACCCCACCGGCCTTCCGTTGGGTGATGTTCAAGTATGCCATCGAGAAGGGACTCAATGTGTTTATGGAAAAGCCAGTGACCGTTGACGGCCCTGGTAGCAAGAAGATGCTCGAATTGGGTAAACTCTCCGTCGAGCGGAATCTCAAGGTGGGCGTGGGACTGATGTGTCGTCACTGCGTCGTGCGTCAGGAACTGCTCGATAGGATCCGAAATGGTGAGATCGGAGATCTGCTCATGCTCAGAGCTTATCGCATGGCCGGTCCGACCGGATCGGCTGCTGCGACCAAGATGCCCGAGGGCACCAAGAGTGAGTTGCTTTATCAAATCAGCCGATTCCATGGATTCCTATGGGCGAGCGGCGGTGCGGTGAGCGACTTTTTGATCCACAACATCGACGAGTGCTGTTGGATGAAAGAGGATTGGCCTGTCGAGGCGATCGCTTCGGGTGGTCGACATTACCGCAACGACTGCGTCGATCAGAACTTTGACTCCTATTCGATCGAGTACACCTTTGGCGATGGCACCAAGATGTTCGTCAATGGCCGAACGATTCCTGGGTGCCACAACGAGTTTGCAAGTTACGCGCACGGTTCGAAGGGAAGTGCGGTGATCTCGGCTTCCGGACACTCGCCGGCCAAATGCAAGATCTACAGTGGCCAAAAGATGACCCGCAACAACATCGTTTGGGAGGGACCCAAGTCCGAGCCGAACCCGTATCAGCTCGAATGGAACGATTTGATCAATGCCATTCGCAAAGATCTGCCTTACAACGAAGTCGAGCGAGGGGTGAAGGCAAGTGTTGTCACGAGCATGGGTCGGATGGCGGCCCACACCGGCGTAAAGGTGACCTATGATGAAATGCTCAATTGCCAGCACGAGTTCGCACCTGGTCTGGAGACGATGACCTTCGAAAGCCCTGCCCCGGTTCGGGCCAACGCTCAAGGTCTCTACCCGGTTCCTCAGCCTGGGATCGTCACGACCCGCGAATATGGCGAGTCCTAGTCGATATTTCTAGGTAGCTAGGATCCCGATTCGATTCAAAAGGCAGACCCGAGGGTCTGCCTTTTTTTCGATTAAATCCTTGGGTTTTGGTTCTACTGGCGTCCTGATTTCGCGTTAAATCGCCATAAAAACAAGGGTTTTGTGAAATGAAGGCCCTTGGGTATCGCAATGTTTTTCACCGGACTGCTCGCGCCGTTCCGCTCCTAGAGCAACACATTTTGCTGGGTGAGAACGACACTTGCACGGTTGGACTTGTGGCTATTTTTCAATGGATTTACACTGCTTGTTTGTTATTTGTGTCCAATTTCCAGCTCGGTCGAGACCGAGCTCCGAGGCTTCATGGCTAACTGCATGCACTGTTTTCGGATTGTCTTTTGGATCTGCCTATTGGCATTGCCAATCTGTGCTCAGCAGACCGATGGCAATTCCACAGCCATCAGTCCACAAAGCTCTGCAGCTTCGGAAATGCCGACGATCACTGTTGAAAAAGAGACCAGCAGCCCGCTTGGATCCAAGGGCAACAAACCACCAGCATCGTTTTGGGAGGATTTTCTCACCAATCCGCTGTGGTTGATGATGGCGATGCTTTTGGTTTTTTATGTCGGAGTCGTGCTCCCTTCCCAACGCTCGAATCGGCGACAGCAGCGTGAGCATGCGGACCTGATTTCCAATTTAAAGAAGAACGATCGTGTCGTGACCTCGTTTGGGGTTCATGGTGTGGTTGTTAGTACCCAGCCCGAATCGGGCACTGTTACGATCCGTTTGGATGAGAATTCCAACGCAAAAATGACCGTCAATCGCGACACGATACGCGTCGTCAAAAAGGACTAGGATAAGCCTATGCTCGAAATGATTCTTTACCCGTTCTTTGCTTCACTAAGCCTCGTGGATGCAGTGCACTCGCTGGGGGCAGGGTCGCTTGGGATTTTAGCCGATGCGGCTAGCAACGCCGCCGATGCAGCCAAAACTGCGGAAGATACCGCTGCAAACACTTGGAAAGGGATCCGAGATGTTGGCCTGTTTCTCTTGGCCGTGATCGTTCCATTTGTTTTGGGCAAATTCTTCTCGACTCGACTGAGAATGCCTAACCATGCGATGGCATTTAGCTGGATCCTGCTTGCGATTATCGCCACAGGAATCGTCATTTCCACCGGCCAACTCAAACTCGGCCCCGATATCAAAGGGGGTACGAATCTGATCTACCAAATCGATCAGTCCACGGTCGGAAACAACAACCAGCCAGTGCTGGCAAAAGACTTCATCGCTCCGATCCAAAATCGGATCAATCCCTCGGGTATGAACGAATCGGTCGTGCGACCTGCTGGCGACGACAAGATCGAAATTATCATCGCCGATGTCGATCCAGCAGAAATCGAAGAGATCAAAAGCACTATCACCGAGGCCGGAATTCTTCAGTTTCGCATCGTAGCCAACCAAAACGACCATGACGAGTTGATCAAGGCAGCCAAGGCGCAGGCCGAGAATCCGAATATCGACATCCGCCTCAGTCGCGAAGTCAAACTACCAAACAAGACTACCGGAGAACTGGAAACCGTTGGTATTTGGCGCACTCTTGGCCGCGATCCTGATCAGGGGCCAAACGGGGATATAGAGGGGTACTCCTTTGGTGACACGATCCGCAATGCACGTACTGGAGAGATTCTCAATCCGATCCTCACCGGTCGCCCCAGAGATTTTGAAACCTGGCTCGAAAGCCAGAAAATCAGAGATGTCGATTTATTGCTATCCCTTCAGAAGAAAGGGGTTCCCTACGTTGAAGTCAACGGATCGGATCTAGCTCGTGCTTCGGTTCAAATCTCAAAGAACGGTGGGTATCAAGTCGGATTCAATATGAAGACTGCTGGTGCCGAGAACATGCTCAAGCTGACCATCGCCAACCAACCCGACGCGATCAACGGTTTCAAACGACGCATGGCCATCTTGCTCGACGGCATCGTCCTTTCCGCACCCAACCTCAATAGTCCTATCCGAGCCGAAGGTCAAATCGAAGGCAACTTCAGCCTCAAAAGGGTCGAGCGTCTAGTTCAGATTCTCAACTCTGGATCACTTCCCGGAGCCATCGGCAAACAACCCATCAGCGAGAATGTCGTGGGTGCGACGATGGGTGCAGATGCGATCGCCAAGGGCAAACTCGCCAGTGGCCTTGGACTCCTAACGACCGTCCTTTGCGTATTGGCCTACTACCGCTTTTCGGGTTTGATCGCCACGATCGCTCTGTTACTAAACTTAGCCATGATCCTTGCGAGCATGATGCTCTTTCGCCAACCGCTGACCCTTGCAGGCCTTGCAGGTCTGGTGCTCTCGGTCGGTATGAGCGTCGATGCGAACGTTTTGGTTTTCGAACGGATCCGAGAAGAAAGACAAAAAAATGCGACGGCTCGGATGGCCATTCGCAACGGCTTTGATCGAGCTTGGACAACGATCTTCGACTCGAACCTAACGACCCTCATCAGCGCGTTGGTTCTCTACTACGTAGGAACCGAGCAAGTCAAGGGCTTCGCGATCACGCTGATCATCGGTCTGGCGATCAGCATGTTCACATCGGTCTTTTTCGCTCATAATTTGTTCGAGATTGCTGAACGATGGGGGTTCGCTCAACTGGGAATGTCCGATTGGGTGAACTCGGCGAAGCGATCCTTTTTCGGCCCGGGAGACATCAATTTTCTCGGATATAGAAACATCGCCTACGCCGTCTCTGCGGCTTTGATCGGTATCGGACTGATCGCCACGTTCCTACGAGGCCGTGAGTTCCTCGATATCGATTTCAATGGAGGGACTTCGGTTGTCTTTTCGCTTGATAAGTCGATGGAACCGGATCGTGTTCGTGAGATCGCACAGAAGGCGTTTGCTGCCGACGAAAATGGACTCCCCATTCAAACATCCTTGACCAACGTCGAGATGAGGGAGTTCCAAAAGAATTCTGTTTACAAGTTAGACGTTTCACTCAAGGATGAAGCTCAAGTTCGCGACCGATTGCTCAAAGGCTTCAGTGGAGCAAACGGTGCGAAACTAGTCACCTACGACATGAAGGCTCAAATCGTAGGCAAGAGTCAATCGGGTTTAAGACCAGCGAATCGAACTTTCTTGGTCGCCTACCAAGATCCCGCCGCGCCACAGGCCCCAGCACCAGATGCCTCAGCACAGCCTTCGGCCCAAGAGCCAGCAACTCCTGCTCCAACCGAGCCTGTTGCGGAACCTGCGAAGCCGAGTCCTGTGCCGGAAGTCAGCACCGCTGCGACTCTGAGCTTTGTCGATACACTTGGGTCTTCGCCTGCCCGATTGAACGCATCGCAAGTGATCGAAACGTTGGTCGCTGCTGCTCAGGCTGCAGGCAGAAACCTAGTTGACTCCCAGATCGATCTCGAACCGGCCTCGGCAACGAATTGGACACGTACCTCCGAACTTGGATTCTCGGATTGGAGCGTCAAGCTTCCTTACGATCAAGCCACAACCGAATCGGTGCTTGCACGCATGCGAGAGGCGATTCAGACCAAGCCCGTGTTCCAGTCGTTTAGCAAGATCGAAGGACGCGTGGCCGGTGAGATGCAGCAAAAGGCCCTTCTGGGTCTGCTACTGAGCCTGCTGTTTATCACCATCTACATTTGGTTCCGATTCAACAAAGTCTCCTACGGTGTGGCGGCTGTGATCGCACTTTTGCACGATGTGCTTATCACAATCGGAATTTTGGCCGTCAGCCACTGGCTCTTTAGGCCACTGGGTTTCCTACTGATCGAGGACTTCAAGATTTCCTTGACTATCGTTGCGGCGATTTTGACGATCATCGGTTATTCGCTCAACGACACGATCGTTGTGTTCGACCGGATTCGGGAAGTCAAAGGCAAGAGCCCCAACTTGACCGAGAAGATGGTCAACACCTCCGTTACCCAGACGCTGAGCCGTACGTTGCTGACCTCCTCGACAACCATTTTGGCGATTTTGCTGATGTACATTTGGGGCGGTGAGGGAATCCATGGATTTGCCTTCTGTCTCCTAGTCGGGATCGTTGTCGGAACATTCAGTTCTATCTTCGTCGCCTCTCCAATCTTGCTTTGGCTTGCTAAACGGGAACAAGCCGCTCGTGCCGCTTCGAAAGTTACTTCATAATGCACGCTTACCGCACGCATTCTTGTGGCCAATTACGTTCGAGCCATGTCGGTTCGAACGTAAAGCTCTCTGGGTGGGTTTTTCGCAAACGAGATCACGGTAATCTACTTTTTGTCGACCTTAGGGATCACTACGGGATCACTCAAGTCGTCGTCAACCGAGACTCCCAAGCGTTTAAACTCATCGAGTCCGTGAAGCTCGAGTCGGTCATTTGCATCGAGGGGATCGTTGACAGTCGCGGTACCGATCGCATCAATCCTGAGCTCTCCACCGGAGAGATCGAGGTCAAGGCATCGAGCGTTGTGTTGCTCTCGGCGGCCGCGGATGTCCCCTTTCCAATTTTTGGAAACACGGAATACCCTGAGGATATCCGCCTGCGGAATCGTTTTTTAGATCTGCGACGAGAAAAACTCCATGCGAACATCGTTCTGCGAAGTCAGGTGATTGCAAGCTTGCGACGTCGGATGATCGAGGCTGGTTTCACGGAGTTCCAAACACCGATTCTCACCGCATCGAGCCCCGAGGGTGCCCGTGACTTTTTGGTTCCTTCGCGGGTTCATCATGGCAAGTTCTACGCGTTGCCCCAAGCACCGCAGATGTTCAAGCAGTTGCTGATGGTGGCCGGCTTTGATCGCTACTTTCAGATCGCACCTTGTTTTCGCGATGAAGACGCTCGGGCGGATCGATCGCCTGGAGAGTTCTATCAGTTGGACTTTGAGATGAGTTTTGTCACGCAAGACGATGTGTTCGCGGCGATCGAACCAGTCTTGTCCGGTGTATTCGATGAATTCTCCAGAGGTCGTAGTGTGACGGCACCTCCGTTTCCTAGGATCACGTACAAGGATGCGATGCTCAAGTATGGATCGGACAAGCCCGACTTGAGAAACCCCATCGAGATTGTCGATGTGACCGAGATCTTCAAGGATGGGCCGTTTGCGGTCTTCTCCAAATCGATCGACGCAGGTGCCGTGGTTCGAGCCATACGAGCACCGGAGGCTGGTACTAAGCCTCGCAGTTTCTTTGACTCAGCCAACCAGTGGTCCAAGGACGAGGGTTTTGCGGGACTGGCTTATATCAATTTCAAAAATGGGGACGGTGGCGGGATCGCCAAAAATCTTGGTCCTGACCGGGTCGCTCAGTTAGTATCTAAGTTGGGGCTTGGACCCAACGACGGAGTCTTTTTTGCTTGCGACAAACCTGCGACGGCAGCCAAGCTTGCTGGGTTGGTTCGCACGCGGGTTGGAACCGATTTGGGGCTCATCGAGCAGAATGCGTTCAAGTTCTGCTGGATCGTTGATTTCCCGATGTACGAGTGGGATGAGATCGAGCAGCGAGTGATCTTCAGTCACAATCCGTTTTCGATGCCGCAAGGAGAGATGGAGGCTTTGGAGACCAAAGACCCGCTCGATATTCTGGCTTACCAGTACGACATTGTGTGCAATGGGATCGAGTTGTCTTCTGGGGCAATACGCAATCACAAGCCTGAGATCATGTACAAGGCGTTTGAGATTGCCGGTTATGATCGCTCGGTAGTTGACGAGCAGTTCAAGGGTATGATCAATGCGTTCAAGTATGGAGCGCCACCTCACGGTGGATCGGCACCTGGAGTCGACCGCATCGTGATGCTCTTGGCAGACGAGCCGAACATCCGGGAGGTGATTTTGTTCCCGATGAATCAGAAGGCCGAGGACTTGATGATGGGAGCGCCATCGTATGTCTCGGAGAAGCAACTTCGGGAGCTTCGTATCGCCATCGTCGGCGATCCGCATAAGACATCCTAAATTGCAATGCTTCCAGCGATTGATCGATCTGGTTCTTCAGGAATTATCGTGGGTAAGATTGATCCTGTTTAGCCAATTGATGCAATTCCTCTAAGTAAATCGTGTGAACGGAATCTTTGCTTAGGAATATTTCTGAGGCAATCTGTCCAACCGTTCACCCGCAGGACTAGAAACGAGGCGATCGTCGGCTAAACACCTAGCCATGGATGTAACCGCGAGGTGGCATCTGGATGACGCCACCTTTGCTACGTGACCACAGCCCAGTGCGGCTCACAAATGTGCCGATGACCGTCAAAGGCACTCCGTCGATAGACTCTGGCAGAAGGTCGATTCGACTCGGGTCAACAGCCATGAGCAATTCAAAGTCCTCGCCATCGCCGATGGCATGTTCCAGGGCACTATTGCCACTGCTCTTGGATCTCTCGATTGCAGCATCGCTGATAGGTATTCGATCCAGATCGACTTCGGCACCGCATCGACTCGCAACGGTGATGTTTAGAAGATCAACCCCAAGCCCGTCGCTGATATCCGTAGCAGCTTGTACGATCCCCAGAGGATACAAAGACTTGGCTACATGGAGCCTTGGCTCGAACTCCAAGTGCTTGCCCAAGAGACTACCTCCCAGGCGACCGCTGACGACGATTTTATCCCCGGGACGTGCACCGCTACGAAGCCAGCTTCCGGCCTCTGGCGCAGTTCCGATGGCCGTCAGGTGAACAACCAACGGCCCATCCCAAACGTTCGTGTCACCACCACCGATTGCAACCTTGTATTTCTCGCAAACCTGACACACGCCTTCGTAAATCTCTGAACCGATCAAATCGGCTGATTTGCGTGGCAAGCACAAAGAGAGAAAAACAGCCACCGGAGTTGCTGCCATGCTTGCAAGATCACTCAGGTTCACTCCCGCGAGTTTTCTGCCTACTGCCTGGGGGCCACACTCATCGAGGACAAAGTGGGTTCCTTCGCACAGCGAATCGGTCGTTACGACAAAGTCGCCTTTGTCGGAGGCCATCAACGCGCAATCATCGCCGATGCCGAGTTTGATTTTGGGCAATCGCATCGCGCGCTGCTTTGCCCAAGCGATAAAACCGTGTTCCATGGGAATTAGACCCCAGCGGCTTGCGAATCGACAAAGCGTTCGGCCAGTTGCCTGCAAGTCGCGGCGATACCGGCAGGATCAATGCCGATCTGTGCAAGGAGTTCATTTCGCTCGCCATGTTCGATGAACCGATCGGGGATTCCTAGGATCTTCATGATCCGTGTATCCCACCCGTGCTGACAAGCGGCTTCTAAAACAGCCGATCCAAAGCCACCGGCCAAAGCTCCCTCTTCGACGGTCACAACGAATCGAGATTCCTCGAAGACCTTCGAAAGCATTTGGATATCCAATGGACGAATGAACCTCGCATTGACGACGGCCACATCGAGACCCTCGGTGCTGAGCATGTCGGCTGCCGCAAGGGCTTGCTGGAGCATCGCACCGATAGCGATGATCGTCCCATCGCGACCTTTGCGAATCGTTTCGGACTTGCCGAGTTCAATCGGTTGCTTGGGCCGTTCAAATGCAAGTGCACTTGTCTTTGGATATCGGATCGACGTTGGGCCAGGTTGTTTAAGAGCGAACTCAAGCATCGGCTCGACCTCGGTCGAATCCCCCGGAGCCATCATCACGATGTTGGGGAACACGCGTGTGTAACCGATGTCAAAGACTCCGTGGTGGGTCGGCCCGTCTGGCCCGGTAAGCCCCGCGCGATCCATCATCAGAACAACAGGTAGATTTTGAAGTGCGACTTCTTGGAAGATCTGATCGTAGGACCTTTGCATGAAAGTACTGTAGATCGTAACGATCGGACGAAGACCTACTTTGGCTTGGCCTGCTGCAAACGCTACGGCATGAGACTCACAGATTCCGACATCGAAGAACCTATCGGGGAACTCATCGCGAACCGGTTCAAGCTTGTTGCCTTGGCACATCGCCGCAGTCATGACCGTGACCTTGTCGTTGCGACGCATTTGGCTTGCGATCGCATCGCGGGCGTAGTTGGTAAAAGCTGGTTTCTCGCCGATGGTTAAAACTTTGGGCGAACCGTCTTCGTCTTCAAATGCCGGTGGGGTATGGAAGTAAACAGGATCGTCCTCGGCAGGCTTGTACCCCCTACCCTTTTCCGTAACGACATGCAAGAGCGTCGGACCTTGCTGGTCTTTGACCATCTCCAAGTATTTTCGCAAAAGACGAATGTCGTGTCCATCGATAGGTCCGATGTACTTGAACCCAAACTCTTCGAAAAGCATGCCACCGACCATCCCGGCCTTGACCCCTTCTTTGACCTGCGCCAGAAGCTTCTCGGTGGGGTCTCCTAAAACCGGCACCTTGTTGAGGATCTTGGTAACCTCTTGCTTAAGGCCTGTGTAAAAGGGATTGGTTCGGAGCCGATCAAGATAATTCGCAAGGGCCCCGACACGCGGGCAGATGGACATCTTGTTGTCATTGAGAACGACGATGAGATCTTTGTTGAGTTCGCCAGCGTTATTCATCGCTTCGAAGACGATCCCCGATGGAAGCGCTCCATCACCGATCACGGCGATACTTTTGCGACGCTTCTGATCCATCAGATCATCGCCGGACTTAAGCCCCAGAGCTGTCGATACGCTGCAACCTGCATGGCCCGTCATGAACAGATCATAAGGGCTCTCGATTGGGTTTGGATAACCCATCAGGCCGCCTCGCTCTCGGATGGTTCGAAACTCCTTGTAGCGTCCCGTTACCAACTTGTGCGGGTAGATTTGGTGGCCGGTATCCCAAATAAGCCGATCGTATTTGAAGTCGAAAACGCTGTGGAGAGCAAGACACAGTTCGACCACTCCTAGGTTCGAGGCAAAGTGTGCTGTGCGGGTTGCAAGCAGATTGCAAAGGACATCCCGGATCTCAAGCGCCATTTGATCGAGTTGCTCGACACTCATCGAACGAAGCGGATCGGCCGAGGGCAACTGAGAAAGAAGAGGGTGCGACGCCATCAACTATGCCTTTCCAAGATATACTTCGCGATCTGCCGGAGGCCTTCGGCCTGATGAGTAAAGGGTTCCAATGCGGCCAAGGACTCTGCAACCCAGCGACTGGCCATCTCTCGGCTATTGCTAATACCATAGATACCAGGAAAGGTCAGTTTACCACGCCCGGCATCTTTACCAGTCGCCTTACCAGTTTTCTCACTGGTGGACTCGACGTCTAGAAGATCGTCGACAATTTGGAAGGCAATTCCGATGCCCCGACCGTATTTGGCGAGTGCGGAGCGACATTCTGACGTGGCTCCAGCGGCGATCGCCCCTAGAACGACAGATGCTTCGATCATCGCCCCTGTTTTTCTGCGGTGGATCGAGTCGAGCCTTTTGGCGGGGGATTCGTCGATGCTTTCGGCAATCTGGCTTTGCATTTGCGATCTGTTTTCTTCCAACAGATCATCCATTTGGCCACCGACCATGCCGCGGATCCCAGCGGCCCAAGCCAGGACTTGGCAACTTTCAACCAACGCCGATGGCTCCAAAGAGGCACTCAGAATCGACTCGAAAGCCATGGGTTGGAGTGCGTCTCCGGCCAAAATCGCCGTGGCTTCATCGAACTGACGGTGGCACGTCGGACGGCCACGACGCAAATCGTCGTCGTCCATCGCGGGCAAATCATCGTGGATTAACGAGTAGCAATGGATCATCTCCAAGGCGCAGGCATTTCCGATCGCATGTTGGGTGTTTCCCCCTGCGGTCTGGCAGGCCATGAGGCAAAGAACAGGCCTGAGCCGTTTCCCTGGTGCCAAAAGAGAATATTCAACGGCATCAGCCAGTCGCTTTGGAGTCCCTTTGGCGAACTGATCCAACCGAAGTTTAAGCTCTGAATCGATGAGCGAACTGAGTTCAGACCATCGCGAATGAAGTAATCCTCGGGATTGATGGCCCAAGGTGTCGGAGTTTTGTTCGAGTGTTTGGGGAGACTCAGAAATGATGACGATCCTGCAAGGTGCGTGGCGACGGTTGGCGCTTCCGTCGATTGTAGCTTAACACAATGTTCCGAAAAGAATGGAAAGGTTCTCCTTGGAGATCCTATGGCTGACTATATTCCTAAGAAAATCCTCATAATCACTCCGTCCAAACTTATCCTTACTTCCTTCGAGAAAGTCCCAAAAAGGTTCGATACCTCCAGGGCTGAGATATCGTCGGACCGTTTAGTTTCGGGCGAATATGTTGCTTGCGCCGATGCTTTTGACCCGGAACTCTCCTACAATCCGTGTGTTCGAAAGCCAGTGAAGATCTACGAACGTTCGATTTTTTGGCCGAGTTCTAAACGAATCACCTAGAGGGTTGTCATTCATGAAACGAAGCATTTGCAAGTATTTTGGGGTGATGTTTTTCGTCTCGGGTTTGTTGGTCGGCTCTCAATCGTCCGTCTATGCCCAGTTTCCGGGTGGATCCGGCGGTTTAGGCGGTGGATCTTTTGGTTCAACCGGAGGACTTGGCGGACTGAGCGGGGGGGGCTTCGGAGGTACTGGCGGATTAGGCGGCAGCACAGGCGGATTTGGTGGTTCAACCGGCGGATTTGGTGGCGGTGGCCTTGGCGGAAGCAGCGGCATCGGCGGTGGTGGCTTTGGAGGAGCTACCGGAGGTGGCATCGGCGGCTCAACAACAAATTTTCCGGGCACCTTCGGAGGACCTGGCGTTACGGGTCAAAATGTGATCGGTAATTTGAACACTCGCCCGATTACTGCCACGAGCGGAACCGGAGCGTCTCAGTTCGGGGTCGGAGCCAGTGGCGGGAACGCATTCGGAGCCAACGCCTTCGGCGGTAGCACCACCGGCGGCTTTGGTGGTGGAGGTCTGGGGGGGGGATTAGGTGGCGGTCTTGGCGGGCTGGGCGGTGGTCTTGGAGGCCTTGGTGGCCTTGGAGGGGTCGGCGGCCTAGGTGGGCTCGGCGGATTGAACAACCGAAATCGAATGGGGGCAACCGGTCAAGCCGGTGGACAGCAAGGACGTAAACCGATTCGAGCAACCGTGCGTCCGGATTTCAAACCCACACCTGGTTCGGTGCCTTCGGTCAGCACTCGCCTTCAAGAGCGAATGTCCCGTTCACCGATTCAAGACCGTATGCGAGGTGTCAATGTATCATTAAGCGGCGGTCAGATTACTCTTCGTGGTAACGTTGCCACCGATGCCGACAAACGTTTGATGGAACGAATGATGCTCCTAGAACCGGGGATCAGTTCGGTCAAAAACGAGTTGATTGTCCAGGGCTCTGAAACTGGGTCTGATTCGACGGAGACGGTTGAGGCTGTTCGGAACTAGGCGAACCGATGGTTCCAGTTGGCGTGCTTGGCACGAGCATCGAAGGGCTCAATCCAGTCGTAGGCATTTGGAAAAGCGGCATGGGGCCTGCCTGGAGGGCTTTGTTCATGTCGATGCCGTTTGCAAACCGTTGAACCGTTGGGGGCCCGAGACTCATCGGTTGGTTCGCATTATCTTGTGAAGCTTGTGTCGGGGCAAGATTCAAATCTGCAGAAGTGGCAGTTGTCGCTGGCGAGAGACTCCCGACACTTGGGATCTGCCCACTGCGAGCTTTTTCGATAAGCTCATTTGCTTGCTCGGGAGTCAGCAGAGGTTGGACACGGCTTGCCGAGCGTGCAGGCATCTGAATCGTGGTCGTCTTGGCACGATTGTCTAGGGGATTACTGTTTAGCGAAAGATCGCCTGTTGGCATGATCGCAGTGGCTTGGATAACCTGACCATCCTGGCCGTCCTCGCTCCAACCCGGGAGCAAAAGCGTTGCGGCGTTTCCGCGAATCACTTTGCCGTCTTTGGACTTGAACGTCGGAATGAGCATGATCTTTTTCTTGGCACCCGGTGCGGCATCCCAAGGAACCCAGATGCTATAGGAGGCACCCAGATCGCTCTCCGAGAAATGAGTGGTAAACTGCTCTTCGGTGAATCGGAATCGCTTATCGGCCTGATCCATTCCTTGGGAAGCCAGTGTCGCTCCAGAATGGTTCGAGTGCGTGTCATCAAATCCATAAATCATCAACTCGCCATCGACTGGAATCGCCTGTGACTTCTCGTTGTAGAAATAGATGCGTCCACCAAAACCTCGTGTCGGAGGCTTTCCCGGCACCGAAATGATGTCGTGGGCCCAAGTAACATTCATGCTTTGAGGGATTTGATATTCTTTTTTCTTAAACCAAGACTTCTTTTCATTCTCTTTGGTTGCCTTGCCCTTGGGTTTGGTCTCCATCATGCTTGCGCATCCGGTCGATAGAACCAAGCTAAGCAAAGCGATCACGAGCCTCAAAGCGTTTCGTTCAAGTTGCATGGCATTTATCTCTAGGGGTAGTTTTTTGGTTACAGAAGAGCAGTCAAGAGACTAGGGTTTGCGAACAACTTGACCGTTGTAGGGTGCCGGAGCAACAGCCACTGGTTGCACCACGGCGGGCTGCAAAGGTGTTTCGCTCTTTAGAAGCGATCGTTGCGGAATACGACTGGAACTATTGACCGGTGCTTGCCCCTGGATGACCGCACCTTCAGGAATCCCCTCGATGATGATCTCGCCATTAGTGCTCGGAACACCTTGAGCGGGATTTCCAGGATTCGTATAAGCTGGACCTTGGTAGGTTGGATTTGGATAGCTTGCACCCGGCGCAGGTTGGTATCCTGGAGCGTATCCCGGATTGTTAGGGATCATGGTCGCAGGTGTCTCGACCGTTGGGGTCAGATAGGTCGGCTCTTGGCCTGCCGGCGATCCTGGAATCCCTACATCCCCAGTCGGGTTGGTATCTGGATAGATCACTGGACTCGATGCTGGCCCCCATAGACCGTTGCCTTCTGAAAGCCCCACATCGCCATAGATGTTGAGGATATCGGCCAAGCACCAGCTCATCCGCGACGACTCAACTTGCTTGATCATATCGAGCTTGTTTGGATCATTGTAATTGATCACGCGAGGGGTCATGACCACAAGAAGTTCAGTGCGTCTTTCGACTTCGGTGTCGAATCGGAAGAGCCAACCCGCAAGTGGGATATCAGCAAGGAAGGGAACCCTTCGAGACTGACTGGCTCGCTCCTTGGTGATCAGTCCACCGAGAATGACCGTTTGGCCGTCATAGGCCGTCACGCGGGTTTGAGCCAGCGTCTGATTGAAAATCGGAGCTTCAATCGGCTGAGTATTTCCATTCGCATCGGTCTGAAAACCAATCGCGATACCTCCGCTTGGATCGATGTTCGCTCTGCTGACGGCCACGATCATGTTGATCAAACCATCCTGATTGGTACGAGGCTGAATCTGCATTGTCAGACCAGTGTTGACGTATTGAACCCCCGTAGAAATCCCGTTGAATCCGTTCGTGGTACCCGTAAGCGTCGGAACCGACTGGCCCACGTTAACGACGGAAATGTTGTTATCAATGGTCATCAGACTTGGTCGAGACAAGATTTGTACGCGGTTGGCATCCTGGAGCATGCGGAATAGCAAACCTACCGATTCATTGCTAGCCGCTAAAACCAATCCACCGTAGCCCAAATCCGCACTGGATCTCCCCATTGCGAAACTCGAAAGCCCCTGGCCTGCAACGTTGTTGGGACGGCGTTGAGGCGAAGCAGGCGTCAATGGAATCAGCGGATTAAACGGAGGGCTGTCAAGCGTTCCTCCGGTAGCACTGCCACGATCAAATAACAAAGAATCCTGCAAACCCAATTCCGTCCCCATCTCGAAATTATCGTCCAAAGAGACCTCAGCAATCAGGATCTCAACGGCGATCATCGGCTGCTGGCGATCCAGTCGCTCGATCACCTGCTTGATCTGCTGCATGTACCTAGGCGTCGCACTGATGATCAAACTGTTGGTCGAAGGCTCCGAGACGACGAAGACTTCTCGGTCGATCCGCTCAAAAAGACTGATCGCCTGGCCTGTGACCAACTGCTGCGTGATGACTGTACGTTGGTTAGTGAGCAAGGTATTGAGCGCGTTGAACACATCGATCGCATTGGCGTTTCGAAGCCACACGACCTCGTTGCTGCGTTGCTGACCGCCGGTCTCATCCAAGCGATATAGCAAGGCTTCAATCACCTCGAGATCCGTAGGAGCGCCCGAAGCGATGATGCTGTTGGTTCGAGTGTCAACGGAGATCCTAAGCTGAACTAGCGAATTTTCGCCACCACCGGTCAAGGCCGCCAAGTTTTGCAAACCCAACGCACTAAAAGGGTTGACTGTGTTGGTGTTGGTGCCCGCCGTTGCAGGCAATCCGAAGATCTGCTGCAATGTGTTTGCAAGACTCGTTGCATCACCGTTAACCACCGGATAAACCTTGATCCTCGCATCAGCGCTCGGAAGCTGATCGAGCTGCTCGATCAGGGCTTGGATCAGTGGCATGCTCTTGGATGGTGCTCGAACCACCAAGGCGTTGATGTTCGGGTTGCTGGTGATCGTTACGCCTGCAAGAATCCCTGAATTGACCGGCTGACCATCGCGAGGCACAACCATCAAGCGACTGCTTGGAGCCCGAACACTTCCAGCACCGCTGGTTTGTTGAGGCTGCTGTTGTTGTGGTTGACCGGGAGTTTGAGTCGTAGGTGCTGCCGTACCGGTGATGGCCGACTGAAGAATCGGTTGCAACTCCGATGCCACCGCGTTCTTGATCGGGAATACCCGAATCTCATTTTCTGCCGGAGTCGATTCAACATCGATCTCCAAAATCAACTTCGCTACCTCGGCAATATCCCGAGGCGATGCCTGCACAATCAGCGAGTTGGTCCGATAGTCAGCAACCACCTTGATCCGCGTACCGATTGTCAGTGCCGAAGCGTTCGCTGGTGCAGCTTGGCCGGGCGTCGTCTCGCTAAAGAAATTTCTTACCAGTGTTTCGGCATCCACCGCCGAGGAATTCACCAACCGGAAGACACGCAACTGGTTGTTTGGATCCAAAGGCTGATCGAGCTTGACTATCAACTCCTTGATCGCCGCAAGCGCTTCAGGCCGTCCAATCAGCAACAACGAATTGGGCTGACCCAACGCATAAAGGCTGATCTGACCCTGACGCGGTGTGAAGACCTTGTCGTTAAGATCCCTCAAAATTGGCTCGAGGGCTACTCCATTGACATGCTTGAGCGGATAGATCTCAATTTCTGGAGTCGTCTCAGCACTTTGCTTCTTGATCTGCTCGATGACTTCCAAGACCCGCTGGACATCTCGTCGTCCACCTTTGACAATCACAATCCCCATTTCGGGCACAAATGAAATGTCAACGTCGCCGATGAGTCCTGTTCCACTACCCATCGAATCCGGTGAGCCTATGGCCATCCCCGGTGCGTTCTCGTCGTCTTGATTCGCAGGAACTTGACCTGCAACTTGATCGTCCTGAGGTGGCTGTTGGAACGATGCAAGCCGAACCAATCGCAAGGCTGTTTCAATTCGCTCGGGACTTGCTGGATTGATTGGAACAATTTGCGTCGGACGCTGCGGGTCAGCTTGCGCAAAATCTACCGCGGTTACGATTTGCGACCATGCAAACACATCCTTTGGACTGCCTTGCATGCGAACCGTGTCGGTACGTCGATCGACCGTCATGACCTCGCGAGGGCCGGCATCGGTCAGCATTTGCAATTGTGCAAGCTCGCCGTTGTTGGTTGTCGAGATACTCAGTCGCGTGCCTGCGATCCGAGAAATTGCATCTTCAAGCTCCTTCCAACTGACTCGCTGTAGCTTGTACTCTCGCGATTGAACGGTATTCGAAAGGACTCGACCAGAGATGTCAGAGGCTACCGGACTTAGCTGCTTGGTGATCGTTGCAACACTCATCGCAATCTGCTGCTGGGTCGCCTCGGGTGCCAAGACCATCAACCGCCCAGTTTCAGGTTCGGTCGTGATCCGAACCCGCTTGTCGGCTCCGAATTGGCCTTGCAACTGAGCAACAACGTAGGCCACATACTCCGTCGGCAGCGCGTAGATCTGAAGTCGCGCGTCAGCCGCGGCGGTTGCGTTGGCTAGGCTTCCGGGATTGACCGAGTTGACTGGCGGTGTCTGGGTTACAGGTGTGCCCCTTTGGCTGCTTGGCGGCAAGGTCAAGGGTCGGGGAGTATTTGGCCCCTGGGCCTCGACCTTCTCAAATCCCGATATGGCCGCTGTTCCGAAGGCTGTCAAAAGCAAGGCGTTTCGGAACCAGGAGTGAGCCCTAGTTCTCTGGTTGCGGATGGATTCAAAGCCGCTGAAATTGTGGAAGTTATTTTGGTTTTGGCTGCTCACGCTTAACATTCCTTTTGATACCGAGGGCTCCGGACACCTTGCATAGTGACCCTTCTCATCGGAATAATCGGAACATTCCGTAACCTTTCTTCAGGCAAACAAGTCAACCTGAGCGGTAAAGTTTAACATTTAGCTTTTGTAATCCCGTTTTTAGGGATGGGTTGCACAAGCTAGCAAATTCGCGATACTTCAACGGTTTCCAGGATCTAAAGAAGTTTTCCCAGGAAACAAATCTATGGACGAAAAGATCGCCTGTGAGGGGATCACGTTTGATGACGTGCTAATCGAACCCCGTTACAGTGATATCCTCCCGTCGCAAGTCGACGTCTCGACACAACTTACGGCAAAAATCAAGCTCGGGATCCCCCTGCTTTCCTCTCCGATGGATACCGTCACCGAGAGCGAAATGGCGATCGCTTTGGCTAAAGTAGGGGGATTGGGGATTATCCACAAGAACATGGATATCGCCTCGCAAGCTGCCGAGGTGACCAAAGTCAAACGTTCGGCCAATGGCATCATCCCAGACCCGGTGACCTTGAGGCCCAGCGATAGCGTTTCGACGGCTCAAGATGTCATGCGCAAGCAAAACGTATCGGGGATCCCGATCGTCGAGGCCAGCGGAAAACTCGTTGGAATCCTCACCCGACGGGACATGCGTTTCCTCGAATCGAGCGACACCCCCATCTCCTCGGTCATGACCCGCGAAAACCTTGTTACCGCACAAGGAAATGTAACGCTTAGCGAAGCTGAGCGGATTTTGACGGATAAAAAGGTGGAGAAACTTTTACTGGTTGACGATCAATACCAACTGACTGGACTAATCACGATCAAAGACATCGATCAGATGAAAAGCTACCCATCGGCCTGCAAGGACGAACTGGGTCGCTTAAGGGTCGGTGCGGCGATCGGCGTTCACGATTACGATCGAGCCTCGGAGCTCATCCGACGCGGGGTGGATATCCTCGTGGTCGACAGCGCTCACGGCCACTCGTCAAACGTGATCGCAACGGTTCGGGAATTGAAACGCCAGTTTAGCATCGACGTGATCGCCGGAAACGTTGCGACGTTTGAAGGCGGAAAAGCGTTGGTCGAAGCTGGTGCAGATGCGGTGAAGGTAGGGATCGGCCCAGGCTCGATCTGCACCACTCGCGTGATCTCCGGCGTAGGAGTTCCGCAAATCACTGCCATCTATGAAACTACCAAGGCTTGCAAACAAGCCAACATTCCAACCATCGCCGACGGTGGCATCCGGTACTCGGGTGATATCGTCAAAGCCCTGGTCGCTGGGGCCCAAACCGTGATGATTGGAAGCTTGTTCGCAGGGCTTGCCGAAAGCCCAGGCAGAACCATCCTCTATCAAGGCCGCACGTTTAAGGCCTATCGGGGAATGGGGTCGCTCGGGGCAATGGTCAAAGGATCGAGCGAAAGGTATCGCCAAAGCGGCCAGGATCAACTCTCGAAGTTGGTTCCCGAAGGGGTCGAAGGGCGAGTGCCGTTCAAAGGTCCATTGGCCGATTATGCCTACCAGTTGGTAGGCGGACTGCGAGCGGGTATGGGGTACTGCGGTACCAAATCCATCTCGGAATTGCGGTCAAAAGCTCGATTCATCAAGGTATCGGCGGCGACGGTTAGGGAGAACCATCCACATGACATTGCCATCACGCAAGAAGCACCCAACTACAGCCCGGAGGTCCATCAAGCAAGCGATAGCTGATCGCTCGCAGCGTGCAAGACAAACTCTTGCACGCCTCTTGCGCTGGAGCCTGTGTATCCCTGTAGGTAGCCTTTGCCTGACTGCTGGCTGGCCAGATCTAAACCCAGCCTCCGCGCAGAATCCTTTGCGATCTAGCCCGGAAATAAAATCCAATGAGTTGATCAAGCAGCCTGCTTGGTCGCCCTCTCCATTCCAAGCCAACCCGCTGCGAGAGGACGTCTCGGCATCCCGTGCTTTTGAAACAATTCGCGAAGCTAGCGCATCTCAAAACGCATCGAGCCGAACTCCATCGACAATCGCCAAGAACGCTATTCGCTCCACAGGAACTGTCGCTGAATCGAGCAACCAATCTCAGACGCTTCGATGGCGCAAAGTCGAAGTTCCTGCCGCGATGCCAAGACAACCTATCGCGTCGAAACAAGCCTCACAAGCCGCAGTTCCAGAGGTCGTCACGGCTGCCTTTGAAGATCAAGCGACCAAGCAACCGCCTCGATCGAGTCTGCTTGTGCAGCAACCCAGTGAGCCGACCCCGACCCTCACTTTACCACCGGCTACCCAGCCACCAGCACTAACACTACCACCTGCTGCTCAACCACCTGCGGTGAATCTTCCACCGGCATCCGCTCAGCCTCAGGCATTGAATCTGCCGCCGGCTGCCCAACTACCCATCACTCCACCATCCGTCGCCAAACCACCGATCACTCAGCCACCAGCCACTGAGTCACTAGGCACTAAACCGCTAGCTACCGAGCCGCTCGAGCCGAAGCCCGAGAGCGTGCTTCCAAACCCGTTCCCTAAGCCAACGTCACCTTCGGATCGCAAACTTCGCGAGCCGGCCAATCTCGGTGAGCAAGATGATTTAAAGGAGCCATCGAAATTGCTTGAGCCATCGAAACTCGACGATGACTTGCCACCTGCACCGCCGAAAAGGGCCGATCAATCGGTAGCCAATTGCGATCTTGTTCGAGATTTCGCAGCCGGAGCAGATATACGCAACTTCCAATTGGACTCATCCCCGGATTTCGTCCAAGGTTACCAGTCGGGCAATCGACCTGGTTCGTTGACTCAAGAAACCTTTGTCAAGAAGTCACCGATCAGGACTTGGCGCGGTTCGCAAGGCGAGTTTATTGCCGAGGGAAAATTGGTTGATCTGGTATACGGCACTGTGGTCATCGAGCAAGCTGATGGTAAGCGGGTTTCGTATTTGCAGCGCAAGCTCAGTGACGGCGATCAGGTCTTTGTTTCTGAGGCTTGGGGCATACCGGTGACTTGTCCGTTGGGGGATCAAGGTTTCGCGCCGCGTCTATTTGTCGATTCGACATTGACCTGGAAGGCTTCAGGGGCGTGCAACAAACCGCTTTACTTCGAAGACGTATCGCTGGAGCGATACGGTCATGAGTGGGGACCTGTGGTCCAACCGGTTGTCTCGACAGTCCGATTCTTTGGGGACTTGGCGGTATTGCCTTACAAGATGGGGATCCATCCGCCCAACGAGTGCCAACATCCTTTGGGTTATCATCGACCTGGCTCTTGTGCGCCTTGGACCATTAGGCCAGTGCCACTTAGTATGCGAGGAGCCTTGACCCAAGCCGCCTTTGTGACCGGAACCGTATTCACGTTGCCGTAACCCTCGCCGCCAGGCGTCTTCGTTTAACCCGCAGCCAACGGCGAGGAATTTGACCCAGCCCGCCAGCGTTCATTGTCTGGGGCCCGAGCGGAGGACTTTGCGCCTATCTTGTTTAACCCGCAGCCAACGGCGAGGAATTTGACCAAGCCCGCCAGGGTTCATTGTCTGGGGCCCGAGCGGAGGACTTTGCGCAAATGTTTATCTATACAGACCTGTTGCGTAGTATTCATCGTTCGAATGGAGTTACCCAATCCAGGGGATTACAACTTTGATTCATGGATATCACGTGATTTGGCCCGCTTATGGATTCTGGCTACCTAACGACCCGCGAGGATCGTGGTCAGAAACCGTGTATGCATGGGAACTATTGCGATACGGAAAAGCCACCAAAAGGATCGAAAGAATCGTTATAGATTCTGAGCGATACGCACGCTGGAGGTCAGAAGCACAGCGAGCCCTAAAGCATCCACCGGTATCTTTTTCCGATCAACAGATACTCCAAATTGGCTTAGGTTTTCAATCCTACATTCAAAAAAGCGAGCTTACCGTATGGGCTTGCTCAATCCTGCGTGAGCATGTTCACCTAGTCTTGGGTAGACATAAATACAAAGCTGAGATCGCAGCAAATCTACTAAAAGGGGCTGCGAGCAAGCAAATACTGTCTACTCAAAACCATCCCATGCAGTCATATTGCCGAGGGTTAAGCCGATTGCCATCGATGTGGGGAGAAGGTCAGTGGATCGTCTATCTAGACACCGAAGAAGCGATCGTAAACGCGATCCGATACGTCAATGAAAATCCGATCCGCGAAGGACTTAGCCAACAGAATTGGGGCTTTGTCACGCGGTTCGAGGGGATTTCCAGCAGTGGTTGGATAACGTATTACTGAGACTGTTTGCTTCCTTTTTCTGATTTCGATTGGGCACCAGACAAGCATCCTAGGGGGGGGTTATTTAAATTCCTCGCCGTTGGCTGCGGGTTAAACGAACGTAAAACAAAAGAAGCTCGGCATGTCTGCCGAGCTTCTTCGATGTTTGGATAAATTAACTATCGATGTAACGCTTGTTGCACGAAAGCTTAGTACATGTCGTGGTCATGCGAGTGACCACCCTTCTTGTCATCCTTGGGCTTCTCTGCAATCAGAGCATCGCTGGTCAAAAGCAGCGTCGACACCGATGCTGCGTTGGCAAGAGCCGTGCGAGTCACCTTGGTCGGATCGATCACGCCAGCCTTGACCAAGTCCTCATAGACTCCGGTCAACGCGTTGTAACCGATGTTGCCCTTGGCCTCGGCAACCTTTGAACACACGATACCACCGTCTTGACCCGCATTGGCCGAAATCATCGTCAATGGTGCACGGCATGCACGCAAAACAATGTTGTAGCCCGTTAGCTCGTCTTGCGAGAGGGAATCTGCAGGGGTGACTTGCGTCGATGCTCGGAGCAACGCGACGCCACCACCAGGAAGAATACCTTCTTCGATCGCTGCGCGAGTCGCATGCAAAGCGTCTTCGACGCGAGCCTTCTTTTCCTTCATTTCGCTTTCGGTCGCCGCGCCAACGTTGACCTTAGCGACACCGCCTGCAAGCTTAGCAAGTCGCTCTTCGAGTTTCTCGCGATCGTAGTCACTGCTGGTGTTCTCGATCTCGCGACGGATCTGATCGATCCGAGCCTTGATCTCACTGGCCTTGCCAGCACCTTCGATGATCGTGGTGTTGTCCTTGTCGATGATGACCTTCTTGGCACGTCCCAAATCCGAAAGGGTCAAAGCATCGAGCTTCTTGCCCAAAGCTTCGAAAACGGGAACTGCACCGGTCAGAATACCGATGTCTTCCATCATCGCCTTGCGGCGATCGCCATAACCTGGCGCCTTAACGGCCGCCACGTGGAGCGTTCCGCGTAGTCGGTTGATGACCAAGGTTGCCAAGGCTTCGCCTTCAACGTCCTCAGCGATAATCAGCAGAGGCTTGCTCTGCTGGACGACTTGTTCAAGTACAGGAACGATTTCCTTGATGTTCCCGACCTTCTTTTCGAACACCAAGATGTAAGCATCTTCTAGGATGCATTCCATCGTGGTCGCATCGGTGACGAAATATGGGGACAAGTAACCTCGATCGAATTGCATCCCCTCGACGAATTCGAGTTCGTCATGAAGACTCTTGCCTTCGTCGACCGTCACAACCCCATCCTTACCAACGCGTTCCATAGCATCGGCTAACAAGTTACCGATGGCTCGGTCGTTGTTTGCAGCGATCGAAGCAACGTTAGCCATTTCGGCCTTGTCCTTGATCTTGATCGACATCTTCTTGAGCTTTTCCGTGATGTCTGCAACGGCTTGCTCGATGCCAGCCTTCATCTGAATCGGGTTCACACCGGCGACCACAGCCTTGAGCCCTTCATTGAAAATGGCTTCAGCCATGACTGTCGCGGTGGTTGTTCCATCGCCTGCAACGTCGCTGGTCTTCGAGGCAACTTCGCGAACCATGCGAGCGCCCATGTTCTCGTAGACGTCCTCGAGGTCGATTTCCTTGGCGACCGTCACACCGTCTTTAGTAACCGTGGGGCTACCGAAAGACTTTTGCAAAATAACATTTCGGCCTCGGGGTCCGAGCGTTACCTTGACTGCCCGTGCGAGCTTGCCGACGCCACGTCGGATCGCTTCGCGGGCTTCCTGATCAAAAGCAATGATTTTTGCCATAGTCTGAGAATGCTCCTTGATGAAATTCTTCGTCTGATTTTGGTTGAGGGTTAGCCGAGGACCGCAAGGACTTCGGATTCGTTCATCAGCAGGTACTCTTCGCCATCGATTTCAATCGACTCCCCTGCGTAGCTCGTAAATAGAACGTGATCGCCAACCTTGACTTGGAGTTGCGAGCGACTGCCGTTCTCCAAAACACGTCCATCCCCGACACTGATCACCTTGCCACGGGTTGGTCGATCCTTGGCGCTGTCGGGCAAATAAATGCCACCGACGGTTTTTTCTTGGGACTCTTGACGCTGAACCACGATTCGGTCCCCAAGTGGAACCAATTTGACCTTACTCTTCTCTTTAGTTGCAGCCATCTACAAAAACTCCAAAGGCTAAACAAACGACGGTAGGAATACGCCAAAAAGGCATACGGAAACGTTTCCTGTTTTGGCAAGCAACTTCCGTGCCACGAAAAGCTCGACCTTTTTTTCCTGAAGGAAAATGCGCGTTATGTGGGGCTTTGCCCCTTTGTTTTGTATGGATTGTTAGCCAAAATGAAGGCCGATTTCTCAAATCTTTTCGTCAAAGGGCCAACCGATGCCGTTGCGTGTGACTTGCCAGTGCGGGGTGGCTTTAAATGTCCCCGAAACGATGGCTGGTAAAGGGGTTAAGTGCCCCAAGTGCCAAAGCGTCATCGCCGTCGGAACCCAAGGAAAACCTGCCGCGATGCCTAAGCCCGCTGCGACCCAAGCGACCAAGCCGACTGCAGCCAAGCCTGCGGCGGTCCCAAATCCGGCAAGTTCTAGCAAAGCTCCTCAGGACGCTATGTCCAAACTCCTCGATTCGGCAGGACTTAAAAAACGCGAGGGCATTTTTTGCCCATCCTGCGATCGATCGCTCCCACCAGGAACTGCCATCTGCGTCGGATGCGGATACAGCCTTCAAGCAGGCTCGAAAATCGAAGGCTTCGAGGTCGAAACCAAAGAGTTCGGGAACAAAAGACTCGTCGAAGCCGCCGAGATGATGGCCCGCGAAGCGGAAACAGAAAGCCGACTCCTCAAGGCCGGGATGCCTTGGTGGATGATGTCCGCTATCATCTTGGCTGTTTTGTTCATGATGACGGCTATCCTCCTAAAAATGGACGCGAAAACCTCCGGCAACATCTCGAGCGTTCCGCTGATCGCCAAACTTCAGTCGGCCAACTATTTACCTGTGATCGCCTTCTCGGCAGGCGGAGGAGCCTGCCTGATCGCCCTATTTGCCTTGTTGGCAATCATAGGCACGGCGTACAAAGAATCGATCAAAGAAGGCCTCCTTTGCTCGCTGACGATTCTCTATTCGTTCTACTACATGTTTTCAAGACTCAAAACGCGTAGGCTGGGCAACACGGTACTGATCTTTTGGATTTCGGCGATCGTAGCAGGAATTTGCCTCGGTTACTCCCTGCCAAAAATCTAAAAAAACCGACAAAAAACATTCTCCCTTACCCTGCAATAACAATTGCTTGGATCAGGGGCTTGGTTTACCCTTAGACGCTCTGCAAAGCGTTTTTTTGATCCGTTCCTTTTTTGTTCTAGTAAGGATGTTCGATGGCCACCTATCGGCGTATCAATGTGATGGACAATGGCGGCGTCCACGTTGTCCATTTCGTAGATAAAAAAATTGTGGACTCGGCAACGATCGAGCAACTCGGTGATGAACTCACCGGATTGGTCATCAACGAGAAAAAGAACATGCTCCTGCTGAATTTCGACTCGGTGGAGTTCATGTCCAGCGCGGCTCTAAACAAACTCATTTCGCTCAACAAGAAAGTCAAAGACGCAGCCGGTCAACTCAAACTGTGCTGCCTTCGGCCCGAAATCGGCGAAGTCTTTAAAATCACCCGCCTAGATCGCGTCTTCGATATCCGCAAAGACGAAGCAAGCGGACTATCGGCTTTCAAGCTCTAGCGTTCTCCTACCCTGGACAGGTTGCTGATGAACAGTCGACCACCGATGTGGAAATGCGATAAGACCATTCCGAGCGACCTCGACGCAGGGCATGCATCGATCGATGAATTGATGAGTGCCCTCGAGGCGGCAGGCTGGGAAGGTCGTGATGTGTTCCACATTCAAATGGCGATCGAGGAGGCCGTTGTCAATGCCATCGAACATGGCAACAAACGCGATGCCTCAAAGACCGTCCACGTAGTCTACATCGTCGATGCAGAAACCGCTGAAATGACCATCACCGATCAAGGTCAAGGATTTGATCACCATAACGTTGCCGACCCAACCGAAGAGGATCGCTTGGACCAGCCTCGCGGAAGAGGTGTACTGCTGATCCGGGAACTTATGAGCGAATCTCGATACAACGAAAAAGGCAATAGCGTCTGGATGCGCAAGATCCGCTCGAAAGAAGAATCCGAAGCAAGCTAGCTTCAGACGAACTCTTACTGATCCATCTCCGACCGATCCGCCTTGGCCCGCGTTCCTAATGCCTGCCAAACTTGCACGTCGATATTGTTGCTGATGCTCTGAACACTCCCGTCCATCAAACACGAGTTGACCAAGCCTCCATGGTGACTTCGCGATGTCAGCACCGCATAGGAAGGTCGAGTCGTGCTCTCCCCCTCAGCTTGCGAGTTGTAATCGATGTTGTATCGCACCCCATTAAAAACATATGGCACAACCGTATTTGGGGCCAAAGTCACCGTAAATCCACTGTGATGGGCATGCCCACTGGTCCACTCACATCGACCAGTTCCTGTCCCGTCGGGGAAAATCCGATCCTTGCGTCCCGAATCGGCAATCGCCGCCACCTCAGCAACCGTCGTAGGCATCACTGTCGTAGGAGGACCCGCGTTGCGCGTGTAAGCCTGCCAAGCATGAACCTCGCTCGACCACAAAGTTCGACTCAGTCCGTCTGTGACCGACGCTAGCTTGAGCGTTGAATTCGCATGCGTAACACCATCCCCTCCTGTGTTGCTGCTCGGGTCATAGACAAACCAAGTCCCTAGATTAAACCCATAAGTCGTCGGATAGAGAAACATCGCACTGGTGCTTCCAGTTGCCGCAGTGTCACGAGGGATATCACCGCGCGGATCCGAGGGACAGACATACGTCGGCACGCGATAATAATTCAAAATCGGATAATTGCTCCAGTTGACGCTCAGGTTGACTTGGTTGGCCAGATTATTCTGCTCCAAGTACGGGAAAAGCCGTCCATGAATACTCCATGATGAATTGGTTGAGATCGAAGGGATAATGCATGCACTCGGAGGAATCCGCTTGGTCGCAGCCTCGTAGTTCATCATCGCCAAACCAATCTGCTTGAGATTATTCGAGCAAGACATCCGCCGCGCCGCCTCGCGTGCCGCTTGAACCGCCGGCAAAAGCAGTCCGACAAGCACACCGATGATCGCAATGACGACCAACAACTCCACCAAGGTGAATCCCAAACGCCGATCTCGTTTCATCATTTTCAGTTGCCCCAACCCCCCAGATGAAGACAAATCCGTTGCTACAAATTGCATCACGAATTCGCTCAAGCCATCCACCAAGTTTGATCGATGAAACGCTTGGAGCAACACTTCGGACAAAACTTGACAACCTGTACCATCAGAGGGCTAGTTTTTTGTCCATGGAGCCTCCGCCAGCTAGTCTTCGCCCGGATCGAGAAGATCCCCTTCGTGAAGCAGACGAAAGCCTCTCTGGGCCAGTGTATCCAAGGCAGCTTCGGGATTGTCTACCGAGATCGCAATCGCCGATCCTCCTGAACTGCGTCCCAGCAAAGGATAAGCTCGCACGATGTTGATCTCGGCTTGGAGAAGTGCAAGGCAAATCTCTTGAAACGGTTGGCCAGACTCGGGCAACTCCACTCCGATGCAATCGCTCTCAAAAACCGACAACCCGGCTCGTTCAAACGTCTCTCGACCCGTCTCGGGGTTCCTCAGCAAAAATCGAACCAGCGCACAGTCGGATGAGTCATTGATGGAAAACCCCAAGATACGATTTCCCGATATCTCAAGTCGTCTTACCACATCGAGCAACTGTCCGACGCGATTCTCCAGAAAGACAGTAAACTGCCTAAGGGTCGGATAATCTCGCCCCCGCATCGTATGATAAGTCGGTCCCGAACCCTCTGAACTGCTCATTCAGATACCTTTCTTGGTGTGCTTGAATCCCTCTTCTGTCCAAAAAGCATATAACAACCATCGGCAAATGTCACGAACTTCGTTGAGGATCCTGGTTTCCTCGATCCAAAAGCAACCCATTTGGGAGAATATAGCCTTGCCAAACGGAGATTGGATCAAGTTTATCAAGGGGTTTATCAAGCACCCTGGTGCCGTCGGGGCCATTGCACCGAGTTCGAGATATCTCGCCTCCGAGATGCTCCGTCAAATCGATTGGAAAACTTGCTCTGCAGTCGCCGAAATCGGGCCTGGCACGGGCCCCTTTACCCAAGCCATCCTCGATCAATGCGGTAAGAGCACACGGTTTTTTGCCGTCGAGATTAACCCTCAATTTGTCAAACATTTAGAACAAAGATTCCCGCTAGCCGATATCGTTCAGGCCGACGCCTCGGATCTCAAGGCCTTGTGCATGGAACGACAAATTTCCCAACTCGATGCACTCGTCAGCGGCTTGCCATGGGCCGCATTTAGTGAGGATCTCCAAAGAAAAATCCTTACTGCGATTCTCGATTCTCTTGGGCCAAATGGCAGGTTCTCAACGTTCGCGTACCTGCACGGTTTGCCACTACCGGCAGGTCAAAGATTTCGCAGTTTGCTCAAAGAGAATTTTCGCTCAGTCGAAATAAGCCCGATTCTGTGGAGGAACTTGCCGCCTGCGATCGTCTACCACTGCCAAAAATAGTCAGCCTTGGCGAATCAATCGATCTTTCGCTCCAGTTGGTGCTCTTTTGCAATCGATTCGTAGTAAGCCGGCCTGCGATCTGCCCATCGATCAATTACGTGCTCTTTGGGGACCCGAACGAGTCGCTTGTTTCTGGCTTTGTTGCAGTCGATCGTCGCGCGAAGAACTTGCTCGTTCTCGTTGGGAGCATCCGCGATGGGATTCCCATTGGGATCGCAGATGCGACTGTTTCCGATGAATCGAAAACCTCGTTCGGTGCCTACACGATTGACGCTCATGAAGTAGACATTGTTCTCAAGAGCTCTTGCGTTTGGAAGATACTTGGCAAAGGTGTCTGCGCCCGGCGGCCAATTCGTCGGCAAGACCAGCAGATCAGCTCCATCGAGAGCCAAACATCGCGAGGACTCGGGGAAAGAGCCGTCGTAGCAAATATGCATCCCGATTCGCATCGAATCGGCATTGGCCGCGCGATAGCGATTCTCACCCTGCGTGGTAAATCGATCGACCCCCAAGTAGGGAAGATGGACTTTGCGATACGTCGAGATCACGCCAGTTGGCCCTACAAGCACGCAACTGTTGTAAACGGAATCTTGAGGACCAAGTTCCAGTAGTCCAAAGACCACATGCATTTTCTTCGACTTGCAAACCTGGGTGATCGCATCGGTCGCCGGTCCGGGAATCGACTCGGCATGGGGACGCGCTTCTTCTAGACTTGCAAAACAGTATCCGCTGAGCATGCATTCAGGAAAGACCACTAAGTCGGCTCCATCGACATCCTGGTGATCGAGCCATCGAAGCATTCGCTCAAGATTTGCCTTGGTATTGGCAAACTCGACATGCGTTTGGATTCCGCAAATGGTCTTCAGTAGATTTAGCTCAGTCTGATTAGGTGTAGTGCTCATAACACGTGAATTTAACATCAGGACCGTCGGATCGCAACATAAAGCCATTCTGTCAGATAGAAGCCAGCACCCAACTTTACGGGCTACTCAGATATAGCCTTGATGCCTGATCAAAGCATCGGAATTTTATACGAGCGAGGGGATCTGGAGGATGCCAGCAAAAAATCTGATCGCTATGATGAAATCGGGTTTACCGTCGTTGGACTAGATCAATTGATCTCCCCCAACTAGCAACCACTTCTACGTCTTAGGTATTCAGGAATTATTGCGGGTAAACCTTCGGGGGTCACCACTGGCATAAAGCCAGTGGTAGGCTCATTGACTAAAATGCCATGCAATTAATCCGATGATCGCCTTTGGGAAATCGCGAAAATACAACACCGCAGGGACAATCCTCCGATGACTTTGGCCGAACACCAAAGGAAACGCCTTTAGAGGACATCAAAACCTTTTCCATGGGAAATAATGTTTCCAACTCGAAGCGGTTTGATCAAATCCAACGAGTACAGAGCGCTTGGTAAGACTTCGCACTCAGCCCAGCAGCCTGGACATTTCCCGACCCATTCTCGTTGCGACTGAACACTTTCCGATTGCCAAACCTCCGAAAAAGATGTCTCGCGAAGGTTCCCAACGATCTTGCTGTTGAATTGGCATGTAGGAACATCTCCATTTGGAAAGATTCGCAAATGCGAATTAAGGGCCACGCACGTTGGATTGGTAAAAACGGTCGAATCAGGATCACTGAACAATCGCTCCTTGATCCCTTTGAGATAGTAAGACTTCGCGAGCCTAGCCCACCATGGCAAAGAATTCAGATCCGCATGAACACTCTCGAACAATCTTTTCAGTTTCGTGCCGTCGATTTGCCCAAATGTGGTGAATTGACCGACCTGTTTTGGAGCCACATCACGGTTGCGTTCTACCGAATACGTTGCGCTTGAATCGTAAGCCATGACCATTTGATGACTTACACCCAGTGGCCTAAGCTTCTCTTTGAGTAGCTCATAATGCTCAATTCCCTCCTCATCGACGATCGTCTGGTTGACAGCGAGGTCTAAATTCAACTTGCCTTTAATTTTAGAAAGCTCTTCAATTGTTTTCATCGCGCAATTAAACGCAACATTGCTACCGCGAATATGGTTGTGCTTGTCCTTGAGTCCATCGAGACTGACCATGATCTGAAGGGGAGTTTTACGGGGCCTTTTGGTGCAAAGCTCAACGATGCGATCGGTCAGAAATCCGTTGGTCGTGATGTGAATTCCCAATGGCTTGAGATATCGAATCGCCAATTCGGTAATTTCCAGAAGATCTTGACGAACGAACGGTTCTCCCCCCGTAAGTCGTACACCATCCATCCTTGGCAATTGCTTAAAAATCGCTTCGACCTCTTCGATTTTCAAATCGTTGTGGCCTTGGAGTTTCCAGGAATCACACATGATGCAACGTGCATTGCACCGAAAAGTAACGGTATAGGTAACTAGCCTTGGAAGGACACTTCTACCTCGACGAACGTTGTAGGAATCGACAAGGAATCCTGGGACTCGGCGCAACGTGGCTAGCAACATAGTTTAAGCAACATAATGAAAGGAATTGTCCTGCGAATCAGCATCAGCTTGGATCATCGGCAGATGCGCCTCGATAAACGCTTTAGCATCTTCATTCCCGGACCATTCCAATCCGGCGATTCGATTGCGAAATAGCGGCAGCGAAAGCAGAAACTGGGAAAGAACATGCGGGGTAATCTGCTCGAAATGCACAGACCAACCCCCTTGGGATTGCGAAACAAGCCAGCCGTTGACGCACTGCTCGAAATTTCCTCGCTCGGGGATAGCCAAGACTGGTTTACCCAGATAGAAAGCCTCTCCCACGAGTTGATTACCTGCGGTGGTAATCAGGGCATCGCAGTTGGCCAAATGACGAATGAACTTCTCATTTTGGATTCCAAAGTATTCGAGGTTGGGAAGGACTGGGGGTGGGCATTTACCAAAAACATAGATTGGCTTTTCGATTTTAGACAACGCTTCCCAAAACCGATCCGGCGCCGCTCCTCGAATATACACCAGCAAATGCCCAGCATTTGTAACTTGATATTTTACAAGCTGTATTTTTCGCCTTATAAGAACTCCTATACGTACGACATCTTCGCAGCCTTTGCGAGTTGGCAAATGCGCAAAAGAACTCACGGCCTCTGAGATTTGCCCCCGATAGAACAAACCAACCGAACACCGCAAAAATCGGCTTTGCCATCTCATGGAAAAGGGCAAAGACCTAAAATCGCTTACACTCAGAAAATGCTGATGATCGAGGCTCATCCAAGGGACTTGGAGCCTCGAAGCAGCTCTCGGCAAAAGTGGCTCGAAATCGGTAATCGCCAAATCAGGCTGCTCACGCATCAAAACCCGCTCGACAGCTCGTACGCTACGACTTAGATTCCAAAGAAACGGCAACGAACCGAAAAAAGAGCGGATGTACGAGAGTCTTCCCCCGTGATATTTGAAGCGTAAGCCTGGGATCGGAGACACCTTCACATAGGGGTGGTCGTGGTACTCACCCCTAAAATGATCGTATGCATCTTCGGAGGCTAATAGAATAAACCGATGCCTTGGAATGAGCATCTCGACAATCGCCTGAACACGCGTGGCATGACCTCGTCCCTCCCCGTTGACACTGTAGACAATCGTTGCCATAGAGCTACCTTCAATCCTTTGAAGCAAGTGACTTCGACTACGGATTCGATCCCTGACTCATAAGCTTGATCTGGCCTGATTCTGTTTCTGCCAAATAACTACGGTGCTCTAGCCAATCACCACAATTCAGATAGGACATCGAACCGATGGTGCAAGATTCCGGCACGTGAATATGACCACAGATCACGCCGTCACAATTCTGTAGCCGAGCTAACTCGATCATCAAGTTGCGAAACGCATTTGCATGATCTGCCAAAAGTGGATCTTGGTTCTTGCGTTTCTGGATCGCTCCTATCCAGCTACAGTGACTCGAACGATCCAAGATTCTCAGATACAGTGGGTAAAGCCACTCTGCAAGTTGCTGCTTCCAAGCAATCGTTTTTGGCGTGAAATAGTCATAGATATCCCCGTGTACAATCAGGTAGGTTCGACCGTCACTTGCCGTATATCGATCGTGAGGCTTGACGCAAACTTCCGGTATCGCATTGTAGAGCCAATCAAACTGTATTGGCCCCTTGTAGGTTGCAGGATCGTGGTTGCCCGACAACCAGTGAATCACCGTCCCGCGTCGCGATAGTTCAAGCAGTTCTGTGAGGAAACGCTTGATTGACATTCTCACAGTGCCACTGGGCCGATAGAACCACTCCAAAACGTCCCCCACTAAGTAGAGATTACGCGTTTTGAGTCTTCTTAGAAAACTCAGCAAGTGGTCTTCTGAAACCTTGTCCCAACCGACATGCAAATCGCTGATAAATATCGTCCGATAGTCGTACTGTGCTTGGACATCCATCAGAATCCTCCATGATTCAACCGATAACGGAACCAGACGTTGCACCAATACGCTACCACGTCATCGGCATTTCATTATGTACCTAACTGTGAATAGTTGAGGAATGAAATATGATAAAACGATGAACTCAGGTTCGGCCTGTACCAACCTCTACGGCTACCCGTCGATCTCAATTTTTAAATTCGGATCACCACTGGCCGGGATCGTCAGCTTAATCTTCGGATCCTTGGGGTTACCATACTTTCCACCGAGCCTGTCAGCTCCGGATGTAGAGCCTTCCCCGCTAAGCGAAAGCGCAGATTGACCGTCGCTATCCCCAGGCCACACCACGGTAACCCCATATTCACCGGGCACTGCCCCATCATCCATCGTAAAGGTTCTGACAACAAACTCTCCCGATTCCTCTGCCGTTGCAACCGGCTTGGGGTCGTTCAATCTGGGTTTTTCCAACGGGTGGAAGACGATCAGAGCCTTCGAGCAAGGCTGACCTTGCTTGGTCTTGATCACCCCTCTGACAACTGCCGTCTTTGGGTTCCCCTTCGAGCACCCAGAAACCAAAGCAACGAAAACTACGAAGGAAAGTCGACCTAGATTCAGGTAGTGTCTATTTTGAACCGTCATGCCATATACCATTTACGAGTGGATTCTGTCTAGCGATTATTCATCCGAAGCAGACGGAGAAACTTCCGATGGCGTCAAGCCATTGCCTCTTGCTGTCAAGAGTGCTGCGTAGACTTGCGGGCTGATATTCGCACTGGTGAATTGAACGCTGCCATCGGCCATCGCATGCATCGCTCCACTTCCATGGAATGAATAAGTTTCATTGTCATTGTGACAATTGATCACGCAGTTACCCGGAGCGGTTCTCGTGCCACTAACGGCACCATCAAGACCGTAGTCGTTTTCATGATGTCCCCATCCACCATCGTTAAGTCTGCGCGAGGGATCAAGCTTGCCCATGATCCAAAAGTCCGGACGTCCAGCATCTTCGCACAATAAAATTGATCGACTGGTGCCATCGGTAATGTCGGCGATTCGAAATGCCTTACGCAACGGTTGCCCCAAAACAGGCACAGCACCGGCGCCCTTTACTTCAGGTGCCAGCGCACCGAAAAGATCGTTCTGAGTTGTTCCTGATGGGTATCCGAAAAACGTAATGCTCCCTGGATTGATCGAACTACAGGTTGCATAGTCAGTGACCGCGAGGTTTTGGTAAGGAAACGGCGCACCAAAACTAAAGGTACCAGAAACCGTTCTCGAAGATCCACCAGGGGAAGATGGACAGATGAAAGCAGGAATCGAATTTCTTAGCACCGATTGGTTGTCCGGTGTCCCTGGCACAATCGCTGGCGATGAAAACCAAGGAAACTTAAGACTGTACTGAGCATAAAGGGATCCTTGCTCCATGTAGGGCAAGAAAAATACGCTCCAAGCATGCACAGAGGCCGGATAGGGAGCACCCGGTTGACCAGCACCGCCAGGAGGTAGTCCGATATCCACAAAAAGACTCGGTGGAAATCTCTTGGTCGCACTTTCGTGATTGTGTGCTGCAAGTCCGAGCTGTCGCATGTTGTTGCTACAGGCCATTCTGCGAGCCGCTTCGCGAGCTGCCTGGACAGCCGGCAGCAACAAGCCTACCAAAATTCCGATGATCGCTATAACCACAAGCAATTCAACCAGAGTGAACGCATTGCGTTTGTTCCGAAGTCTCTTAAGCATCACCTACTCCCGATAACAATTGCAAACTGAAAAATCAACGATTCTTAGTTTGCAGATCTAAGTGAGCTTTCGATGAAGCTAAGCCGCGTACTTTTGTGAAGTTAGGCCAGAAATAAATCAACTAGTATCGATCACTCGCCTCGGGCGTGTAGGACGTTAGCCGAATCGACCTGTGACGTAGTCTTCGGTCTCGCTGAGAGTTGGCCTTGTAAATATCGTCGAAGTCTCGGCCATCTCCACCAAACGCCCCAGATACATAAACGCCGTATGATCGCTGATGCGAGATGCTTGCTGCATGTTGTGCGTGACGATCAATATCGAATACTCGCCTCGCAAACGATCGATCAAATCCTCGATCTTGCCCGTCGCGATCGGATCTAGCGCCGAACAAGGCTCATCCAAAAGCAAAACCTCCGGATCGCTTGCAATCGCACGAGCGATACACAGCCGCTGCTGCTGCCCCCCCGAAAGACTCAACCCCGACTCATGCAACCGATCCTTGACCTCGTCCCACAAAGCAGCCCCCCTTAAGGATTGCTCGCAGACCTGCGATAAAATCGTCTTGTCCCGCTGGCCATCGATCCGAAGTGGATAGACAACGTTCTCAAAAATACTCATCGGAAAAGGATTGGGCTTTTGAAATACCATCCCCATCCGTTTACGAAGTTCGATGACATCGACCGACGGTGCAAAGATCGAATCGCCATTGAGCAGCATGTCCCCCTCGATCCGAACCGACTCCACGAGATCGTTCATCCGATTGACACTGCGCAGCAACGTCGACTTGCCACAACCACTGGGGCCTACCAACGCCGTAACGAGCCCTTTGACGATCGGCATGCTGATGTTGTACAAAGCCTGCTTGCGCCCATAAAACAAACTAAAGTCCTTGATCGCTACAACGGGCTCGCGAGAAAGAACCTCGGGGTGTATGACTGAATCGAACGTCTGTCCATCAGCGATCGCTTTGAGTCTATTCATGGAAAAGCTTTCTAGAACTGGCTCGTCTCAAACCGCTTACGCAACCTAGCCCTGAGCCAAATCGCAGTCTGGTTCAGTAACGTTACGATCGCCAAGAGCAACAGCGTTGCGGTAAAGACCATCGGTTTGGCAGCTTCGCTATTTTGACTCTGAAATCCCAAGGAGTATATCTGAAAACCCAAATGCATAAACGATCTGGACCCATGAAGAAACGGAAACTCGCCATCGAGTGGAAGCTCCGTCGCCAGAGGAATCGCACCGACAAGCATCATCGGTGCGACCTCCCCTGCCCCTCTGGCCATCGCCAAAATAAATCCCGTAATGATCCCAGGTCTTGCATACGGAAGCACAATTCGGTGAATCGTTTGCCATTTACCCGCACCACACGCATACGAACCCTCGCGAAGCGAATTGGGTACCGCCGAGAGCGCCTCCTCGGTCGCAACAATCACCACCGGCAATGTCAAGAGAGCCAACGTCAATGCAGCCCAAAGCAAACATCCCTTACCAAAAGTCGGGTTCGGCAATTGTGCCTGATAGAAACCCTCAAAATGCGGCGATTTCATCAGTAACCAGACAATCCCGACTAGAGTCGCAAGCCACAACAAGCCTCCTCCCCATCGAAGCGTCGATCGAAACGGCGATCGCCTCGCTTCTGCTTGACCAGATAAAACCGATACAGCGAACGCAACCAATCCCAAGAGCGCCAGGCCGGCTAAGGCAGAGAACCACACAGCGCTTGGCCAAGGCGTAAAGCCCGCCTTCTTGGGTCCACCATCGATATACCCTCCGACGATGTAGCAGAAAAACGACAAACCAAAAACACCGTATACGATGCTAGGCACGCCCGCGAGATTATTGATGCTGATTCGAATCGCACTCAAAAGCCAACCACTCTTGGCATACTCTCGCATGTAAAGTGCAGCAAGGACTCCAAAGGGTATCACGGCCATCGACATGATGATCGTCATGACCACAGTACCCCAGATCGCTGGAAAGAATCCTCCTTCCATCCCCGCCTCTCGCGGATCTCCTGAGAGAAACTCCCACCATCGACTTGCATAAATTCCTAGCCGCTGAAAGATACCCAACCGGTTTGGAGGGAAGAAGCGAACGATATCGGCAAGCAGGATCGAATGCTCCTGCAAACCAGAAACCGCACATTCTTTATCACCCAGTCTCCGTATCCAGAGCCGTCGCACCGGTTCATTCGGACTCTCCACTTTGCACAGAACGTGCCCCTTACCAACTTGCTCGACCGAAATTTGCTGCGGTGTGATTTTGGATTCAGGCTCAACAGACTCGATACCAAGCAACTTGGTCAAGTCTCGAAGGTCTGTCAGTTTGCCCGCTGAAAATTCCGACCAATCGACTTCAAGTCTACCAAGCTCTTGGCCGATCGGGAGCTCAAAGAGGATACTCCTCTCAGATCGCTTTGACTCAAGCTCAGCGATCTGCTCATTGATTTTTATCATCGCCTCGTCGGCACGTTGATTCCACTCCGCAAGATGCTCAAGGGCCCGTTTGCCTGCCGGACTCACCCCTTCCAGAGAGCCTGTTTCGATTGCCTTTTGCAAATCGACCTTTTCGGCCAACTCCACGCGTCGAACTCCCAAACGAGCTTCGGCAATCTGATGGTCTGTTCGCTTCAGCTGATTTTTCGCTGTCGCTAACTGGCGATCGATCTTGGTTGTCTCTTGCAAGCCTTGCGCAACATACTTCGCAAATTCCTCAGGTGCTGATTTTTTCCAAGACAACTCCTTTGGAAATCCGTAAAGGTTCCCCCATTCTTTGCGCTCGACGAGCCAAAGATCTGGATCGGTCCAAGGTTTTTCGTCCGAGAGTTCCAAGCTTGAGACGTAAGCAAAATGACGATTGGAGACATCGTAGTTGCCGGTACGAAGATAGAGCTTTTCTTGTCCATCGACCCGTTGCTTGGTGTAAAGCTCACCTCCAAGAATACTTCCGTCGGTTTTGCTGTAGATGGAGTAGCACCTAGGCCATAGAGTCCATAGCCCTTGCCACAGCACAAACGCCAGTAACGATAAAATCATCAAGCAAGCGATCGCAAACATCCCCCCTGAGAGCCAAACCATCGGTTCTCCCTGAGCTGCGATTCGGGCTTGTGCACTTCGTTTCGAGTCGGTGCGGATCATAGCTGATAGGCCCTCTTGCGAAACCGCATCCGAACCCATTCGGCCAGTGTGTTTGCGACCAATGTAAAGAGAAACAGCAACAGGGCCGCTAAAAACAAGGTGTGGTAGTGCGTCGAACCTCGTGCCGCTTCAGGCAACTCCGTCGCAAGAGTTGCCGACAAAGTCCGATAGCCATTGAACGGGTTCCAATCGATTAAAGGTGTATTTCCGGCAGCCATCAGCACCACCATCGTCTCACCAATGGCCCGCCCAAATCCGATCATCAGAGCACTAAAAAGTCCGCTCATGGCCGTAGGCACAACCACTCGAATCGTCGTTTGCCATACCGTCGCCCCGCAACCTAGCGATGCACTGCGGAGATGCTGAGGTACCGACTGCAACGCATCGTCTGCCAAGGTATAAATCAAGGGGATGATGGCAAAGCCTAAAATACCCCCGACCAATAGGGCGTTGCGTTCCTGATAGGCGCCCAAGAGCCCTCGCCTAGAATCGAATTCCAAGCCGCTGAGCAACGAAGCGATCGCACCCGAAAGAAACAAAACCAAGACACTCGCCATGCAAAAGAGGATCGTCAGCCATAGAGCACGGCCTTGCAATCCCAGACGCTCAGAAAGCCAATCAAGCGATGAGGACAGAGGATTCGAAAAAAGCCATAGAACCACCAAGACCGAGGGCAAAATCAGCAATAGGAACCAACCTGGCCAACTCGACATCTGGGGTTCATCCAGCCAAGCTTGCATGGATGAACCAAAAATCCAACGCTCAATGGCCCCAGAAAACAAGCCTGATAGCAGTATCGCTGCTGGGGGAACCAAAAACAACAGTGGTAGTCGATACTTACGCAATGGGATCGATCGCTCGGTCGGTATCAAAATCCAAAGATGGGCCGCGAGCAAAAACAGAAACACAGTCAAAGCGACCGAAAACAGGATCCAAAACAAAGAGTCTCTCATGATCGGTGCCAAGACCATCGCACCGATAAAACCCAACACCACACTCGGCACACTGGCCATGAGTTCAATCAATGGCTTGAATCGATCTCGCCATGTAGCGCTCAGAAACTCACTTCCAAAGATCGCCGCTAAAATCGCAATCGGTGCTGCGATCAACATCGAATAGAAGGTGGCTTTGAGGGTTCCAAAAACCAACGGGATCAAACTGAACTTCGGCTCACCTTCGCTGCTTCCAGTGCTGCTTTGCCAAACATAGTTCGGTTGCTCATACCCTTCATACCAAAGGGGTTTGAAAAAACTCTCTATCGAGGCCTCGGGATACTCGCTGTCGAGTTCCAAACGCCGAACACCCAAATTGCTACACAAAAGCAACTCTCGACCCGACTTCGAAAATCGCAACTGTTCATCCGACTTTAACTCGACAGATTCGAGTTTGGCGATCAGACGCTCGGACGTCACATGCATGACACTCAGCCCTCCAACCTTGTCGGCAACCGCAACCAATCTCTGCGTTGGACTCGATGCAATCGCAAGGATCGACGCGTCGGAGCAGACTATTTTGTGGATGGTTCGCAATTCCCTTCCCGATTCACTCGTCGTCAGGGCTACAGCCTCAAGCTCGCCGCTTTGATTGCCTAACATCAACGTCGAGCGACCGAGCAATGGTTCACTCGCCGAAAGTGCGCTCAACTGAGCCGTGAGCGTTTTGTAGTTTTCTACTCGCTTGAGCGATCCTGATCCGTCTGGACTCCAACGACTAACGCATCCAGTGGCGTCCACGCTTTGGAGCGAATCCCGCAAACCGCTGAGCATCAGCCCCTGAATTGTGGGCTGTGCATCGAGCTTGGATTGCCAGATTTGCACGCTCTGCTTGGGTTTGGATCCTATCCCACCACTTTGACGCTCGAATTGCCCCATCGCAAGTTCACCTGCGGCTGTGCTTGCCCAAGCACCTTTTTGAGAGGAAGCCATCAGCGATCCATCTGTCTTATAAACCCAATCGAGATTCTCAATCGCACTGCTATGCACAGGGATCGGCTCAAGGTACTCAGCGCCCGCGAAGGAGACCTTGCGAATCAGACCCTCAGAGCTCGCTCGGTAGATGGTCTGATCCCGCAACACAGGCAAACCATCCCTGGAATCGATCTCTCGTACGAGTTCCCGATCCAGATCCGACTTGGAAGCAAAACTAACATCGATCGTGCAAAGGACTATCCGAATCGAACCATCTTCCAAGCCCAAGAGAACCGAGGATTGCTGGTCGTCGATCCTCGCCACCGTCGCTCGAAGCGGTTTGCCACCTTGAGCAACACTCGGTGCCGTCGATCGTTGAATCAACTCTCCGGTGGCAAGACAATAGATGTCCAAACTCTGGTCAGGTCGCACCAACCACACCAATTCGCAGTATTCATCGGATCCAAATGCCAGAAACGTCGCGCCGGTTTCGCCACCGATTCCCGTTAGCGAAATTTCGGACGCTAGATCGATCTGACTTTTTCGAAACAGTGGCAGAACATTTGCCAAAAGAACCAACACGACCAACAACACCACGATGATCGTTCCGATGCCGCCAATGGTGATCACCCCGCGTGCAATGCGATCAGCCCAGTAGACTCTTGCACGCGAAGAGCGATCGCGCCGATAGACGCTTCGATTCACAGTGGTTTGTTCTTGGCTCGATTCGGTATTGATGATGATCGCCCGCGTTGCGGTAAAGTGGAGATCTTAAGGGTCAATGCCTAGGATCTTCAAGGCCTTGGCAGCCGTCGCAGCATCAACCGGAAACGACCCTTCCTTGACGACCAACTCCTGACCCTCTTTGCTGAATATAAACTTAATGAACTCGCGACGCACCGGATCGAGCTTCGTTCCAGGCTTGTGATTGATCGCCAAGTACAAGTAACGGGCCAGAGGATAGTCTCCGCTGTATGCGTGCTGGGCGGTTGGCGGGAAGGCCTTTTCTCCAGGTTTCGAGGCCAAGGCGAGTGTTTTTACCGACGCGGTTTTGAATCCGACTCCGCTATAGCCGATTGCGAATTTGTTTTCCCCTACCGATTGAATCACCGCCGTCGAACCAGGTTGCTCGTTGACCAAGTCCCGGTAATCGCCGTTTCCAAGCACCTTCTCCTTGAAAAAACCGTAAGTCCCAGAAGCTGCGTTTCGTCCAAACATCGCGATGCTTGCAGTCTCATACTCGCCTGAAAGACCTAACTCACCCCACTTGTCGACCGCACCCCCACCGAGTTTTCGAGTGCTCGAAAAAACCGAGTCGAGTTGTTGCACCGATATTTCCGAAATCGGATTGTCGCGATGGACGTAAATCGCCAGCAAATCGATCGCTGTGGGAATCATCGTTGGCTTGTAGCCAAACTTCTTCTCAAAGTCCGCAATTTCATTGCTCTTGGCATCTCGACTCATCGGCCCGAAACTCGATGCTCCCTCGATCAGCGCTGGCATGGCCTTCGAAGACCCCTGCCCCTCAACCTCCGTACGCACACCCTTGTAATACGTCTTGAACTTCTCGGTCCAAAGCAACATCAGTGGATTCATCGAATCCGAACCAACACTCTTGAGTTGCCCCGAGACTCCTGGCACGGGCTTGTAAGGCTTCAAGGAAGCGTCGACTGCAAGCTGCCCCCGGGACTCGAAGACCAACAAACAGAGTGCAAAGCCCCACAGTGCAAGGACGCCAAGTAAACCTCCGCGATGGAACATTCTTGGTGGCAGTATCAAGGTGGAACCTAGTTTCTCTCGCATGGAAATCCTCCTGGGAATCGACTATCTTCTAGCTCATCGTAGTTCCAGAATCATCGAAGCAGATTTTGATGCAAGCCCGGCAAGTGGAACAGTCGACCAATATGAAGATTACGCAAAGAATTGATGAACGAAAACGAAATGAAATCCTCGATAACCTACTCGGCGGTCCCAGAAGCTCTCGGTGGCCCTTTCGTTTTTTGGGGATCTCTCCAAGAGAGCATGGGCTTGGCCGCTGAATTAGGTTTTGACGGGATCGAAATATTTCCACCCGGCCCGGAATACTTCCACCAACACAATCTCAAAGGTCTCTCCGAGCAGTTCGGGATCCAAATCGCCGCGATTGGAACCGGAGCCGGTTGGGTGCGGCACAAGCTCTCCTTGGCGGATTCAGACAGCTCAGTCAGGTCGCAGGCCCTGGTATTCCTCGAGTCGATGCTCGAAGTGGCCACCGATCTGGGTGCCCCAATGATCCTCGGTTCGATGCAAGGCCGATCGAGCCCGGGGGTGCCAAAGCCGCTTGCCAAACAATATCTGCGTCATGGGCTCGAGCATCTCGACATGCGAGCCAAAAGGATAGGCGGCAAAATTTTTTACGAACCACTGAATCGCTACGAAACCGACCAGTGCAATACATTGGCGCAAGGCTCGGCGATGATCCGAGGATTGTTCTGCACCCAATTGCTGGCCGACTTGTTTCACATGAATATCGAAGAAGCCGATTTGGCTGATTCGATCCGCAAGGCAGGTACAGCAATAGGACATGTCCATTTTGCTGACAGCAACCGACAAGCGATCGGGCTTGGACATCTCACGGTCAGTCCCGTCATCGATGCTCTGCGCACGATCGGATATAGCGGCTATCTCAGCGCAGAAGTCTTCGCTTTACCAGACTCCCACCAAGCCGCCCATCAAACCATTCGCTCCTTCGAAAAATACGCAAAAAAACAATAGCCAATTAGGCCAAAAGATTGGCAAAAGAATCATTTCGGTAATCTCTAAGGCCACCATTGGGTTTCCCACCATCGGCGTTCAATAAAAGCGGAACGGCGCGAGCCGTCCGGTGAAAACCACCAAGAAATCGCAAACCTTCCATCACTCACCGGAGTGCTTGCGCACTACCGCTTGTACATCAATACAACACCATTTGGCTTCCCGCGATCGGGCGGGAAGAAGAGAGTGGTCAATACTTAACGACTTGCCCCAAAACCGCCACCACCGGGAGTCATGATCCGTATGCGATCACCCGGTTGGATCCGCAGCTGGCATGAACCCTGCAACTGCTGCTTATTGCCATGATGATCGATCCACCAGTTCTCCCCTTGCAAACCCGCTTGGCCTCCTGCCAGTCCATAAGGCCCCGAACCATTGCGCCGACTCGTCACTAGTGATACCTCAAGTGCTTCAAGCGCCATGATCTCTCGCTCCATACCACATCCTCCCTGATGCAAGCCTTGGCCACCGCTTCCACGCCGAATTCCAAACCGCATCACTCGCACCGGATAACGACTTTCCAAGATCTCGACATCCGTCAATCGTGTATTGGTCATATGCGAATGAACAGCGTCAGCCCCTGGCCCGTATTGGCTTGCCCCAGTCCCTCCGCCGATCGTTTCATAGTAACCGAAACGTTCATTGCCAAACAAAAAGTTGTTCATCGTACCTTGGCTGGCCGCCGCTAGCCCAAGAGCACCCCAGAGCACATCGACGATCCTTTGACTGGTTTCAACGTTACCGCCTGCTACGGCTGGCCAGTTTTCCAGGGGTCCTGTTCCGCGAGGATTAAGGATGCCCGGAGGGATGTGTAAATCAACAGAGCGCATGACTCCTGAGTTCAGTGGCATCGTATCGCCGATCGCGCATCGAATCGTATACATCACCGCGGCCGTGACGATCCCTGGATTGGCATTGAGATTCCTCAAACTCTCAGTTCCCGTACCTTGAAAATCGATACGCAGTCGATCCTCAGGCTCTTTGGTGATCAGGACTGCAATGCGAGTCCCATCATCCATCGCATCCTCGAATCGGTAATGGGACTTTGGCAATCCCGCAATCCATCGCGATGTCTTGGCTCTGGCCACTTCCAAAATCGACTTAAGGACCGATTGCAACCGAGCCACTCCGAGCGACTTAGCCAACTCGACCATGGCCAGTGCACCTCGCTGATTGGCCGCTTGTTGAGCAAGCAGATCCGCTAAGTTTTCAGCGACGTTTCGCGACGGATAAGGAGCACTCTTGAGCAACCCTTCGACTCGATCCATGCGATCGACCCCAGCCTCAGTCAAATGCATCGGCGGAATAATGACACCCTCTTGGCCTAAACGTGTCGAAGTCGGTGCCATCGATCCAGGTGCAATTCCACCGATCTCAGCGTGATGCGCACGCGAAGCGACGAAGAACGCCGGTCGCGGCGATTCCTCCGGCGCAAACACAGGTGTGACAACCGTCACGTCCGGCAAATGTGAGCCACCTTGATAGGGGTCGTTGGTGACAAAGCAATCCCCAGGACTCATCGTCTCGAACCGCTCGATCATCGCTTGTACTGTTCGTCCCATGGCCCCGAGATGAACCGGCACATGGGGTGCATTGGCGATCAATTCCCCTTGGGCATCGAAGACCGCGCAGCTAAAGTCCCTCCGTTGCTTGACGTTCACACTCAGCGCCGTCTGCTCAAGCACGATTCCCATCTGATCGGCAATCGCTGCAATCCTCTGAGCGATGACTTCCCTGAGAATCGGATTAACTCCACGCTCGAAAGATTGTCCTGATCCATTTTTCTTGATGGTTTGCTCGACGCTATGTTTCGCTCGTTCGATCCAGAGCGATCCATCGGATTGCATGGTTGCCTTCCAACCCAAATCGATGATTGTTGTCGAACCACTCGACTGAACCACTGCCGGTCCAGCGATCACTTGCCCGATCGCTAGGGCTGAGCGATCGATGCAGGGTGCATCGACCCTCTGATTTTCCACCACCATGGATATAGAACGCTGCGGTAGGCTTTCATCTTGAGCAATCGCGACAGGTTCAAGGCTCGGTTCTGGGGAAGAGCCTTCGAGCCACAAGCTCGTTACCTCCAGCGGATGTGAGCCCCTGGTGACGCCGAACTTGTCTCTGTACTTGGCTTCAAACCTTGAAACCCATGTCTCTGGGTGATCGTCCCAGAGGATCCTCAGCGATCCTTCGGTTCCGATGTAACGAAGCTCGATCTCACCCCAAAACGACTGCTGCTCGCAAGCGATTCCTTCATTGGCCAATTCCAAGCTGATTTGTTCGGTGAGTCTGTTACGAATCTGATCCAATTGCTCTGGGTCGATCTTATCCAAAGGCATATACAGCGGATGGATTGCCGAGCGTTTGACTTGGGCAAGCCCCATCCCCAGAGCACTTAGCAAACCGGCTTCGGGATGATCGATGATCCGATCCATCTCGAGTAGATCGGCGATCTGGCAAATATGTTGGCCGGCTGCACCTCCGAATCCAACGAGGACATGTTCGCGAGGGTCGGCTCCTTGCTGGGTACTGATAGCCCGCACGGCCGAAGCCATCTGCTCGTTAGCGATTTGACGCAAACCCGATACAAGCTTATCGGAATCCATCGACTCAAACAACGCATTGCACCGAACCTGTTTGAGCAATTCCCCTAGACGATCTTCGGCGGCTTGGAGTTGCAAAGGAATCGGGAACGCTTGAGGATCGATCCGACCTTGGAGCAAATTCAAATCCGTGATCGTCAGCGGTCCTCCTTGGCCATAGCTAGCTGGCCCCGGCTCCGAACCGGCGCTCTTTGGTCCAACTCGCAACTGAACCCCATCGAACCAGCAGATGCTGCCGCCCCCAGAAGCGACCGTATGGATCGCTAGGGTCGGAACCGTCATTCGGATCCCTGCTTTGACCGTTTCATGCTCGAGTTGCAAACGGCCATCGATCCGGCAAACGTCCGTCGAGGTGCCCCCCATGTCCAAGCCGATCAGCTTTGGCGCACCGACTTGTTTGGAGATTGCCTGCAGCGCGACCGCACCTCCGGCAGGACCCGAGAGAACCAGTTCCTTGCCTGATGCGTCCGCCGCATCGATCAATCCTCCACTGCTTGTCATCACCCGCAACTTGCTCCCGGTAATCTGGCAGATCTGATGACTCAGCCCCGTCAAATACTTGCGGACCACCGGGGTCAAATAAGCGTCCACGAGGGTCGTTTCACCCCTGGATACGGCTCGAACCACCGGTGCTACTCGGGCAGAACAAAACACCCACGAAAATCCCATCGCCGCGGCAATCTGAGCCAATCGCAGTTCATGCTCAGGATTCTTGTACGAGTGAAGCAAGCAGATGGCTAAAGATCGGATCCCACTGTCCCAGAGCGATCGGAGTTGCTCTTGGGCCTGGCTCTCATCGAGTGCGATCAGAACGTTCCCGCTTGCATCGAGTCGTTCGACGATCCCGACCGAGTGAGTATAGAGCTTTGGTCTTTTTTGGACATGGATTGCAAAGAGCTCGGGACGTTCTTGATATCCGATTTCGATCAGATCTTCAAACCCCTTGGTGGTCACCAAAGCGGTCGGTTCACCAGATCGAGTCAGCAGCGCATTGGTAGCCCGGGTTGTACCCAACCGAACATCGAGAATCGGCAGTGGTCTCTCGAGCGGAACTCCGAGCATCATTCGGACAGCAAGCACAGGTGCTTCGATCCCAGGTACAAACTCATAAGTCACCGCGGCTTGAGTGTTCGAAAGGCCTTCGACCCGGATGCTACCTGTCGAGCCACAAAAGTCGCTGCAGATACCTTGGGCAATGGGTTTTCGTGAAGCATCATAAAGCACAACGGAGCTTGAGCACCAAAAGCGGTCCGGTTGGCCGATACGCCGAGAATCGACCCAACTCGACGCGTCGATCCATGAATCGATCGAACCTGGCATGCGACCATGCGAGAGGACTTTGGTTCGGAGTCGCTGCTTCTGTGGAGTTAGAACAAAGCAATCGGTAAAGGTACCACCGACATCGCACCAAACTTGACAGCTACCACCCATAAACAAGTTTTCGGTTCTTCGAGTGATTCTATGGGGCATCGCTACTGGTACTCGAAGCCCTTGAGTCCAACGCTTCTTTTCAAGTACGGGTAGCATTTCATTTCATACCAGGAGTCTAACGGATTGTACCGAGATTCCCAAGAGCTTGGATGCAGACTGGCTCGGCAAGGCATCAAGGTTTGCGAGGCTTCGATGCAGGACTTTGAAAGTTCGTGTTTTTCGAACACTTGTGCTTGCCAGTTCGCATTTCACGAACTTGAATGCTAAGATAATCCGTGACAGGGAGGAAATTGCATGCGAGTGATCTCGAGAACAAGACTTCGGAAGTTCTGGGAATCCGCCGGCTATACGGATTCGGAAGGGCCTCTTCGGGCTTGGTACAGTCACGTGAGCCATCGGTCCGTTGCTTGGCAGTCTTGGTCAGATGTCAAGATTATCTTTGGGTCGGCAAGTCTTGTCGGAAACTGCGTTGTCTTCAATATCGGCGGCAAAGCCAAAAAAGCGAGGTAAATAACAATGGCCACTAAGACACAATTTCGCCTAAGGGGCAAAAGCAAAGACTCCTACCTTGAACTGGTTCTCGATTTCCCCCTTGCTTCAATCAAAAGCGACGATCACCTTGAGGAAGCCCAAAAGGTCATAGATGCGTTACTGGCTCGTGTCACTCTGAACGAAGGCGAGGAAACCTACCTAGATGCCCTGAGCGATCTTGTGGGTGCTTATGAAGATGAGCATCACGCCATCGCTACTGCGTCGGATGCCGATATGCTACAGCACCTGCTTGATGCCAAAGGGATCACACAGGCCCAGTTGAGCCGAGAAGCGGATCTTGCCAAATCAACGATCTCAGAAGTACTCAAGGGAAGGAAGCGATTCAGCCGGCAGATGATCCGCAAGCTGTCAGAATACTTTCAAGTCGATGCGTCCGTGCTTGCGGCGAACATCTGATCGATCGGTACCATCGCAATCAAAAAACCCCAAAATCCTGATTGACTACGCATGTAGTATGGACTACGATGACTACGGTTGTCGTCCGTTGTGGTTGCTTGAAAGGATATGCGATGGTCAAAAAGCCAGCGTCGCTCGGAAGAGTCGAATGGGAACTGCTTCAATACATCGACCAGAATCACCCGATCTCGGTACGCCAGGTCGCTGAGTACTGGAACGAAAAGACGGGCCAAGCCCGCACGACCGTGCTGACCATGATGGAACGGATGACAAAGAAGGGCTTTTTGACTCGCAAAAAAATCGACAACGTTTTTCACTACAGCCCCAAACAATCGCTCTCCGAGGTCCTAACGGATCTTGTCGGTGACTTCGTCAACGGTGTGCTCGGTGGATCGGTCGTCCCCCTGGCGGCCTACTTGACCCAAAGCCAACCGCTTAAGGCCGAGGAAATCGAGCAACTCAAGAAACTCGTCCAACGGCTCGAAGCCGACACAAGTGCCCAGGCCCGTAAACGAGGTAAATCTAAATGAGTAACCAAGATTTATGGAATGCTCTGGCGCAAGGTCTCCTCGGATTTACCATCTCGGTGCTCCTTGTTTTCATCATCGAGAAGTTGCCACTGCGGTTGACGGCTAACCATCGTTCCTGGTTGTGGCGGGCCGTCTACATCAAAACACTTTTTTGGGTGATCGTCCCAACTTCCTTCTTTGGTTCATTGGAAACACGATGGATACCACGCGTGCCAATCGTCCCGTCTGCATGGGCACCCTCAAACTGGTTTGCTTCGGCCAATGGATTACCTAAAGGCGAACAGGTTTCGAATGATTTCACCGTTTCCAAGTCAACTCAGATCGCCAGCGATCAATCTACCGATGCTTCCTCGAAGACCACGGACTCACCCTCTGACGCATCTTTCAAAAAGCCCTCGGTACCTGGACTGGAATCTTCGAGGGAGATATCTCTCGAGCCATCGAGCCGATCTCTCTCGATCCAACCTTGGCATGCAATAGTCCTGTGGTCTCTTGGTGCTACGTGCATGGCAAGTGTTATTCTTTACCGCTCTTGGAAGACAATCCGTATCCTGCGGCGTTCGACGCACCGCGCTCCATCGCACTTGATGG
>JBEIGI010000009.1:0-112809 GCA_040381975.1 Pirellula sp.
AAGACGCAAAGGGAAGAAGCAAAGAGAAGAAGGGATCTTGATTCTTGCTTTTCTTGGCGTCTTGGCGTCTTGAGCAAGGCGGGCGTGAAACTCGGATTCAAAACCAAGACAGACTCACGCAAAGATGCAAAGACGCAAAGGCAAAGACGCAAAAGGGAAGAGGGCGGCGACGTAAAAAAGCCCTTGTTTTTCGAAGTCCGAACCGAGGTTGACGCAAACCGGCCAAATTGACTATCTTGCCAACGGGCAAAAGGAGTTTCATGCCCGAAACTGGTTATCCACGTTCACTTCCTTTAATCGTGTCAAAGGATTCGACATGACCGCATTAGGACAATCTTTCATAGGCACCGTCGGATCGGTCGCCTCGTATGTCATTGCAGATACCATGACGCTTTTGCGTCAGTCGTTTCCGAAAACCGTGCGTATCGAAACGACAAACCACTGCCAAGCCGACTGCGTCTTTTGCCCTAGATCTTCTATCGGTCGGGCAAAAGCCAACATGAAACAAGAGGTCTTTGAGACGGTCGTCAAGCAATGCGTCGAAGGTGGGACTCGACTTGTGCATCTCCATGGATACGGTGAACCTCTGATCGATAAGCAGCTTGCTGACCGAATCAAATACTGCAAGGACCAGGGTATCCCACGCGTGAAGATCTTCACCAACGGCGACCTGCTTCGCGGCGAAGTTGCCCAGCGAATTTTGCACAGCGGTCTGGACGAAATCAAAATCAGCATCGATGGTTCGGACTCTAAAGAGTTTAACACCTTGCGCATCGGTCTGGATCACTCCAAAGTCGTCGAAAACGTCAAAGCGTTTCGTGCCCTTCGCGACCAAGCCAAAATGAAAACGCCGATCATCGTCGCGGCAACTTGCCAAACCTCCAACCGCACTCAAACCGAGGAGATGCTCTCTGGCGTGGTCGATCACATCGACTTTACTCATATCCACAACTGGGGCGGTGCTCTTGGCGACGCTGAACAACAACGTGTCCGAAAACCATGCGATCGGCTCTGGCGCACAATGACCGTCTTGGTCAACGGCGATGTGGCCCTGTGCTGCTTGGACTACAGCGGCAAAGAGGTCCTCGGCAACGTGCTCAATACCTCGATGATCGATATTTGGAACAACGCAAGATACAACGAACTGCGAACGTTGCATCGCGAAAGTCGCCAAAGCGAAATCCCACTTTGCAGCAATTGCACCAAATGTTTCTTTTAATCGATCTAGCTTGATGGGCCAATCGTCGATGAAGTTTCCCGTTCCAAAAAGGATCATGATCCTGCGGCTCTCGGCCGTCGGCGACACGATCCTTTCGATGCCGATCCTATGCGAACTGCGTCGCCGTTTCCCTGACTCGAAGATCGCTTGGGTTGTCGGACAAGGAGCCGCCGACGTGATTCGAGGACACGAAGATCTAGACGATCTTTTTGTGCTCTCGAAAAACGACCTTGCATCCCCACTGGCTTACATTCGTTTCCTGAACAAAGTTCGCACCTGGAGACCCGACACCCTGATCGATGCCCAAGGGCTTACCAAGAGCGCTTGGATAGGTCGTTATTCAGGTGCCAAACTGCGCATCGGACTTTCAAAGTCCGAATTCGAAGGCCGGGAACTGAGCACTTGGCTTAACAACACTCTCGTTACACCTAGCCGCAATCACGTGGTCCTTCGGGGACTTGAACTCCTCAAACCCCTGGGGATCGAAGATCCTCTCGTTCAATACAAAGTTCCTCGATTTAGAGAGACAATCCAGAGCGTGGATCAAAAGCTCGTTGAACTACGAGCTTCCGGCACTTGGGGGATCATCAACGTCGGTGCTGGTTGGCCATCGAAGATATGGCCTACCGATCGCTATGCAGCAATCGCAAAGCATCTGGGGGAGCGTTGGGGATTACCCAGCTGGATCGCTTGGGGCGGAGCCCACGAAGGCTCGGTCGCCCAGGAGCTCGAACAAACCAGCGATGGTTGGGCCAAAATGATGCCACAGACGACTCTTATCGAACTTGCCGAGTGGGTGCGACGAGCAACGCTCTTTGTTGGATCCGATACCGGCCCGATGCATTTGTCAGTGGCTGTTGGAACCCCCACAGTTGCCCTGATCGGACCGATGCCCGCCGAACGCGTCGGGCCACTTGGGCCAATGCATGCGACTGTACAAATCGATCGGCTCACAGATCAAGAAAGGTCGGCCCGCAAGTCCGATATGCGTCCGATGCTCTCGATCCAAATCGAGCATGTCCAAGAAGCCTGCGACCGAATCTGTCAACAAATCGCAACGGGGAAAACCTCGTCCAAAGCCGCTTAGTGCATCGACCATTCCGATCGGCTATACTCTGACTCTACAGTTGGCTTCGATACGCCGACTCGAGCCCACCGATTTTCAAGTACATCACTGCCCCCATATCCTGCACCAAAGGAACCGTTCGATGAACCGTCGCATTGCAATGCTGTTTGCTGGCCTGAGTCTCAGTCCGCTTGGAACGCTTTTGGCCGATGACTGGTACCAATGGCGGGGCCCGAACCGGGACGGAATAGCTAAAGAAAGTGGGTTGATGGATCAATGGCCTGAGCAAGGTCCAGCGATTAGTTACAGGACCAAAGGACTTGGGTCTGGCATGGCAAGTGTCGCAATCCATGCGGGACTCCTCTACACCATCGGCAACATCGATGGCAAAACGACATTGGTCTGCCTTAATGCCGGTGATGGTGCGGTAGCTTGGAAGACTCCATTTACTCCCGACAAAGGAGCAGCCAATGGAACACCCACGGTCGATCCGGAAACCGGACTTGTCTATGCGATGAGTTTCGATGGAATCATGGTTTGCTGTGATAGCAAGACTGGTAAAGAGGTCTGGAAGAAGAGTTTCCCGGGCGACTTCGGGGGCAAGATGGAGTCGGGTTGGGGCTATAGTGAATCACCGCTGATCGATGGAGAGAAACTCTTGTGCACTCCGGGTGCAAACAAGGCGACGGTCGTAGCACTCAAGAAAAAGACAGGCGAGTTGATCTGGGCTGGCAAAGCCCCTGAAGGGAAACTGCGAGGCAACGATGGAGCCGGTTACTCTTCGATCGTGATTTCCAATGCCGGTGGACGCAAGCAGTATGTGCAGCTCGTCGGACATGGTGTCGTCAGTTACGATGCGGCCAGTGGCGAGCTGCTTTGGAACTACGACCGCGTTGCCAACACGACGGCCAATATCCCCACCCCTTTGGTCAATGGCAACTATGTTTTCTGTTCGACAGGATATGGAGACGGAGGTACGGCCCTACTGGAGATTTCGCCAGATGCGAACAAGGCTTTGAGCGTCAAAGAAGTTTACTACAAGTCCTCGAAGGAACTTCAAAACCATCATGGTGGCATGATCATGATCGGCGACTATGTCTACATGGGGCACGGCCATAACAATGGTTTTCCAGCGTGCGTCGAATGGAAGACCGGTAAGGACTTATGGAAGAAAGAGCGCGGAGCAGGTGGCGGCTCTGCGGCGGTGGTCGCTGCCGACAAGAAGCTTTTTTTTCGATACCAAGACGGGGTCATGGCCATGATCGACACCGATACCAAAGAGTATCGACTCCTCGGAAAGTTCAAACTCGCTACCCACAATGGTGAGAGTTGGCCTCATCCGGTAATCGTCGATGGAAGTCTCTACATCCGCGACCAAGATGAATTGGTGGTCTATAAGATCGGTAAGTAAGGGCGTCCTATTTTGAAAAACAGAGAGCATCCTTAGGGGGGCTCCTCTGGAAAAAACGGGTTGAGCAACGAAATTTTTCTTGCTTGCGACGATTAAAATCGTTAATAATTGTTACCCGAGGCAATTTTTAGACTAGGAACCGAGAATAATTGGCCTTGGGATACATCACTCGAAAAATCACTCCCGAAGAAATGCGCCCCAAGGAAAGGTAGAAAATCATGAAACGTAGCACCCAAGTTCTCCTGACACTGATGTTGCCGGCTGTGGCCGCCTTTGGGTGCGATTCGGCCAAGAAGCAACCGCCGGTGGCCAAGGCTGCCAATTGCACCGGTCCTGCCAAGCCGGGTGAACCGCCAAAGACCGAGTTTTGTGATCCAGCAACATCGACAAACCGTACGACTCACGGACCGAGAATCTCGACTGCACCCTGGTTTTGGATGTCTTCTGGGGGAACAACGACCGCAGCACCCGCCGGCAACGGGGTTGGACTGAGCCCAAACTCTGGCAATCTAACGAACCCATCCTCGGGAGTCTCACGTCCCTCGGGTGCACCTAGCAGCGTAACTAGCGGAGGCTTTGGTCGAACCGGTAGCGCGTTGTCGAGCTCTTCGTAAAGTAAAGCCCTTGCGATGAAAAGAATTTCGGGTACGCCTCGGGCCAACTGGCGTGCCGAGGCAGAGAAGATCGGCTTTAGTTATCACACCATCGACGGCGACTTGTACTGGGACGAATCGGGTTGGTTCGAGTTCAGTTATGAGGACATCCGGGTCATCGAACAGGCGACCAATGTGTTGCATGCGATGTGCATCGAAGCAGCCGAGTGTGTGATTGAAGAGGAGCGATTCGCGGAGTTTGGAATTCCCTCGCAGTTCCATTACTGGATCCGCGAGAGTTGGGAAGCCGATCAGCCAACGCTCTTTGGTCGTTTCGATCTGGCTTGGGACGGCACGGGCCCACCGAAGATGCTCGAATACAACGCCGATACGCCCACTGCTTTGTTTGAAGCAGCGGTCGTTCAGTGGCATTGGCTCGAATCGCTGCAGACCAAAGGAACTGCGATCACTCCTTTTGATCAGTTCAACAGTTTGCACGAACAGCTGATCGAGTCATGGAAGTATCTACGTCAAGAAGGCTGGGAACGCGTCCATTTTGCCGCCACTGGAGGTCACGAAGAGGACTTTGGAAACGTGACCTACATGCGTGATACGGCTTCACAAGCTGGGATCGAAACGCATTACTTGAACATGGCGCAAATCGGGTTCGATACCGAGCGCAAATCATTCGTGGACGATCAGTACGAACCGATCGACTATCTATTCAAGCTTTATCCCTGGGAGTGGATGCTCAAAGAAGAGTTTGCAAGGCACTTGCTCAACTCCAAGACCATTTGGATGGAGCCACCTTGGAAAATGCTCCTTTCCAACAAAACCATCCTAGCGGTGCTTTGGGAACTATTTCCGGATCACAAGTACTTGCTCGAAAGCTCGTTTGAACCCCTTGAAGTCGACTATGTTCGCAAACCGATTTTAGCAAGGGAGGGGAGCAATATTGAGATCGTCACCCAGCAGCAGCATGCGCAGATGATCACCGACGGTCCTTACTGGAATCAGCCATGCGTTTATCAAGCTTATCATCCGCTGTATCGATCCGAGTTCGGCTATGCGGTACTGGGCAGTTGGGTCATTGGCGATCGAGCTTGTGGGATGGGGATCCGCGAGGATATCCAGGCAGTCACTCACAACACCAGTCGGTTCCTACCCCACTGCATCCGCCGATAACCCGTAGGGTGTTGTTAGCCGACTGGCGCGAGCTGACGTTTAACTGTCGACCACTTTGATGAGGTAACTCTCGTCGGCGTAGTCGACATGGATGCTGCCTCCCTCGCTCCCGTCTCGTTTGAGCAATTCGGTCGCGATCGCGTTTTGAAGCCGCCTCTGGATGACTCGCTTCAAAGGCCGTGCTCCGTAGACCGGATCATACCCCTCGCTGGCGATCGCATTGACGGCACGATCACTCACCGTGAGCTTGAAGTGAGCCTCGCCGAGTTGCTTCTCGAGCCGCTTGAGTTGCAAACTGACGATCTTGTGGATCTGCTCCCGCTTGAGTGGCTCAAACAAAATCGTCTCATCGATTCGATTGAGGAACTCGGGCAGGAATTTGCTCTTGAGCGACTCTGCCACCGCGTCTTGCATCTCCTCGACGCCACCCCCTTCGTCTGCCACACGCTGGATCATCTGACTCCCAACGTTGCTGGTCATCACGATGATCGTGTTGGTGAAATCGACCGTGCGATTTTGTCCATCGGTCAATCGACCATCATCGAGCACCTGCAAGAGAATATTGAAAACATCATTGTGGGCTTTCTCGATTTCATCGAGCAAAACCACGCTATAAGGTCTGCGACGAACGGCTTCGGTAAGCTGTCCACCTTCCTCATAACCGACATATCCCGGAGGCGCCCCAACGAGTCGGCTCACGGTATGGCGTTCCATGAACTCACTCATGTCGATGCGCACCATAGCGGCTTCGTCGTCGAACATAACTTCAGCAAGGGCTTTGCACAACTCGGTCTTTCCGACCCCTGTCGGGCCTAAAAACAGGAATGATCCAATCGGCTTATTGGCGTCCCCTAACCCACTTCGACTGCGTCGTACGGCATTGCTGATGGCCTCGACCGCTTGGTCTTGCCCGACAACTCGCAAATGCAATCTGTCTTCCATCACGAGCAGTTTGGCTCGCTCGGTTTCGAGCATCCGAGTCACAGGCACACCGGTCCAGGAACTGACAACTTGGGCGATCTCATCAGCGGTGACTTCCGTCCGCAAAAGCTTGGGATGCTCTTCTTCTTTTTCGCTCGATTGGTCTTCCTTCTCAAGCTGCTCTCGAAGCTTGCGGCGCGTCTGATCGAGTTCATAGAGCTTTTGATAGTCGAGCTCATTGACCGCAAGGCCCGAGGACTGTTTGTCTTTGATCGAGTTTTCTAACTTGCGAAAATCCGCTTCGGCCTGATCGAGCGACTTGCGAACCGATTTGACATCCGAGAGCCCGAGCTTCTCGGCTTCCCACTGCTCGCGAAGACTTGCAACTTGCTTTTGAACGCTTGCCATCTCATTCTCGATCTCTTCTAGCGCCTCTTCGGTGCTCTCGTCGGTCTCGTCCTTGAGTTGGCGCTGGGCCAGTTCCAATTGACGCAGTCGACGCTGGAGCGAATCGATCTCCGTCGGCACGCTGTCTCTTTCCATGGCCAAGCGTGCGGCCGCTTCATCGACCAAGTCGATGGCTTTGTCCGGTAGGAAACGATCTGCGATATAACGATGCGATAACTTGGCAGCTTCGACCAATGCAGCATCGCGGATCTTTACACCATGGTGCGTTTCGTAGCGGGGTTTGAGTCCACGCAGAATCGAGATGGTGTCTTCGACGCTCGGTTCGCCGACATAGACTGGTTGGAATCGGCGCTCAAGCGCTGCGTCTTTTTCGATGTGCTTGCGATACTCATCGAGTGTTGTCGCACCGATGCAGCGAAGCTGCCCACGAGCCAGTTCGGGTTTCAGTAGCTGGGCCGCATCGCTCGAGCCTTCGGCCGATCCGGCACCGATGACCGTATGCAACTCATCGATAAAGAGGATCACTTCCCCTTCGGCATCCTTAACTTCTCGAATCACCGCTTTGAGCCTCTCCTCGAACTCACCGCGGAACTTGGTGCCAGCGACTAGTCCACCCATGTCCAAGGCGATCACTCGACGGTTCTTCAGCGACTGAGGCACGTCCCCTTGGACGATCCGCTGCGCGAGCCCTTCGGCGATCGCCGTCTTGCCCACACCCGGCTCTCCGATCAGAACCGGATTGTTCTTGGTTCGTCTCGAAAGGACTTGGATCACGCGTCGGATTTCATTGTCCCGACCGATGACCGGATCGAGCTTGTTCTTCGAGGCCTGAGCAACAAGATCGACACCATACTTTTCGAGAGCCTGGAATTTGCCTTCGGGTGACTGATCTGTAACACGAGCGCTTCCTCGCACGGTTTGAAGCCCTTGAAGGATGTCTTTCTCGTTGACGCCAAAGAGTCGCAGGAGCTCGGAAGTGTTCTTCTCAGCTTTAGCCAAACCCATCAGGAGGTGTTCGGTGCTGACAAACTCGTCCTTCATCGCTTCGGCACTGCTAGCGGCCGATTCGAGTCCTTTTTGTAGCGAGGCGCTGATGCCTGGTTGACGTCCGTTGCTGCTTCGAGGCAGGCGTTGGAGTTCGCTGGCGGTAGTCGATTGAAGTTTGTCGAGCTGCGTTCCGATTTTTTTCAAAAGTGCAACGACCACCCCTGCAGGATCATCGAGCAAAGTCGACAGCAGGTGCATTCCTTCGATTTCCGGGTTCCCTTGGGAGGCAGCCAACGACTGGGCTCCCACGATGGCTTCCTGGGCTTTAATGGTCAGTTTATCCATGCGAAATGGCATATTCACTTCTCCGCTATGCGTCTTCTTGGCAGTTGAAAACCACGTCAAGTATCCTCATAAGCAAAACTCAGGCCAAAATGCATATTCTGCGACCGCTCCGCGAAGATCTCGAGGCCTTAATCTGCCACATATCCAAGACTTCTACCACCTGACGGACTTGAAAAACCTGGGCCTTTCTCCGATACTTGGGTCACATGAGAGCAAACTTAGCCAGTTATCCATCCGACTTCTTTTTTACCGGTTACCATCGAGCTTGGCCTCGGAGGTCGCGCGGCTGATCCAGTTGATTTACGGATCCAGACAAGTCAGAACCTCAAGGCCAACCGACCTTGAGGTTTTTTGTTGGGCTACCAGAAGTCTCACAAGCACACGCAATAACTCAATCCCCACACAGAAAGACCAAGCATGATCGTAGTGATGGATCAAAACGTAGCCGACGAGCACATCGAAAATGTTGCCAAGCGGGTACACGAACTCGGACTCAAAGCCCACATCATCCGAGGAACCGAACGAACAGTCATCGCCGCAGTAGGCGATGAGCGGATGGTCAAGATCGAGTCGTTCGAAAGTTACCCAGGTGTTGCCGAAGTCATGCCGATCCTAGCTCCCTACAAGATGGCATCCAAGGAACTCAAGCCTGAACCGACTCAGGTGCAAGTTCGTGACTTTCGAGCCGGCCGTGGAGCTATCGGAGTCATCGCCGGTCCCTGCTCGGTCGAGAGCCAAGACCAGATCGTGGCTTGTGCCAAAGCGGTCAAGGCCGCTGGCGGAACGGCCCTGCGAGGTGGAGCCTTCAAGCCTCGCACGAGCCCCTACTCGTTTCAAGGGATGAAAGAAGAGGGCCTGAAACTCTTGGACTTGGCCCGCCAAGAAACGGGCTTGGCGGTTGTCACCGAAGTGATGAGCACCGAGGATGTTCCGCTTGTCGCCAAGTACGCCGATGTTCTGCAGATCGGTGCTCGGAACATGCAAAACTATCGATTGCTCGAAGCCGTCGGTCGCAGCGGTCGCGCGGTGCTTCTGAAGCGTGGTCCGAGCGCATCGATCGAAGAGTGGCTCTTGGCTGCCGAGTACATCCTCAACGAAGGCAACCCCGACGTGATGCTTTGCGAGCGCGGTATCCGTACCTTCGAGACCCACACTCGCTTTACGTTGCCTTTGGCCACAGTTCCTTATTTGCATCGCAAGACCCACTTGCCGGTGATTGTCGATCCGAGCCATGGTACGGGGCATTCGTATTTGGTCGTCGACATGGCTGCTGCAAGCGTGGCTGCTGGTGCTGACGGACTGATCGTCGAAATGCATCCAAATCCAGAAAAAGCCATGAGCGACGGTTATCAGTCCTTGGATTTTGATCAGTTCCAAGAGATGATGAATCGCTGCAACGTGATCGCAAACGCACTGGGAAAAACCTTTGGTTGATCTATGCAGGAACCGACCGAGCATCGAACACCCCCGAGCCTGCCGATTCTCACTGTCATCGACAATGAGCATCCTTGTTCGTATCTAGAGCACCGCACGGCTCGCATGCCTCTGATCGTCCCGGAGCGATTGGTCAGCCCGGAAGAATTCGATGTGATGCTCTCGGGGGGAATGCGTCGCTCGGGTCGGTTCGCTTACTACACGGCTTGCGACGGCTGCCAAGCCTGCGAACCGGTACGACTCGATGTATCGAAGTTTCGATGGAGCGATTCATGGCGTCGAGTGATCAACCGTGGCGATCGCATGTTGCGATTGGAGATCGGCCCACCAGAGTATTCCGACGAGCGATTGCGACTGTTTAATCTCCACCGTGGTTTGCGAGACCTTTCCAATGGCGATGGGGATTATGGTGCTTACGATTACGAAGGTTTCCTCGTGGATTCCTGCTGCGAATCGACCTTCGAGCTTCGCTACTATCTCCAGGACGCGTTGGTAGCCCTCTCGGTGATCGATGTTGGAGCGGTTTCGATTTCTGCCGTCTATACCTATTTCGATCCGGCGCAGAGCAAACTATCCTTGGGAACCTACTCGGTGCTCAAGCAAATCGAGATGGCGCAAAACACCGGACTACAATGGGTGTACCTAGGGTTGTATGTCGAGCAAAACTCGCACCTGAACTACAAGGCAAGATTTAAACCCCAAGAACGCTTCATCAAGTCCAAGTGGGTTGAATTCGAATAAACCATTCTGTGGAGCGAAGCTCGCCGATGAACGATCAAATCAAAGAGTCTGTCCGCAAATCCAAACCGCTGCTTCGTCGATGGTCCACCTGGGCCCTGCTCGGACTCGCCGGTCTGATCGCTCTAGTCGGCTCGATCCCAACAATCCTGGGCTCGAAGTGGCTCTACCAACGACTGGTCGATCAACTAGCGATCGAAGGTTTCGAACTCCAAGTCCAGTCAGCTCAGTTCGCTTGGTTCCGTCCACTTTCGATCCAAGGTATCGAGCTACAGCAAGTCGATGCACCGCAAAAATCCAAGAGCCTTCTATCGATCGACTCGATCGCTTCGAACCGATCCCTCATGGGCTATCTGCTCAACGGTCGTGATCTTGGTCGCGTAACGATCCGCAATCCCAAACTCGATATCGAGCTCTTGGAAAACTCTTCAAACCTAGAGAAACTCGCTCGATCGATCGAAAACTCGACCCTAGCTTCCAAACAAACGGGATCCAAGAGTAAACCCAAACTCGATGTCCAAGTCGTCGTCGATGATCTTTCAGTCGCTGTGCGCAAACAGGATTCGGACCAAGAACTCCTAGTTATTCCTCCGGTCGATTTGGATTTCCATTACTTGGCCCTCAATGGAAATGCTCGGCTGGAATTCGCACCGACAACACTGCTCGATCAAGTGCAAGTCACCCAGGAACTCGTGCGACTCGGACTCGGACGAGCCGTTCCTCTGCTTGCCAAGTCGGCTTGGTTCGATGGCCGTGTCTCTTTGCACTTTGACAAACTTGAGATTCCACTCGAAGCACCTGCCTTATCCAAGGGCCGAGCGGAACTGACACTGCATCAAGTGCGATCCGGCCCTTCCGAACCGATCATCGTCAACATCATCGACATGATCTCGCGACTCCGAAAAACCGAGATACCTCAAGAACTCGTCTTCATCGATGGCTCGATCATCCAAGTCAAACTTGCAGAGGGCAGAGTCGAACACCAAGGCGTTCAGGTCGGCTTTCCCAGGATCGATCAAAGACTGCAACTATCGAGTGCAGGTACCGTCGGCCTGATCGATAAAGAAATCAGCATCGGTCTGGGAATCCCTGTTCCTCTGGAAATGCTCGCTAGGAGAGAGTCGGTTCAGCAGATCGGTGTTCCGCAAGTCACCTTGCCAGTCCGTGGCACGATCGAATCCCCGTATGTCGATTGGAAGTCTTTGCGCGGTGACTCAGCCGATTTACTCTCGCTTGTCAGTGCGGCACTTGGCGATGAGGCACCAGGAACGGCTGCACTCATTGAGGTAGCAAGCGGAGTTACTAGCGGTAAGGCCGACGAAGCCATCGGAGCAGCCGTCGATCTAATCAAAGAACTCAGGCAACGAAGACTCCAGCGCAAAGCCCGATCGGAGGAGGAATCCGACCCTGGACGTATCCAACCGATCGATCAAAAGAACGCACCCTCGGATAAACCTGAGACACCCAGACGCCCCCTAAGAGACGCCCTTAAAAATATCTTAGGTGGGGCTGCCCCTAGCCCTGGCAACTAACGCCCCTTGGTCTTGCGCTTCATCTCTTCTTCTTCGTCCTCATCATCGTCGTCATCGTCATCCTCGTCTTCATCGTCATCGTCATCGTGGGCCTTTGCGAAGACAAACGCAGCACGGATCGGAGGAGGCATCGGACTTTCGGCTCCTTTGACACTTCTCCAAACAATGTCGTTGAGGATCAGATCATCGGCTGCATCGGGAATCGAAAAGTCCATCTCTTCGGAGATCCTCGAACCCCAGGCCAAGGCTTGGTTAGTCGCATTGATATCGACCAGCGGAGCAAGTGCTTCAAAAGTTCGCGTATCAGGAGTGGCTCCGAAAGCGTTGTACATCGGTCGAGCTGCCGCATCGAACTGAGTCATCGGCTCAACACCTAGTATCAACTCCATGGTTCGCAGCATGCTCGACGTCGAATACATCGTCGAGTCGACTGTGCCACGGCGAACGTATGGACTGATCGCCAATGCCACCGAACGGTGTGCATCGACGTGATCGCTTCCGTTTTGAACATCGTCTTGGATCACAAAGATCGCGCACTGGGGCCAAAACTTGCTCTTGGTGATCGCCTCGATCACCTTGCCCAAGGCTGCATCGTTTTGAGCGACCATGGCCGTCGGAGTCAGCTTGCCAACCCGAGTCCCTGCGGTGTGGTCGTTAGGCAAGTGCATGGTAATGAAATTAGGTAAGTTGTCTTCGGCCTCGAACTGCTTGATTCGCTTGATAAAGGACTCGGCTCGATCCAAATCGCTGTAGTCCAAGTCGTACGAGCGGTAGTTGGGATCAAAGTGACCCTCGAGCACCGGTATCTTGGCACGCGAAGGTTCGCCAGGCTTTGATCCATTGGCAATGAACTCGCCAAAGCTGAAGTAGGACTTCCCCGCTTCGGCACACTTGCCCCACAAATAGCCGCTCGATGGCTGGCCGATCTTGGTGGATCCCTCAGCGGGATAGGTCAGCTTGCCTCGACTCTTGCCGTAGGTTAGCGGCCATGTCTTTTCAACAAAGTCATTTGCATAAGCGGCCATCGTCCACTCGTGACCATCGGCACTGACTTCGCCATCAACATAGAAGTTATCGAGTAGCACGAACTCATTGGCTAGAGCATGGTGGTTGGGAGTGACTTGCTGACCAAAGATGCACAAAGATGGATCGCCGTTGCCTTTGGCAATATCCCCAAAGAGTTGATCGTAGGTGCGGTTCTCTTTGATGATGTAGAAGCAATGCTTGATAGGACTCGGATCTCCGACCTGAGCTGGGATCGGATTGTCTTGGCTGCGACCCGCATTATCGACTTTCGAATCGGCTTGCAGTGGAGCCGACTGGAAAGCGAGCCGGGTCATCGTTGCAAGTTCATCGGGAGTCGGCGTCGGTATCGCACTGAGTGTTCCCTGAAAAAGCCCGCCGATGTACTCGGTCACGTTCTTCGGAGTCGCTTTGACCGGGTTAGGACCATAGCGATTGTCCTTGCTCGACATCCCCTTCCCATTGGTCACGAAAATCTGATCGCCATTTTTGGAAAACTTGACGTTCGTCGGATACCAACCCACAGGGATGAATCCCAAAGAGCGGGACTTCTTGGGCTCCGAAAGATCGAATAGTGCGATGTTGTTATTGCATGAGTTGACCGCAACGAGCACTCGCTCATCGGGCGACAGAGCGATCGCCGAAGGTGTACTGCCATTCTTGGCTGCAGGATAAAGCGCCGTCGCCAGAACTTCTTGGAGCTCGCCACTGGATCGATCAAAGATCACAATCGAGTTTTCGTCCGAACAAGCCACCGCAAGACGATTCGAGGATTCAAGCAGCAGCATCTCCGTCGGGTGGGACTTGGTCTTCCATGTCGCTTCGACTTTCCAATTCACCAAATCGATGACCGCAATCTCAGCCCGACCCCAAAGGCTCACGTAGAGTTTCTTGTTCTTCGGATCCTCCAAAAGTCCATACGGATAGCTTTGTTCCGGTAGAGCGAGAATTTCAGTGGGCACTAAGTCGGCCTTGGTCACCTCGGTCTTGCCCAACTCAGTAGTCGATTGAATCTCAAGCGGCTTTTGAATCCGCTTGAGAGTATTCCCAAGCAGTCCGCAAGCATAGAGCGTTTGGCTATCGTGCGACAGCAAGACTCCTGAGACGACGAACTTGTCGGTCTTGGTCGCTAGCGTGAGGATCTTCGGTGGGCCGAGGAAGCCTTGGTTGTAAGGATAGATATAAACCCGTTCGTCTTCCCCACCCGAAGCCAAAATATGTTTGCCATCAGTACTGAAATCCAATCCGTAGAAGGACTGTGGGATCGGTGTGCGGGTGATTTTGTTGAGTGTCTTTGGCTCGATCGTGATGATCTCGTGTTCACCGTATCCGCTGTGGAGGATCGCAAGTTCATTGCTCGTAGGGCTGGCCAGCATGTGGACCGGAAAGTCACCGAGGCTCGTCTGCTTGCCCTGCGCGTTGATGGTCCATCCGTTAGGCAACAGGACGTTGCCAGAGGCGTTGATCCCAGGAAGTTTCGCAAGTGGGTTCTCTTGGGCTTGCACACTTGGGCCATGCGTGCTGGTAGCAAGCATCGGAGGGATCGCCATGGCAAGACAGGCGAAGGACTTTCTCAGTAGGGCTCGGTAAGTGGCTCTCATAAAGTTTGACAAAGTTCTTTCGAGGGATACGTCGACTCAAATCACGGGCTTGAGAAACCCACGATTGTAACGAGTTGGTACCCAAGGCCAGCAATGTTCGGTTTAGATTCTGTTTTTGTTCTGTGATTTTCAACTGCCGCACTTCAACCACCGCACCTTGGGCAGATTCCATGGGGCTTGCAGGCCGACGGCAAAAATCCCTCGCAAGATCGAAAAAAGGGTCGTGAAATCGAGCCAAGAGCCCGCAAATGGCGGAATATTTCGGGAAAAACGGAACCGCAACGGCTATACTCTACGATGCTCAGTTTAGGTCCCTTGCGGGATCCACTAGGCAAGCAACCGACTCCACCGAAGTTTCCCAATAGCATGGAGCCCTCAGGATGAGTGAAAATCAACGACAAGCGATCCAGTTGCCAGAGTCTTTGGACAGGCAGCTACAAGGTTTCAGAGTGCATCTTCGTCGCACGAAGGTCATGGAGAGCTTGGGCATCGCTTGCCTTGGGGTGCTTGCCGGCTACCTCGCGGTTTTCATCATCGATCGAATGATCGACCTGCCGACTTGGGGCCGATGGCTTGCTTGGTTGGTCGCCTTTGCCAGCGTCGCGACAATCCCGATTTGGGTCGAGCGTTGGATCTTGCGTTACCGCTCCCATGCTTCGCTGGCTCGATTGATGACTGACAAGCTTCCATCGCTCGGGGATTCTCTATTGAGCGCCATCGAGCTTGCTTCGGATCCTCTAGAACAAAAACGTTCGCCGGCTTTGTGCCGCGCGGCGCTCGATCAAGTCGCCCAGGTCGCATCGGCTCGCGATCTAACCGAAGCAGCACCTGAGTCTGGTCACAGACGATGGTGGTCCTTTGCAGCCATCGCCGGTGCGATTGCACTCGGACTAGGACTGATGTATCCCCAAGCATCAGCAAACTCGTTTGCCCGCTTTGCTGCACCTTGGAGCAGCATCCCTCGTTACACCTTTGCACAACTCGGCGAGCTGCCCACTCAGTGGATCGTTCCCCACGGTGAGTCAATCTCCTTGAAAATTCCGCTCAGCGATCAGTCCCCTTGGAAACCATCGCAAGCCAACCTGTGGCTCCCTGGCCAACCCAAGATCGAGACTCCTCGTCAGTCCGATGCCTATGAGTTTGATCTGCCTCCGATGATCCAGCCGACCAAACTGACCCTCCGGATCGGCGATGCGACTCCAACGATCGAAGTGATCCCGACGACTCGCCCCGAGCTGCTCGCCGCAAGTGCCAATCTCAAACTCCCTGAATACCTCCAACGGCCCGACACGCTCACCAAAGACATCCGCAGCGGTGCGATGACGATCGTCGAAGGTACAACCTATTCGATCACTGGTAAAGCATCCCGTGAACTATCGAGCGTTACGCTCGATAGCCAAGCGATCCAAGTCGCCCAAGAGAGCTTCAGTTCCGATGCACTCAAAGAATCCGCGACCGCAGCGCACGAGGTACAGTGGGTCGATCGATTTGGACTCAAAGCCAAGAGCCCCTTTCCTCTGAACATCCTCGTGCGAGCCGACGAAGAGCCTACGATCTACACCGAAGGCATGCCGCGTGCAAAGGTGCTCTTGGACTCCGAACAAATCCAATTCCAAGTCCATGCTTCGGATGACTTTGGAGTCAAGCAAGTTGGCTTTGAATGGAAAACTGCCGAAGGCGCAGTGGCTGCCAAGAAGACCCAAGGTGAACGCGTCCTGATCGCCGGTGGTGCGACTGCCGAACGTCTCGATGCCGATGCAGTCTTCCAAGCGACCTCACTGGGGATCGAACCCCAAGCACTCGAACTGAGACTCTTTGTCGAAGATTACTTGCCTGGTCGCAACCGAGTTTATTCGAACCCTGTGCTGCTGATGATCCTGAGTCCCTCGGATCATGCTCTTTGGGTGCTCCAGCAATTCAACCGCTGGCAGCGCGAAGCTCTCGAAGTTCGCGATCGTGAATTGCAACTTCTCGAAACCAACAAAAAGCTCCGAGCACTGACCGAAAAAGAACTCGAGTCACCCGATGTCGTCAAACAAATCGAGCAGCAAGCCGCTGCCGAACAAGCCAACGCAAGGCGACTTGGGAATCTGACCACTCGCGGCGAAGATCTCTTGCGACAAGCCTCTCGCAACAACGAGATCGGAGTCGGGCACCTCGAAAAGTGGGCCGAGATGCAAAAGATCCTCAAAGACATCTCTGCCTCACGCATGCCCTCGGTCGCCAATCTGCTCAAGTCGGCCGCGAAAAACAATCAAGCCGCAAACAGCCAAAACCAACCCAAGGATCCTCCGAAGGTTGCCGGTGTGAATCGCAATGAGCAATCCGGTGGTGGTGATTCGAAGTCCGAGCAAGATCCACAAAAGGACAATCTCATCAAAGCTCCAACGGTTGTCGATGCGGAATCTTCGCAACAACCTCCAAGCCAAAACCAAGAGGAGTCCGAAGACGAAAAGAAAAAGAAACCAAGCGCCGGACGACTCGGACTTCCCCAAACGACCTTGGCTGGTGCGAAACCCAACAAAGACGACAAGAAAGAAGAGCCCGAGAGCCCCGAAGCCATCGAGCAAGCCGTCGAGCAACAACTGGCTCTACTTGAGGAGTTCGATAAAGTCTCCGATGAACTCAACAAGGTCATGGCGAACCTCGAAGGCAGCACCCTTGTGAAACGATTCAAAGCGGCCTCAAGAGAGCAAATCTCGGTGGCCGATGCGGTCGGCAACTCGGTTCCAACAGCCTTCGGCCTACGTGCCAAACGGCTCAAGAGCGAAGATCGCGAAGCCCTCGAACAACTCTCCTCGCGTGAGAATGTTGCACTCAACAACGTCGGCCAAATCATCGATGACCTAGAAGCCTTCCACGAACGCCGACCGATGGTCAAGTTCCGAGATGTGCTCGATGACATCCGAAAAGAGGATCCACTGGCGGGCTTGAGAAAAATCACTTCAGAGGTTGTCGAGCAACAAGGTGTGACCATCGCCGAGACCGAGTACTGGTCCGATGCATTCGATCGTTGGGCCGAGGATCTGGTCGATCCGGCGTCCAAGGGACAATGCCCAGGGGGCAAGTCCAAAGGATCGCTCCCTCCATCGATCGTCCTCGAGGTCATGCAAATCCTCGAAGGGGAGATGAATCTGAGGGATCGCACGCGGGTCACCGAACAAGCCAAAGCAGCCGCGCCTGCTGACCAATATCAAACCTCCGTCAAAGAACTCGTCGACACCCAAAAGCAACTGCGAGATCGCATCGTTGTCGTCGGTGAAAAGATCGAAGAGTTGCCCGATGGCAGCAAAGAGTTCGCCAAAGAGATCGAACTTATGCAAATGGTCGAACTGGCCATGAACGACGCTTGGGCGACTCTCAAACGACCCGATACGGGCAAGGCGGCTGTGGCTGCTGAGACCGAAGCGATCGAGCTGTTGCTCTCGAGCAAACGGATCAATCCCAAGAGCAAAGGGGGCGGCGGTGGCGCCAACCCAGGTGGAGGTGGATCGGGTGACACTACCGATGCGGCCATCGCGATGGTCGGCCCAGGTGTGAACGAAAAAGAAATCCGTCAAGATCACGGAGTCGAACAAGCCACCGGTACGAGCAGCTCGCTCCTTCCCGAAGAGTTCCGCTACGGTCTTGATCAGTACTTCGAAAGGATCGACAAGCGACCATGATTGCTCGAGCCTTGGTTCAGTTTTGTTTTTGTGCCATCGCCTCGCTGGGGATCCCCAGTTGGCTCTGCGCCCAGAACGTGATCCCTATGGTCAAACTGCAGGCTCGCTTGGGTGTCGTTGCCGGCAACGCTCCGGTCAACGATCGCGATCATACGGCTCGCAAATGGGTTCGGGGTCTGATCCAGCAAGAGCTAAATGGCATCCAAAACCTCTGCAAGCTCAATGAGAAACAGGCCAAAGACCTCGTCAATCTCATCGAAACCGAATGGAGAACCAAGTTCGCTTCGGTCTTTCGAAGTTACTCCGAAGCCAACCAGCGCGGAGGCGTCGACTTTGAGTTTCGAGTCGAATCGGCAGTCAAGACATGGCTCCGCGAAGTCGAGTCGATCACCGAAGATCAACGCAGTGCATGGAACTATGAACTCGATAGCCGAAATGAACTCCGTCGTCGCATCGTCATCGGCAAGATGGTCTCCGATGCAGAGCGCAAGTTCGGGTTAAGCTCCAAGCAGATGAAGGAAGTCGAAACCCTTCTGCACGAACGTTGGAAGGAAGCTTGGTGGATCATGTACCGAAACGGAACCACTCCTGAGACCAAGTTCGCTTGGATCAGCACCGCACTGAGCGAAGCCCAGCGGACCGCTGGAGCAGATACCTCGGGCATTCGCCAAGAGTACTACACCTCGGGCGGTTCGATCGACCTGCCTTCAAGACCCCTTGCAGATCGTTTCACCATCGCGGGGGTCTCGAGCGATGAATCGATTCCGCTACAACCACAGCCCCAAGCAGACGCACCAGGAAAGCGCGAACCGTGATAGCTACTCCACGCTTCGACAAATCGCTAATAACGAAAGTTCGCAGGGCTGATGCAATGGCGATACGACAGCACGGGGTAGGTATGCTCCGAGCCCTTGGTTGCAGTGCATGGACCCTCTGCGTGCTGGCTATCTTGTCCATGAGTCTAAAAGCCCAGGATGTAAAAGGAATAGTCATCGAGCAACCGGCCAATGTGCAAGCGGCTGAAGGGAAAGCTGCAGCAGGGAAAGCTGCGGCGGGGAAAGTTGGCGACGTTCAGGTCGACGTTCAGATAGTTGTCGTGCCGGCAGTCGTTGCTCCAGCGGCGGTCAAAGACGATACCAATCAGGCAGCCAAACCCAAATCCGATAAGGTCTCCGATAAAGTCATCGAAAAGATCCCAAGGGCCTTTGACAGGAATCGACCTGAACCCGAAGAAGAGGTCGAGGCACCCAAGAAGAATGCCATGGTGAACTTTGCCATGGATCCAGATCGTTGGACCGATGTCATCTACAGCCAACTCGGTGGCTCCGAAGCGACCTTCGAACAACAGCAACGACGACGCGTCCGTTCGACCATCAACCGTATCGAACTCATCTGCACAGTCGATGAGAAGATTCGCGAGAAAGTCCAAGAGACCGCGGAATTGGAAATCCAACGATTCAAGACCGAGGTCTTGGCACTGGCGACCCAAGGCCCTCGCAATCCGACTCAGGAAGAGTATTCAGAGTTCTACAACAAAGTCTTCAAGCTAACCGAACGGTTCCGACAACAGAACCAAGCCAATGCAAGTCGCAAAACGATGCCTCTTTGGCAAAAAGTCCTCTATAGCAACCTCAGTGAACAGAACAAAGAGGATTTAGAAAAGGACAACCGCAAGCGAGCCGAGTACCGGCAGCAGGTCGTGCGGCTTGAAGTCCTTTTGCGAGTCTCGCGCCGATTGGGGCTGACATCCAAACAGCGAGAGAAGCTCGAGCCCTACACGCTTTCAAATACCGAAGCTTGGAAGACGTTCGATCAAGCTTGGCTAACCTTGCAACAATTTCCTGATAAAGAAAAGCGAGATATCTTCACCCCAGAGCAAATCCAGGAGCTGAAGAAACCGCTTGAACACTCCGATGATCTGCAACTCGTGATCCGTGAATTTGGCGATGATCTTTAAACGAATTTCTTATTGCTTTGCCTCGGGGCTTATGGTGCTGAGCCTCTGCTGGTCCCCATCGGCTCTTGCTCAAAACCCGCTTCGAGAGAACATGTTTCAAGGGCAAGCGGTCCCTCGCGATGTTCGAGAGATGTATGAGCGAGGATTGGCTTGGTTGCAAAACAATCAAAACGACAACGGACGATTCAAGGGTGGAGAGAGCGGACCGGGAGTGACCGGACTTGCCACCATGGCCTTCCTGGCCTACGGCGATGATCCGAATTTTGGGGCCTACTCCGATTCGATCAAAAAAGGGGTTCGATCGATCATCGAGGATCAGAATCCGACAACGGGTTATATCGGATCGAGCATGTACCATCACGGCTTTGCGATGCTGGCACTTGCCGAAGCCTACGGAGCAGTCGATGAACGCCGATTGTGGGAGGGAGTTACTCGCAACGAGAACAAACATCGGTCGATCGGCAAGGCGCTCGAACTTGCCGTTCGCACAGCCATTACCAGCCAAAGCAAAAATTCCGTTGGAGCTTGGCGATACTCGCCCGATGCGACCGACGCAGACACCTCGGTCTCTGGATCGGTGATGGTCGGGCTCTTGGCGGCTCGCAATGCCGGCATCGAGGTTCCCGATAAGGCGATCGACCGGGCGATCGAATACTTCACCTCGATGACCTCATCGAGTGGTCAGGTCGCTTATGCCGGGGGACTTGGAGGGTTCGATAACTCTCCGGCTCGCGTTTCGATCGCAACCTTGGTCTACAGCGTCTCGGGCCGCAAGGATCTCAAGGAGTTCAAAGCCACTTCGACATTCCTCAAGGGGACCGACTCGAACGAGACCAGCGATCACTATGGTGAATACACAGCGTATTACAAAGCCCAAGCACTCTTTCAGTCCGACATCGTCGCTTGGGAAAAGTGGAACAAGAACCTGATTCGCGAGCTCAAGGAAAAACAAAAGTCTGATGGGCATTTCGACGGGAACTATGGTGCCCCGGTGGCAACGAGCATGTCACTGCTAGCCCTTGCACTGAATTTCCGATTCCTACCGATTTATGAACGCTAAGCGACCGATGGCAATGACACTCCGCAGTTGGATTTTTTCTTCGGCTCGACTTGGTTTGGTCGCAATCGCTTGGTTCTTGAGCCTGTCGTTTTGCATTGAGGCCCAAGACTCTCCGAGGCCTACGACAAGTGTGCTTAGGCTCCAAGGTGGGGACACTTACCGAGGCAGCATGGTTGGGAGCAAGACACCGCAGGAGCTCAGTTGGAACTGCCCGAGTTTTTTAAAACCGATCGCATTCCCCTGGGACTGCGTGCAGCTTGTTCAGATGCAAGAGTCCAGCGAAAAAACCGAATCTGCGAACTCTCTTGGCGAGCATCCTTTTTGCGCCGAGCTCACCACAGGGGAGATCGTTAGCGGCCAGTTGGTTTCCATCGAACCCGATCGCATCGAGCTCGATGTCCAGCAAATTGGTAAGGTGTCGATTCCGACCAAGGATCTTCGGTATCTGCTGCGGCTCATACCAGGAGGTTCCGAAGCGGTCCAAGTGCTCAGTGCTCAGGATTGGGAGCAAGTATTGCCTGCGACTCGCAACGGTCGGGCGACCAAGTGGTATCTCAAGGCCGGGGAGATTTCGACCGATACCAGTGGCACGACCATCACCCAGTGGGCTCAGTTGCCGGAACTTGCTACCATCGATTTGGATGTGGCTTGGGATCAAGGTTCCCCGAATTGGTGGCTGACGTTGGGTGAGCCGCGTCGGATGGAGTTGCAAGTACGCAAGCTTCAAAACAAGAAGATACTCAACGTCACGTTGCTCTTGGAAAATTCTGCTGATGCCGATGTGACGACGATTCAGTTGCCTTACGAAGAGGATCAATCGATCAAGCTCAGGCTCCTTTGCGATGCGAACAAAGGGGTTTATGTATTGATGCGAGACAATCAGGTGCTCGGGCGGCTTAAGGGGAACATCAAGGAGCGTTTTGTTGGACGCACCAAGATCAGCTTTACCAACACGGCCTTGGGGGTGTTGACCCTGAGGGATCTGCGGATCAGCCGCAATGCCTTTTCGTTGCCTTCGGAGGTTGCTGAGAACGATGCGAATCGGGCTGGTGCAAGGCAGACCGAATGGATGACCAAGGCCAGAGGGACGTTTTTTGGAAGCATCGTTGGTGGCCAGGAGAATGCAGCTTCGGCGGTGAAGGTGCAAGGGATCGAGAAGACACCATTGTCGCTCGATTTTAGTGAGATCGAGCGCATCGAGTTCCCTGTTGCGGAATTACCTCCGAGCAATGTGACGAGCATCGAGTTGGGCAACGGGCTGCGGTATGCGACCAATCGCTTAGAGAGCCGGATGGATGAATCCTTTAGTGGCGTTGAGATCGAGCTGACAGGCAAGAAGTTGCAAATCCCTTTGACACAAATCAAGAGGATTTCCAAGCGACCCGTTGCGAGCCTTGAGGAGTCCCAGTCGGCCACCGGCGCACCGGCCGAGAAGCCCGTCGTTCAGCGTTTGATTACCGACGATGCGGTATCGACAGGACGGATATCGAGTGTGGTCGAGCAAACGAGTGAGTCGAGGACATTTGGGTGGCAGGCCAAGCATGCCACGAGCAGTGTGCCATTGAATCCGAAGTCCGATGGGGCGATTGAACCGGTATTGCCCCAGACGGCAGGATCGAGTCCACGTCGGACACGCGCCAACGAGCCACCGGTGGCGGTGGTACGAGCCGATGGGTTGCCTGTCGAGAACGATTTTGGACGGCCGCTTAAACCAGAGGATCCGAGTTTGTTCTTGTTTTCTGGCGATTGTTTTCCGGCGGTGATACGACGTGGGGATTCGCAGGATTTCTATTTCGAATCATCGTTGTTTCCCAAGCAATCGATATCCCAATCGCTTGTGCGGGGGCTACGGTTCGTCGATTATCGTGGGATAGAGAAGATCGATCGAGCGACCCGATTGCGTTTATTGACATTGCCTAGGGTGCAGCGCAGCAATCCGCCGACGCATTTGGTCGTGTCTCGGGATGGGGATTTATTGCGGGGCAAGTTGATTTTATTCGATCGCGACCAGTTGGTGATGGACGTTCGTGGTGAGGAGCGAACGGTGCTTGTAAAGAACATCGCCGAGTTGATTGCATTGGATCCGGCGCCCAAGCTTAGTGAAACCAGCGAGCCGAGCGACGGCAGCGAGTCTGGAGAGTCCGGTGAGACCGGCAAAGAGACGACAGAAGAGACGCAAGCGACGGCCCAAGCGGATGTCTATCAGATCAATTTGGAGCAAGGGGCCAGGGTATCGATCCAGCCTGTTTCGGTCGATGCCCAGTCGCTCAAGGGGATCCACCCACAGCTTGGCGAATGTTCGCTACCTTGGAGCAGTGTTGTGCGGATATCGTTGGGAGCAGCGATAGCGATGGATGCATCGCAGAATCGGTTTGGCAAGTGGAAGTTGCAGCATGCACCGGATCCGAAGTTTGTATCGGAGCCCGATGGCCCGAATGATCGGCCCAACGATACGCCTCAGATGCGGATGATTGGGCAAGGAGCGCCTGAGTTTGATTTGATGAAGTTGGATGGGACGCCGTACAAGCTCAAGGAGAATCGGGGAAAGATCATCATTTTGGATTTTTGGGCGACTTGGTGTGGGCCTTGCATTCGCAGCATTCCGACGCTCATCGAGGTATCCAAGGAGTACAAGGATTCGGGAGTGGAGCTTGTGCTAGTGAACTGCGAGGAGCCAGAGGCGAGGGTACGACCGTTCTTGGAGCGCCTCAAGTCGATACCCACGGTGGTACTCGATAGTGATGGGAGTGTGGGCAAGCAGTACAACGTCGCAGCGATCCCGCAGACGGTGCTTATCGACCGCGATGGAGGGATCGTCGAGGTGCTCGTCGGCGCAAGCGACGAGAACGAGCAATTGCTCCGCAAGAAGATCGAAGAGCTCATCAAGCCGTAGGCATTGTCGATGATTTCTCCGAAATCATCTCTTAGCGCCAGAGCGAGGCCCGATTTTTTAGGGTACGTGCCCCCACATCCTAGGGCGTTGCCCCAGGCTACGATGAAGATCGCCTTTGGCGAACAAAACAGGTCAACCCGTAAGCCAGTGAGCGTAATGACCCAATCCAATTGGCCAACGGCCATACTCATCATAGCCAGGGGTAGCACCCCTGGAAAAACGTCGCGCATGAACAGCGTCCTAGGGCGTTGACCCAGGCTACGTTGAAGATCGCCTTTGGCGAACAAAACAGGTCAAACCGTAGGCCAACAAACGTAACGAGCAATCCAATTGGCCAACGGCCATACTCATCATAGCCAGGGGTAGCACCCCTGGAAAAACGTCGCGCATGAACAGCGTCCTAGGGCGTTGCCCCAGGCTACGTTGAAGATCGCCTTTGGCGAACAAAACCCCCAGCAGCGCAATCTAAAAGCCCGTCCCATTTCCCCCCTTCCTCCCCTTTGCGTCTTTGCTTCTTTGCGTGAGTCCGGTTTTCGAGTCTCACGCCCGCTGCGCTCAAGACGCTAAGACGCAAAGAAAACCAAGAAGAAAACACCTCCCATTTTTTGCCCTCCCATTTTTTTGCCCCCCCTCTTCTTCCCAACTTCTCCTAAATCTTCATGCAAATGTTTGCTAAACTAACACCTATCTTTCTTGTCAGCTCCATTTCGACCCAAAAGCTACCGACCGTCCGATGCCCAACCCCTTCTTCGATCAACCGATCCTAAACTCACCCTACGCCTATCCCAAACAGCACTGGGAGCTCGACCCGACCGGCCAACCCACTCAGAAGATCGTCCAAGCTCGCCGGCCCGCCGAATTCATCACCCCAATCCCCAAACCCAAAAAACGATCGGCCAGCAAAGACCAACAAAACGACTTAACGTTCGACGAAGGACACGGGCTCTCCTCGAAATCCCAATCCTACGAAACCACCGCCACGATCAACCAAGTTCGCCGACTCGTCGACCAATGGCGCCAAATCCAAAACCCCGCCCAATGGAACGTCACCCCCGAAACCGCACGACTCCTGCAACATTGGCGATCCCACGAGTTCTCCGGTGTCCGACCCTTCTTTTGCCAAGTCGAAGCGGTCGAGACGGCGATATGGCTGACCGAAGTCGCCCCGAAAACCAAAGACGGCAAACGACTTTTAGAGTATCTCGAACGGGTCAATCAAGAAGCCAACCCGGAACTCATGCGATTGGCGCTAAAGCTCGCCACCGGTGCGGGTAAAACCACCGTCATGGCCATGCTCATCGCTTGGCAAACCGTCAACGCCGTCCGACGCCCAACGAGCAAAACCTATTCGCGCGGTTTTCTCATCGTCGCTCCCGGCCTAACGATCCGCGATCGGCTCCGCGTGCTTCAACCCAACGATCCGGATAGCTATTACAAGTCCCGCGAGATCGTACCCAACGACATGCTCGATGATATCGCTCGTGCAAAGATCGTCATCACCAACTTCCACGCGTTCAAACGCCGCGAAAAACTCGAACTCTCCAAAGGGGGCCGGCAGTTGCTCCAAGGTCGCATCGGCCAAGAGCTCGACACGCTCGAAACCGAAGGCCAAATGATTCAGCGCGTCATGCCCGACCTGATGGGCCTAAAGAACATCGTCGTGCTCAACGACGAAGCCCATCACTGCTATCGAGAGAAACCACCCGAACCCGACGACGAAGAACTCAAAGGGGACGACAAGAAAGAAGCCGAAAGGAACAACGAAGCCGCTCGGCTCTGGATCTCCGGACTGGAATCTGTCGGACGAAAACTCGGTATCTCGCGCGTCATGGATCTCTCGGCCACCCCATTCTTTTTGCGGGGCTCCGGGTACGCCGAAGGCACCCTCTTTCCATGGACGATGAGCGACTTTTCACTCATGGATGCCATCGAATGCGGGATCGTCAAATTGCCCCGCGTTCCTGTCGCCGAAAACATCCCAGGTGACGAGATGCCCATGTTCCGAAACCTTTGGGAAAACATCCGCAAGGACATGCCCAAAAAAGGTCGATCGCATGGCGAAGAACACGACCCTCTGAAACTACCGACCCGACTGCAAACGGCCATCCAAGCCCTCTACGGCCACTACGAAAAAACGTTCCAAAGGTGGAAAGAACGTGGTATCAGCGTTCCCCCATGCTTCATCATCGTCTGCCAAAATACCGCCATCTCGAAACTCGTCTACGATTATGTATCGGGCTTTCACCGAAAACGCGACGATGGCTCGCTCCAACTCGAAAACGGACGACTCGCCCTATTTCGTAACTTTGACGAAGTGACCGGCACTCCACTTGGACGCCCCAATACACTCCTGATCGATAGCCAACAACTCGAAGCCGACGATTCACTCGATGAGAACTTTCGCCAACTCGCAAGTGACGAAATCGAACGCTTTCGACGCGAGATCATCGAAAGGACCGGCGACCAGAGAGCCGGTGAAAATCTTACCGACCAAGAGCTCCTTCGCGAAGTCATGAACACCGTCGGCAAAGCCGGCCAGCTCGGAGGCTCGATCCGCTGCGTTGTCTCGGTCTCGATGCTCACCGAAGGCTGGGACGCCAACACCGTCACCCACGTTTTGGGTATCCGAGCCTTTGGCACCCAACTGCTATGCGAACAAGTCATCGGGCGAGCCCTCCGACGCCAATCCTACGAGCTGAACGAACAAGGGCTCTTCAATGTCGAGTATGCCGATGTGTTTGGGATACCGTTTGACTTCACCGCCAAGCCGGTGATTGCTCCGGTGCAGCAAGCCCGCGAGACGATCCAAGTCAAAGCCATACGGCCCGAACGCGACCACCTCGAAATCCGTTTTCCACGCGTCGAAGGCTACCGTGTCGAGTTGCCCGAAGAGCAACTCTTGGCCAAATTCGATGATGATTCAGAATTGGTTCTCACACCGGATCTGGTCGGCCCTTCGCTCACGCAAAGCTCCGGGATCATCGGCAAATCCGAAGACCTCAGTTTGCAGCACCTCGATCAGGTTCGCCAATCGACGATCCTTTATGAAGTCACCAAGCGACTGATCTATACCAAATGGCGAGATCCGGGCGAAGAGCCCAAACTCCATCTGTTCGGTCAGCTTAAACGCATTACCAAGCAGTGGATGGACGGGTACTTGGTCTGCAAAGGGGGAACGTATCCAGGATTGCTCATGTACCAGGAGTTAGCCGACATGGCATGCGAGCGCATCACGCGAGGGATCTCGGAGCATTTCAAAGAGGATCGGCCCGTGAAAGTTCTGCTCGACGCTTACAATCCCACCGGAACGACCAATCATGTACGTTTCAATACCAGCAAGACCGATCGTTGGCAGACCAGTTCCGAGCATTGCCACATCAACTGGGTGATCACCGATAGCCAATGGGAAACGGAATTTTGTCGCGTGGCCGAATCGCATCCCAAGGTGCGAGCTTATGTGAAAAATCACAATCTCGGATTCGAGGTCCCTTATCGTTTTGGGGGCGAGCAGCGCAAGTACCGGCCCGACTTTATCGTGCTGGTGGATGACGACCAAGGTCCCGATGATTTGTTGCATTTGGTCGTCGAGATCAAGGGGTATCGACGCGAGGATGCCAAGGAGAAGAAAGGGACCATGGAGACCTATTGGGTGCCGGGTGTAAATCGTTTAGGCACCTACGGACGCTGGGCCTTTGCCGAGTTTACCGACATCTACGAGATCGAATCGGAGTTTGCCAAAAAGCTCGCCTCGGAATTCGACCAAATGATCCATCACGCCACCCAATCGTCCCTAATCCCCACCCCCTAACCACCTTTCCCTCTTCAAACTTCAAACTTCTAACTTCAAACTTCCTCCCCATGCCTAAAAAGTCCAGCAACAAAGAGACCATCAAGTCCGTCGATGCCATTCGGCACACCGATGACAAGCGGAAGAACATACCGACGATCGAGTATCGACCGATGGTCAGCGACGATCAGCAATCGCCTGTGCCGGTAAGGTATCCGCGCAACACGGATTTGGATCCGCAGCTTGTCTGGAGGGGCAAGGATGAGCAGGACTGGTCGGACTTGGTCGTCCATGCACCGCCGCTGTATATTCAGGAGAAGGTGCATCCGAAGGTGCTCATCGACGATCTGATCCGCATGGCGAGCGATCGCGAGAGTGCCAAGGCAACCGAAAAGAAACCATCGGGAAAGGGAGAGTACACCCAGTTGTCGTTGTTCGATGATTTCAATGGGGTGCCCGATGGGGATGCCAAGACCGAGTTTTACCAGCACGATCAGCACTGGTCCAACCGGATGATTTTAGGTGATTCGCTTCAAGTCATGGCCAGTCTTGCGGAGCGAGAGGGGTTGCGAGGCAAGGTGCAGTGCATCTATTTCGATCCACCTTATGGGATCAAGTTCAACAGCAACTTTCAGTGGTCCACGACGAGTCGGGATGTGAAGGATGGGAACGCCAGTCACATCACGCGCGAGCCCGAGCAGGTGAAGGCCTTCCGCGACACCTGGCGCGACGGGATCCACAGTTACTTGACGTACTTGCGCGATCGGCTGACCGTCGCTCGCGATCTGCTGACCGACTCAGGCTCGATCTTTGTGCAGATAGGCGATGAGAATGTGCATAGGGTGCGAGGGGTCTTGGATGAGGTGTTTGGGGATGAGAATTTGGTCAGTCAAATCGTCTTCAGAACGACGACAGGAAAGGCGTCTGCGGCGTTGGATTCAACTCGAGACTTTGTTTTGTGGTATGCAAAATCAGCGACTGACCTTAAGTTTCGTCGCCCATGGTTCGTTCGTGATGTTGAACTGGATTCGAATTATAGATTCGATTTCACAAACGAAGGATGTTTTATACCGGCGACCGAAAAGCCGTTTCGGTTATGTCGGATGAACCCAATTACTTCTCAGTCTGGAAGTACAACGACCATTTTCGATTTTATTTTTTGTGATAAGAAATTTGTTCCAGGAAAAGGTGGTTGGAAAACGAATCTTTCTGGCATGGAACGCCTCAAAAAGGCAAGTCGTTTAACTCATTCCGGAAGGACGTTGGGATTTGTACGGCCATTTAGTGATTTCGGATGTCAATCTCATTCAGACGTATGGGATGACACAAGACAATCAGGGTTTGGCGATTCCAAAGTGTACGTGGTACAGACATCAACCAGCGTCATCCAACGTTGCATCCTGATGGCAACGGATCCAGGAGATCTTGTCCTTGATCCGACGTGTGGATCGGGGACGACGGCGACGGTGGCCGAGCAGTGGGGTCGGCGGTGGATAACGATCGATACGTCGCGGGTGGCCTTAGCGCTTGCCAGGGCCAGGATCATGGGTGCAAGGTATCCTTATTATTTGTTGTCCGATAGCAAAGAGGGTCAAATCAAGGAGGCCGAGGTGACGCGGACAGCGGCCAGCACTAAGCTGGTGCTGAACAACATTCGGATGGGTTTTGTTTATGAGCGGGTGCCGCATATCACGCTCAAGTCGATTGCCAATAATGCGGAGATTGACGTGATATGGGACAAATGGGAGGAGAAGATCCGACCGATCCGCGAGGAGTTAGGCAAAAAGACCGGCGAGTGGAAAGACGCCAAGAACAAGTCCCGCGTGCCCGAGGAGTGGGAAATCCCGCGCGAGCCGGACCCCAAGTCTTCGCTGGCCACTACCCACCAGTCACTCCTGGCATCCTTTTGGCAAGCTCGGATTGGTCGTCAAAAAGAGATCGACGCATCGATTGCGGCCAAGGCCGAGTTCGAGTTCTTGTACGACAAGCCTTATGAGGACAAAAAGCGGGTCCGTGTGGCCGGTCCGTTCACTGTAGAGAGTCTTTCGCCGCATCGGATGTTGGGTGTCGACGAGAACGACGAGCTCATGGACCCGACGAAGGTCAAGGAGAATCGGTCTGAGGCGCAATCGTTTGCGGAGATGATCCTTGAGAATCTCAGAACGGCGGGTGTTCAGCAGGCCGACAAGTCCGGTAGGATCGACTTCGTCTCGTTGGTGCCATGGCCTGGGGATCTCGTGTGTGCCGAGGGCACGTATGAATCCAATCAGGACATTGATACGTCGTCCAAGAATCACCAGCCACCAGCTACCGACCACTCTTCGACCAAGCGAGCGGCGATTTTCATTGGTCCTGAATTTGGGACCGTGCAGCGGCAGGACCTTGTGTTAGCGGCTCGAGAGGCCAGCGACGCGGGCTTTGACGTCCTGATAGCCTGTGCATTTAATTTTGATGCCATGTCGACGGAGTTCAACAAGCTAGGCCGGATTCCGGTGCTCAAGGCCCGGATGAATGCGGACTTGCACATGTCCGACGATTTGAAGAACACGGGCAAGGGGAATTTGTTTGTGATCTTTGGGGAGCCGGATGTGGAGCTTGTTAGTGGCGAGTGGTTAGTGACTAGTGGCGGGAGGATGGTGGCTAGTTTTGAGCGCGTTAAGAAGTTATCGGGACTTGGAAGTTTGGAAGAAATCAATCGACTTGGTCGAAGCGATTTATCTCGTTTCCAGAGCATTTCCACCGGAGGAGATCAGCCGCATGCTAGGTGGGTTAAAGAGGTCGCTGCAATCCAGGAGTTAGTAGCTGGTGATTTTCCTTTATCGCTAGCCGCTAGCCACTACGCACAAGTCACTGTCCATGGCGTGGATGTATTCCATCCGAACACGGGAGAGGTTCGAAGTGATGGCCCTGGAGGGATCGCATGTTGGTTCATAGACACCGACTACAACGAGGAGAGTTTCTTTGTGCGGCAAGCGTATTTCTTGGGTCAGAACGATCCATACAATTCATTGAAAACGACGCTTAAGGCGGAGATAGACGCGGAGGCATGGTCTACGCTTCACAGCGACACGAGCCGTCCGTTTCCGAAACCTCGTTCTGGCCGGATAGCCGTGAAGGTCATCAACCACTTGGGCGACGAAGTGATGAAAGTATTTCGGGTGTGAGAGGGGGAGTGGCCAGACCGTAGGGTACGTGCAGCAGTTGAAAGGCATAAGCAACCGCATTTCTTATAAGAAACCATCGCAACTTACTTGAGGCCTCCATCCCGAGAGCCCCAACTGCGGAACGTACCTTTGGTGCATGAGTAACCGTAATCCTGTCAGTGTGCATGAGGAGAGGAGGAAAGTGGTCTGGGAATACTTACTGGCAATCCAAGCGAAAAAACCCACAAAGCGAATATTCGCTAATTGCCACCACTTCATACCTGCTTGGCACCCATTCTCCCAACGGGTTTTGGCGGGGGAGCAAGGGGCGTGGTTGCGGGGGTGTAAGCGCGCAGGGTTGTTTGATGTTCAACGGTTGTCCTCAACCGTTTTCGAGTCGCTTTAGCGACGCGTAAGGCAGTTTTTGAAGGCCCTTGATTTCAGGAAGAGGGCAATCATCTGGAACCCCATCAAGCTTGCGATAAGGAGTCAATGAAGTGGTCCCTGTTACCCGGACAACGGGTTTAGATGGAGATCCGTGAGTTTTGCGTGCCGAAAAACGCTATGGTTTCAAGCTTTCACAAGGATGTCGTGTATGCCAAGGCAACAGACGAACCCCAAATTGCAGATCTATACGAACAAATCGGCAAGCTCAATATGCGGCTTGAGTGGCTCAAAAAATTGCGCGAGAACGGTCTCTGAGGAACGTAATTGGATCGATTGGCAACATCCAGAACTCAACGTCCGTGACGAGTATTGCTTGTTAGGCCTGAATCGATCCAATCTGTACTACAAACCCGTCCCGGAGACTCATAGGAACCTACAGATCATGGGCATGATCATGCGCCATCCATGTAATGGCCACAGGCCAACGGCCAGTTACCTGGAACGCAAAGATCTCTATGTAAATCGCAGCCGTATCCAAAGACTCATGAGAAACATGGGACTGAAATCGCTTGCGCCCAAAGCCAAGACGGACGATTCCCTCAAAGGATGACCGGGTGGTCCCTGCATGCCAAGTGGACGGGAAATCACCGTGTTAGATCAAGGCGAGTTAGCGATGCACCCTACGTCCACATAACCAGGGAAAAGCTGTATTTATCTCCCTCGGGGCCGTAACAGACCCGCGAGAGCTATCTAGCGATGAGCCGGTCGTGGTCACAAGGATAGAATCAGGTCGGAAACACATGATCTAACTAAAATTTTCATCCTCTTAGTTTCTTCCACTTCTCAATGTGAACCCTAAGTTGGGAGTGCTTGCACGCCTTTTGGATTAGTGCATCACGAGAACTCTGATCAAAAGGGATAAGGGTATGACCAAGATATTTCCGCCAAAGATTGGAGAGCATCGAAGACTGCGTTTTCGCTCCGCAGGGTTGGGTTTTCGCGCAAATGACGGCATCAACAGGTTGACTAAAGACTGTGGTATCCTCGTTTTGGATTGCTGACGCCAATTTCGCCGCAACGGCTTTTTGCTCTTCATTATCAAGGTCATAACATGCATTGGTTTCCAAGCACGACACAGATAAATCAGTTTCCTTTACCAAATCTTTCGTAAATGCCACAACGAGCCAGTCGAACATCACAGAGAGCGAATTCGATTTATATGTATTAAACCTTTTAATAACCGGAAGATCGTTTACCGAAAAGTTATTGCCTCTTATTCCATGCCAGTTAACATGAAAATTTGCCTCAAAAGAAAAGTGTTGTGAATAATCAACGACACATACTGACTCAAGAGCGTTATCAGCATCTAGAAATCCATTTAAGTCAATAACTAGGTCGTCTTTGCTTGGTGGATTTTTGTAGCGCGGCACAACGGCGAAACTGTGAATGAACTTCCGATTTAGAAGATCGAATAATTCATTTACCGAAAAACAAAAACCCGCAGAGTTGAACCACCATCTGTTCTTCCACGCATTACTCTTCATATACTGCTTCTGGAGCATACCAAAGGAATGATCGTCCAATCCCTTTAATGACTGAGTATTAAGTAATGGGTGAGACGGCACAATTGTTGCCATCTTACTAGATTGCGGCCCATCAATTAAAGCATACGCTATAAAGGACAGACATACGTCTTTGTAAAGTTCATCTGCGAACGGAGGACCATCTCCCACGGCGTATCTCTGAGTCGTGAGCGGGAGTAGCCCTGAGTTATCGACGACAGCCACCTCTGGGACCTCCAAATAGAGCGTATTCGATTTATTTAGATTATCGAACCACTTTCGTTTCGGGGTTTTAGTCTTTTCAGGATTGGTGATGCGTAGTCCGTTACATGACACTAAGTCTGTCCGATTAAGAGTCCAGCAAACTTCATTCAAATCATTCAAACATATTCTAGACCAACTTGCAGGCAAATCTCTGTTGGAAATAGGTAGTAGGTCGTCCTTCGGGAGTTCTGCTATCAAACTTCTATCGTATTTCCTGATGTTTACAACCGGCCAATCCCAACAGTACCAATCCAATCTTTGATTTGGATTCCAACTCTTTTCCTTTGAGTCCAGCTCTAAAGATTTCACCGATTCTTCCGATAAATAAACGATAATGGTCGTTCCGATCTCTGTTTTGTTGCATTTCTCAATTTTAATTAGGTTGCTTTCCCTGTGCGCTTTAAACAATACTCCTTCAGAGTCTTTTCCAGAAACATGTCGAGTGTTTACTTCGAACCTATCCCCAAGCAAGAAAATGGAAAAGACGCCAATTCCAAATTTGCCTGCTCGGGCAATTGAGGATTTTCCATCGTCACTCAAGAATTCCGTAGACCATTCTTGGCTATAGCGAAATGAAGCGCCAGCGCGAAGGAAGTAGTTCTCAATCGTATTGCTTGTCATGCCGATTCCCTTGTCGGTGACCTTCAAAATCCATTTGCCATCAACATCCAATTTGATGAATTCAATTAAGACATCCGCATCTTGTTTCGGCAGGTCTAGCGACTCCATTTTCTCATCATGATTATCACACCAAGCCTTTAACTCTCGCACGGCGTCGACCGAGTTTTGTATAAGCTCCCGGACCCCCACATTGGGATACTTGCCGTAAAGCGGCTCGACAAGAAGCGATAGAATGCGAGGGTCCGATGAGTAACCCGTTGGTCGAGGAACGTATGGTAGCGATTTTTGAAACGACATTTCATAGAGGTTCGACTGCACACGCTTCGTTTTTAACCGTAGCCTGTGGAGCCCTAAATCACTCCTATTGCCATAATTTTCCTCGAGCACGGAGTTCGAGTGATCCATTTCTTCTTGCAAGCCGTCGAGAAGTTGTTTAATGGACAGGTACAGTTCGAAGTCAGTTTTTTCGTCGACGATTATACTCGTAGAGCTTGGATCCCTACCGGGTCCAATACTACGTACTGTCTTATGTTTCCTCCATTCTTTAACGGAGACTTGGCTTTGTGGATCCTTCAATTGCATCAATACTGCCGGTGCGCGTGTTTGATCGATTTGCAAGTAATCTGCAACTCTGAGCAGAGCCATCAGATAAAGGACAGCTGCACCCATAGGTCGGATCGCACCCGTGTACTTTGGGCTTTCCGTAAGATACTGCTGGCACACTCGCATCGACATCCAGTGAGATCTAGCGACCAAACCAATCAAATCGGCATAATCGGTCAGCGGATTCGTCTTGGTAGCCAGTACACCAAATTCATCCGATGTGAGTCCAGGAAATCCATAAATCGCGATTTCATGCGCGAGTCTTGCATGGTGACGACGAAGGAATTCACCGATAATCAGCTTGTCATGATCATTGAGTGGTTTGCCAATGCGCGGCAGTTTATACCCTGGATTCATGGTCATCTTTTCGCCGAGGATCTTTTCCATCTGCTGGTCGCTAAATCGTCGCACCTCGCGCTCATAGTCAGCCCATAATTCATGCCACGGACGATCTGCCAAGTGCCCGTAGTGATCCTGATCAAACCAATCCAGCGGTTTGTATTTCGACTCCTTGTCTATCAATTCAAAAAAGCCCTTAGGCTGGAGAAACATCGCAATGTCATGAAGTAATGTTGCTCCAATCATCACGACAGCATCGATATCGGTTAGCAATCGAGGACCGTATTTCTGCGTGTTTGGCTCCCAGATATCTCTCGGGATCAAGTCGACTTGGGTCGTCAGAACCTGATGAATATGCTCGACGCCGTGATCTGTGTATCCAGGGAAAAATGGTAGTTCATTGTTCTTGAGGATAGTGCCGACTTGTTCGGCAAAGGCACTAATCGGACCCTGTAATCTGCTATCCTCTAGCAAGTACTTGAGTCGTCGCGGGAAGTTGATGAGTTTCATAGAAAGATTTTAAGAAGATTGGGGCGAATAGTTCGTGAGAAATATTATCGTCTGAATTTTGTGGTTTTCCATCGAATTTAGACCATAGTTTTGACCAGTTTAAGCAGTGTGATCGTTCGCTAGGTTGGGCTAGGAAAATGAACGAAGAAACAGATGCTAGGCTTTGATAGTGGCCAAAGGCAAATGACAGGTGCGTGGTAAGTGATTCTCAAACTCCCTGGAAAAATCAATCAAGCATAAGTACCTTAGCATGGAATTATCGAGAGGTCTTTCAGTCCCCTCCCCTTTGCGTCTTTGCTTCTTTGCGTGAGTCCGGTTTTCGAGTCTCACGCCCGCTGCGCTCAAGACGCTAAGACGCAAAGAATACCAAGAAGCAACACCTATCTCCTAGGGTGCTACCCCAGGCTACGTTGAAAATCGCCTCTAGCGAAAAAATAGGTCAATCCGTAGTCCAACAAACGTGACGAGCAATCCGATTGGCCAACGGCCATACTCAACATAGCCAAGGGTAGCACCCCTGGAAAAACGTCGCGCGTAAATAACGTCCAGGGGCGTTGCCCCAGGCTACGTTGAAGATCGCCTTTGGCGAACAAAACAGGTCAATCCGCAGGCCAGCGCACGTAACGAGCAATCCACTTGGCCCTCCGGCGCTGCAGAACATTCTGGAGAAATACGTTTGAGAACTCGTCGCTATTAGGCGAGTTGATGGTGCGGTATGAGTTTCTCTGAGGCTCAGCTCATGCAATCAACGGGCTTGGACTCACTTCGGTGCAAATAGCTGATCGGTAGGGGCGTTTCTATTGTTTTGTGAGTTGGTTCTACCTCGGTTTTCTAGCTTGTGACGGGCTATCAGACATCCATCGAGTTTTGCTGCTCGCTTCTCTTTCAGGTCCACCGGAACTCTCGCTCCGGTCCCAAAGTACATCTCGTCGGGTGTCTGCCCTTGAAAGCCAAAATCGGGAACGACCGAATTGTGCGGCTCGACGAAGAAAGCAATGAGGTTGGGAACGGAACACGCTCTATCGAGTTCGTTCAAAAACAACCACTGATACTTGAGCTGACGTCACCGAGCTTCGATCATGCTGTTTGATTCAACAATATCGACCTGCGCAAGGATGCGTTGAAAGATGCCATCAGAAACAAGCCTGTTTACCGTGCCTGTTTTGATCATCGGAATCCTCCAGGAAACAGGTTATGTTAGCCTAATCAGAGGAAATTCCACTTTCTAGGGAGGCAAAACAGTCGAGTTTGATCTCACCAAACCGCGCTACCCGCGGCTCCGCGTGCAACGGATTGGTATTTCCTTTTACTGATCTCTACCACCGTGGCCTAAGATTTGACGTCCGTGTAAGGAACCCAGAAATGCCAGCCAAGTCGGGAAATACTGAGTACTGAGTTATATTTGATAAATCCAAAAACTCCATTGCTGCCGAAATTACATCATTCGGCAAACTGACTTTCTTGATAACGTCGGGAAAGCTGTCTTCGATCGGTTCAATGTCATCATGATGCACGGTAAACATCCCGCGCTGTGCGAGCATGCGATCATTAATGAAGATGGGTTCGATCGCGATTGGAGCCTTCGCAGCAAATGGCTCTTGTTGCCAGTAGATCTTGGTGTAGGAGAAATCGCGTTCATCTCTAGGGACACGATAGATTCTGGAGATGCCGCTAAGCCGATTCAGAGCAAATGGGTCAAGTAAGTAGATCGCAGCATCCTGACCCGAATGGTTTATTTGGTTGTAATGGGCGGCAAAGAAAAGCGCTATACCGAATGTTTCCGTCCAATCAAGGAGCCGCGTCGGGACGCCGTAGTGTTGCATCTCAAATAGAGTTTCCCATTCGCTTTCTCGACGCTTTAGCAAGCCGTCGGCGAACTTCTGAAAACTGCCGTAGAGGTGCTTCTCTTTTGCCAAACCATTCTCGTATCGCAACAGACTAGCGAGCAAATAATGCTTCGAATTTGAGTGGCCTCGATACCACAGCGTGTCGGGGTCACCGAGTTCGTGCTTTGCCTCTTTGATGGCATTCAGAAAGTCGGTCCACTTGGGAGAAGTAATTCCATCCACTTCGATTACCTGCTTTAGGAAATAACTGCAGCGGTAACGGGGCCACCGCCAAAAAAACTATGGTCTTAAATCCCTCGCCATCGGCGGCTCCCGTTCACCGCTTTGGTGCGCCCGTCATGGGCATTGGTTTGTGGGGTTTAAGTCCCCTGTGCGAGATAGGTATCTCTAGGAGATCAGTATACCAAATGACCACTCCAAGGGAACAAGCACGAGGTGAGGGTAACTGCAGAAGGGTGAGCGACCGACAATCGGCTCAGACGAAGGTCCCACTAAGAAACTTATTTCGCAACGCGGAACCGATTAGCGCTACGCAAAAAAGTAAAATAATCAGAACAATTCTCAAATCCCCGCTTGCCCGACTCACGACTACATACTCATACACAAGCCTGAGAATTGGATTCCCTGCACGGGTCTCTGAGCGGGTAGATTCAAGGTGCGCCCTTGTTTTTATACAGACTCTCTTAAGGAGTCCCCGCTTATGTCCAGTGTTACTTCCTCGAAAGCGGCCCATTTGTGGGCCGAGCGTATAGCACAGTGCCAACAGTCGAGCCTCTCGGCACTAAAGTTCAGCCAGTCGATCGGGCGTTCTGACTAGGGCGAATTTGGTTTCTCGCTACATTTGCCCCACGTGGGAGTTTCATCTGCTCCTGAGTATCGGCAACCGAACCGGTGGGCGATTTATCATCGTTGGCCCCTTTTCAAAGCGCCCTCAACCGGAGCTGGATCAAAAATAGTAAAAACACTATGCCTGTTGTGACCAGAGGTGCCACAGAATTGTCGATAAAATGGGCAGCGGTCATTTCAAAATTACTATCCTAACCGACAAATACGAGGAAAAAATGATACTTGGCTTAGCGTACAGAAACAAAGATATTCTTCTCAAGACTCGGAAAGTGGCTGTCGGACTCTACGTCGTCGAAAACGCGTATGAGGGACGCTACGAATACTTCGAATCCGACGATGTGCCTACAACCGAAACGAAGCTCGATTCCAACCAGCCCGAGCCAACGACAAATTAGCTTGAGCCACCTATTACAAACCGGGAAATGGAATAGTACGTCGCGTAGAAATGTGCGGGTTAATCGCCAGACAGGCCAGCAAACCTAACCCCCCTCCCCTTTGCTTCTTTGCGTGAGTCCGGTTTTCGAGTCTCACGCCCGCTATGCTCAAGACGCTAAGACGCAAAGAAAAACCAAGAAGAAACACCTATCTCCTAGGGTGCTACCCCAGGCTACGATGAATATCGCCTTTGGCGAACAAAACAGATCAATCCGTAGGCCAACAAACGTAACGAGCAATCCGATTGGCCAACGGCCATACTCAACATAGCCAGGGGTAGCACCCCTGGAAAAACGTCGCGCATAAATAACATCCAGGGGCGTTGCCCCAGGCTACGTTGAAGATCGCCTTTGGCGAACAAAACAGGTCAATCCGCAGGCCAACAAACGTAACGAGCAATCCAATTGGCCAACGGCCATACTCAACATAGCCAGGGGTAGCACCCCTGGAAAAACGTCGCGCATGAATAACGTCCAGGGGCGTTGCCCCAGGCTACGTTGAAGATCGCCTTTGGCGAACAAAACAGGTCAATCCGTAGGCCAACAAACGTAACGAGCAATCCAATTGGCCGACGGCCATACTCAACATAGCCAGGGGTAGCACCCCTGGAAAAACGTCGCGCATGAATAACGTCCAGGGGCGTTGCCCCAGGCTATGTTGAAGATCGCCTTTGGCGAACAAAATAGATCAATCCGCAGGCCAGCGCACGTAACGAGCAATCCAATTGGCCAACGGCCATACTCAACATAGCCTGGGGTAGCACCCCTGGAAAAACGTCGCGACTGGATCCCCCCCCAAAAAATCTGACAAGTTTTTTTGTCCCAGTGACCAGATGTGTCACTCCTGAGCCTTTCAATACGGCCATCAGTACGCTTCGGTCACGATTTTCGTCTTTACTCGGTTCAGTATTTACACTGCTTAGTCTTTACACGGAGGGTTTACCCATGTCGACCACTTTGGCACCAGCGCCCATCCCGCCCCGATTTCTCAAAATGCTCCAAGAAGTCTGGGGCTTTTCACAACTCAGAGACGCCCAAGAAAAAGCGATCGCAGCAGCCCTCGGCCAACGCGATGCACTGGTCGTCATGCCCACCGGAGGGGGGAAATCCCTCTGCTACCAAGCTCCCGCGCTCTACCGAGGCGGATGCACGATCGTCATCAGCCCCTTGATCGCGCTGATGAAAGACCAAGTCGATGGACTGCTGCAACTGGGGATCCCTGCGGCTCGTTGGGACTCGAGCTCCTCCCATCAAGAAAAACGAGACTTGCTCCAAAAACTCAAAAACCAACAACTCCGCTTGTTCTTCGCCTCGCCCGAAAGAGCCTTGCAAAACGACTTTGCCGACCTCTTTCAAGGCAACCAAGTCCACATGATCGCTATCGACGAAGCCCACTGCGTGTCGCAATGGGGACACGATTTTCGACCCGAATACCGACAATTGGCCAAGCTTCGAAGCCACTTCCCAAACGCCTCGGTCATGGCCTTGACCGCAACAGCCACTCAAAAAGTTCGAAACGATATCCTCGAACAACTCCGATTGCGATCTCCGGATATCACCGTCAGCTCGTTCGATCGACCCAACCTGACCTATCGCATCGTCCCCCAAGCCGACGTCGTATCGCAGTGCAAGGAGATCATCGACCGGCATCAAAACGCCTCGGGACAAAACGCTGGCGGAATCATCTATTGCATGCGCCGTGTCGATGTCGACCAACTAACCATCGCCTTAAAGGATGCTGGCTACTCGGTGGTTCCCTACCATGCAGGTCTTACTTACCAACAACGCCAGCAAGCCCAAGAGGCTTTTGTCAACCAAAAAGTCCAAGTCGTCGTTGCAACCGTCGCCTTTGGCATGGGAATCGACCGCTCGAATGTTCGATTCGTCATCCACGCCTCGGTCCCTAAATCGATGGAACACTATCAGCAAGAGACCGGCCGGGCCGGTCGCGATGGACTCAACGCCGAATGCACCATGCTCTTCTCAACCCGCGATGTCAACGCGATTCGGAGCTTGATCAAGAACTCCGCTCAAGAAAACAACGCACCCAAAACCTGGGTCGATGCTCAAATGGTGCAACTCGATGAAATCGCTACCTTCTGCAGACTCCCCGTGTGCAGGCATCGCAGGATCGTCGAATACTTTGGACAAGTCTACTCGAGCGAAAAATGTGGTGCTTGCGATGTCTGTCTAGGTGAAATCGATATCATCAAGGATAGCAAAGTGATCTCGCAAAAGATCCTCTCGTGCGTCCATCGCATGGGAGAACGCTTCGGCACCAATGCGATCGTCGATGTGCTGGTCGGAAGCAACAGCGGTGAGATCCAACGCCGCGGCCATGAGTCCTTGAGCACCTTCGGGATCCTCAAAGGCCACAAGCGGGCCGTCGTACGCGATTGGATCGAGCAATTAACCATCGCCGGAATCCTACAGGTGACGCGGGACTCGAATTACCCCGTGCTGAAACTCGGACCCCACGCCAAAGAAGTCCTCTTCGGAAGCCTTGTCCCGGTCTTGGTTCGCACCGTGGAATCGAGTCTCAAGGACTCCACGAAGTCGATCGCAAGGTTCGCTTATGATGAAACGCTCCTTGAACGCCTTATCGAGTGGAGGAACGAACTGGCCGACAAGCAGAAGATCGCTCCCTATGTGCTAATGTCCGACGGGGTCCTTGCCGAACTCGCCGCACGAAGGCCTTCGGCCATCGATCGGCTCACGGCCGTTACAGGCTTGGGATCGATACAAATTGCCCAGCATGGGCCTGCGATCGTCGGTCTCATCGAGTCGTATTGTTCGTTCAAGTCCGTACCGATGGATCAGCCACTTCGATTCCCCCCGAGTATTTTGAGGGATTCTTATGGGGCGAGGTTCAAGCAGAATCGATCGCTCCAGCAGATCGCAAGCGATTTGAATGTCAGCGAATCGACGGTGACGAAGTACCTTGTCGAATACATCTTGGATGGTTCGATCACCGATGTGTCGCCTTGGATCACAGAAGCGGAGCTTCAGCGGGTCTATCAAGCTGCAGAGAAATTTGGTTCAAGCTTGCTTGCCCCGATCTTCGAGGCTTGTGAGAGCCAGATCTCCTATAGCAAGATCCGAATCGCGATGGCATTTCGACCGCTGCATACCCCCGCATAGCTCTTGTCCTGCTCTGTGCTCTCTGTTCCTCTGTGTTTCAAAAAGATTTCTTCAGGGATCTTTAAGCGTATGGGCTCGATCCCGAATCTTCGCGTCGAAGACCAGGGATTGTCACCCACAATAATTCCTGAAGAGCCAAATCTTCTTCGATGAGTTACAATATCGGGTATGACCCAACACGAAGAACACCAATTCAAACCGGCACCGATTCCAAGTCCCGAGGAGCAAAAGCGGATTTGGGCCGCTTGGCACCAAGCGATGGAGCTTAGTCATGCCATGCTTTTAGCGGGGTTGCGTCATCAGATCGGCCCCGATGGCGATCTGCAAGCCGCTTATCGCCAATGGTACGAGCAGTATCAAGCCACCAAGTGGGATAAAGATCGTGCCTCCTAGTGTTTTATTGCGAGTCTTGTCAGACATCTACGCTCGGCTACTCGAAGCCCCTAAATTCGAACGGTTCTTTTCGAGTACGAGTACCATTTCATTGAGTACGAGTACGAAAAAAACTAGAAGCGTATCCTCCTAGCCTCTGAGCGCATTTCTAAAGACCCGAGCAAGCTTACCGTAACTCGGTTGGTGATAAAAGCCGATCAGCTCCCGCCCCACTTGGAGTGCGTTGCGGTGGTCGGGAAACCAAACCGGCTTTGGGAAACTGACCAGTGGTCCATAGAGGATTGTTTTCTCAACACGTTCGAGCAAGTAGGTGTTATGGACTTGACCGATCCCACTCTCGGCATTTTCGAGGGTTGCTCCGGGGAATCCGCCCCAGGGAGGGGTGAGCATGCTGTAGGCGACGCCAGACCATTGGTTGACACAAACGCATCCGTAAGCCAGCTTTTGTAAGGCCTTTTCGACGGCTTTTTTGTTGTACCACATAAACGCGTTGGGGACTGTGATCGATGCGCAGAGCGATCCGGGAAGCTGGTTGTTGCAGAAAGCAACCGCTTCATCGACAAACCACTCATCGGTCGGTGCACGCAGAGCGGTCTCGGCACATACGCATGCAAAAGACTCTTCTTGAAACACCAGCGGATTGCTTTCAATGTCTTGAAACTCTAGCAATTTCCATGGCAAACAGCCCGATGCATCCGGTTGGGTGTTGGTCTGGGTGAACCGTTGATAACGTTCGATGGAACCGGGGTAATACGAAGGCCGCTTGGGTGTTTCGGAAAGATACTTTTGGATCAACTCGATAAACAGTTTGCGCTGCGGCCATGACTTCGATGTGATGATGACTCGGGTTGCCAAGCAGTTAAAACCGACATTGTTGGTGATCGAGGCTGCGATGTGCTTGGCTTGCGAATGCAACTGGGACTTCGAGTATCTACCCGGCACAACGATCCAGGGACTGACGTTTCCAAGTTCACTTGTGACAGGCTTATTGATCTTGGGCGACTTGGTTGCCTTGCGTTGCATGATCTCTTGGGGATCGGAACCCCAGACGATTCGATCATGGGTGTGGATCGAACCGGTCAGGTGGATATCGTCGATCGCAGGATGGTCGACCAATGCTTGACCGACTTGGGAGTCCCCTTCGAGGGCCACGAGCAAGCCTTCTTCGAATAGAGGAGCAAAGGCCTCTTCAAAGATCGGTTTGAGATAAGCGTTCACGGGATTCATCTTGAGGATGACTTGCTGTCCACCCACAAGCGACTTGTGGATCGCATCGGAGAAAGGTACAGAAGACACGTTGCCTGCGCCCAAGACCAACGAGATTTTTGAAACGCTTGTGTCTTGGAGAGATCGAAACAGCGCAAGGTGTCTTTTTCGTGGATCGGTTCGGGCAACCAAGACGGCATCGGCGCGGAAGTCTCTGAAAATCACGCTATCCCAAAGGGAGCGGGTAGGAAAGATTCTCAGCAGCGACCTGCCGTTCATGCGACGCGTCGCACTGGCGATATTGCGTTCGGGGAGTTGCGGTGCTCCGTAGCACAGCAGATCGTTAAAGGAGTTTTCCAGAAGTCGTAAAAGGCGCACGGCGATCAGCGGACCGGTGAGGATCTCCTCGGCCAGTACATCGGCGCGATCGGGACAACCTTTGGCCTTCGCTGCTTCTTGAATCCAGTCTTCGACCGTCGGCACGAGCGTGTCGACACACTTGCGACACAAATCGATTCGGCGTTGGAGCGACAGTCCGTGCTTGCGAACCGGGGCGCTTTGCAAACGCTCGATCGTCTCTTGAATCATTAAAGTTCGTCCTGCTTGTAAGCTTGAGTGTGTATACTGTCGGTTTGTAATCCCTGGATATGATACACCAGCATCGAGCCCTAAATCGATGGGAGCGACCAACTCTATGGCATCAAGCGGAAAGATTGTTTATGTCATCGGGACGATGGACACCAAAGGCCCCGAGGTGGACTTTGTCGCTCAGACCCTTAGGAACTCCCCGTCGCTCCAAAACCAGGGGATATCGGTCGAGACGATCGACGTGAGCACTGCAAAGGATACGCCTTTGGCTCAGGAGAACCTGTCATCGCTAGAACGTTCGGTTGCGATCGAGAAAATGAGTTCCAAGCTGGTCGATTTTCTCACGAAACGCAAGCTCGAAGGCAAACTCGCAGGAGCGATCGGACTTGGGGGCAGTGGTGGAACGGCGCTGATTGCCCCGGCACTTCGAGCCTTACCGATTGGGATACCCAAGATGATCGTGTCGACGGTCGCCTCTGGGAATGTGGCTCCGTATGTCGGATGCAGCGACTTGATCATGATTCCGTCGATCGTCGATGTCAGCGGGCTGAACGTCGTATCGACCAAGATTCTGGGCAATGCAGCCAATTCAATGGCTGGCATGCTCTGTGGCATGGAGGCCAACTATCCGGTTAAACCCGCGCTAGCTATGACGATGTTTGGCGTGACGACCCCGTGTGTGACGGGGGTTCGACAAGGGCTCGAGAAACTCGGCTACGACGGTTTGGTCTTCCACGCCACTGGGGTGGGAGGACAAGCCATGGAGGGTCTTATCGAGAGTGGGTTTATCCAAGGGGTCTTGGATTTGACGACGACCGAGGTGGCCGACGAGGTTGTTGGAGGAGTGTTTGCGGGAGGTCCAAAGCGGTTGGATTATCTATCGCAACGATCGATTCCGTGTGTACTGAGTGTTGGTGCGTTGGACATGGTCAACTTTGGATCGATCGATACGGTTCCAGAGAAATTTCGCAATCGCAAGCTTCATGTTCACAATTCGAATGTCACTTTGATGCGAACGACACCCGACGAGAATCGTCGCTGTGCCGAGTGGATCGCCAGGAAGCTTGCAAAGAGCATTTCCCCGGTGCGGGTTCTCTTGCCTTTGCTGGGCGTATCGGCACTGGACGCTCCGGGTAAAGCGTTTTATGATCCGCAGGCCGACGAGGCCTTGTTCGATGAACTCCGCAAGCAGTTGCATGGTCTAGCGAATGTTCGTATCGAGAGTATTTCGGCACATATCAACGATGCCGTTTTCGTCGAGCGAGTGCTAAGTGTTTTTCAAGAGATAACAACGATCCCAAAATAGAACCATGAACAAACTGATTGATCAATCCAGGACAGCGATTTTAGAGCGACTTCGAGCCAAGTTGTCCAAGGGGGAGCCTATCGTAGGGGGTGGGGCTGGGACGGGGATATCGGCCAAGTGCGAGGAAGCAGGCGGGATCGATTTGATTGTTATCTACAACTCGGGACGTTATCGGATGGCTGGCCGGGGATCGTTGTCGGGACTGTTGGCTTATGGCAATGCCAATGAGATTGTCAAACAGATGGCTTATGAGGTGCTCACGGCCGTCACTCACACGCCGGTTTTAGCTGGGGTCAACGGAACCGACCCTTTCATGATTCGGGATCATTTTTTAAGGGAGCTCAAGGAGTTGGGTTTTGCTGGGGTCCAAAATTTTCCAACCGTTGGGCTTATCGACGGGATGTTTCGAGAGAATCTTGAAGAGACCGGGATGAGTTACATGCAGGAGGTCGAGATGATTGCAGCGGCACGGGATTTGGATCTGCTAACGACTCCTTATGTGTTCAACGTTGCGGAAGCTGAACTGATGACCAAGGCTGGAGCAGATATCATCGTAGCCCATATGGGGCTGACGACCAGTGGGACGATCGGAGCCAAGAGCGCCAAGACGCTTGAGGATTGCGTCGGGCAGGTGCAAGCGATCGGCGATACGGCAAAGTCCATTCGGAGTGATGTTTTGGTCTTGTGCCATGGTGGGCCGATCGCCAACCCCTCGGATGCACAGTTCATCTTGGAGCGTTGTCCGGAAGTGGATGGTTTCTATGGAGCAAGTTCCATGGAGCGATTGCCGACGGAGGTAGCGATTAAAGAGCAAGTCCGAGAGTTCATGAAGATCAGGCGTTGAAATCCGACCGCTGATGAACGCTAATATTCGCTAATAAAGACAATTGGTTTTTCACCGTTAGCCGACTGTCGCCAGCGTCGGGCAGCCAATGAAACCACGCTCAAATAGTTCGGATCCGTCAGCGAACCAAACCCACGCTAGTGGTTCCAGCGTGGTTGGACTCCGGTCAATGTTGCGATGGTTCGGTGCCGTGCGAACTCAATGCCCGACGCTCGCGCCCAATACCGTCAAATCGACATTCTGACGGTTTGAAGGAAGTTAGGCTTCGGATGTGGTGGATTTCGATGGTAATCGTACTTGGTTTTTGTTGCTTTGCTTCGCTTTTTAACGACTCGCGGGTTGATCCGGGGTTGGCGGGGCGGGATCACCTCAAAGGATATTTCTTCGATCAGCATTTTGAACCAAGCCGTTATGGATCGCGTACTTCGTCGCTTCCCAGTCGGAGCCTTTTCTAGTCTCAGATGTAAGATTTCCAAAGTGGCTTTAAAGCTAAGCCTCGCCGGCTCTATGCGTTTGGTCTTGGCTGTTTGATAGAGCATCTTGCGAATCACGAAATGGGCCAAGATCATCCCCCAGATTTCTTGTTTGACAAGTTCGGGAGATTGGCTGCGAAGCACTTCTCCGGCGTGTAGTGTCTGCTTGATCTCATTGAAAGCAATCTCCTCTTCCCATCGCTGATGATAGAGGCAAATGAGTTCCTTAGCCGGATACTTTTTGGGGTCTAACAGGCTGGTCACCAATACATGCTCTTGATTTTGATCATCGCGTACTGGATCGTTGATTGTGTATCGTATTACTCGAATGATTCTCCCAGGGCGGTTGCATATGCGATCGTTTTTCCCGATGTAGATTCTCGACAGGTAAGATCCATCAGAAAGCCTTTTTTCAGCGAGGAAAACGTAACTTTTCGTACTGCGTATCAGGAATGGAACGCTCGCATCGAAGAGTTTATAAATGATTGGAGCAACACCGAAATGGCGATCGGCTATTAGTAGATGCGCTGGCTTGAGAAACTTGATTAGCTTCTCTCCAAGCACTCGTTCACAGTCGTGAAAGCTACCAATGATGCATTGCCATAAGACACGTGTTCCGAGCTCGGCAAGTACCACCACGCGGACTTTTGGAAAAGCACCCTCACCACTTTGGTTCCTCGGGCGATGAAAGTATTTACGATTTGAGTCGCTATCGTAACAATCCAATAAAGTGCCATCGATTCCAATGAGTCGGAGGCCTTTGTAAAATGCACCAGGACACTGTTTTTTGGTAGCTAGCAGTTCCACAACTCGAGACTGTAGTTCTTCGAGCCATTGGCAACGGAGCCTTTTTCGGCCAGCGGCAAGCGTGGCCCTGGAAGGAAGCTTGAGACTTCCGAAATTGATCAAGCGGAATAGCTCGCGATAGGACTTGTGCACGAATAAACCAAAGCCGACAATTAACCAAATCAACTGTACATTGTCGACTCGCTTACAGAATCTCCCGGTCTCGTACTCGGAAAGAAAGCTGGTAACCTTTTCTCGCCCAAATATTTCCAATAAACCCGACAAACGATTAGATAGCATTGACTCTTCGCGTCGATCTTCCATGTCGCATATCCTTTGCATTACTTGGCTTTGAACACCTGTATGCTAGGAAATGCGACTTTTTCATTGATAGCCCGATTTGACGGTATTGCGCTCGCGCCAGTCGGCTAACAACAGCCGTCGACGCGTCGCTAAAGCGACTCGGAAAACGGCTGAGGACAGCCGTTTAACAATGCGCAGCCGTTTTAAGATGCACCCTACGTTGGGTGCGTACGGCTAGAGCGATTGCATATAAGCAATCAGGTCCGCAACGTCCTGATTGCTCTTGCCGTCCAACAACCCCTTAGGCATGAGCGACTCGGTCGAGTTCCCCTTCTGCTTGATCAAGTCCGCGTTGATCCGCAAGATCTTGCCATCGGCCGCTTGCAAGGTCACCCCATCGGACGCTTGATAAATCACCAACCCACTGAGGATCTCGTCATCGACAGTAAGCACATGCATGACGCGATACCTGTCGGAAACATCCCGACTAGGTTCATAGATCGATCGAAGCAAATCCAACGTCGAAAATCGCTTGGCAACCCCAGTCAATGCAGGCCCCAAGGCCGTTTGCCCCCCATGGCACTGACCACACTTGGCCTGGTAAAGCTCTTTACCTCGCAGCTTATCCCCCGCAAGTCCCTTGAGGTCTCCTGCAAGCATTTCAAGATTCACCTGCACGTTGGGCAACACCCAATCGGACTGCTGGGACTCGGCTATCTCCTTGGAATAGTAATTCTCCCAATCCTTCCAACTCTCCGATGCCGGCGGCTCTGGCTTACTCAACTCCTTGGCCGCAAGCCTTGCTCGCTGCAATACCGATGTTCGCGGCAGTGAAACATTCGAGTTTAGCGATGCCGACACCAGCTTGGCCAAAACAGGGTACTCTCGGGCCGCTTGCATCTGCGTGACCTTCTCAAGAGCCTTCCAAGCACTCGACCAACTCGATCGATCAGCAGACTCTAATGCGTTCACATACAACTCGTACTCGGATTCGTCGGGCTCCTTGGAAAGCAGTTCCAAACAAACCGGTCGCAAAGACTCGACCTCACAGGCCCGACGCAGTGTTGTTCTGAGCGTCGGCTCGATGCTCCCAGTCACCGCAAACTTGATCACCGGAACCTCCCATCGTTCCAATGGCAAATTCACCAGGTCCCTGCGAACCCGCTGCTTGATCAAATTCTGAACGTCCTCAGAAAATGCCGACACAACGACCAGATCATCCCCAATGAGCGGTTCGCTCAAAGCCGCATAGGCTGTCCCTAACCCGGTATCTTTCTTGCTCAGCCCGCCGATAAGCTGCTTGAGCCTTGTAGGCCACTGATTGTCAGTATAGAGCCCTCGCCCTTTGATCTTACGCACCATCTGGCTCAGCGTCGAAGCCGTTTTGAGCGTCTGCTCCTCGGTTCGCTTCGCTCCGCTCTGAGCCAAAGCACAGAGGACATGGATATCCGATGTCGGATGGCTCGTCGCATCGATTTGCTCAAAGAGATACTCTGTGAGCTTCGGGTCGCTCGGCTCAAGCATTCCTATCGTGCGAATCGCCTCGGCTTGCAACGCCACTTGACCGGACTTGTGCGCTTGCTGTGCGAAATAAAGAGCCCAGTTGGCCCAACTATTTCGGACCGCGTCAGTCATCCGCGATGTATAGACGGCTCGAACTCCATCAAGAGCATCCGCAGGTACGTCCGATTGCAGGGGCAAGCTTCCCCGTCGATCGCCCAACGCCGCTTGCATGGTGTGCAAGCACTCCATCTGATCCCTTGATGTCATGCTCGAGCGATTGGCCGTTATCCAAGCCCCCAAGCTTTCCAAGGTCGCAACATCCAAGCCATTCTTCGGAGCACCAAAGAATAGCTTCGCCTCCAAAACATCGAGTTTATTCCCGAGCTCCTTGGTCGAAGGTGGCTGATTGCTGCGATTCAACGCCCATAGCCAACTCCGCCGGAGTGTGTTTCCTGAGAGATCGTCAGGCACCGCGAATCGAGTCCACGTACCCATTGGCCAACGCCTAAGTCCAATCGCTTCGAGCTGATGACGCAACTGTGCGTTTCCAAAGACCGTCTCCCAAGGGGTAGCTTCTTCGACACGCTCGATGGCAGAGACCACAGGTAAGGAACCTAAGTCCCGAACGAGTTTTTGCTCATCTGCAGGAGTTAGCAAACCGCGTCCAACAAGCCACCATGCTGCACTTCTGGATGCCGACGAATCGGACTTGGCCGCTTGGACAATCCTATCGCTGGCGAGTCGAATCCCCATTCGCGTGAGAATCTGAGCAGCACGCTGCTTGTATTGGGCAATCTTTGAAGCACTCAAGCCCGAGGTGGCAGGATCAAGCTTCAGTTCATCGGCGATCAATCGGCTCATGGCTTCGAGCGATTCAGGGGTCACCAAGGACTTCCAACGATTTTCCGACCATGATTCCCATGGACAGGGAGCATCCAAAATCCCAGCTAGCGACTCGGCACCAGGAACGCTCGACATGGGTGACGCCACCGGAACCGACTCGGTATTGCCGATCGCCTTGACACGATAAATCGCTCCAGTGGTACCGCGTCCACCGACACTCACCAGCAGGCTACCATCGGGAGCAACGCAGATATCGGTTGGGGCAAACCCGATGCTACCCGAAGGTTGCATAAAGATCTCCGAAGGAATCTTGTTGGGTGTCTGCTGCTCGGCAGGTAGATTGCCTGTGGGATAGACGGCAAGCACACGGCCAAAGGTCCAATCCAAAACAAAAACCGAACCGTGGTATTTGGGGGGAAAGACGTGGTGCTCGTAGACTGCAACCCCCGTAGGAGAGCCTCGACCGAGTCTGGCCAGTGTCGTGGGCATCGTCACACGGTAATCGTCATCTTTCCAAGCAGCACCGCACCAACCACCGTCGCTGCCTGGTCCCAATGCCAAGACTCGCGTTGGCCGATACCATGGCAAGGAGGCTTCTCGCTCGTCATCGGAGTCATAAGTAACCGGCTGGCCGTCGGGGAGAAAATCAAAGTCATAGCAGTTGCGAAGTCCGTGAGCCCAGACGCCTCGTTTCGAAAAATCGGGGCTGATCCGCCACAGGGTTCCTGCTCGGGGACGTTGGCCTGAGGCGCTCGATACGGGAGCTTGCGGATCGGAATTGATCTTGGCGATCGCACCGGCATAATTGCCGACCATCAGATACCAATACCCATCGGGACCGCGTCGGATCGCATGCGCGTCATGCTCTCCACCCGTGGGGAGTTCCAAAACGCGCACTGGATTCTGATCGGCCACGGAATCGGAATTGGTGTCTTGGGATTTCCAAAGCCCACCATCAGAAACGTGATAGAGCGTGTTCTTTTCGAACCATAAACCTTGCGCACCGGCTTTGATCGATTTGGTCCACTCGATCGCTCGATCAAACGTGCCGTCGCTATTATCGTCGACCAAAGTCCGCAGGTATCCGGGACCGGAAATCACCGGGCGACCTTGGCCATCGAGTGTCATGCAAAAGCAATCGTGCGCCAGAGCATCATCTGCGACTCTGGAAACGACAAACCCATCGGGAACCGCGAAAGGCAAATCGTTCTGCGCGTCGTTTTGGGCTAGGCCGGCTTGAACAAGCAACAACGAGGTTATCAACAATCCGACAGGTTTTGACAACCAGCGAAGCGAATTCGACGTTGGGCTGACAGCCCAGTGACACTTTTTCCACAGTTTTATTGACAGTTCGAAGGCGGCGTTGCTCATAGATGTTCGTCGGTGATTTGGGTCAGATCAGAAGGATCCAGAAATCGAGCTTTCATCCTATACAATTTGGATCGTTGTGTTGGAGTGGTCCGTGGGAAAGTTCTCAAAAAAAACTTCTAATTCCCTGCCGATCGATCGAGACAAACCGATACACGAGCTTTCTGCTGGCCGTATATTGGAAACCTTCGTTTCCTACTCGTACTCGAAGCGGTCTAGTACGGCGATTCAGCCCATTCGTCGGCAAATTACCGCGAACCGCTTCGATCAACCATCGAGAACCCGTTTCCTTAACCTCTCGCTAACGTTCATCATCCTATGGCACGCACTTTATCGTTCCTTGCGCTGATTCTCCTGTTGTTCGTATTGGAGGGATCTGCACGAGCCCAGTTTACAACTAGCCAACAGTCGGACCGGATCGACGTGATGCGGGATGGCAAACTCGTTACCAGCTACTTGTTTCGCTCGGGAACCAAACCGGTTCTTTGGCCGATCAACGGCCCCGACGGGCACAAAATGACCCGTTCCTACCCGATGGACGATTCGGTGCCTAACGAAGCTCACGATCACCCGCACCATCGAGGATTATGGATGACCTTTGGCGAAGTCGACCAAAAGGATTGGTGGGCCGAGGGGAAGGATAAAGGGATCGTCGAGCATCAGAGGGTTGTCTCTTGCGACACCCAAGGGGCTAGGGTCAGTTGGATCGCCGAGCATGAATGGAAGAAAACCAATGGTGAAGGCCAAAACGGATCGGTAGCAGTCCTGAAAGAGACCGCCCGATACACCGTAGGTGGTAACGATGACGAAACGATCATCGACTGCGAATACATTTGGCGAGCCGCAGATCCGAGCGCCAAAGTTCACTTTGGGGATACCAAAGAGGGGATGTTTGCGATCCGAGTTCCCGAGACCATGCGTGGAGACAAACCCGGTGGCGAGCTCCTCAATAGCGTCGGAGACAAGCAAGGTGACGCGTGGGGCAAATCGGCCAAGTGGGTCGATTACTCAGGCCCAGTGCCAAACGGCGGAGATAAACTCTATGGCATTGCCATCTTGGTCCACCCCAAGAGTTTTCATGCCGATGGATTGTGGCATGCTCGGACCTACGGGCTCTTTGCTCACAACGCTTTTGGGATCAAGGACTTCTTGGGGAATCGAACGAAGACCAAGTCTGCGGAGTTGCCCCCCCCCTACCCTGTCGGCGGTTACGAGCTAGCCCCAGGTGAATCTCTTCACTTTATGTATCGGGTGGTATTCCACCGAAATCGCTGGGACATCAAAACCGGCGATTCGTATTGGAACGATTTTTCGCAACTTCCGATGATGCTTAAGTAGCTTGGTCGGTCGCTTTCCATTGCAAACGACCGATGGCTTTGGCCAACCCTGATTGAGGATCGACATCGACCCAGGTAGCTGCCATGCGAACATCTTCGGTAGCGACGTGGAAGGTGTTCGGGTCGAATGTCAGGGTGGTTTTAAGGACCGGTTGGATCTCGCGTCCTAAGATGCTCTTGTAGGCACCCGTCATACCGATATCGCATTGAAAAGCGGTTCCGGCTTCGAGGATCTGCTCGTCGGCGGTCGTCACGTGCGTGTGTGTTCCAAGCACGGCACTGACGCGTCCATCAAGGAAATAGCCCATGGCCTGCTTATCGCTAGTCGCCTCGGCATGAAGATCGACCCAACGGATTCGAACCTCGGGTGGAATTTGTTCTAGCACCCGTTCGATGGCTTCGAAGGGGCAATTGACCGGTCTCATAAAGACGCGTCCCATGAGGCTCACGACGGCGATCGGTATACCTGCATGAGTGTGAACGACACAGAAATTTTTTCCGGGTGCCTTGGCTGGGAAATTGGCCGGCTTGACGATGTTCCCTTTGGTCGAGAGGATCTCTTGGATCTCGCGCTTCTTGTAGATGTGATCACCGAGCGTGATTGCATCGACACCGGCGGCGCACAACTGCTCGTACTGCTTTGCCGTGAGTCCTGTACCCTCTGCAGCATTCTCGGCATTGACGATGATCGCATCGCAAGCTTGCTCGCGGAGCCTTTTGGTCATCGAGCAGACGATCGACATGCCTGGTTTACCGACGACATCACCGATGTGAACGACCCGCAGGCAACCGGGTGTCTTCTCAGCAAGTCGGTAGTCAAGGCTCATCGCTCAGGTTGTCTTTTTATCGTCTGATTGCGGGGTCTGTGAATCCACGTTGGTTAAGATCGTACCAAAGTCTACCGTCTTGTCGAAGTCCTTAGGATTGTTCACGGTGCTCCAGAGCGAATCGGAATCCTTTCGAGGAGTTCCTGTATTTTGGGTAAGGATTTGGGTTTCGCTGGCGATCGTTCCGCCACTTCGCGACGGCACCGAGGAGGTTTTGCTCGACTCGATCGTTGGATTACCACCTCGTTCGTAGCGGCTCCACCAAGCGTCGGCATCGTTAATGGTCCAAGAATCGCTGGCCGCTAGTCGGTGGATCAAATTGGCCAGATCGCGAGCCGTCTGAGGACGTTTAGCGCGGTTCTTTTCTAGGCAGGACATGATCGCATGTTCCAATTCCGAGGCGATCTGTTTTCCAGCCCTGAGCGATGGTGCCAGGGGAACCGCATCGACGTGCAGTTGGCATAACTCCGCAAGCGAAGTGGCTTGAAAGACTGCCGAGCCGGTGAGCAAAAAGTAACCCACTGCACCCACTGCGTAAAGATCGCTGCGAGCATCGACCAAGTCTGGTGTTTGGATCGACTCGGGAGACATGTACAGTGGCGTCCCAGCCATCCCTTCTTGATTCTTATTCCGCTTGGCGTCATCGACAGCTCGTACCAAACCGAAATCCAAGAGCTTTACAAAGTCGGGCACTCCACCTCTTCGGTTGAGCATCACGTTTGCAGGTTTGATATCGCGATGGACCAAGCCCATCGAGTGGGCCTCAAATAGCGAACTGCAGAGTTGATCGAGGATCTTGGCCACCCGCCCTTCGGGCTGTGGTCCGAACTTGTCAACGAGATCCTGCAGATTGATTCCATCGAGATATTCCATCGCATAGTAAAAAACACCTTCAGGCGTTCGACCGTAGTCATAGATCGCGATGGTATGGGGATTGTTCAGATTGCAAGTGATTTGAACTTCTTGCTCGAAGCGGTCGATGGATGTCTCGTTGACTCGATCGACATTCAACAGCTTGATCGCACTTTGTCTTCGAAGCATCGCATGATGGCCTCGATAAACGGTGCCCATAGCACCTTCTCCAAGCTTCTCATCGAGACGGTACTGACCGAGTTGCTTGGCTTCGACGGCCGCTTGCCTTGCCTCTCGCTGCAATCGACTCACAATCACGGTGAAAGCCAAGATGGCCAACGTCGTCAGAGCCAAGAGTCCGAACATCGTATAGAAAGCACGGCGCAGAATATTCAAAGGTTCGAACGCTTCGTCATAATCGATTTCCGTCACCAAGCCGAAAGAGTAATCTTTGAGCCAAGTCCATACTCCAACGACTGGAACACCACGGTAATCGCGATATCCTCGGATTTCGATGCCGTCTTTGCCTTCCATCAACTGACTGGCGGCCTTGGTAAAGGGCAATTCCGAGCGTCTGGCTTTAGGTCGATACCCTCGGGTCATGTCCCCGAGCGGATCTCGCAATTGGATATTGAGAATCGACTCGGCGTTGTCTTTATCGGGCAAGACACCCAGGAGTATCAGATCTTCGTCGAAGCGACTACCAGAGACCATCAGTCCTTGCCGATCGACGGCATAGGTTTCGCCCGACTTGCCGATTCGACCGAGTTGGATCAAACGCGTGAACTCACGTTCGGGCCGTATGCGAAGCGACAGTGCGGCGATGATCTGCAAATCCTGATCGAGAATCGGAACGCTGACAAACATCGTCGGTAGGCCCGTATGCATTTTTCCATGATTGTCGGCAATCCCAACGCGACTTGCAAACGGTGGAGATACACTCGACTTGTTGTCGAAAACTCTCGCTAAAAAACTCTCGTACTCTTCGTAGCTTCGACCGATCAACTCGCGATGATTTGAGGCTAAAATCTGGTGTTTGGCATCCGAGATGATGTAGCCAGAGAACTCGTAGTTCGCCAGTGTCGGGGCGATCTCCTGCTCGATCTCTTCGAGCACTTTCGCATCCGCGAGTGGATCGCTCGGTGTAGCTGTATTGAGCTTTCGATGGTTCTTGACTAGGGTCTCGACGTATTGGCGTAAGTCGCTCTGGTTGGCCAGGGTCCTGGCGCTGGTCTCTTGCTGCGATAGCCATTTGAGAACCATCGATTTCTCAACTTCCAGAAGCGTCGTGAGTTGGGATTGCAAGTTGGCTTCCATCGTCAAACGGATACTGCGCGTGATTAAGTATCCGATCAGGGAGAGTAGAAGAACGGCAAGGATTGGCCAGACCCAGAGCTGACGACGTAGCAAGAGCGTCGTGCGCTGGATACGATTTCCCATCGTCGTCCTGGCAAAGGTCATGTGGGCTTTGCGACCGTCGTCTTTCTCCTTAGGTTCAGCCCACCAATTTTTAATCGCAGAGAACATCGCTTACAGAAACCCTAAACTATCCCCTAGGCCATCACAAATCCTACGACGCAAACGGTCGGCATAACCCAACCGGTTTGCCCAAGTTTGCTTATTGCAACATCTCAACGTTAGTTCACGATTGACACCGGGCGAGAGGAGCAAGCGGTTTTTCCCATTTTTTTTGGCGCTGCGGGGATTTTTGTGACTGTAGAGTGTGGCTGCGATGTGTTTGCACATCGTGGCATAGTCAGGACAACTGCATTGAAATTTGAGTTCCTTGGGACTTAGGAACATGCCCTCCTTGGGATCAGTTAGGTGACGCAAAAAACAAGGGCGGTGGTACTTGTGTTTTAGACCGCGTTGACCACATTGACGATCGCCGTCAATAACGCCAATGCCGTCAATAAACCGCCGCCCTCAGGTGGGGTGCCGACAAAACCAGAGAACTTATCAAATCAGGCCTCGCTTTGCCGCTCGTGGATGATTTCGGAGAAATCATCCACGTTGCTTGCCAAAGACGGAATCAGACGTCCGGGTTATCTATGAGTGTTTGCAGTCGCTCGGCTAGCGACGGCTCGAATCTCTTTGGCCAAGTTGCATCGATAAGGCCGACGTGGATCATGTCCAACAAATGCACCTGATCCTTGATCCGATAGCTGTTGAGCTTCATCGTCACGAGCTCCTGAAGTTGAACAATGCGACGCCCATCGATCGTTGTCGATGCTTCCACACTTGGGGCCGGGGTCACGTATTCAGGACGAACCTTTCGCTCGGCCAGCAGAATATGAACCCCCTGACTCGGCTTGCCATCTTGACCATCGAGGAAGACTGTCACATCCATAACCGAGTCGCGGTAAAAGCCAGCCTTGCTCAACGCAATCGCTGCGCGATCCAAGTCCTTTTCTCGCAGTAGGATATCGACATCACGTGTGTTGCGAACCGCTCCATCGTCGATGGTTGCAACCCAAGCTGCAACCGCATGACCACCGATTACCGCGTAGGGCACCCCGTCTTGCTCCAACGCTTTGCAGGACCTTTCCAATCGTTCTCGAACTTTATCCACGGCACTAAACATCCTATCGAAAACCGGAGTAGTAGACTCGCAAACACTCGTCGAATTCTTGATGTCATTCATCAACTACTCTTCCCGCAACTTGGTCGACTCAGGGGGTGGCCATCAAACGCTTGGCTTCTTCGAGCAAAAAGTCCGCATCGGTAAACGGCTCGTATCCGATATCCTGCCATCGAATGCGACCTTGGCCATCGACGAAAATCGTCCCATGCAAGGGCTGGCCCTCGAAATCATCAAAACAGCGGAAACTCTTAAAGACATCCAAATCTGCATTGGCCATCAATGGGATATTCATCGTCCCATCAAACCGCTTGAGCCCATCGCTAAGCGACTGGGCATCCTCGGTGCTAACTGCTACGACCTCGATCCCTGCTTCCTTGAAGGCCTTGAGTTTGGGCGAAAACGTTTTCAATTGCTCTGTGCAATGCAAACAACCAAACCCCAGATACAAGATCATGACATAGGGTTTGCCTCGAAGATTCGACGAGGAATTCAAAACCGCATCGACTGCTTCAGAGGATGCAAGCGGTGTCGAACCTTGGGTCTCGGGGGTGCCTAAACTCCATGAAGGGGCTGTCGAAGGAACCCAACGTACCGGTCCGAGCGAATCGAGAGATGGCCGATCCCCAAGATCTTTTCTCTCAGGTGGCGTGGTTTGCCAAATTAGTTCTGGTGAGATACTCGTAGCGATCTGTTTCGCTTGCTCGATCCAAGGAATTCCTGGTTCGCAAGACCAGACCAGTTTTGCACAGCGTTCGAGCGATCGAGTCCGATCCTGCTTCCATTGATCGATCTGCTTGCTTTGCGGTTTGGCCTCAATGGCTCGATGGGTGACGATTGCAAACAGGGCACTGGGTAATACCTCCCCCTCGGATCCATTGAACGCATCGCGAGCTTTGGCGATGGCGATCTCATGTTCCCCTGCAGCTTGTGCCCACAGGATTCTTTGCCAGTCATCGATCGTATCGCGAGCCTCACCCGATCGGCGAAGGGCTTGGCGATAGTCTCCTTTATTGGCTGCCCCATAGGCTTCAAGCGTATTGATGTAACTGGCCAATCGATAACTTCGGTAGTTCTTTTCATGAAGCGACTTTTGGCGATCGATCTCTTCCTTAGGTTTGTCCTTCCACTTACCCTCGTCGAACTCTTGCATAACCCGGTCAACGAAGAGCAAATCGCGATTCTCGCCCCAAATGTCTTTGGGAGCATCGCTTGGCTCTAAGAGTTTTGGGGCCGTTCGCTTGCTCGTGTCGGTGAGCTGATTGGCCATTTCGAGTTCGATGATCAGACTGCGACGCAGATCCTTCATGCTCTGCAAGATCGATTCGGCTTGATCCTTCTTGCCAGTTTCAAAAGCAGAAACACCGCGGAGCATTTGAACTTCGTCGGCACGCGTCGAACCCTCGGCAGCCTTCAAGTAAATGCTATCGACAAGCTCCGCGGCTTGTGGCCAAAGATGATACGTTCGGATGGTTTGCAAGAGGCGCTGACGACCGAGACTTGAGCTCCCGTTCCCAGTCGGAGAGTTGTACTTTGGATGCCGAGGCAGTTCGATCATATTCTTCGAAAGCGCGAGGGCATCCGAAGGGCGTCCGATATTGAGCCAGTTACGAATAAGCCACTCATTGTTGTGGGCAAAGTTATGGATTTGGTCGGGCATGACCCGATCTCGAATCATGTGTGCATGATCGACCCGAGCCGAGGCCTCTTGTTGCCAAGCTGCATCGGCGTAGCGATGCAAACGGGAATAGGTGTGACCGGGCATGTGCCACATGTGCGCGATCCCAGGTGCGCTAGGCCCACACTCGGCTGCCGCCTTGATCGCCAGTTTCTCTTTGCGATAGTCCCACAAGTGGATGCGGAAATGATGGGCCGGATGCCGAGGGTTGCGTCGAAAGATGTCTTCGAGCAAGGAGTCCAGTGCCGTGTAGCTTTGGATATCATGGCCTTGGCTCTGGTTTTGCCAAAGCTGTAGAACCAGCATAGCTTTAAGCTCGATCTCCTCGGGATAGTCTTGAACGATCTCGTCGAGTTCACGGGCGTATGCCTTAAACCGTTCTTTGCGTTTATCTCGTACTTCGTCCGTAACTTTCGGCTTTTTCTTTCCCTTGGAATCATTCTTTGCCCCATCCTTGTCGTCATCTTTCTTCTCTTCTGGGGGCTTGGGCCAATCCTTGACTCGCCTGCTCCAAGCTTCGATGAGTCGGCGTTCGAGTGGACTGGACTTTTCGATCCGTTTCATGGCTTGTTCGATGAATCCCGCAGAGCGCTCGGGGTTTTCGGTATTCGCGCGAGCCATCCCCCAATAGAAGATTGCTCGATCCGGGTCGATCGACGCTGCTTGGCGAAACGATCGCTCGGCTTCGAAGTACCAGAAACCGTGAAGCTGCGAGATTCCTTGGTCGAAGAACCGCTGGGCCATTGGACTTTCGGTGGAAACCTTCCAATGAACGTTCCCCATACCCTGCATCAAGTATGCGGCTTGGCGTGGGCCCTCGTTAAATGCTTCGGCGTGAAACGAATGGCCAGGGTTTTTGTCTTTGGCTGGATCCTTTTGATCCTCCGTGGCCAAAAGATGACTCATAGTCCCAAGCAAACAGACCGCCATGGCGGAAACAACGGGCTTAAAAAACCAAGTCGCTGGCATCGGTCGATCCGGTAGGAGCGTCGGGACGGAAGGTAAATCACAGCCCCTTATTCTAGATGGGACTCCCTGGATCGACAAACGCCTCGATCGATTTGCCGTCAAGTTTGGCTGTCAGGTGCCAATTAAATGGATAATTCCAAGGCGATGTAGAATTCGTCGCGATAACCGATGCGAGCCTTATTTGCACTTTGCTTGCTACAGACTTGATCCCATGCCTGGATCATCCAAGACTCCCTTTCGGGGAAATCGTGATTGCAAATGTGCTCGATAGCATCCTCGCAGTGCTGCTTGGGCATCGGCACCCATCGGTTTCGGATCTCATCTTGGATTCGATGAATATAGCCCGAGCGATCCTCATTTTCCAAGCAAGCGATATCGATCCAAAGAAATCGCCCTTGGGGCATCAGGACTCTTGCGATCTGGCCAAGAATCTTTTGTTTGTCTTGGCTTTGGAAGTGGTGCAAGGAATAACTCGCTAGCACCAAGTTGAACGACTTCGAGGGGAGCTTTTCGACCGACTCGCGAATATCTCCGAGGATGACTTGGGGGTCGACCCCAAGTCCTGAAGCTCGCTTGAGGTGATCGAGCGCGTCTTGCGAAAGATCGACTCCAACGTATTTTTCTATCGAGCGATCAAACAAGCCGTTGCGAGCCATCGCTCCATCGCCACACCCCAAATCCAATACACGCAGATCTAAACCTGCAGAAGCGCTCTGGATGAACTTAGCCATCTGCTCGTGACGCATCCAATTGTTGCGCACGATATTTCCATACAGATCCCAAGAATTGAAAATCTCGACACTCTGCGGATCGGGCATGGCTCAAATAAGTCCTATCGCTTTGCGTCCGATCCAAAATGCGGTCAAGAGTGCGACCATCAGCGCGACGAGCCAGGGATGGGACCACAAGGGAATGCGTCGGATCGTCGAAGGTGGCTTGGGTGCCATACGAATCGCGTCCATCCACTGATCGGGTTCTTGGAGCGAGAGTGTCTTGCCACCGGTTAAACGAGAGAGTTCCTCGAGTACCTTGGGACGGGCCGCTTGTCCTATCCGCTCGCGAGAAACCCCTTGGACAAAGAAACTCGTTTCGAGCGACTCGGCGGTCTGCTTGCACAAGAGGGTGACCTTATGGTTCCCGGGCTCAGTGGTTTCATAGCGACCTTCAAAGGAGCCCCAACTCTCTGACCCGCCACTTGCCAGCTTGATCGATTGCGTCTTGCCCGAGGGCGACTCGATCTTGGCAGTCACGTCCCCTTGAACGAGCGGTTCGCCGCTGGTTTGCATCACATTGGCTCGGAGCGTGAGAGTCTGACCAATGCTGGGTGTGTCGGGTGAGAAGTAGAAACGCATCGACTCCCCTTTGGCCATGTTCCGTTGATAGGCCATCCAGCGGACGACTTGGCTCCAAAATCGGTAGTGGTACTTGTCTTCAACTCCTTTTCGCCAACGCCACACGCCGTCGGTTCCCATGAACAGAACCTTGCCCGAACCAAACGTCTTGGTCGCAAGCAGTGGCATGCGGCCTTGCTCACCCATGGCCGTTTCGTGAACAGCCAAGACTTCGACTCCGGCTTTGGCCCGTGCGACGGCTGCATGCCATTGGAATCCAGGCAGATTCATCCACACGTCGACGTTGTCTTCTGCGGTATCAGCAAGCTTGGTCAGCAAGCTTCTGCGTCCCGCCTCGGTGAGTTCCATCCGCATGGCATTGCGAGTACCGATCCCGTCGGGATTCGTTGGATCCAGGACCACGGGCAAGAGGGGTTCGAGTGGCGTTTGAGCCAACGAGTGCTCATTGCCTTGAGCACCTGGCATGAACACCAAACCGCTTGCTTGGAATTCGACGAGCCCCCGAATCATCTGGCATTGCTCTTCGGTCAACTGCCCTTTTTCAGTGCCCACATCTCCCAGAAAGACAACGTCGTATTTGGAGAGTTCATCGAGGGTTGCAGGAAACTCTTTGATGTAGTCTTTATTGCCACCACCGACTCGATCTAGATCGGGATGGAACAGCAAGCAAGAGACATCGACCCCAGGATCGCGAGAAAGGGCGTTTCTCAAATAGCGATATTCCCAACGGGGCAAGGAATCGATCACCAGAACTTTGAGTTTCTCTTGCCTGATGGAAATCGGCGACGAGGCTATATTGTTCGAAGTGATGGTTTCCTCGGAATGGGTTGGCACCTCGACACCGATGGTGAAATCCCCTTCGGTTTTCGGAGTCCAAACCACCGCGTCACTCGTGCGCGACATGGCCCGTATACGAACCTCTTTGGTCAGTTTCTCTCCATCGGAGGTATTGATCACCACCGTAGATACCACGTCGCGAGGCAACGACGACTCGATCGTAAAAGGGATGCGAACCCCTTTCTTAACGATACCGAAAGTCGGAGTGTCGATACTTAGGAGCTCCAGATCGGGTAATCGAGTCGAGGAACCCACGGGCATTGCAAAAATAGGAGTGCCGAGTGTGCGATATCTTGAGGCCACGCTCACCGGCGGGGCACCTGCATTCCAGTCACCATCGGAGACGACCAAGACACCCATGATGTTCGAAGCGTTGTCGAGCACCGACCCCAAAGGCCCGGACAGATCGGTCCCATCGACGACTCCCTGAGGAGGGAAATCGCTAATGACAACATTCGCTATATTGGAAAGTTCGCTCCATGACTCCGGCTTGGAGATCTCTTCGACTGCCGTTTGCCGCGATGTTGCCTTCTTGTCGAGCACCACATCCTGGGTCTGCATGCTCGGGGATCGATCGACGAGGATGGCGAAAGTTGGTTTTTGCGTTGAGCGAAAGTCTTGGATCCATTCGGGTTGGTTCAGCAAAATCGCCCCGAGTAGAACCGCCGCCGAACGCAGAAGTTCAAGCCCGAGGACATTTCGCGCATAGCCACTTCGCTTGATAGCTAGCCAGGAAAGTGCAAAGCACGCGGCGCAGAGAAGCACCGAGACGAGGATCAACCAGGGGCTCGTGCTAAAACTCAACGATTGGTAGGCGGGGTTGGTCGCCGAATTCTCAGCGATCGATTCGGTGTTCATGCCAATACAGTCTAATCACTTGATCCCCAAGTTGTATGCTCGATTTGCATTTCCGCCCCAGAAGTTCGCCTGCTGCTGTGGACTCAAATCCTTGGCCAAAACACTCACTGCAGCCACCCAATCGGCATAGGAACTACGAAGCAAACAAACCGGCCAATCGCTACCGAACATCAATCGATCGGGTCCAAATGCTTCTAACGCGACATCCCAGTAAGGTCTCAAAAGCTCGACAGTCCAGGTCGGATCTTGAACTTCAGTTACCAGCGCAGAGAATTTGCAATCGACATTGGATCGCTTGGCCAACTCGCGAAAGTCTTTCTCCCATTGCCGATCGATCCCGCTTGCAGCAATCACCGGCTTGGCAATGTGATCCAGCACAAAAGGCTGATTCGGATGCCTGTCGACAAAACGAATCGCCATCGGGAGTTGTTTGCCGAAGATCAATATGTCGTACACAAGCTTAAAGGATCGAAGCAACTTGATTCCGGCATTGAAGTCATCTCGATCGAGGAACTTCTCGTCCGGTTCGTCTTGAACCACATGCCTGACCCCTTTGAGAAGTGACTGGTCTTGGAACGAGTCGAGGACTTTGGCGATGGAGTTTTGAGCAAGTGGCACCCAGCCGACGACCCCTTTGATCCACGAGTTATTCTTCGCATAGTCGAGCAGGAATCGAGTTTCTTGGATCTCTTGCCTGGCTTGGACACTCACGACGTAATCGATGTGAGTGGCTTGAGTTTCCGCAAGGAGATCTTTAGGTGCAAAGTCGCGTCGGAGCACTTGCATTTTTTCGCTGATCCAGCCGTACTGCTCTAGCGAATAATTCCAAAAGTGGTGGTGGCTGTCGACACGCATCATGAACCTACCTTTTCATTTTCGATTTCGATGATTTTTTCGAGTCGACGCGAGTGACGGCCTCCTTCGAATTCAGTGGCCAGCCAAATGCGCACCAGATCTCCAACAGGCCGATCGCCGATCAGATCACCTGCAAGGCACAGGATGTTGACATCGTTATGGCGTCTGCACATCTCTGCCATGACTTCGTCGGCACAGGTTGCCGCCCGCACCCCTCGGAACTTGTTGGCCGCGATGGCCATACCGAATCCGTTTCCGCAAATGAGGATCCCCCGCTCGACCTTGCCATCTGCGACCTCTTTGGCTACCGCGACGGCAAAATCAGGATAGTCGACCGGTTGGTCGCTATCGGTTCCGTAGTCGACCACCTCGTGGCCGTCTGCTGAAAGAAGGGTGATGAGTTTGCCTTTGATTTGATAACCGCGATGGTCGCTAGCAACAGCGATTCGCATACGTGGACTCCTAACGATAGCAAGTGAGTTGAAAACCAGCCGAAGATTATACTCAAGATTCCCACCGAATCACACTCGATGGATCCAATCGCTCTGCCCAAGAGCTTGTGTGGCGATCAAGCTGTTTTGCACAGTGTTGGTAAACCTCGTTCGGACCACCGAAGGGGTCTGAGATCTCGCTGTCGTCGCCAGCCAACAGGAAAATTTTATCTGAGTATTCAGGCCACTGCGAACAAAGAACATTGCGGTGCCGATGGCCCATGACGAGTACCAAATCGGCCTGCTCGACCATGTACGAGTGAATCTGTGTGCTTTGATGTCGATCCAAGGACATCCCGTAGGAGCGAATCGCATTGCGAGCTCCAACCGATGCAGGATCGCCAGGTGATGCACTAATACCGGCCGAAGCCACCGAGATGGGTACCGAATCCCCCTGGCCTCCGAACCTATCGGCAATTTTCTTACGCATCAGGGCAGCGGCCATCGGAGATCGACAGGTATTTCCTGTACAGACCAAAAGGATCAGCAACTGCGATAGGGCTTGGAGTTGCTCTAAAACCAACACGCCCGAATCGAGAATACGACCACGATTTCCATCGATGCTCACGACCGTGGGAGCTCCTATTCCATCGATCGAGCCGGTATCGATGATGAGCATATTCTCTGCCTGGGTCAATCCGGAAACATCAGTCAGAACACCTTTGGATCGCATCGGTAGCCCACCGACAATCGGCCCCGAAAAGAGACGCGAGATGTAGCCCAAAATCTCGTTACCGGGCTGCCATAGACGCACTTGCCTATCTGCAGTCTCTACGTAACTTCGGGTCTGGTTGGACAAACAATGAATGGTGCTGGCCATCGAACCGTTGGCATGCTGGATCACCAAGGGACCAGGCCAAATCTTTTGAGCCAAACGCAATGCACCGGGACTCAAGCTCGGGACAAAATCTAATGACTCCTCCGGAGATCTTGGCAGAATGCACAACGGACCGCGATCGCTACCGCAAAGCTCGCTTAAGCCTTGGACGGCTGATTCTCGAAGAGCACTGGCTATTCCGATATAACACGTCTCGGTCGGAATAAGAACCAATCGACCCTGCGTCAATGCTTCGACGGCTTGGTGCACGTAGTCCGATGGATCGTCGGAGCCTCGCCAATCCAGTACCGTTGCCATCGTGTTTCAACCCACTTGCGTTCGATCCGATTCCCACCGATGTTAAGCCAACAAATGGCCCAGCAATCCATCGGGAGTTTCTCACCGATTATTCTACACGATTTCGATTGTTTTTTTGTTTGCTCAGAGAATGGTTCTTGGCAGGAAATGAGCCTAACGATACCGTTACAACGAATGTCGTTGAATTCATGTCAGCGGAAGTGCGCATGCACTCCGGTGCGTGATAGGATGTCCTCGAACTGGCAAGTATTTTTTCACCGGACGGCTCGCGCCGTTCCGCTTTTATATCTGAATTCAACGCTATTTCTTAATCTTCTCGCCGATAACAAGGGATTCACCTGGGGCGAGCTCCCCTTCGATAAGTTCTGTGTAACGATTGTCCGAGATCCCGATCTTGACTTTCTTTGCCCTAAGAAACTTTCCGTCGTCTACCCAAACATGCCTATAACTGAGAGCCTTGCTGTTATCCGCCTTCTCATCGGCTGAAACCGTCTTGGGAGAATCCGCAAACTCCTTTCGGTCCTCAAAACCATCGAGAATCACGCGATCCTCGGGATGAACTTTCTCACGGGCTGGGTAAAAACGAAGAGCCGGATTAGGAACCTTCAGCACCTTGGCTTTACGGTTGATTTGAAAGGAGAGATTGGCGGTCATCCCAGGGAGCAACTTCAAGTCGGTATTGGGTGTCTCGACGATCACCGGATAGGTAATGACATTCTGCTCTTCTTTGCTGCTTAGCCGTACCTGCACGATCTTGCCCTTGTCAAACAACTCATCGGGATAAGCATCGACGGTAAAGCGAACCAGTTGACCGGTTTCTTGAGCTTTTCGAATCCAACCGATGTCGGCCTCGTCGACCGACGCGTAGATGTGCATCCTTTGATCCATCTCCGGAGCGACGACGAACATTTCAGGGGTTTGAAATTGGGCCGCAAGCGTTTGTCCTACATCGATCTTTTTATCGATGATGATTCCATCGCATGGAGCGAGAACTTCGGTGTAGGCTAAGTTGGCTTCGGAGTTATCGAGTTGGGCTTGGGATTGCTCGACATTGGTCTGAGCGACCTGCAACTCGGCTTCGCGCATCATCCTAGCGAAACGAAATTGATCGATCTCGGCCTGCGAAATAAATCCATCTTGGGATTGATTCAGTTGCCCGCTACGGCGTTCATCGTTCTTGGCTTGCTGGAGCATCGCTTCGGCGCGGGCGACCTCGGCCTGCCGAGTCCTCAAGTTCGCTCGATCTCTTTCGACCGCCGATGTGTAAAGCCTCGGATCGATCTTGGCCAAAACCTGGTCCTTACTAACCTTGGTGTTGAAATCGACAAGCAATTCGGCGATCGGGCCACTGACGGTCGCACCCACACTCACCCGCTTGATCGGCTCGACCTTGCCGGTCGAATTGACCGCTTGAATGATCTCCCCTTGCTCGACAGCCTGCGTGCGCCACTGGGTCTTATTGCGCTGTTCGAGGTAGCTCATCACTGGTCGATAGGCAGCAAAACCAATGCCCCCTAGAACTCCCATCGCAATTAGTAGCTTAAGTATCGTCTTCATAAAACCGTTGCTGAGTGATGAAGTAAAGCAGCGCGATCCCGATCGTCACACTCACGAGGCTAGCGAAAATCCAGAGCGGTGGAAAGTGCTCATTGGTCGAACCGAACCACTCGGACAATTCTTTTTCCGTAAACTGCGTCAGCCAAAAGACTAATCCATTGTGGATCGCATGCAATAACACCCCCGGCCACAAAGAACCTGTCCGAATTGCAACAAACCCCAAAAACAACCCCAGAAGGGTCGATGGAAAAAATCTTTCGAGCGAGAGCATGCTGCCGGTGATGACGTGGAAAAGCCCGAAGATTAAGGCCGAATAGAGGACCGCTCGCATCGAAGTCACGCGGTTGCGAAACGCCGATAGAACATAACCTCGGAAAAAATATTCCTCTGCCAACGCCGGAATGACCGCCGAGGTCAACAGAATTAACCAAAAAGGAACCTTGGCGAATTCCCTCTTGGCCTTCTCCAAGATCTCCGGTTGTTCTAGCGCCAAAATGCCAAAGCCATAGTCTTTGAGAAGTTGAAGGAACTCAAAAGCCACGATCCAAAGTCCTGCAGCCATCAAACAGACGGACAAGACTACGCCAAAACCCCTCGGGATCCGATGGCTTACAAGGGGCCCCTGACCGATCCATGCGCGGAGCAAAAATGTCGTTTGAGGATTCAATCGACGGTACCAAGCCACAAGCGACGGTACAACAAAAAACAAAACCAACAACATCCCTGCGTTGACCCAAAGTTTCGTTTCGATCGACATCTCCCATTGACCAAAGAGATTCGTGACGACGAAAAAGACCGGGAAGAGCAACGCCAGGAAAACGGCCAAATCCCCCAAGTCTGGAAGCAGTTGTGTTCGCTTGGGACGCCGAATCAGATCCGACCATGTTTCTTGCGAACCCGAGGTCGCTGACTCGGCTCCGAACAACTTCGACGCAACGACCAACGCAGCCGCTGCATACAAAAGAGTCGAAAAGACCGCTGCAAAGGCCGGTAAAGCTTGTGGACTCCCAGTCATGATATCGCGCGAGAGCAGAAGGATGTTGACAAGCGGCACAATGCCTAAGAGGGTCGAAAACTCGATGTTGGGCATTAGGGTCACTAGGGCAGGTGCCAAGGAAACAAGCATCACAGGGATCAAGTAAGCTTGAGCCTCTTTGAAACTCCTCGCAAAAGAACACATCGCCAGGAGAATCGCGCTAAAGAAGGCCGCAAAGATCACCAACAGTGGCAGGATTTGCACCAGCGCCAAGAGCGAGAAACCTCTTTCTCCCAACAGTGCCCGGCCCAAACCTCCAATCGAAAGGGTGATCCAACTGGCAAAAAGATTCGCAAGAGCCGTAAGGACTGCAACAGTCACAACGGCCACGTATTTGCTAAGGAGCAACAGGAATCGGGGTGCGGGTGTTGCAATCATCGCTTCCATCGTGCCGCGCTCGCGTTCGCCGGCGGTAAGATCGATCGCGGGGTAAACCGCACCGGTGATCGTCATCAGGATCAAAATCAGCGGCAAGATGCCAGCCAGCGAAGCCATCGCATCAACCTTCTTGCCCGTCGCAGTGGAAACCATTTTGACCGGCGTCGGCAGTGGACCTCGAAAACGCTGAGCCTGGGCTTCATTGACCAGCTCCATGGCTTTGCGAAACTCGAGCATCGCTCGCTCGCTACGAACATCCGCATCTCGAAACTCGACCTCGAATTCGTAAGCTGAGTAAAACCCATTGCCTCGCGTCTGCACCCATTCGGATCGAGCAGAACTGACCGCAAGATCGATCTGACCCGATTCGAGAGCTTGCTCAAGCGTGATACCATCGGTCATCACAATACTAAATTTCGCGTTCGAATCACCCTTGGTCTGATCCATCATCGACTTCGACTCGTCATCCGGAGTCTCTCGAGAGGTTCCGGATCCGATTGCATTTTGTCTTCGTATCTGGATCGAATGCCGAACGCCTTGGTCGATGGCCATGGCCGTTTCGGCAATTGCAGAGGCAAGGACCTCTCCTGCATCTTCGTTGGCCACACCGATGATGTATTCGGAGCGATCGGACGCACCTGAAACGGTGCCAACGATCAAGCGTTGCATCGCCATCGAAAGCAGTGGGTAGACCAAGATGGGCATGAGCACCAACGTGATGAGCGTCCGACGATCGCGAAGACTCTCTCGGAGTTCTTTAAGACATAGCCTGAGCAACCTGCCGTTTGCGAAGTAGGATCCGATCATGGTCAGCTTTCTCGAATCAACTCGATGAACATATCGACCAAATGCTTCTTACCCGTCTGTTGCCGAAGATCATCCAAGGTGCCTTCGTAACGCATCGTTCCATGATGAAGTAAACCGAAACGGTCGCACACGCGTTCTGCTTCATCGAGCCTATGGGTCGATAGGAGAACCGATTTGCCTCGGGACTTTAGAATCTCGATGAACTCGAAAACCGTTTGGCTTCCTACGACATCGAGCCCGCGCGTTGGTTCATCCAAAAGCATCACCGGTGGGTCGTGCATCAGACCACGTGCCAACGTGACGCGTTGCTTTTGACCGGTGCTCAAAGTACTGCAACGTTGATCCAAAAAAGACCTGATCGAAAGCAGATCAGAAAGATCTTCCAATCGCTCCTGGGCTACCGGAGGATCTACGGCATAAAGATCGGCAAAGTACAAGAGCATCTCTCGCACGCTCAGCCAAGGATAAACACCATCGTTGGTCGAGATCATCCCGAGTTGGTGACGGATCGCAGTTCTGTTGGTGTCGGTTCGAACACCACCGATCTCGACCCAACCTGAATCGGGCTCGATGAGCCCCATGACCATTCGGAGCGTCGTCGTTTTACCAGCCCCGTTGGGACCCAGAAGTCCGTAGACCTCCGAATTCCCTACACGAAAAGAGATTCCTCCGACGGCCACGAGGGTGTTCCCTCGGACGCTGAATTGTTTTCGTAATTCATGGGCAAGAATCATTGAGGGTTTGGCGATGGCATTTGCCATCGAAAATTCAAGCAGACCAAGCAAATCGGCAGAGTCGGATTATAAACTCTGGTCAAGTTCCAGGGGAATTAAGCTCTCCGAAACAATAAAAAAGGGGCTGGAATGACTCCAACCCCTTTTCGGATCCTAGACTCTTATCGGACGCTTATCGATTAGCTACAACCGAGACTGTTTCCACAATTGTGGCACAGATAACAGTTTCCGTTTCGCACGGTGACCGAACCGCAGTTATCGCAACCCGGTGCATCGCTTTGGAAACGGGTGAACTGTTCGGCGCGACTATCTTCACGGACGGCCGTCGAAGTGATCGCCCAACCCGGACTCTTGTCCTCATGGCTGACGAAACGGGCTTCAGTGCGAATCGATTCTGTGCGGGCCGTCTCGGTGGCCGACTCGACCGACGGTCGAGATCCTGTACTTGCCGGGACAACTGGAAGCGGTTGCTTGGATGCTTCCTTTGGCTCGTTGCCAGAGATCAACTCCGCTTTGGCCTTTTGCTCTTCACGATAACCGGCCAGGAACGTCAGACCCATCCAGCGGAAGATGTAGTCGACAACGCTCTTGGCGATACGGATCTCTGGGTTGGTTGTGTGTCCATTGGGTTCGAACCTTGTGTGGCTGAACTTATTGACCAACACTTCCAAGGGAACTCCGTATTGGAGGGACAAAGAGATCGCGGTGCCAAAACTATCCATCAATCCACCGATGGTGCTACCTTCTTTGGCCATGGTAATGAAGACTTCACCGGGTCGGCCATCTGGATAGAGACCGACGTTGATGTAACCTTCATGGCCAGCGATGCTGAACTTATGGGTGACCGAGTTACGTGTGTCTGGCAATCGCTCGCGTCGAACCTTGTATACAACTTTCTCGACAACCTTGGCCGCTTCTGCTTCCTCGGCCTTTTTCGATTCAGACTTGGTCGATAGCGGTTGACTCTGCTTGGATCCATCGCGATAGATCGCGATGGCCTTGAGACCCAACTCCCATCCCCAGTAGTAAGCATCGGCAATGTCCTTGACGGTGGTATCCGAAGGCATATTGACGGTCTTGCTGATCGCACCGGACAAGAAGGGTTGAGCGGCAGCCATCATTTCGACGTGAGCTTGCCATCGAATGCTGCGGGTTCCATTGGCTGGAGTGAATGCACAGTCAAAGACCGGCAAATGCTCGTCCTTAATGTGCGGTGCACCCTCGATGGTGTCTTGCTTGTCGATGTACTTCTCGATGTCCTCGACTTGTTCTGGGGTATAGCCCAAATTGAGCAATCCCAATGGAACCGAACCGTTGACGATCTTGAGCATCCCGCCGCCAGCAAGCTGCTTGTACTTCACAAGTGCGATGTCTGGTTCGATACCGGTGGTATCGCAGTCCATCATAAAGCTGATCGTTCCGGTCGGTGCCAACACCGTCGCTTGGGCATTGCGGAAACCGTTCTTGCGACCAGCTTCGAGCACTTTGTCCCAAACCTCGCGGGCCGCATCTTTTAGATATCGAGGTCCTGCCTCTGGGATCTGCTCGACGGCATTGCGGTGCATCTGCATGACCCGCATCATCGGTTCGGCATTCTCAGGATACTCAGCAAACGGACCGACCACACCTGCCATCTCGGCGCTGGTCAGATTGGCCGCACCATGGAGCAGTGCCGTGATCGATCCGCACATGCCATGAGCCATCGGAGAATCGTAGCCTGCCCCGTTGGTCATGATCAGCGAACCGAGGTTCGAGTACCCAAGCCCAAGAGGACGGAACAAGTGGCTGTTGTAAGCGATTCGATCGGTCGGATAAGCCGCATGATCGACCAAGATTTCCTGAGCGATAAAGAACAGACGGCAAGCGGCCATGAAACCTTGATAATCAAACGATCCGTCGTTACGTCGAAACTTCATCAAGTTGATCGAGGCTAAGTTGCAAGCCGTGTTGTCTAGGAACATGTACTCCGAGCAAGGATTGCTCGCATTGATCCGACCACTGTTGGGACAGGTGTGCCACTTGTTGATCGTCGTGTCGTACTGAACTCCTGGGTCTCCGCAATGCCAAGCGCACTCGGACATGCGATTGAGAACCTCGCGGGCTCGGTACTTCGGTGGTTCTTCCTTGCACTTGTCGGAAATCCAACGGGTGCTCCAGATTTGGTCATCGCGGACCGCTTGCATGAAATCATCCGTAACGCGAACCGACAAGTTCGCGTTTTGGAACATGACCGACGAATAAGCCTCTCCGTTGAAGTTCGACTCGTATCCTTCGCGAATCAGAGCATGTGCCTTTTGCTCTTCCTTCCACTTGCACTCGATGAAGTCCATGACATCTGGGTGCCAGACTTTGATCGACTGCATCTTGGCCGCACGTCGAGTCTTGCCACCTGACTTGACCACCGCAGCGATTTGGTCGTAGACTCGCATGAAGGAAAGTGGGCCGCTGGGCTTGCCGCCACCAGAGAGTCGCTCGCGGCTCGAGCGGATCGTCGAAAGATCCGTACCCGTGCCCGATCCGAACTTAAAGAGCATCGCTTCGCTTCCCGCCAAACGCATGATGTCTTCCATGTTGTCATCGACGCTTTGGATAAAGCATGCCGAAGCTTGTGGATACTCGTATGGATTTTCGGGTTGTTCGAGTTCGCCTCGCTCGACGTTGTAGTGCCAGTTGCACTTGGTCCCGACAACATTGTACTGCTGGAACAATCCAACGTTAAACCAAACAGGCGAATTGAAGGAACCGTATTGATGAAGGCACAACCAAGTCAGATCGCGATAAAAACGCTCTGCATCGGCAGGTTGGTCAAAGTACCCGTCCTGAAGCCCCCAATCGGCAATCGTTCGAGTAACTCGATGAATCAATTGCTTGACCGAGTACTCGCGCTCCTTGGGATTCTTTGGATCGCCGTAAAAGTACTTGCTGACAACGACATTGGTTGCAAGCTGACTCCAAGAGGCTGGAATCTCGCAATTGGTCTGCTCGAAGAGTACTTTTCCGTTCTCGTCCTTAATCGCCGCACTGCGGGTTTGCCATTCGGTGGTCTCGAATGGATCCGAAACGCTTGACGGACAGAACCGAGATTCGATTTTAAGGCCGTTGCGGTTGCCTCGAACTTCCTGGGGGGTGCGAGTTCGAACGCGACGAGTGGTTTCGATTTCTGCGGTTGCCATGTTCTAGATGGACTCCTCGGGTTGGGTGGATAAAGACTAGGTTGATCGCAAATAAGTGTTCCTAATGAACAAACTTGAGGGGATAGTGCTCCACGGCTTGTTTGAACTCCAGGGGGACCTTTTGCGAGACAGGGAAAAGACGGTTCCTTGCGACCTCGTTGGGGCTTCTTGCCCCAGACTCCTTACAAGCTTCCGACGCATCCGACGGGAACAGCCAGGTCGCTTGTGGCAATTCTCGACGAAGGGTCATCTAGATTCATTATCGACGGCCAACACTACCCTTAGTAGTCTTTTCGTCGCAATGGCACTACATGTTGCGTCATGGGCGAGCAGTTTATCGTTTCCAAACGCAAAGTCAAATTTTTTGTTTGACTCGTCGCAAAGTCCGATGGAGTCTGGGTTTGAGGACTGGGTAAGAATTGCTACTAGAGAACGCCAAGGCCTCAGGTAGGATGCCTAACCATCGATCAATCCGTCAGTTAAGAAAATGTGAACCGGTGCAGTGACTCGTTAGGTCACGCTGCCAAAAATCTAAAAAAAGATTTTGCCTCGCCCCCTCCACAAGGGGGGGCAAAATATCTGATCTGTCTGATCAATCAATCAACGCTTGATCGGCAGCAAGGAGCGACGACTCCTACAGCAAACGTAAGCAGTGAGCCGAAGATCAGCATGGCCGTCGCCAGTTTCCGGTTGTTGTTACCCTGATGGATTCCGCGATGGAGTTCACCAAAGGCGCTTTGCGCGAGGTTTTCGGCATCGTACGTTCGATCTTGGAAATTCTTCAGTTGCTTGCGGGCTATTTTCTTTGAATGAAAATGCCTCCGTTTTTGTTAGCCGACAAGCGCGAGCGTCGGGCAGCCAACGAAACCACGTCCATTCGATCCGGAATCGTCTGCGAACCAAACCCACGCTAACCGATGGACGGGTGTTGACTCCGGCGGCGGCAGGTTTCTGACGGCACTGACGGTGTTGACAAGATTGACTGTGTTGACTGCGGACAGGATTGACCACATTGACCTCGATGACAGCGAGTGTCCATGTGGTCAACCAACCAACAGGGTCAACCTCGTCAACAACGTCCGCAGTCAATACCGTCAACACCGTCAATGGGGTCAATGCCGTCCAAAACCCACGCGTCCGCCGTCGGCGGACGCGCGCTCACGCAACCCAGGCGATGCCGCCTAGCGGCAGCGGGTTTTTTGAGGCGAAACCCCGTCAAATCTTGTGTTACAATAGTTCCATCCCATCCCGATCCAACCAAAAGCCAATCGACTGCTATGTCTCTCCGCCGCTCCTTCCTTGCCGATATGGGTCTTGGCTTTACCGGACTTGCTCTTGCCGCAATGCTCCACCAAGACCGCGTCGCACGAGCCGATCAAACATGGCAACCACCCGACGGGAAACCTCACTTCCCTCCCAAAGTCAAAAGCGTCATCTGGCTCTTTATGAACGGTGGTGTGAGCCACATGGAAAGCTTCGACCCCAAACCGATGCTTACCAAGTACGCCGGCAAAACCATCGCTGAAACTCCCTTTGCCGATGCCCAAGACCCAAAGAAACTTTCAATCGAACGGCTCGTGGTCCCCGACGGGAACGGCAACCAACGCAATACCCTCTATCCTCTCCAAGTCGGATTCAAACCCTACGGACAAAGCGGGATCGAAGTGAGCGATTGGTTTCCTCATATCGGTGCCCAAGTCGATAAACTGGCGATCGTGCGCTCGATGTGGACCACCGACTCAAACCATGGTGCACAAACGCAATTCCACTCAGGCCGTCACCAAAACGATGGGGACTTTCCAACCCTGGGAGCTTGGGTCCACTATGGCCTAGGTACGCTCAACGAAAACTTGCCCCAGTTCATCTCGATGGGGAACCGCGAATACTGGAACAAGAAAGACGGACACTACCTGGGCCCCGCCCACGACGCAGTCCCTATGCGCATCGATCCAAATGCACCTTTGGATTTCGGCAAACCCGAACGGGCTTTGGATCCCCAAGCCCAACAAATCGGTGCCGAGCTTGTGCGAGAACTGAATCTCCAACGAGGGATCGAATACCCGAGCGATCCGGCCATGGCCGCGCGAATCGCTTCCTACGAACTTGCCTTTCGTATGCAGCGATCGATCCCCGAAGTGGTCGACTTCTCCCAGGAAACCGCCGAGACAAAATCTCTCTACGGAATCGATCAACCCCATAGCAAAGACTTTGGAATGCAACTGCTGGCCTCTCGACGGTTGGTCGAACGAGGGGTTCGCTTCATTCAAATCCAACATGGCGCTGGTGGGGCTGGAACTTGGGATGCCCACGGCGGACTCAAAGCCAATCATGAGAACAATGCCAAAGCGGTCGACCAACCGATCGCCGGTCTTCTTGTCGACCTAGAACGTCGTGGCATGCTCGAAGAAACATTGGTGGTCTTTGCTACCGAGTTTGGTCGCACACCAGGGGCCCAAGGCTCCGATGGTCGCGATCACCATATCTTTGGCTTTAGCGTCTGGCTCGCCGGTGGCTCGATCAAAGGTGGCACGGTCCATGGTGCAACCGATGAGATCGGTTTCCATGCTGCAGAAGACAGGCACTATGTGACGGATATCCATGCTACGATCCTGCAACAACTCGGACTCGATTCGCGACGATTGGAAATTCCAGGTCGCAAGCGACTGGAGATCGACCACGGAAAACCGATCGCCCAAATCATTGGCTAACGCGGTTTATCGCCTAACACCTACCTGAGCTTGCCGCTCCTCGATGGCCCGAAGCAGATCGTCGATCCCAAGCCCATACTTGCTCAGCACCGCACCCATGACGCTCCCGACATGCTCGCATCTTCCACGACGTGCCGTCGTTGGCGATGCAGTAGCCGGTGCTGCAACCGTTGGTGTAGGAGCAATCGGTGCACAAGCCTTAGATCGAACGACTGGTGCAACGGTACTTGCTGTTGCATCCCAATCGAACATCTGCTGAACGTATCTTGTACCTTCGAAATTACCACCATCGAGCGGAACTGTTTCGATTGCGATCGCTGACATCTGTTTTGACTCCTTCAGGTCTGTGCCTAGCAAGTCACCTGCTTGCTACACCCTTAGAATCGCCAGAGGCGTGACACCTCTGGTCACTGGCCAAAGAATTCGGAAAAAAAGTGGAATATTTTCCTCTCACTCAAGCCATCTTCGATGGCCCTCGATCGGCGTATCCTTTGATCCACTAGCATGGATCGATTACCATAGAGCTCTACCAAACCCCAGAATTTCCTCAATTCGATAAGGATCCGAAGCAATCATGGCGACCGTCAACATCCCTGCCCAGAACCGAACGATCACCAACGCCGATGAGATCTCGGCCTTCCTTAAGCCCTTTGGGATCTGGTACGAGCACTGGCAAGTCGCAGGCAGGCTCGATCCTTCTGCCTCGGATGCCGACATCCTTGCCGAGTACGCTCCGGAGATTCAAAAGGTCAAGACTGCCGGGGGCTTTGTCACTGCCGACGTGATCAACGTCAATCCGAGCACTCCAAACCTCGATGCAATGCTCTCGAAGTTCAACAAGGAGCATACGCATTCAGAAGACGAAGTCCGCTTTACTGTCGAGGGCAAAGGGGTCTTTCATCTTCACCCAGAAGGTGGCCCGGTCTTTAGCGTCACGGTCGAAAGTGGCGATATGATCAATGTCCCTTGCGGCATGAAGCATTGGTTCAACCTGTGCGATGATCGCCGGATCCGTTGCATCCGATTCTTCGAGGATGTCACAGGCTGGACACCGCATTATGTCGACCAAGGTGTCCATGGGGACTACAGCCCGATGTGCTTTGGTAAATCCCATATCCCTGCGTCGGCATCGAGCCCAACGCCTCGGATCATCCCTTCCTAATCGCGCCGAACTCTTAAAAAACCTCTCCACATGACCGAAGCAAAGAACTTGCGTATCGCCCGCTGTGCCCTGTTGGATATCGAAGGGACCGTGGCCGACGTGCGGTTTGTCTACGAGGTGATGTTCCCTTTTGTAAGGAACCACCTCAGGGAGTTTCTCTATAACCATTGGAGTTCCCCTGCGATCCAATCGAGCCTATCGCTCCTGGCAATCGACGCTGGCTATGGCCCAGACGATATTCCTTGGAAACCCTATCATGGCCAAGTCGATAAGCGTGCTTCGGACGAGCAGCTCTCAGGGGTTGTCGAAACGGTCTGCGGACTGATGGACAAAGACAGCAAGACCACGGGTTTAAAGTCCCTGCAAGGTCTCGTCTGGGAATCGGGCTTCAAAAACGGAAAATTACGCGCAGAGGTTTTCTCCGATGTCTTGCCCGCCCTGGAGCGATGGAAGAAGGCCGGTGTCGAACTTCGGATCTACTCTTCGGGCTCGATCCTAGCTCAAAAACTCTTCTTTGGTCATACCACCAACGGAGACTTGACCCATTTCTTAAGCGGCCATTACGACACGACGATCGGCTCGAAAAAGGAGCCCGAGAGCTACTCGAAGATCGCCGAAGCGATCGGCCTATCTCCCACCCAAATCATCTTCTTTACCGACGTGATTGGGGAGATTGAGGCCGCCAGCAAGGCTCACATGCAAGTCATCGCATGCATCCGGCCCAACAATGCACCGCTTCCCAAAGACTTCCACGGACCTTCAATCCACTCGTTCGATGAAATCGATGTCGTAGCCTCGGTGGTTTGAACCACACGGATCGGGCTAAGCAGACTTTTGCGGTATCTTCTTGCGACAAGCTTCCAAGAGTCCGATCATCTGCTCGATGCTTAACTGCTCGGCTCTGAGGTTGGCCACTAGCTGTTGCTCGGCGAGCACCTGATCGACTTGCTCCTTGGTAAGCTCCTCTTGCAGGGCCGATACCAATTGGCTTCGCAGGAACTTGCGGCGGTGCAAAAACATCGCTCGGAGCCGTGTGTGGAAAAATTCTAAATCGACAATTCGAGATCGCTTGGCTTCATTGGGAATAATCCGCAGGATCGCTGAGTCGACTTTGGGTCTTGGCCAAAACGCGCTCGGTGGCAGGATCCTCAGAATCTCGCAGTCGCATTGCGATTGCATCCAAATCGACAGGGCACTGTAGTCCTTGCACGATGCAGGCGCAATGATTCGCTCACCTAGCTCTTTTTGGATCGTGACGACCATTCGCTCGACAAGTGGTTTCTCGTTGAGCAAATTGCTGATGATCGGCGTGGCGACATTGTAAGGGAGGTTCGCAGCCAGTTTGAATTTGGCACTTGGAATTCTTGCCATCGCTTCGCGCACAGCATCCAAGACTTCGACTCTCAAGTGGTTCTTGTTGCGAAGCGCATCGCAACATAGAAGCTTGACGTTCGAAAACGAGGCGAGCTCTCTTGCTGCAATCGCTTGCAAATCCCTGTCGACCTCGACGGTGATGACTTGCCCTGCCCGCGTCGCAAGCGTTTTGGTCAGCGAGCCCATTCCAGTACCGATTTCCAAGACCACATCGGTGGGGCCAAGATCCGCACCTTGGACGAGGATATCGAGCAAGTTCAGGTCGATCAGAAAGTTTTGACCGTACTTGGTCTTTGGCTGCAGGCCAGCCCTTTGAAGGGTTTTTGATAGAAAGCTAAGAGTCTGACGCTCGCTCATCAGGACTTGATCTCGAAGATGGCTTCGACTTCGACAGCCATTCCGTTAGGAAGAGCGTTGGTGCCCAAGGCGCTTCGGGCCCCAATCCCTCGGTCAGTTCCCAAAAGGTCGACGAAGACTTGGCTAAAGCCATTGATGACCAAGGGGCTTTGTCCAAAGTCGTTCGTGCAGCGCACCAGGCCAAGGGTCTTGACGATCCGAACGATGCGATCAAGGCTCGATAGTTCGTTGCGGAGTGTTGCAATCATCGCCAATGCAGTTTGTTTCGCAGCCGCTTGGCCACCGGCAACATCCAAATCATCGCCAACACAACCTAGCATCAGCGACCCATCGGGCTTGAGCGGTCCATGGCCGGAGACGTAAGCCAAGTTACCGACGATTAAGACCGGTTTGTAGAGCCCCACCGGCTTAGGAGCCGGGGGAAGTTGCCAACCGAGACTTTGAAGTTTGCTTTCTGCTGATTCCATAGGTTTTGATTTCGTCAAATAAGACTTAGCCGACCAAGTGATTGAGGATTTGCAGGATACCGTTTAAGTGGGCCATACGAGGCCCGTAACGATCTAGAAAATCGGCGAACATGTACTCGCTGTCAACGAGATCATCCCGAGAATCCTGAATCTCTGAGGTCATCTTATCCAAAAAATCTGTTTGGACTGCCGAGAGGGTTTCCAAAGCATTCTTGCAGGACTGAACCAATTCCGGATGGGCGTTTCGCCATTGGTTCATCTCGTTTTGTCGCTGCGCGTTGGCTTGCTGAGTGCTTTGCAAAACTTGTCGATTGATCTGCAGAAGCTGCTCGATCATTTGGTTTTGCCGGTTTTGGGAATCAACCATTTGCCTCATCAGGGCGATCATGGCCGTTCCGACATCGAGGCTTCGGGCCCCGGGAGCTGTAGCAGGGGCCGGAGCCGGTGCGTTTTGGGGACTGGCCCCTTCGGCCGACACATTGATCGAAAAGATTGGGGAAAATGGACCTGGGTCGTTCGACATCTTGATTTGCTTGCAAAAGGGCTAGAGGGTGTAGACCAAGCCGGAGATCGCCCGTAAGCCCGGCAGAAATTCAGTATATCCCCACGGTGAGTCAAAAGTCGAGTTTTCGGAACCTCCAAATTGTTAATTTAGTTAATTTGTGTCGACAAGTCCGCTTAGGGGGCGATGTCTGGACTGATCCGGCTTGGCGCGTCGAAGCTAGGCTTGGGTTTCCGACCCGCAGAGCACTTGGTTACGCAAGATTTACAGCAAGAACGCATGGCAACAGACAACGGATTGTCTCAGAAATCTCTCGGGTTTGTTTCTGTCCGACACAGGATGGATCAAGGCTATTTTGGCGGGTATTTGCTCGTCAACAGTGTCGCTCGGCCTTTGGAGTTCCATTGCACAGTGCCTGTGCAACCGACCCGGGCACAGTCGATTCTTTTCGGCCCGACACTCGAAGAGTTCCTATGTGGCGAGCAGATTGCTCGGGCATTGCTTTCGAGAGCCAAGCTCCAGCCTCAAGTCGTCTTGGTTGATTCGCCAGCGGCGCTGTGCGTGCGACACTGGATCGACCTGCCGATCTTATGCGTCTGGAAACCGCAACTCCAACAAGACTCTAGCGATTATTCGCAGCTGCAAACCGAACATGGATTTCAAAGTCCGAGCTTTCAACGGAACCCATCGCAATACGCCGAACGCTCTACCGATCGCTATAGACTTACTTGCCTAGAATCCTACCGCAGCGATTTGGAATCGGTCGATTGGATGATTCAATCCCATACCATCGACCTGGACTTGCATGAGCCTTTTGAAAGGATCGTCGAAGCATTGGCTGAAGCCCATCCTCGAACAAAGGCGGCTTGAGCATGGACGATCCAAGGCAATCGTTATTGATCGATGTGCATTCGGAGTTCTACGATCAGGTCAACGATCTTGGTGAATCCTCCGAGTCTGTTCTTGAGCCTTGGCAACAAAGTCTGAGTGTTGATTCCTTACCAAGGATGCACTATGGATCTGCGGAGCTATCAGGATCGCTCCTAGCGAAACCAGCCAAGGTACTTGCGATCCAGTTGTCGCATCCGCTTCCCAAGACCATCGGCTTTTCGTTTCCTGAATCACCCCACTGGTCGATCAAGCTACCGGAGAGTCCTGAGCCGAGTAAACCAAGCAGTACTCAGAGCGATCAAGCAAGCGCCCAGGAGGATCCTGACCAAGGAGCTTTGCCCGATCAGGACACGTCAAACAACAACACCGGTAAAAAGACTCGGCTTACTCCTCCAAGAAATTTGATTCGCTTGGAGGATCGACTGTACTATGTCTTGCAGCCTCCGCTCGAGTCGATCGTTCAGAACGCCAAACTCACGTTCCCTTTCCAACCATTCCCTTATCAGATGGATGGCATCGCCTTTCTCTATGCTCGCAGTTCAGCGATCTTGGCCGATGAGATGGGGCTTGGCAAAACCATGCAAGCGATCACTGCGATACGCATGCTTTTGCTTTCTGGTGAGATTCGAAATGCACTGTTGGTATGTCCTAAGCCACTGGTGACCAACTGGATGCGTGAGTTTCGGCAATGGGCACCCGAGATCCCGATCGCGGTGATTCAAGGGGATTCGAGCAAACGAGCTTGGGTGTGGTCCAATCCGCAAGCACCGGTCAAGATCGCCAATTACGAATTGATGCTCAAGGATTCGGCGGTTATCGACGATGGCTCGTTGTATTTCGACCTTGTGCTCTTGGATGAGGCACAAAGGATCAAGAACAGAAACAGCACCACGAGCGAAGTGGTACGATCGATCCCGCGCAGCCGTTCTTGGGCATTGACCGGCACCCCGATTGAAAACTCCGTCGAGGACTTGGTAAGCATCTTCGAATTCCTGTCGCCTGGGCATCTTCGCGACGACATGCATCTGAAGTCCCTCGGGCATGCTACGCGCGATCATATCCTTCGCCGAACCAAAGACAAAGTGCTCAAGGACATGCCGCCTCGACTCTACCGCCATGCCGATTTGGATCTGACCCCCGAGCAGCGGGCCAGTTACAAAGCCGCCGAAGAGGAAGGGGTTGTTCACCTTGCCGATCTTGGCGAATCGGTCACTGTGCAACATGTCTTCGAGCTGGTACTAAGGCTCAAACAGATTTGCAACTTTGACCCAGTGACCGGTTCGAGTTGCAAGCTCGAACGACTCGAAGCCGACATGGAAGAGATCGTCGCAAGCGGTCAAAAGGCGATCGTCTTTAGCCAGTGGGTATCGACCTTGGATGTGATCTCGGAGAAGCTAGCTCGGTTCAATCCAGTGGAATATCACGGCAGGATCGCATCGAACCGTCGCGATGGAGTGATCGATCGATTTAAAAACGACCCCAAGTGCGGCATGATCCTCATGAGCTATGGAGCGGGCGCTGTGGGATTGAATCTTCAGTTTTGCCATTATGTGTTTCTGTTCGACAGATGGTGGAATCCTGCCGTCGAGGATCAAGCAATCAACAGGGCGCATCGCTTAGGAGTCAAAAAAGCGGTGACAGTCACTCGGATGATGGCCGTCGAGACAATCGAACAGCGTATCGATGCTGTGCTCTCCGAAAAAAGAGAACTGCTGAGAACACTTTTTGCGGAGGCTGGAACACCGACAAACCTCGGTCTCAACCGCAATGAGATCTTCGGACTCTTTGGCCTGAATGTCCCGAGCCGTTTTAAAGGTTTTGCTGCCTAGGTCCGCAGTTGAATAAACAGGTTCCAAACCCACGCTGCAAAGGCGATGATCATCGCGCCACAGGACCCTCCCAGCACGAACATCCTCCACTGATCTCTGAAATGACTTTTTCCAGTCCAGACGATCCACAAGAGCCATGGGATCGAGACAAAGGCTACGACAAACAGCAGCGAGCCACCGACGTTGGCTACCAGGGCTTCGGGAATCCTACCTTCGATCATCAGCGCCCAAGATGTCGTCATTCCACATGCCGGGCATTTGATTCCGAAGGCTAAGACTGAGCTACAAGGTGGAAGTCCCAGTTGCCGATGAGTACCGTGCCCACTGGGATCAGGACTCAGCCAAGCGGCGATCCCCATAACGCAAAGCAGGCCCGCTGTTAAAACAGCCAAGCCCGTGCGTTCTTTTCGATCGAGCTGGGCGCTAAGTGTACCGAACATTGCGGAATTGGGGTTCAAAAAAGGCCTCAAGCAATCCGTCGACTCGAAGCAACCCGTCGGTAGAGAGGCGGATCATCGCATCGGAAGCCTTCGAGTCATTGGGCAATACTACGTATCCATCGGAGGCATAAGCATCCCACTGCGAGTGCCACTTCTGAAGAATGTCCACTTGGAACTTGTTGCGGAAGTATTCGATGTTCAGATAACCTTTTTTGAGTTGCAGGATCATCTCGCGAATCAATCTCTGCTCCTGCGTAGGCCGATACGCGCGACCAATAGGCAGTCTGTTCTCATCGAGGATCATTCCAAGGTAACGATCCCATTCGGGTACGTTTTGGTAATGGACGCCTCCGACATGCCCAAAGCTTGCGATGCCCGTGGCAAGCAGGTCAGATCCTTGCCAAAGATTATCTCGGTAACTGAAACTGACCTTCGATGGATCTTTCACCACGGTGTAGGCGCTAGAGATGGTGTAGCCGTTTTCTTGGAACACATCAAAGGCGTATCGAACCCAATCGCGTTTGGTAGGCCATGAGGCAACGGACGATTCGGAGTGGGATTCCAGAATCCCTTTGGAATAGACGGTATTGAAGGGCAACTCCATTTGATAGATCGTCACACTCTCAGGGGACAGTTCGAGGGTCTTGCGGATATTCTCTCGCCAGTTCTCCCAAGTTTCCCCGACCATGCCAGAGATAAGGTCGATATTAACATTCGCAAATTTGGCAGCGGCGATCCATTCCCAAGCCCGATAGACTTCTTTCGACAAGTGGGCTCGACCGTTCTCCTCGAGGATTGCGTCGGAGAAGTTTTCGACGCCCAAGCTCAATCGAGTCACGCCCAGTTGCTTGAGAGCTTGTACTTTTGGTTCACTGAGAGTTCCCGGTTCGCACTCAAAGGTAACTTCTTCGGCCCCGTTCCAGGTGACATAGCGATGGAGTCGATCCAGTAGCGATTCGAGTTGCTTGACCGATAGGAAACTCGGAGTGCCCCCACCGAAGTAGACGAATCGAAACTGACGATCTTGCATGACCGGCTGCTGGGCGACCAAACTGATTTCCTGGCACAGGGCCGAGACGTATCGTTCGATCGCTTCTGCATTGACATTGGTGAAAACTTTGAAATAGCAAAACTTGCATCGCTTGCGGCAAAAAGGGATGTGCAAATACAAGCCAAGCGGGGGAACTTGCTGGGCGATTCCTTGAGCATCGACCTTAAGCGGTGGATGAAAAAACGCTTCAAGCACTTCTGGAATCGCCTCGGGCGTCCACTGCGAATAGGGTGGATAATTCGAGATGAAGTAACTTCCGACCTCGGTCTTGGTGGCTTGGGTGGACATGCGTGCTAAACGCTAGGTGGGTAAGAGGATAGACGTCTTCTAAGTCCCCCTAATTTACCTCAGCTTCCTAAAGTCTGCACCCTTGGATTTTGCTAATCCGCGATTTGTCGCGACTAAGGCACCGGAATCCACCGCATATGGGCTTGGTCTAGCGCCTGAGAATTTGCTAAAGATTCCCTTGCTATGAAAAGCCTCATCCAAATGCTTGAATCGTTGCGAATCCTGTTTATTCGCAGCAATATCCAAACCCGCACGGCACTGGTTCTTTGCACTCTACTGCTGGGGGTCGGCGTCGGGTTGATGGTGCAAAACGCGAATGTGTTTTCAAACCGATTGGAGTTTCTTCTCGATGGCCAAGACTTCACACCTGGCCAACTCGATCAGTTCGAATTGGCCTTCAGCAACTCGGGACTGCGGAACTACCAACGCATGGGAAACCGAATGCGCATTCCAAGTGCTTCGAAAGACACTTATCTCAAAGCTTTAGCGCAAGCTAAATGCTTACCAGTTCAACCGCAGCAATTGAGTGACTCGGCCAGCGATCCGATGAGACTCTTCGAGCCAAGGACTGCATCCCTGGAACGCGAACGCAAAGAACGGATTCGGCAGATCGAAAACACGCTCAAAGAGTTTCCATTTGTCCGTCAAGCAGTCGTGACCTACGACGAGAAGGCAGACGGTTTTGCTCTCGAAAAAAAACGGGCAGCTACTGTCTCGGTCCACCCCAAGAACAAACCCCATCTGAATCGCGCCGAGCGTCGTAGCATCATTCGACTTGTTCATATGAACTTTCCTGGACTCAGGGCCTCCGAAGTCGTCCTAGCGGATCTTGGTCTCGGCGAAACATTCACCGAACCGTCGTTGGATTCGGATCTGACTGGACAGATTGTTCAAAGCGATATCCATTGGATCGATCGCAGACGCGAGCATGAAGCCGAGATCAAGAACAAAGCACTTGAACTCTTGGCCGGCTACGGCGATGTCCAAATCGTAGTCACAAGCCAACCGAATGAAACGCAAACCAACATCGAGTCACAAACGCCAGTCGATCCTCCATCGCAATCCCAGTTGCCATCGACCATCCCAAACCGCAAAGCTCGCTTGGACGATCTTCTCGCAACCCGCGAGATACTCAAGTCCTTGCCTACCTATTCCAACCGCATCTCGGTGTCGATCCCCATTTCCTATTACCACCGAGCCTACCGCAATCACTGGCAAACAAACCAATTGGAGGTAGACCCCTCGGTGGGTGCTAGCATGTCTGCCGTCGCATCGAATATGCCAGTAGCCTCCCAGCGAGCTTTGGATCAAATCAAAACGCAGACAATCCAAGCAGTCCGCGAAAAACTCGCACCCTTGGTCGCCGGTTCAAGCACCCCAAGTGACAGCCCAATCGTTGTAACCGACTACATCGATTCGGCTGAATCAATACAGACTCAAGCCGATCCGTGGACCCAGATCACCCATTGGCTCACGGACTCTTGGAAGACACTTGGACTCTTCGCTTTGATTTTGATAGCAATGCTGATGTTGCGATCTGTGGTGAACCATCGAGTTTCCAAGGATACGCCTGTTGCGTCTGGGGCTGCAGAAAAAGAAGCAAGCGGTGGGTCGCTGATCGACCTGCAGGAACATCCCTTGCAAACCGAGCAGGACAAACCGCTTGCTCAACCCTCCGTGATCCTTACCAAGAAAATCCAATCGCAGCCCGAGCAAGTCGCACTGCGATTGGCAACTTGGATTTCTCAAAACTGATCTATCCGTCTCCTAGAAACGATAACTGCGAGATCACGACCGGTTCGCTGACGATTCTTCCGAATTCATCATTTCCGCGACGTGTGCCGAGCGATGGCCAGCCATGGATATGTCGAAGTTCCGGCATGAGCTCGACGAGCTGCTCCCGAAGCACATCGAGGATTATAACTAGGCGGCGACTGACCATGATTTCTCGAAGCAAGATCACAGTTTTCATGATCCTAACGAGCAGGGCTCGGGATCGTATCGATTCACTGACCGATAAATCCCGATCGATCAAAAGGTGCTCCAAGGGAACTTCCAAGGCATCTTTCCAAATATGAAGATCCCTTAGGGTTAAGTTCGAATGGGGCGATTCCTGGACTCGGAGCTCTCGCACCGAAAGTCCTGTTCTGCGAGCAATAGCACGCAGCGAAATGCCTTGCTGAAGCCTCACCTCTGCGACGCGGTGCAACAGTCCGTAGCGTTTAGTGATCAACAGCGGTGCATCGGTCTTTTTCTTGACCGTAAGCGACCTGGGCTGTGACTTTCCATCCGCAGATTTGGCACGATTCGAGACGGGAGGAGATTCGGAAGGTTGGCCATCCTTGGGTTGGCCGATTGTAGGCAGGCTCTTTTTTTCCATGAGCAAAGTTAGACGAAATGGCATGCGACTTCGTCGGAATCAGTGTGTGCTCTGACCCTTTCCGAGCCAATCGTTCGCCCAGAGGGCCAAGAAAGGCAACCCCCTATTTTGACAAATCTCCCTATTTCCTGATGAAACAAGCAAATACCACTCGGTTAATTTGCAGGATTCTTTGAGCTTTCTACGACGGCACTCGCTGAGGGTTCGTAGTTGGACATCGGTGGGCAAGCGCACACCAAATTGCGATCTCCGTAGACATTGTCAATCCGAGCCACCGCGGGCCAGTACTTGACTTGATTGCCCGACTCTGGATCAGGGCAAACGGCCATTTGACGCGTGTAGCCCAAACCCGCCTCAGATAGAACATCCTTGAGCGTGTGCGGAGCGTTTTTCAGTGGGTTGTTGATCGGATCCCAAACCCCTGATCGAACTTTTTCGTATTCGCCATGGATTAGGATCATCGCGCGGCAAAATCGATCGAGTTCTTGAAGCGATTCGCTTTCGGTCGGTTCAATCATCAGTGTTCCACCGACAGGGAATGACATCGTCGGGGCATGAAAGCCATAATCGATCAAGCGTTTGGCGATATCATCGACTCCGATGTGCGCTTCGCGATCCATAAGCCTTGTATCGATGATGCACTCATGGGCGATGAGCCCTTGGTTGCCTGTATAGAGAATCGGGTAATAGTCCTTGAGCCTCCAAGCAACATAGTTGGCGCTTAAGATCGCCACTTGCGTTGCTCTCTTGAGCCCCTGTGCCCCCATCATTCGGATGTACATCCAAGAGATCGGCAGAATGCTTGCTGACCCAAAGGCCGCTGCCGAGACCATCGGCCCACGCCGTGAGACATTCACGCCGTCGCGAGGGAGAAACGGGGCCAAGTGCTTCTTGACGGCCACTGGACCAACTCCAGGTCCTCCACCTCCATGAGGAATACAAAAGGTCTTGTGCAAGTTCAAATGCGACACATCGCCTCCGAACTTCCCAGGCCTTGCGACACCCACAAGGGCATTGAGGTTTGCCCCATCGATATAGACTTGGCCACCGACTGCGTGCACCTTCTGGCAGATCGCCGTGACACCCTCTTCGAAGACCCCGTGGGTGGATGGATAGGTGATCATGATCGCGGCGATCTTGGATCCATATTGCTGGATCTTCGCATCCAAATCATTCAAATCGACATTGCCCTGCGAGTCGCAAGCGACCACCACGACTTGCATGTTGGCCATCTGTGCACTGGCGGGATTCGTGCCGTGGGCAGAGCTTGGGATCAAACAAATATTCCTATCCCCCTGGCCTCGAGATTGGTGATACTGCATAATCGCCAAGAGCCCAGCATATTCACCTTGAGAACCAGCGTTGGGTTGCAACGAAATCTCGTCATACCCGGTCGCCTCGCACAGCATCGCTTCGAGTTGCTCGATCATGATCCTATAACCTTCGCACTGGTCGGCAGGAGCAAGCGGATGGATCGAGTTGAACTCGGGCCACGTCACCGGAGTGAGCTCACTGGCCGCATTGAGTTTCATCGTGCAAGAGCCTAGCGGGATCATCGCGCGATCCAAAGCGATATCCTTATCGGATAAAGATCGAACGTACCGCATCATCTCGGTCTCACTACGGTAGCGATGGAAGACCTCTTGAGTAAGGATCGTATCGTTGCGGAACTGACTTTCATCGAGCAAACTTGTTTCCAGGTTATCAACCTGCCCTGCGCCAAAGACTTTGGCGAGAATCGCGACATCCTCATCGGTGGTTGTTTCGTCGAAACTGATCCCTAGGGTATCTTGATCGATCCGACGAAGATTCATTCCCAGTTGCAATGCGGCTTGCATCAGCGCATCGGCTTTGCCTGGGACTTCCAAAGCCAACGTATCAAAGAATCGGTCGCTTCGGATCTTGATCCCGGCAGATTTCAGCGCACGGTAGAGTCTGGATGTTCTGCGATGTGTTCTTAAGGCGATTTCACGAAGTCCATCGGGCCCGTGATAACAGGCATACAAAGTGGCCAAGATCGCAAGCAGCGCCTGAGCCGTACAGATGTTCGAGGTTGCCTTTTCTCTTCGAATATGTTGCTCGCGGGTCTGCAATGCGAGTCGATAAGCAGGATTGCCGTGCCGATCGATCGACTGGCCGACAAGTCGTCCGGGAATGGTCCGTTTGAGCGCATCGCGGGTTGCAAAGAAAGCTGCATGCGGACCACCAAAGCCCAATGGGATTCCAAAGCGTTGCGAAGATCCAACGGCCACATCTGCACCAAGCGAACCAGGGCTGGGCAAGAGCATTAATGCTAACAGATCGGTTGCAAGGATGACCAATGCAGAGTGTTTCTTAGCCGTCGCAATCCAATCCTTAGGACAAACCACTCGACCATCGGTACATGGGTACTGTGCCAATACACCAAAGACATTCTCCCAGGAGTCTGGCCCTACGGTTTCATCGAACTCAACGATTTGTACATCGAGTGCTAAAGCCCTTGTCTTGACGACTTCGATCGTTTGAGGATGACACCACTTGGAAATCAAGAAACGTTTGCCAGACTTGGAATTTCGCAAAGCAAAAGCCATGGCCTCGGCCGCCGCAGTGGCTTCGTCAAGAAGCGAAGCGTTTGCGATTTCTAAACCGGTAAGCTCGCTGATGATGGTTTGGTAGTAGAAGAGTACTTCCAAGCGTCCTTGGGAGATCTCAGGTTGGTAGGGAGTGTAGGCGGTGTACCAGGCTGGGTTTTCGAGGACATTCCTCTGGAGAACTTTGGGTAGATAGGCGTTGTAGTACCCAGCACCGATCCAAGATTTCACTACACGATTCTTGCTGGCGATCTCTCGGAGTTCAGCCAGTGCGACTTCCTCGGACACCCCTTGAGCAATCTTCAAGGGGCTCAAGTCCAAGATCCCCTGGGGAATCACTCGCTGGCTGAGTTCGTCGAGACTCGCGTAGCCGAGCTTGCTGAGGATGTCTTGGATTTCATGCTCGCGTGGGCCGATGTGTCTGGCGATAAACGGAGCCGAGTGGGTCGAAGATTGCATGGGGTAGGCCAATGATGGATAGGGATACAAGTTGCCAACGATCAATCGTTAAGGCGGCCCTTGGGCCACATTTAGGATTGGTCGATGGTTGCTTGCCCCTCTGTCCAATTAACCTGAGAGATTCGCCGCGGCGAGTTTAACTTCGCGAGGCTTGCCCCTTCGGTGGATTGCTACGCATTGAAGCGGCAATCGCTCTCCAGAGATTCTGTTTCGGTCCGGCGGTCCTTTTGCCTGAGTGTTTGTGGGACACTTTACACCTTCGGCGACCCCTTGCGGGTGCTCTCGCGCCAGACTTTCATGAACGACAATAGTGTAGCGAAGGCGGAGCTTATTTCAACCGAGATTCCAATGGCATAATTTCTCGACGTAATCTGCCGATCCGTCTCGCAACCATCCATCCAATTGGGCTGGGTCTTTCAGTTGCTGGCCTCGCTTAGAATCGACTGCCAAAAACCGACATGGCACTTCGCTGATACTGCTCATATCTCCCCAGAGTTTTTCAAACTGGGCTACTGGATAGACATCTTCTTGACCCAATCCCCAGCGTTTTTTGACATCCTTGATCGTCAAGTAGGTCGGTAATTTGAACGCCATCTTCCGGACAGCCGAGTCGACTTGGATTGGATTCTCCAGACTCTTTCGGTCGAGATCAAAAGTCGCCAGAACCCGATCGATATCGATCCATGTCGTGAGCGTGTTGTAGAAAGTAAGCTTGAACTCGGCTTGCTCGGTGGGCATCGCCATTCCCTCTAGAAGCCTTACTTTGCCATCGACGCGGGCCAAGCCACCCCCTCTGTCCTCAATCCTTCTTCCTATGACTTCGAAACTCAAAGCAGCACCGCTACGAATATGATGCTCCAAGCAAATCGGGTCGATATTGGTTCCGACGGAATCGATGTTATGAAGAAGCAAATATTTCAGTTTTGGAAAATCCTGAAGGACTTGTCGCAACGTTCCGTTCTTGAGCATGCTTGGGAATTCGTACCAGTGTCCGACCGGATGCATGCATTGTTCGGGAAGATTGTCAGTATAGTCGCTGGCTTCTCCTGCGCTGTGTGCCCATTTCTGCAACGAGGCTTGTGCGCTCTGGCGAACCTTTTGCTGCTGCTCATCGAGGACTTGGTGCGAAGTCTCCTCCCAATGAAAGACCAAATCGCGGACCGTCGGGACGGTTCTTAAACCTACGGACATGCCTCGAGATAGATAGACTTTCGAAGGGTAGGAAAAGTGGTTGTTGGCTTTCAGGAAACCCTCGATGGGAGCATGGGTCAGATAGCCTGTGGCGATGATGTGGGGGATCGAAGCGTCAAAGTCGTGGCAGGTCTTGGTCGACTTTGCCAAATGGACTTCCAAAAAACTCCGATGTTTGCCTTGGAAGCGACAAAACGGATGAAGCCCTTTGACCACCCCTGCCCCATTGGTCCATCGAGAGCCGACGCCAGCAGCCAACGTGATCACACCGACCTGGGAGTCACGGATCGCCCGCATTGCCTCCGAGCAATCCTCGGGTTTGGAATTGGTTTGAGAGTCTCTCAAGTCGACATAGTCGGCGGGCCCCACATCGGTGATATCGACATTGATCGCTAGACGGTTTGTTGCAAGGCTTATGCGTCCGGCTAGAATTTCTGATTGAATCTGTTGGTGCTCTTGGATGTCAAAACCATTCTCTTGCAACTTCAATTGGAGCGTCTGATAGTGATCCTCCTTGGAACTGTTTTGGGGTAGGATCCTTTGAAGCAATCTTCGGGCTCGATCTGGGTCTTCCGAGCAGGCTTGGTTGAGCCTTTCGAGATCCCGCTTGGACTGCTCGCTCAAATCTCTGATGTTCCCTCGAACGAGTCTTGGTGCAAGGATCGAATAGTAGCTCTCTGGCATCCTAGCAGCCTCGGCCTGAAGCAAATCCGACCATGAACCTCGATCGTTGATTTCGAATTCATAGACCACTGGATCCATGGCAAAGGGCAATCGATCTTGCATGGCTCGTTTGGTTGCAACGAGCGTTTCCAAGAGCCAGTCGCGGGCCTGTTTTCGGATGGCTGGATCGAAGAAAAACCCCATGCCGCCGCCCGACATCCCTCCGAGCATCAAAAAGCCCCAGTACTGCGAACCCCATTTTTTGTTGCATTGCTCGATGACGGCCTCCGTGAAACGATTGGTACACCAAGGAATAATCGTCTGAAGCGGACCAACAAAATTTCGGGTTGTCAACGAAGCCAGTCTACGAATGTCTCCAACGCAAAGTGAATCGATGATCTGTTGGTAGATCTCCATCGATTCCTGACGTGCCTCCCATTCCCTTTTGCCCCTGGTCAGGTACTTCTCGGTGACCATCTCTAGGATAGGGCCAACGTTTTGAGCCATTCCTCCATAAATGAGAATCAAACTCTCTTCGAGTGCTTTGCGAGATGACTCTGGGAACGTCTCTTTAGTCAAGAGCGTGTGCTTGGGAAGCAATCGTCCACGGCTAATTCCATACTCGGGATCCACTTGGCCCGCGAACTGACCTTCGATTCTCTTAACACCTTGCCAAATTCCACCCGAGTCTTGCCACCCACCACCAGATCCTCCCAGCCATTCACCCAGGATCGCGCGGGCAGTAATCAGACGTTGGTCCATGACATCCAAGCCACCTTGAAGGTGATTTACCTGGCCCGTGGCCCGCATCAAAACTCCGATCAAGCACCCCAAGAGATTGGTCGAAACGGCTAATCGCGAGCCTTTGGGGATGTCGTTGACTTTGCTCACGATTTCCAGACCCAATCCCGAAGCTTGCGATCCTGCGTTTTGCATCAACACAGCTAGGAGTTCGGAGATCGGCCTTCCGCAACCCTCCATGCCGGGTGGAACCAATCCAGAAGCGATGCATGCGGCTTTGAGTAGCCCAAGATAATCTTTCGCAAAATCGAACACCTCGTCGACTTTCGTCAATTCCGCATCGACCCCCAAGTCGGTGCTTACCAAACGCAAGACTGGTTTATCGATTACCCGCAAATAAGCTTCTACCGGTGGCTTGGGCTCGGGATCTCTTCCATAGACGCCCAGATTGACAGAGGCATTGATGACTCGAGCCCCTTCAGGGAAGTCCATCCCTAGAAAAAAAATGTCACTCCAACCACTATGGGTGAAATCCATGCGAACCGAGGTGCGTTCGAGCAAGATCGGCCAATCGAGCGATTGTGAATCTCTACGCAAGAGTTCTTTTCGGAGTCTCAGCGGTTGGTCGTCTGGATGGGTGATTCGAAACATCCACTGATTGCCACGAACTGTCTTGACACTTCTACGAACCTGGTCAGCCAATGTCTGGATGCCATGCTGGTAATAGGCCTTAGCCAGTGCGCTGCAGTAGGCGTGATTGGTCCCATGCTCATTTTGACAGTCCAAAAGCAGATCAATTGCCTCGGTGAATCGGCGTTCGAGGATGTGCTGATACGCTTCGTGAGGCAAAAGTCCAGATTGGGATTCAGGGAGTTTCTCTGGCAATCTGTAACGATAAATGGAAGAAACTAAGAAGTTCGTTCTTACCAGTTGATAAAGATTTTTGGTGCTTCTTCTGAATCGATCCAATTCCAAGGCGACCTGCAAATAGTCGTCGGCACTTAGACCATGCCCCAGAGACTCGATCGACTCATTGCGAACCGTGTCTTGCGAGGAAATGATTGCTTCGATCCAACGATCTGCAAGCGATGCGTTTGCCACAATGAATGCTCCTGGATGATCTATCGATGAAGGCTCAACACATCGATCAATTGGGTCAATACGCGATCCCTATCGACGCCAGATAATCCAAGTGCTAACTGGGAATTCAAAAGCCCAAACTTGACACCCAAGTTGTACCTATGGCCGTCGATCTCGTAGGCCAAATAACGTTCTCTGTTTAATGCCGCCTCTAAAGCACTGGTCAAAGGTACAGGTCTTTTCATCTCATCAATTGCCTCCGAGAGATAGCCAAAGACAGTTGGCATGAGTACATGCAGTCCGAAAAAACAAAGATAGTTTCCGCTTCGAAGTCCGGCCGTCAGAAGTTCTTGTTCGGCAATGGTTGGAGTCGGTTTTTCAATGACTTTCTTGATCTCAAAAAGCCGCTCGAATTCCGGTAATCGGACACCACCTACGGTTCCGAAAAAGGGGAGCTGCGATTCGCGGGTGGATTGAACCGCCGAGATACTGCATTCCTGTTGCGAGGCGACCTCGACGAGTTGTGCTGCACATCTTTTGGCCCCTTTCGAAAGACAAAGGTGATCTCCAACCATGTGCAAAAACGGCTCCTGGCCGACATAGTCCTGGCAACTCAAGATCGCTTGGCCGTAACCGGGCCCGTAAGCATTCTGAGAGATAAAAGTAAGCCGGTCTTTATAGTGACTGGCAGCAGCTTGGTAAGCATCCTTGGTTTCAGGATTGATCACGATTGCAATCGAATCGATCCCCGCTGAATCGATTTCCTCGATGATCATCTCGATGACCGTCTTTTCCAGACCATCTCGATCGACCAAGTTCTGCAAGAGCATGCCACCTTGGTCGGGCCCGGCTGCTGTAACGACTGCTTTTCTAATCTTCATCATCGCAATTATTAACTCACCCTTTGTCCCGCTGTGCGGACTGTATCATTCCGGTAACGATCTGATCTAGCGTAATCTCTAATCTCCATTGAGGATAGTCTCTTTGAAACTTTCGAGTGTCGGAGATGTAGCAAATGTGGTCCCCAATTCTGTTTTGATCGCTCAAACGATACTCGATCCGATGACCACAGAGCTTCTCGATCAGATCGATGCATTCGAGAACCGAAGCCGAGTTGTTTCGTCCGCCTCCTAAATTGTAAACTTCCCCTGGCCTGGGCTTATCGGCAAAAGCCTCCAGAGCCCGAATCACATCCATGCTATCGATCTGATCGCGAACCTGCTTGCCCTTGTAACCATATATCGTATAGGGCTTTCGATGGATCGCGACGTGAACCAAATACGATAAAAACCCGTGCAATTCGACTCCCGAATGGGCCCTGCCAGTCAAACATCCGCCCCGAAAAACCCCTACCTTGAGCCCATAATACTTGCCATACTCTTGGGCCATCACATCGCCGGCTGTCTTCGAAGCACCAAAAATCGAATGCAATGTCTGATCGATACGGCATGTCTCGTCAATTCCGTGGTAATCCTCTTGGCGAGCGTAATCGAAACGGGTTGGCTGCTCGACCAAAGGTACCTCGTTTGGCGCCTCACCGTAAACCTTATTGGTGCTCATATGGCAAACCACAGCATCCTCTGCATACTGCCTGACCCCCTCAAGTAGATTGAGTGTTCCAACGGCGTTGACTTCAAAATCCACAAGCGGAATCTCTCTTGCTTTATCGTGAGATGGCTGAGCCGCACAGTGGATCACAAGCTCAGGGCGATGTTTGCGTACCAATTCGAATATCGCTTCACGATCCCGGATGTCGATCGAATGCGACTCAAACCGCTTGGTCTGTGATCGCAGCAACTCCAAATTCCATCGAGTGCTACCTTGCTCCCCAAAAAACACACGACGCATGTCGTTGTCGACACCGACGACATCGGCACCTAAAGAATCCCAGTGCCTGACTGCTGTTGAACCAATCAGCCCACTCGACCCTGTTACAAGTACCTTCATGGCTCACGAATCCCTAAACCGATCAACCGATGCCAATTGCAAATCGATCTTAGAAGGTTCCCCAGCAAGGATTTGACCGACCAATTCGCCTGTGATTGGACCTAAACTGATACCCATCATCGCATGGCCCGTAGCAACCACCAAATTGACGATGCCAGAGGTTCGACCAATGTAGGGTAATCCGTCGGGAGAAACCGGTCGCAAGCCAACCCAAGGCTCGATACCCTCGAAGTGCGATGGCTTGAACTTAGGCATGTACTTGGGAATGCTCTTGAGTATGCCTGTGATTCGCCGAGGATCAATCGACTCGTTGAGTTCTCCGAGTTGCATCGTCCCACCAAATCGCAAGCCCGATCCAATCGGAGTAACAGCCACCTTGGCCTCGACCAAGATCGAACAGACCTTCGGCAATTCCACCGGATCCGGGAGCGTCAAGGAATACCCTTTGCCCGGTTGCATCGGGATCTTAAGCCCCAGCGGTTTGGACATCGCATCGGACCACACTCCAGTACTCAAGACAAATTCGTCCGCTTGATAATCTCCGCTTGTCGTTCGGACCGCTTGGATCTTGCCAGCGCTTTCATGCCATCCGAGAACGTGTTTGCCGTAAACGAACTTCCCACCTAGCGAACTTACTTTATTCCTCAGCGACTGCATCAGTTGAGTTGGATTCAAATGGCAATCCTTCGGATAGTAAACACTTCCCTTGATGTTCATCGTGATATTGGGATCCAACCTAGCCGTTTCATGTGGATCGAGCACCGAAGCGGGGATACCTAATTGACGAGCCATCTCAGCAAGCTGCGATTCTTCTTCGAGCCCATGTTCGCTGTTGCAGAGCATCAGAAGCCCACGCGTGGCAAGCGAACAATCGATCCCCTCCTCTTGCCACTTGCAATATATCTCTCGCGATGCCAAATGCATTTCCTTGAGCAACTCGCTACCAGCAGCAACTTGGTCGACGTTGGTGGCCATGTAGAATCGTGTGCCCCATTTGAGTAAGTCCCAACTGAGCCTAGGCTGCACGTAGAATGGACTCTCCGGATCTCGCATCCATCGGAGACCTTGAGAGATCACACCCGGTTGTGCCAGCGGAGCAAAGTGGCTTGGCACTATCATCCCAGAATTACCAAACGAGCAGTTTTCAATGTGCGGGGCATTGCGATCTAAAACCGTTACATCAAAACCACGACGCAGGGCCGCAAGAGCCGAAGATAGTCCGATGATCCCGTTTCCAATGATCAACACGCGTTTGGACATACTGTGCTTTCCAATCTATTCCTGATTCATCAAAAGTTGCTTAATTCCTGGCTCAATCGCCCTATTCTAATTCATTTAACCGAAAATTGGCGATCCTTCCGCCGATCATCTTCGTGGCTCCTGGGGCTCCGATTCACGGCTCGATGAATCGCCTAGTAGCCTTTGACGTTGTTGCTCCAAAAAAGAACCAAAGCGGCCTTGCTCAATCGCCTCTCGGGATTGTTTCATGAGACGCTGATAAAAGGTCAAATTATGGATCGAAAGCAACGTCGGCCCGAGCATCTCATCGGCTTGGAATAAGTGACGAATGTAGGCCCTGCTGTGCCGACAGGCGATGCAAGGACAATCCAACTCGATCGGCCTGGGATCCTCCGCATGGCATTGGTTCCGCATTCGCAAAGGCCCATCAGCAGTGAAAGCCAAAGCGTTTCGACCGTTGCGCGTTGGCATCACGCAGTCGAACATGTCGACACCTCGCGCAATGCCTTCCACCAAGTCGATCGGGCGCCCCACGCCCATAAGGTACCTAGGCTGATCCTCAGGCAAAACAGGACAGACCACATCGAGCATCCGATACATCTCTTCCGGGGGCTCCCCAACACTCAATCCACCAATCGCATATCCGTCAAAACCAAGCCTCTGGAGTCCCTGAGCACTCTGACACCGCAACTCCGGATCCAATCCCCCTTGCACTATCCCAAACATCGCTTGATCACTTCGCGATCTTGCATCCTGACAACGCTGAGCCCACCTAAGGGATCTTTCCATCGCATCGCGAACCTGCTCGGTACTCGCAGGTAGGGCTACGACATGATCGAGCACCATCGCGATATCACTGCCGAGTTGCTGCTGGATCCTGACGGAATCCTCAGGCCGTAACTCAACCATCGAACCGTCTAAATGGGATTTGAAGGTCGCTCCCTGTTCGCTGACCTTCGTGATCTGACCGAGCGAGAATATCTGAAAGCCGCCACTGTCGGTCAGGATCGGACGATCCCATCCCATGAACCGATGCAAACCTCCAAGCTTGGCGATCAGTTCGCTTCCGGGCCGAAGCCCCAAGTGATAAGTATTCCCCAAAATAATTTCCGCACCGGTCGACACAATCTGATCGATCGAAAGTCCCTTGACCGTAGCCTGCGTCCCAACGGGCATGAAGGCCGGCGTTTGAACCTCTCCATGAGCCAGTTTCAATACTCCCCGTCTGGCCAAAGTCGTGGGATCTTGAGCAATCTTTTGGAACGGAAAACTTTGGGAATAAGCCATTTTTGTCGGTTGAAGAATGACGCTCAGAAGCCACGGCAAGTCGCAGGCCCAGGATTTTAGACAAGCAACACGCTTCGCCAACATCGATTCCCCAGTTCCAACGAGACTTTCATCAAGGTTTCCAAAGCCAGGATCGAGCCAATGCGACTAGACTACTTAGATATCCTACTTGCGGGCGATCGCCTGAAGCGTTGGTTTTCCCAATCAAAAAGTCACCCTCCAAACCATCGGGGCATTTGATGACAGTGTTCAAACCGAAGATTGCTTGGTTATTTTCCTTTTTAAGTCTATTTTTGACCCTCGGATGCGATTCAGGAAAAACGACCAAGGATGCCTCGGCCCCTAAGGCCAACGATTCGGCAAAATCGTTGACCAAGGTGGCCTTGGTGTTGAATTGGTACCCCGAGGCCGAGCATGGTGGTTTCTACGCCGCGAAGGTTCATGGGATCTTCGAAAAGTACGGTTTGGATGTCGATATACAACCCGGTGGGAAAGCGACCATCGTCCCACAGACCCTCACCTTGGGTCGAGCGCAATTTGGGGTGATCAACGCCGATGATGTCCTGATCTCCCGAAACCAAGAGGCTCCGGTCGTGGCCCTGATGGCCCCGATCCAGCAAGGCCCACGTTGCATCATGGTTCGGGCCGACTCAGGAATCCAATCGTTCGAAGCGCTCAAGAACATTACGCTCCAAATCGATTCGGGACGACCTTACGTTGCATTCCTAAAAAGCAAAGGCCTTCTGGATAGCTCGGTCAAGCTTGCGCCCTACTTTGGGAGTGTCGCACAGATCGTTGCCGGTCCCGGATATGCAGCCCAAGGTTACTCGTTCAGCGAACCGTTCATGGCCAAGCAGCAGGGAGTCGAGGTCAATCAACTGATGATGTCTCAAATCGGTTACAACCCCTATGCCAGCCTTCTGGTGAGCACCGAGTCGTATGTCAAAGACCACAACGAAACTTGTAAGAAGATGGTCCAGGCAAGCGTTGAAGGTTGGCAAAAATACCTCAGCGATCCGAACAAGACCAACGACGTGATTCTTGCAGCCAACAAACAAGGGCTCACCAAGGAAGCCCTCGAATTCGGTGTCGAGGCGTTAAAGCCATTGTGTTACCAAGGGGAAGACACCAGCAGCATCGGCGCGATGAGTACCGAACGCTGGACCGAACTTGGAGAAACGCTTGTCGATCTGAAGATTATCGACCGAGCGAAACTCAACATCAGTGCTGCTTTTTCAGCCGATTTTCTAAAATAAGAAAAATCGCAGGACCTAACTCATGAGGCTCTTCAGGAATTATTGTGGGTTCACTCAATGGTAGCGGAAGTGCGCAAGCACTCCGGTGAGTCAAGGAAAGCCTGCGGTTTAGCCATTTTTTATCACCGGACGGCTCGCGCCGTTCCGCTTTTATTCGCCTGTGGTGCCCCCTTTATCCACAGCAACTCCCGAAGTACCGAAAAATCGCCAGACCTAATTCATGAAAAAACCGCAGCAAGAATTCAGAGTCCTACTGCGGTTTTCTTTATTCAGCAAGCGGCCAAGTCTTGGCAGACCTCTGCCAAGCGTTGACGTGCGGTATGCAATCGCCGTTTGATCGTTCCGACCGGTGCACCGAAGTGCTCGGCCATTTCGATCATGCTTTGCTCATCGATGTAGTAGGCGACCAAGGTGGCTCGGTCGAGTTCCTTCAACTGAGCCAATTGCTCATGCAATCGCTTTCTGGTTTCTTCACGAACCAAGGCGCCCTCGGCGTCCTGGTTTGTTTGAGCCGTCGCTTCCAAGATCTCTTGATCGATGAAAGTCAACTTAGCTCGGCGAGTTCCCCGGTTGATCGCCATGCGAACCGTGATTTGCCGCAACCATCCAGCGAAAGCCTCTGCTTGGCTCAATTGTCCTAACTTTCTCCAAGCTTGGATGAAGACATCTTGAACCAATTCATCTGCTTCGTCCCGGTCGCTCAACCGACGGTAAGCGACCGCGAAGACTTGCTTTTCGTGCCGTTGAAACAATTCACCGAATGCATCGCGGTCGCCTTCCAATGCAGCAGCAACCAACTGGGCTACGGTTAAAACGCTGTAATCGATTTGGCTGATTTGTGCCATGTTCTCATGCTCCGTATTGCAACACCAATCTTGCAGTTCTTGCGAACTCAAGCGATCGGCTTTTTGGAGACCATGCAACTAGACGCAACGTGCGTGTAGGGAACGGCCCAAAAAGGGATCAAGTGCAAAAGAATCGGGATTAAAAAAAAGGATGAAACGTCTTTACCACGAGCGGATCGACAAGCGATCCGGGCGTCTGCCTGTGTCAAACACCGGACTTATTGGTGCATGACAGGGTTTAGCCTGTGACGTCATCCTTCCCTCCTGCGACCCTAGATAGGACATCAGGAGGTTCATGGCGTCCCGTGCATTGACGGTCGCTGTTGTTTGCACACTGGCAAAAACGCTAATCCATCGCTTGGCACTGGTTAGTAAACGCATGACATCCTCCTGCACCTGTTTGGCGCAGCATGAGATGAGACAAAAAAAGGTGGCCGCTCTCCGATGAGCTTCCATCTACCTCCACAATATACAAAACGTAGAGACGGGCAGATAGTAGCCAACAAAATCGAAAAAACAACCAAAATTCCGATGCGATACGGTTTCGACATCGGGCTACATGGCAAGACATCAAAAAAAACCAAAGGTTCGGGGTCCGAGCCAATTTTTTTTAAAAAACCTACGGGCAGGCACCCCTTGTCCCGAAAAACTCTCGCTATCCTTCTTTCAGCGGGTGATTGCGGCCCGCCTGCTTCGAATCCCCCGAGTCCAACCGTTTATGCCACTGATTCAGCCATCGAGCCCATTCAAACTCCCTAGGAGACTCCAATCCTGGGCGAGTAGCCTATTGGGGATATGCCTCGGAATCTGCACCCTTGTGGGCGACCGAGGAGCTTTGTCCCAAGACAACCTCGGCGATGTGGATCCTAACACCATTCGAAAATGGGTCCAGGATCTGGGCGATCGCCAATTCGAGGTGCGCGATCAAGCCACCGCCAAACTCAGCAGTCTCTCAAACAAACAACTTGAACTCCTTAAAGAACTTCTTGCTTCAAGCACCGATCCAGAGATCATCGTCCGACTATCGAGCGTCGTAGCAAAACTCAAAACAGAACGCCAAAGGGAGATCGTTCAGGTCTTTTTGAGGGAAACCGATGTTGAAAAAGACCATGGGTTAAAGGGTTGGTCGGGCTTCGCCAAAGTCGCCGGTTCAAACCGTAGCTCAAAACGTCTTTTCCTCCAACTTTACGATCGTTATCCGATGCTCGTCGAGGAGCCTCTCGAAGACCCCAAAAAAGCAGGCGAGTTCGGGCTTGGTGTCATCCGTGGCATCCAACAGCAAGAAATGGGCCGCTCCGAACCAGACAAAATCGATGGCCTGGTGGTTCTCTATTGCAGTTGCCTAGCAAGCGCCAGCGAAGAATTCAAAGCGAACCTCGCTGCAATGTCGCTTCGGGTGCTCCTTCGAGCACCCTACAACCAAGCCCTACGAGATCCGCAAGCCAAACGCGCTATTGAAAGCATGGTTGAGATCTGGAGCCAAAACATCGAAGACAGCTACGAACAAACCATCGCTCTGCAAATCATGCTCGAAGCCAATCTAACGACGGCCAAATCGCTGGCTGTGCGTATGCTCGAAGCATCCGCGAAGTCCGGATCAAAAGACCAATACGAACCCAGGGATCTGCTCAAAGCCTTTCAAGTCATGTTTCGATTCGGAAAAATCGACGACATACCCTTGTTGGAAAAATGGTTTGAGAACCAAGATGTCTGCGAAGAACTCACCGGCCTTAACCTTCCAGGTGCCGCACCGCCTCAATTTCCACCCGACGGCCAACGCCCACTTGCAACCGTCGAACTCCGAGATGTCGCTCTGCTGGCCTGCATGCAGATTGCCGATGTCGACTACCGTGACCACTTCCGCTCCCTGAGGCAGTCGGTCCTTTGGGGCTACATCCCAAACTCGATTGCATTGCCCACTGGCTCAGAGGCGATTCGAGAAGCTCGCATGGAAGCCTGGAAGAAAGCGCGGCCATGAACCCATACGATGAAGGCCTTGAGCCGCTCGGGGACGAGCACTACATGCGACGAGCGTTGCGTCTAGCAATGACAGCAGCCGAGCAAGACGAAGTCCCCGTAGGTGCCATCGTTGTGCATGACCATAAAATCATCGCAAGTGCTTACAACCAACGCGAGCAACTAGCCGATCCGACAGCTCATGCCGAGATGATCGCCATCACCCAAGCGGCATCCCACGTGAATTCATGGCGACTGCTCGACTGCACCCTTTATGTGACCCTCGAGCCTTGCCCAATGTGCGCAGGAGCCATTCTTCAAAGTCGAATCCCCCGGGTCGTCTACGGCGCGATCGATCCCAAAGCTGGTGCGGTCGTCTCGCTGTATCAACTACTTAACGACCCGCGCTTGAATCATCGCTGCGAGATCGTCGGCGGAGTTCTTGCCGCCGAATGCGGCGGTGTCCTAACGGAGTTCTTCGACCGCAAGCGTAAACTCGGCAAAAAATAGTCTGTCTGATCTGTCCGATCACCCAACCAAGGCCGGATCTATCCACCACTGTAACATCCATTCTAATGCTTCGAGCCTATCCTTAGTCATGAACCCTCTGAAACTTCGATCCCAGCAGTGGTGGGATAACCCCAGCAATCCTGGAATGACGGCACTTTATCTCGAGCGATTCCTCAACTACGGAATGACCGTCGGGGAACTTCAAGCCGGTCGACCGATCATCGGGATTGCTCAGTCGGCAAATGATCTTGCACCTTGCAATCGTGCCCACCTTCAGACCGTTTCGCGTTTGTGCGATGGAGTGCGTGACGCCGGTGGCGTTCCAATGGTCTTCCCGATGCATCCGATCCAAGAGTCCGTGCGTCGGCCGACGGCAGCACTCGATCGGAACCTTGCCTACATCGCCCTTGTTGAGATCCTTCATGGTTACCCACTCGATGGCATCATCTTCACAACCGGTTGCGATAAAACGACCCCAGCAGCCATGATGGCCGCAGTCACCACGAACCTGCCGTCTGTGATCTTCAACTGCGGACCGATGCTCAACAGCTACCTCGATGGCGAACTTGCAGGTGCCGGCACGATCATCTGGGAAGCCCGTCGTCGACTCAGCGCAGGTCTGATCGATCAGCGAAAATTCATGGATCTGCTGGCCGCTTCGGCCCCCAGTCCCGGTCACTGCAACGTCATGGGAACAGCCCTCTCGATGAACTGCTTGGCCGAAGCCGTCGGATTGGCACTCCCAGGAACCGCAGCCATTCCAGCTCCCTATCGAGAGCGAGCCCAAGCGGCCCATGCGGCTGGCAAAAGGATCGTCGAAATGGTTCATGAGGATCTGCGTCCCGCAAAAATCCTCAGCCGAACATCGATGCTCAATGCGATCCGAGTCAATACAGCCCTAGGAGGTTCCACGAATTGTCCACCCCACCTTATCGCCATCGCGCGCCATGCGGGCATCGAACTGAGCATCCAAGACTGGGAAGATCACGGATATCGAGTCCCCCTGCTAGTGAACCTTCAACCCGCCGGTGCACTGCTTGCCGAAGACTTCCACCGCTGTGGGGGATTACCAACGGTGATGAAGGAGCTCCTACAAGCACGTATCCTCGATGGCTCGCCGATGACCTGCACCGGCAAGTCCATCGCGCATAATATTGAAAAAGCCCCATCACCCGATGGTGCGATTATTCGCACGTTCGCAGATCCGCTCAAAGTCGACGCGGGGTTCCTCGTGCTTCGTGGAAACCTTTTCGATGCCGCTCTGATCAAAACCAGCGTCATCAGTCCGGAGTTCCGCAAGCAGTATCTTTCGAACCCCTCAGATCCAAACGCGTTTGTCGCCAAAGCCATCGTCTTTGATGGCCCCGAAGACTACCACGAGAGAATCAACCAAATCCAAGGCACCTGCGATCCAAATACCCTTTTGGTCATCCGCGGATGCGGCACGTTGGGGTTCCCTGGAAGCGGCGAAGTCGTCAACATGCTCCCACCGGATCGCTGGATCCAACAAGGGGTCGACCAATTACCAACATTGGGTGACGGTCGACAAAGCGGAACCTCCGCGAGCCCATCGATCCTGAATGCTTCGCCTGAAGCACTCGCTGGTGGCGGCCTAGCCAAATTGCAAACCGGTGATCTTGTACGTATCGACCTAACCGCCCGAAGCGTCGACGCTTTGATCGATCCCCATGAGTGGACACAACGCAATAGTTTCTCGGTCGACCAGACTCCCGAAACAGCGACACCTTGGCAACACCTTTACCGTCAAAACGTAGGGCAGCTCCACACCGGTGGCTGTTTGGACTTTGCCTGCTCATTCCGCGATGTTTGCAATCAAGTGCCTCGACACAATCACTGACATCAAGCCCGTTGGGGCTTTCGCTCCCTGAAAACCTCTCGATAATTAAGACCCGTTAGCTCGCCATATTGGAGCTAATCAATCAACCAGTTCGTCGTTTTATCGAGGGAAAACATGGCCAAGAAAAGTATTGCAGATGTGGATTGTCGCGGTAAAGTCGTTTTGATGCGGGTCGATTTCAATGTCCCCCAAGACGATTCAGGCGCGATTACCGATGATCGCCGTATTCGAATGGCTATCCCCTCGATCCAATCGGTTCTCGACCAAGGTGGCAAACTGATCCTCATGAGCCACCTTGGACGACCTAAAGGAAAAGGGCCCGAGCCAGAGTTTACTCTTCGTCCGACTGCAGTGCGACTCGGGGAACTCCTCGGTAAACCCGTCGCCTTTGCCAGCGATACCGTCGGGCCCGATGCACAGGCCAAAGTCGCCGAGCTGCAAGATGGTCATGTCCTCGTTCTGGAAAATGTTCGGTTCAACCCCGGCGAAAAAGATGGCGAAGAGTCCTACTCCAAAACCCTCGCCTCCTTTGCTGACATCTACTGCAACGATGCCTTCGGTACCTGCCACCGCGAAGAAGCTTCCATGGTTGCCGTCCCACTTGCCATGGGAAACAAACCCAAAGTCGTCGGCTTCCTCGTTGCTAAAGAGATTCAGTACCTCAGCGACACCATCAGCAACCCTGCTCGCCCCTTTGTGGCGATCCTCGGCGGAGCCAAGGTCAGCGATAAAATCAACGTGATCAAAAACCTTCTGGGCGTTTGCGATTATGTCCTCATCGGCGGTGCCATGGCTTACACATTCTCGCTGGCGCAAGGTGGCAAAACCGGTAAGAGTCTCGTCGAGCCTGATAAGGTTCCGCTAGCCAAAGAGCTCATCGGATCGGGATCCGGTAAACTCATCCTGCCGACTGACACCCACTGCGGTGATGCTTTCAACAGCAATTGCAACAAGCAAGTCGTCGCTGCAGGAGAAATCCCCGATGGATGGGAAGGCCTCGACATCGGACCTGACACGGCAGAGCGTTATGCCCAGATCGTCAAGTCTGCCAAGACGGTCGTTTGGAACGGACCTATGGGAGTTTTCGAGATGCCTCCCTTCGACGAAGGAACCAAAGCGGTGGCTAAGGCTATTGCACAAAGCGATGCGGTAAGCATCATCGGTGGTGGCGATAGCGCTGCGGCCATCGAACAACTCGGCTTTGCTGACTCGGTCACCCACGTTAGCACCGGTGGAGGCGCGAGCCTCTCGATGCTCGAAGGAGAAAAGTTCCGAGCTGTCGAAATCCTCGACGAAGCCTAGTGGACTATAGATCCAAGCACAAAGCCTCAAGACTCGATGCATACTTGGGCGCCACCGAGTGGGCGATCCGATTCGCATAGCTTGGATCGAGCAGTCCAATACGATTCCACGGTTCGATCCAAGATCGAACTTGCTGAGGAAACTCCTCGCACAATTGCTTGTCGCTTGCGATCTGCCCGAGCCTGTCATAAGCATGGTTCGCTACTTGCAAAAGTTCGCCATCTTTGCTTTGTAGGAAACCCTTGGGCCACCGAGCAGGATCCTGTGCCAGTTGCTTTTCGAACTCGATGGCACTGACAAAGTACATGCACGCAAAAGCAACAAAATTCTCGAACGAGGGTTGTCCTAAGTAGCATCCCGAGACGAGCAAATCCAGCCAATCGAGCTCCGTGCGAAGATCCTCTCCGTAGTTCTTCAGATCCGCATAACATTCCTGGTTGTTTTGAAGCATGGCTTCCGAAAGCCTCACCACGCCGCTAATCGAATGCGCTATGCCGGTACTGTGGAGCGGATCGATAAAGCCATAGGAGACCGGCAAACTTACCCAGCCTGGTCCCCAAGCCCGACGACGACATCGGCTCATGCGATCGACGCAGGCCATTTCTGGTTCCCTATCAGCGAATCCCCGCTTAGCATCATGCGGTGCAATAAGCTTCGCGTTTCTCATCAGATGTACAAGACTCGGATGGCTTTGAATCGTCTTCCAGAAATGGTCCTCACTGCGCGGGGTCTTACTCGGCTGAACCAAACCCACACTGGTCACCCCATTGTCAAATCGGAGCATCCAAATCCACCCGGTATCCAGGACATGATGCTGAGCCGCATCGTCACCGCAAAAAGGATCCTGTGAGCTTGCGGATTGGGTGAATGGTTCGACCCTAAGAAAATGACCATAGACGGCCCCTGTCCGCGTCCGCATCCAATCGGAATCCTCCTGGTTTTCGATGCCAATCGAGTTTAAGCCTTGATGCCCCGTAGCATCGATCAACCAAGTGGCTTGCACCTGGATATCCGCAGCCGAGACTTCGATGCTGCTACGAATCGAAAGTGTCCAACGATGTTCGATCGGATCGAACAAAGCCGAACGGATCTGAGTTGACTCTAGAAGATGGGCTCCTGCCGACAAAGCTTCCTTGGCAAGAAACTCATCGACCGAGCTACGCAACCAGTGTGTATCGCTCCATTCGTCTTGAGCACTAGCGGCCACCAAGAGTGATTGCGTCTCTAGGTTGCTTGTATCCAACGCCCTGCCATGTGGGTGATGGTAGTAGGAGAAGCCTCGTTTCTTTCCGCAGATGATATCCGGGTAATGCTTTTTCCATTGGCCCCAGCAGGCAAGCGGAGCGAGCCTTTTTAGATCCCAACGCTGGGCCAGATACGCTAGTAAGAAATCAGCAGTCGGTGTAGACGATTCACCGACGGCAAAGCGAGGATGCTGCGATCGATCAATCAGTAGAACCTTGCGACCTTGGGAGGCGAGGGTCCAAGCTAGCAGGCTTCCTGAGAAACCGCTTCCGGCGATAACAAAATCGAAACGCTGATTCAGCAGATTAACGCTTGGAGAACTGAGTTCCACGGCGTGCACCGCGAAGACCGTACTTCTTGCGTTCCTTCATACGAGAATCGCGGGTGAGGAACCCGTCGTCTCGGAGGGGCTGGAAGTTCTCTTCGGCGAAACTGACCAGAGCCCGAGCCAATCCCATTCGGATTGCTCCTGCTTGGCTGATCGGTCCACCGCCAGCGACGCGAACGAAGACATCGACCTTGTCGGCATGACCCACATGATCGAGGGTCTGGGTGACCAAACGTCGTTCCATATCGGTCACAAAGTATTCATCGAAAGCTCGGTCGTTGACAGTGATCTTGCCCGAACCTGGTTTAATGCGAACACGGGCTACCGAGGTCTTACGACGTCCGGTACCAAGGCAATCACCGCTAACTTTGTCTTTCTTTGTGAACATGTTCGCTTCTTTTTACTGGTGCTTCGGAATGACGGTGGTTATTGAGTGATCGATTCACTTGGATCCTTCGGCTTGGTAGCCGAAGGGAGCTGGGATTGGTTGCTGGGCTTGATGCGGATGCTCGGTGCCAGCATACACTTTGAGTTTGGTGAGCATGTGGCGGGCCAAGTTGTTCTTTTTAGGAAGCATTCGCTTGACTGCAAGGAGAACCAAATCGGTGGGCTTGCGATCAAGTCTTTCGCCGTAGCTTTCCATCTTTTGGCGATGGTATCCGTTATACCAAGCATAGTGGCGGTGTTCGAGTTTGCGACCCGACATTTTCACCTTCTCGGCATTGATGACCACGACATACTCGCCCGTATCGACGTGGGGGGTGTACTGTGGACGGTGTTTGCCCATGAGTACCATGGCGATTTTGCTTGCCAAATGTCCAAGGGTGCAATCGGTCGCATCGACGATGAACCACTTTTGCTCGACCGAACCAGTCTTGGCAACTGTTGTTTTCTGCTGAACGGTTCTTTTGGGTTCTGTAATTTCTTTGGTAGCTTCGGCCATGACCAGGTTTCGCTTTCAGTGCGGAATCAATCGAACATCCAAGAATCAACAAATCGTTAGCTAGCAAGGCTTTAAGCAAGCTCAAGCGGGTATCGATGCGGATCGGCTCGGATCCTTGGGGCTAGGAATACTCCGAAAATACAGTACGTAAATTCCGTCCAAGGGGGCGAAATTATAGGTTCCCTGGAAAAAACCAGCAAGTGGATTTTCTCCTGAGTTTTCGGTCTATTATCCCAGGTATCGCCAGTTCCCGGACCTGAAATCTAGTGACTATACCGAGTTTGACGAATTGTCAGGTAAGCCATCAACCGATAAAAAACGGTGTTTCGACGCTCTGGAGAAGTACTATTATCCAATGAATGCCAGCAAAACTTCCTTCCCAACCCATCCGAGTACTCCGCCGATGAACATCATTGGTAAGCGTCGAGCTAGGGAGTTTACCAAACTCGACCTAAGCCCGATCCATGCACCTTATACGCCGCCACTGACGACGATGGTGCATCTGCTTCGCTATTGGGCGAACACCTTCCCGAACAAAGTCGCGTTCTATCTGACCGATGGCGAAAGCGACGATGAGACGAAACTGACCTACGCGGAGCTGGACCATGCGGCCCGAGCCATCGCGGTTCGGATCCTCGATAAGCACCCGGTTGGATCGCGGGTGCTGATGCTCTATCCACCTGGAACGCTCGACTTTATCACGGGCTTTTTCGGTTGCTTGTACGCCGGTTGTATTGCCGTGCCGGCTTACCCTCCGCGTCGAAACCGCAAGGGGGCACGGATCCAGGGGATTGCCGAGGACTGTCAAGCTGCGTTGGCTTTAACGACCCAAGACTCGGTCAATCAAATCCTGCGTGACGAGAACATGCGGACCGAGACTGAAACTATGGAGCTGATCGGAACCGACGCGGTCGATCGCTCGCTGGCTATCCAATTCAACGAAGTTCCGATCCTCGATAGCAACCTCGCTGTCTTGCAGTACACCTCAGGTTCCACCGGCCAACCAAAAGGGGTCATGCTCACCCACGGGAACTTGATTCGCAACTGCGAAATCATCTCGACACTCTTCGGTGAACATCACACTTCGATCGGGTTGTCTTGGCTGCCCACCTATCACGATATGGGTCTTATCGGTGGCATCCTCGCTCCACTGTTCTTTGGAGCGACCTTGGTGCTGATGAGTCCTATGACATTCCTGCAGCGACCCGTTCGCTGGCTTCGAGCCATCAGCAGGTACAAAGCCACCACAAGCGGTGGACCGAACTTTGCGTTTCAGCTTTGTGTCGACAAGGTGACCGACGAGGAGATGCAAGGCCTTGACCTGAGCTCTTGGCGCGTGGCGTTCAACGGAGCCGAACCTGTTCGAGCTTCAACAATCGAGCAGTTCACTCAGCGATTCGCTCCGGTCGGTTTCCGAAACGAGGCACACTTGCCCTGTTATGGGATGGCCGAGACGACACTGATCGTCACCGGAGGACCGCATCATACGGCACCGGTTCTGCGAAGTTTCAACGGCAGGCAACTCGATGCTCGCTTGGTCGTTCCTGTCGAGGCCGACGATCCAACGGCTCGCAAACTCGTCGGCTGCGGTGTGACGACGGCCAACACCACGGTCATGATCGTCGATCCGGAGACGCGCAAACCTCTTTCGGACAACCAGATCGGTGAGATTTGGGTCGATAGCCCCAGCGTTGGATTAGGTTATTGGGAAAAGCCAGAGATCTCCAACGAGGTCTTTCATGCCTCGACCAAAGATGGCGATGGCTCTTATCTAAGAACCGGCGATCTTGGTTTCCTCAGCGAAGGTCAATTGTACGTTGCAGGGCGAGTCAAGGACTTGATCATCGTCCGAGGGGTCAATCGATACCCACAAGACATCGAGCAAACGGTCGAGGAGTGCCATGAGTCGATTCAATCCTCAGCCGCAGCGGCGTTTGCCGATGACTCTGGCCCCCGTGAACGACTGATCATTACAGTCGAGGTACAACGATCGCTGGAAGACGATTGGAACCCAGTTATTCAATCGATTCGCCGCGCGGTGACTGCCAACCATGAAATCCCACCCGATGCCGTGGTACTCGTACGCCACGGGTCACTTCCGAAAACATCGTCGGGAAAAATCCAACGCCACGCCTGCTTAAAGGGGTTCCGAGAAGGGACACTGCGAATCGTCCATCAGTGGCTCAGTTGGGAAGAAGGCCTCTTTGATGGGCCACCGATGATCGCCGCTGCGACCGTCAGCGATTTGAAAGACGGTTTTACCTCTTCTGGGATTCATCCAAAGAAGACTCGCGATCCAGATCCCGATGTCGTCGAACTCGTCAAACGAGCCGTGCGAAGTGTTGCTCAGGAGCGAGCCAAGCTACTGGACCTAGACACCAATGTCATCGTCGATCTTGGACTCGATAGCCTCGAGCGCCTACAGATCGCACACTTCTTGGAGAACTCTGTCGAAGGCCGCATCCCCGAAGACTTATTGCAAGAGATCGAGACAATCCGCGAAATTGCCGAGGCGATCGAAGGCACCTTCGGTAAGGATAAGATCCGCGAAGGGGTCAAGATGCTCGAGCCCGATGCGACTGCCGAGCGAACGATCTCTCCAGAAGACTACCGCTTCGATATGCTCCCAGAGTACAAGCGGCTCAAGCAGACGATGCTGCAGATGGAGATGACCGGGCTACCTAACCCGTACTTCTCTGTCCATCAAGGACTCACGCGCGACACAACGCTTGTCGATGGTCAGCAACGCATCAGCTTTGCCAGCTACAACTACTTGGGAATGAGTGGCGATCCAGAGGTCACCCAAGCGGTCGTCGAAGCGACCAAGAAGTACGGCACGAGCGTCTCGGCTTCACGCTTGGTCAGTGGCGAGAAAGACATCCACAGGGAGCTAGAAAAACAAATCGCTCAGTGGATTGGCGTCCAAGACTCGATCGTGTTGGTCGGTGGCCATGCGACCAACGAGTCGGTCATCGGTCACTTGGTCGGCCAACAAGACTTGATCCTCCACGACTCGCTCTCGCACAACAGCATCATCCAAGGTGCGATTCTTTCGGGAAGTCGTCGGCGTCCCTTCCCGCACAACAATTACGAAGCACTCGATGCGATTTTGCTCGAACAACGCAAACGCCATCGACGCGTCTTGGTGATCGTCGAAGGTGTCTACAGCATGGACGGCGATTTTCCTGTGTTGCCCAAGTTCGTCGAGGTGTGCAAGAAACACCAATGCTGGTTGATGGTCGACGAAGCCCACTCGATGGGAACGATGGGCAAGACCGGGCGAGGGATCGGTGAGCATTTCGGGGTCAATCCCCATGATGTCGATATCTGGATGGGTACGCTGAGCAAATCGTTTGGGTCTTGTGGCGGTTATATCGCCGGACGCTCGGAACTGATCGAGTACCTCAAGTACACCACACCTGGATTCGTCTTCAGCGTTGGGCTCTCGCCTCCGAACACCGCCGCTGCGATCGCATCGATCAACGTGCTTCGCAAAGATCCCTCGAGAGTAACTCGCCTCAAAGAAGCTGCTAGGTTGTTTTTGACCGAAGCCAAAAAGCGGGGGCTCAACACAGGCAACTCGAGCGAAACGCCGGTGATCCCCGTGATCACAGGCAACTCGCTCCATGCCCTGCAGCTTTCGCGGCGGATGATTGACTCGGGGATCAACGTGCAGCCGATCTTGTATCCGGCGGTCGAAGAATCGGCAGCAAGACTCCGGTTCTTCATCAATTCGACCCACTCGAACCAGCAGATTTTGTTTGCTGTCGACAAGTGTGCCGAGTTCCTCAAGCAGATTGCTCCGGAGTCTTTCCGAACCATGGAACCGAACTGAGAATCGCTCAAGCTCAAGGCCAGCGATGACCAAGCCACGCCAGAAGATTTCGAAAGCTACGGTCACACGGCTGGCGTTTTATCTGCGGGAACTCCAGCAGATGCAGCGTTCTGGCCTAGCGAATATTCAGAGCAAGGCGATTGCCGAGAGGCTTGGACTCAACGACTCCCAAGTTCGCCGAGATATTTCTTGTTTGGGGACCGTCGGACAGCGAGGTGTCGGCTATAGGGTTCATGAACTCATCGAGAGCATCCAGCGGATACTTGGCACCGATCGAACTTGGAACGTTATTCTGGTGGGGGTTGGGAACCTGGGAAGAGCCCTAAGTGGTTACCGAGGATTCGAGCAGCAAGGTTTCCATCTTGTTGGTGCTTTCGACAGCGACCCGAAGAAGATAGGAACATCGATCGGAAGTTTGAAGATACATCGGATTGATGAGTTGTCGGGGTTTTGTCGGTCGCATGAAGTGGACTTGGCTATTTTGGCGGTGCCTGCCGATGCGGCTCAGGGTGTGGTTAGAGAAATAGAAAGCGCCGGCATACCGGGCATCTTAAATTTTGCACCGATTGCTGTTCAGGCCAGCAGCAAGGAGACCATCATCCAAGAAGTGGATCTTGCGATCGAGCTCCAGCGCCTGGCTTTTGCCGTCGTGCCTAAAGCACTCTAGGTGAGGTCGTTAGCCGAAAAGCGCGAGCGCCGGGCAACCAACGAAACCACTTTCAAATGATCGATGACCGTGCAGGCGTGTCGTGTTAGCCGACAATCGCGAGCGTCGGGCAACCAACGAAACCACTTTCAAATGATCGATGACCGTGCAGGCGTGTCGCGTTAGCCGACAAGCGCGAGCGTCGGGCAACCAACGAAACCACTTGCAATTGATCGATGACCGTGCAGGCGTGTCACGTTAGCCGACAATCGCGAGCGTCGGGCAACCAACGAAACCACTTTCAAATGATCGATGACCGTCAGCGAACCAAAACAACTATAAACATCTAGCGATGTTCTATCCTAGCGAATGTTTCTATATCTTGGTGCCGCGCGATATCACTGCCCGACGCTCGCGCCAGTCGGCTATCAATGCACGAACATTGTCACCAGCTACTCTCAAGCGGCCGTCCCCGAACCGACCTCGATGGCGATATTCGGCCTCGGTGCATTAGGCATGGCTTATCAAACGCGGCGTACGGGCAGAGCGTAGAAGGTAGCGAGTGGCTTGTGGTTAGAGTGTTCCTTCGGGCCGCACTCGAGCGCTCGTAGATGATTTCGGAGAAATCATCTACGTTGTTCGCCAAAGGCGAACCCTTGTTTAACCCGCAGCCAACGGCGAGGAATTTAATTAAGCCCTCTAAGAAATCTCGTCTGGGCACCAATCGAAGGAGCACACACTCAGCAGCACTTCGATCACTTGCAGAGAGCGTGACGTCACTGATTCAATTCAGGCCGCACTCGAGCGCTCGTAGATGATTTCGGATAAATCATCTACGCTGTTCGCCAAGGCCGAACATTCGTTTAA
>JBEIGI010000010.1:0-110440 GCA_040381975.1 Pirellula sp.
CTGATCTGTCTGATCTGTCTGATCTGTCTGATCTGTCTGATCTGTCTGATCTGTCTGATCTGTCTGATCTGTCTGATCTGTCTGATCTGTCTGATCTGTCTGATCTGTCTGATCTGTCTGATCTGTCTGATCTGTCTGATCCGTCTGATCTGTGGCGACTTCAACACCAAAGTTCGGGTTGATTTCGTCGCTATGAGACTCAAAACCGAAGGCTTCAACGTTTTCGGAGCTCGTTGCGTCTAGCGCAATACTTTGGGCCGCCGCGACGGCTTGGGCGAGTCTTTCGTAGTCAGGCTTTTCCCAACCTTCGGGACTAGCAGCAGGCAAGGAGAGTTGGGCGTGCGCGACGAGACGTTCGGCGAGTCGGTAGTCTTCTGGATGAACGATGGTTCCATCTAGCGAATTTTCGCTTTGGTAAACCCTCAAAAACCCGATCGCTTGACGGGCTTTATTCTCGCTGAGCGATTCTTTCAAGAACTTCAAGAGCGATTCACGGTTGGTGATCGATCCCTTTGGTCGTTCTTCGACGAGTCGCTTGGCAGTGGCATCGTCCATGCCGGGAATGCGCTTGAGAACCTCAACATCGGCATGATACATATCGACGCCAGCTTTGGTGATGGCCGCCGAGATGGCTTCCTGGAGAGCCGACTCGAGTTCGCCCTGAGGCAACTCACGTTGATAGGATCCAAGTCGCAGGCGTGCTGGCTCGATCTTGAGGATCTGCTTGAGGGGGTCTTGGAGTTTCCAAGCAAGCCACACAGCAGCGCGGTGCCGTCGAGAGATTTTCGGAAGTTCGACGAGTGAATTGCGTGAGGTGCAGAAGGCGTCGCCGCCCTGGCGGTCTGCGAACGTCCAGTAGAGACTTCCCTCTGCGGACTGCTTCATCAATTCAGCGACTGAATGGACCAAGTATCTGCGAGCATGTCCATTGGTTAGCGCAACCAAAGTGACCTGATGTTGGTGGATCCACTGCCCAAGCTGGGTGACGTTTTGGGAAACGACATCGGGTTTGGAAGAATTGCAGACGATATCGCCGGTCATGAGCAATTCGCCTTTTGAGTCGACGATCGCGACAGCGGCAGTTTTTTGACCGACGGCATCGATCAGGAGGATTCGATGTCCGCGAATCGGGCGCTGGAGCATGACAGCTTCGAGGTGATCGACCGCTGATTCAATGAGGGCTTGATTGGCGTCTTCTTCGAGGATCCCAAGGACATCCTGTTGCAACCTGGGTAGAAGAAATTCTTTGAGACCCGTGTCGGAGACTTCCATGAGCAACGGGTGCAAGGGGTGGCGACCAGGGCACAGGGAGTCTCGGCAAAGCTGCACGAGTGATTTTGTATCGATTTGGAAGTTCAGTTGAATGATCTGGGATCGCAGGCCGCGCGAGAGCATCAGGACCTGGAATGGTGTCAGGTCATGCAGGGGCTTTCTGAGTCGGCTGTAGGATTCGAGAATCCCACGCAGCCACCTTCGGCGGCGTTGCCTTGGTGAGAGCTGTTTGTCGCTTAGACTTTTGGTTTTTAATTGTTTGGATTTCTTGCGATCTGTCTGAAACGAGGCGATGGAAGTCTCTTTGGAGTCCTCTACGACTTGCTCCTTTGCGGGCTGCTCGGGTTGTGCATCGGAGATTGCCGAATCGCTTACCAGTGGTACTTCAGCAACCGACTCATCAGCGGTTAGCTCTTCCGTGGTAGCCTCAGGCGTAGCTGGTTGAGAAGCAACTGTCTCTGTAAGAACTGACGAAGCACTCTCAGCAGCAGGAGTCTCTGCACTCGTATCCTCAGGGGCTTCTTGAGACGGAACCGATGGCGTTGAGGCTGCTAAACTTGCGGAATCTTTGTCGGTGTCTTTGCTCGGTTCGGGAAGAATCTTGACCGAGACGACGGCGTTCCTGAGCAAAGCTCTTTGGAGGGTCAGTACCAGTTGTGCGTCTTCACTGAGCAACAGTTGCAACCATCGCTTCACCTTTGGAATCACAAGCTCAGTGTCTTCTGGACTGAGTCCGGTTTGGTTTTGTATCCAGCCCGATAGGTCTTGGATATTTTCACCGCGAGCCAAGAGGATCGCTTGGCCGACTTTCTCGATGTTCGGATCGGCTTCGGCAAAGGCCTTGGCAGTTTTCTTACCTCGCAGGTTCTTAGCGATCGCATCGACCTGAGAGACCGAGGTGCATTGGTTGATGACCTGGGAGACGGTGTCGCTCCAGTGGCCGTCTTTTTCGAGGGCTTGGGCGATCTGCTCTTTGTGGTCCGAGAGGGTTGACTCGTAGACCACAGAGCGTTTGAGGCGTGAGAGTGTTTTGCTATCGAGTCCACCGAGTTCATCGGGGCGATAGGTAGCCAGATAGTTTGGCTCGTAACCTTGGTGTAACAGTTCGACAGGGAACCGTAGCAACTCCTCCGGGAGCCGCATGTACCGGGCGATCGCGGGTAGATCTTTCATAGACGATTGGTAGGAGTCATTGTGGCGGCAATCAATGCCTGTCGGGATAGGATGTCAAACCATCCTGGATCAAAAAATGGACATCATCCGCCACAAGAACCGCAATCGCCAAGTGGGGGAACTTGGGAATCTAGGGCAGAGGGGGGTAGTTGTCAAGCTTTGAGCCATCGAGCGTGGTAGGATTCTCCCGAGACCCCATTTTACCAGGCTTGCCAGACGGGCAAACGAAACTGCAACAGAGGCGATTTTTAGCTCAAGCCGGCGTGGATTTAGGACGATGTTTTCAGTGCGGAAAAGGCTCGATAGGGGACAAATCGGGTCGAGCCTTCCGTGCGTTGGATTGAATGTGTTCTGTTAGATTGCTCTAGAAACGATTGTCCCCATGAATTCTCCTGTTGCTTCGACTTTTCCGATCGACTCGATTCTGGTTTGTGCTCCTTCGAACGATCCGATTGGTTCGGATTCCTTCACCATTTCACGGCCTTCTACGGGGCTTGGCCAATTGCCCTTGGTTGCCGCAAGGCCGATGACCAAGACTATTTCGGGGGACCGAGCAAAGGTTCGGTTGGGCGAGTTGCTCGATGCCTTTAAGGCTTGCATAGCCAACGAACTGGTTTGGATCGAAGACTTCTGTGAGGATGAAATCGAGATTTCGCAGGACTTGCACGAAGTGCTCGAAGTCTTTGCCCAGATTCGTCGCCAGGATGTCGGCGAGAACTAAACGGGACGATTTAGAACAACTCCGGGGTATAGAGCTCCGGAGCGATCAACTCGGGGCCTTGATTGCGAACCGAGTTGGCTTTGCTCGACACACGAGTCGGCTGCAATGTTCCAACACTTGCTGGCCCAACGAGGTCTTTGACGCTTTGCCAGTGGGCATCTTTCGCGAGCCATCGAGAGACGGCCGTTTCGTCTTGGAGCACCACCGGCATGCGATCGTGAACCGAGCATGTATCGGCTCCGGCATCGGTGGTGATAATGGTTGTCGACAAAAGTGGCTCGGGATTTAGACTCCCTTCGAGCGCTTTGTGATTGGATGTCCACAGGCACGCCAAGGCCAGTGGCTTGGACTCTGGCCGATGAATCCAATAGGTCTGTTTGTTGGCTGCTTGCTCTTTTGCAGTAGCTTCGGGGCCGAGCATTTGCTTCCACTCGTAGTAACCATCTGAAAGTAGCACGCAACGGCCTTGGTCAAGCAGGTGTTTGTAGGTCGGCTTTTCTTCGAGTGTTTCACAGCGTGCATTGATCATGCTATAAGCGATTTTCAGGGAGTCCGCCCAAGGGGGCACGAGTCCCCATCGCATGGCTTCGAGTTGCGGCTGGGCATCTTTGGCAAACTGCCGAACGACGAGCACCGATTGCGTCGGTGCAATGTTGTAGCGAGCTTGGCATATCCCTGGATGTGTCTTGATGATCCCCCCGATACTCGCAGGCCAGATGTTGGCGTAGGCAGGGAAGAACTCCAATAGCCAATCGAGCACCGGGGTGTGGAGAGTCAATCGTCCGCACATTATTCCGGGCTGACTTCGACCAAGGGTTCGTAAGTGCCATCATCTTTCATGAATCTGCCGGCATAGAACTCCATGCTCAAATGCAGGCCCATGAGGGTCCGTCGAGAGCAGGGAGCCAGCGATCGATAGAAGACCCATTGGTCATCACCGATCTGGACTCGGCAACCTTGCGCCACATCGTCCGAAACCTTATGGAGGTTTTCGGCTACCGTCAAAGTTCGCCAGGTGTACTTGGGATTACGACACTTGGAACCCACGCTCACGAGCATCGAACTCAGGAGCCGTGTGCGGGTGGTGCGTGCCTCGAGCATGATCTTGCCTGGAGCACCTTGGAGGCTCCCTTGGGTGGTGCCTCTTCGCCACTCAGGCAGACTCAGTGGCAAAAGAAGAGCGACTGGCTCGTTTGCGTCTTGGTTGGTTTGCTCGTCATGGGAATGCCTTTCGATGCGGCCCTCGTTGCTCTTTGCCTGAGGCTGAAAACTGACCGAAGGGTCAAGAGTCCACGTCGAGATCGACTTCCAATCTGCCTTGGTGTCCTGGGGATTTCCCATCACCGAATCAGCCATGTAGACCATGCCTTCTTGTCTCATGAGCATGACTTGACGGTAGATCGTGCAAGTCCCCTCCAGATCGCATTCGAGTTCGAGGTAGTCGACATCATCGTCGGAGAACCAGCAGACTTCGTTCCAAGCCACATCGATATTGACAGGTTTGCCTCGGTACTCAATGGCGATATCCCAGTCTCCTGAGAAGATTCTTTTGCCGGATTCATCGCACAGATCCAACCAGATTGAATCGCCGGAGAAGTCCAGGGCTAGCTGGCAATCGCTTTTGCGCCAGTTGCGTCGCATCGAGACGATATGACTTTTTTCCCAATAGCAACTGGACTTAGGAAGCCTTGCATCGTTGGCTTTATTTTTGCGAATTTTCGCAGGTTTGAAACCTTGATGTTTGCCGACTTCGTCGGGAAGGGCGACTGCAGCAGCAAGCTGAACTTTTTTGTGTTCTTTGCAAAGCCGCATGAGCGACGTCCAGAATTCGACATCGTGGCGACTGGCCTCGGACTGATCGAGCATCGCATGGCCGGTAGAATCCGTCAGGTGCAGAAGGATCGACTGGAGTTTAGCCAAAGCTCGACGCTGGGGTGGATACCATTTGCGAGCACCGACACTGTCGGCTGCCCAACGGCTTCGGATGAGCGAAGCGACAAAGGCTCGCAGATCCTGCGCACCGAAACTCAGCAATGCTTGGGGATCTTCGGCCGTCTGCTCGATCAGCAAAGCCAAGCGGTTGAGTGTTTCACCGACGATACGATCTTTTCCACCCAAGTGGGACATTTGTTTGGCCAAAGCCAACGGCACTTCGCAAGCCCAGATCACCCATGGAAACAAACCATCCGATGGGCCTTGTTCCCAAGCCCGATCGACTTGAGTCAGCGTCGATTGGAGAACTTCAAGCCACAGGGCAGGGGGGATATCGCGGCCGACTTCAGGCAGCGCATAGAGCCAACCTGTTGCGGTCAAGGCGACGTAAGGATCATAGCTCGACTTAGGTAGCTGCTGGGTGATCCACTTGCCGATCTTGGCCGCCTGAGCGACCTGCTGGGCGCGGATCTCTTCGGGAACGGCAACCGACTGCTTGCTTCGTTTGGCTTTGCGATTGGACTTCGGAAGGCTATAGCCAAAGGGTTCGGCGCCAAAGGCATCGACTAAGTCCTGGAGAAACTCTCGATGCGCTGGCTTAGCGACGTCCCATTTGCCAATACCCCATAGCATCGCTTGAAGGTATTGGTGGATCGGAAAGTCCGAGGGCTTTTGCTTGCTCTTTTTAGGCTCGACGGGCAAGGAGCTTTGCAACAAAGCAACATTGTCCACGCAGAGTTTCTCTAACCACTGCATAGCCGTTTGGTTATCGGCATCGCCAGCGGAGGCTTCTTTCGAGCGACCTGCTCGATGCTTGGGCTTTACCCAGTCCATAGGATCTCGTCCAAAGTGTGAAAACGTGATACGATATCGGGCTACGACAAGGCCCAATTGTTGTTCCAGAAATTCTAGATGCAAGAATCATTTTGGATGATTCCCGGAATCGAACCTATCCCCCAAATTGGGCCTTTAAAACCCCCAAGGTACTCCAAAGAAGTGGTCTTGAAATGACAGGACTCGATACTAGCGATGGAAATCACAAGGTTTCCTTATTCAGCAACTCGCTGCGTTCTTGTTTGCTGACAATCTTTGCACCATTTCTTTTCGGATTGTTGTTCGGAAATAGTTCGCAGGTAGCTTTCGGGCAGGATGAGGCTTGGCTCGAACAATCAGAAATCCTCAAAAGAACCGAAAAGAGCTTCACCGATCCGCCCGATTGCAAAAAGATGGTCGATGACGGTAGGGTCTGGATTCATCGCGATGAGCAAGCCGTCATTGTCGATGGCTACATCTGCCAAAGGAACGCACCACTGGAGATGTTCGCTTGTCCCATCGGAACCAAAGAGCACGAGTCGATCGTGGCTGTGTTTGCCAAGTCCCGTTTTGTCCACGCATCCCTTCTTGCTGTCGGTGCCAACCCAGGCAAGCCCGTGGCTTTTGAACCTAAGTTTACCCCTGCCAGTGGCACAACGATCCGCGTCTATGCACTTTGGCACAATGAAAAAGGGGAAACCCAAGCAACCTTGGCCCAACACTGGATCCGCCAAGTAGGAACCAAAAAACCGATGCTTTGGGATTGGGTGTTTGCCGGAAGCAAGATCTACAAGGATCCCGATACCGGCAACGAGACCTACATGGGGGATAGTGGCGAACTTTTGAGCGTAGCGAATTTCATGACTTCCACCATGGACGTGGCCGTCAAAAGCGATGCGGCCAATGCTGGATTGGTTTTTGAAGCTTACACCGACAAGATCCCCAAGAGATTTACGCCCATTCGATTGGTACTGGTCTTGAGTGATGAGGCCCCGTATGCCGAGGACATGTCCGAGAAAAAGGAAGAGAAAACCCAAGGTTCTGATCCCGATTCGACATTGCCCAAGCACATGAAGGCCGAGGTGCCTAAGCGGCTTTTGGAGTTCCTCCCGCCTAAGAAATCTTGATATGACTCCTTTTGGTCAACGACTCGCTGAAGCGGTCACAAAAAAGAAAAATCCGGTTTGCGTCGGCATCGACCCACGCGCAAATTCACTTCCCGAAGGCCTAAGACCCGGCTCGAATGCCGACATCGAAACGATCGTTGATGCAGTCCAGACGTTTTGTCTGGAAGTCATCGATGCGGTAGCCGATTTGGTACCGGTGGTTAAACCCCAAGCTGCATTCTTTGAAGAACTCGGGCCGCTTGGAATGGCGGCACTGCACAAGACGGTTCGATACGCGAGCCAACGTGGACTGCTGGTGATCATGGATGCCAAGCGGGGTGACATTGGCACGACGGCCAGTGCCTACGCGAACGCTTATCTTGGCTCGGGGGCTCCAGGCACAGCAGAGTATAGCCCATGGGGCGCGGATGCACTGACAGTCAACCCTTATCTTGGTGCAGACACGCTCGAGCCCTTCACTCAGCGCTGCGCAGAGAGCGCATCGGGACTGTTTGTTTTGGTGAAGACATCAAACCCCGGGAGTAGTTTTTTCCAAGATCAAAAGTTGCAAGATGGCAGAAGCGTCAGTGAAAAAATTGCCGACCATGTCGAATCCTTATCGCATGCAACACAAGGGGATCTCGGATACGGTGACATTGGAGCGGTTGTCGGAGCGACTTATCCAGAGCAACTCAAGGCGATGCGAGAGCGAATGCCGAGCACTTGGATCTTGATCCCCGGCTACGGGGCTCAGGGGGGCTCGGCAGAGGATGTAAAGCGCGGGGTTGATTTAAGAGGACTCGGTGCGATCGTCAACTCCTCGCGGGGTATTATCTTCGCTTACGAGCAGCCCAAGTATCGCTCGTCATCGCCTTGGACTGCGGCAGTTCGAAGTGCCACGCTCGATATGATCGAGGCGCTGAGTTAACACGTGGATTAAAACCACTCTTTTTTCTCGACACCGTAGGTTTGATAGAACGCCTCATCGGGCATCGTCAGGTAAATGATCCCTTCGACAAAACCGATGACCTGCATCGCAAATAGACCAAAGATGGGAACGATGAGGCATGGGGTCAAAAAAATGCATGACAGAGTAACCACAAGCATAATAACGCCAGCGTTATTAAGACCGAGAATGAATTTGTGAACCCCCAACCAGCCTAAAAGGATGCCGCAGATACCTGCGGCGATTTTCTTGCCTACGAAGTCTCTCGTCTCTAGATTGGATTCGTATGGATTTCCATAAGAGGCATAGGGGCTTGACCTGCCATCACTGGACGGATCCCGAGGTCTTGCCATGGGCACTGGAACGTGAAATTTCCCAGTGCATATAGGACAATCGTAGAGCGATCCAGCCTCCGAGGGATGAACGGTCAAGATCGCTTGGCAATGGGGGCAATCGACTTCCATGGAATGACCTTCGTTGAGTTCGTTACGCTACTCGAAGCCTTGAAGTCCCAATGCATCTTTTCGAGTACGCGTAGAACCAAATCTTTTTATGATACACGGGTCCATATTGCATGGCTTAGGCCAAGGCGATACGCTGGAGAAATTCCTTTCCAAAAAATTCTTTTTTTGCCGCTAGTGCGGGAGCCGATCGATGAAATATGGAATGAATTTACTGCTGTGGTCTGGAGAACTCAACGAGGGTCTGGTCCCAGTGCTTGAGAAACTCAAGAGCTTTGGATACGACGGCGTTGAAATTCCGATGTTCAACCTCGACTTGGACTACGCCGCCTGGGGAAAGAAACTCGATGCGATCGGACTGAGGCGTACGGGTGTTACGGTTCGAAACGTCGACGACAATCCGATCAGTCCCGATGCATCGGTTCGCCGCAAAGGTGTTGAACTCAATAAGCGAACGCTCGATTGCTGCGCGGCTGCGGGTGTTGAAACCATCGTTGGACCGTTTCATTCAGCTTTGGGTTACTTCTCCGGCGCAGGGCCGACCAAGGACGAGTGGAAGTGGGGGATCGAGAGCATGTCGCAGGTCGCCGAGCATGCTGCAAAGGTCGGAGTGATGCTCGGTGTTGAACCTCTGAACCGTTTCGAATGCTACTTTTTGAATGCTCAAGCCGACGCAGCGGAGTTTTGTCGTCAGGTCAACCATCCCAACTGCCGCATGATGTACGACACATTTCATTCGAACATCGAAGAAAAAAGCCCTAGCAAAGCCATCCATGCTATCCAAGATATGCTTTGTCATATTCATATTAGCGAGAACGACCGGAGCACTCCGGGTGCGGGCAACGTCCGATGGGACGAGAACTTTGATGCGATCGGTCAAATCGGCTACGACGGCTGGTTGGTGATCGAAGCCTTCGGGCTTGCACTGCCTGAATTGGCCGCTGCGACGCGTATATGGCGACGGATGTTTGATGACGAACTGACGCTGGCCAAGGATGGTTTAGAGTTTATGAAGGAGCAGGTGGCCAAGCGATGCAAAAAAGGATAACCACAATCCAGGCTTTCCTGTGGGCATGTTGGATCGTTGGGGCACTTGGAGTTTCGAATCTACTGATCGCTCCGGCGATGGCTCAAGACAAACCGTCAGTCGTACTAGTTCGTCCTGCAACTTGGTCGACTTGGCTTGCCCAGTGGAAAGCTTACCGTAGCTCGCAGTACCAGTTCATCGAGGTCGACTCGGTAGCCAGTTCTACTCGTTTGCGAGAGCAGATCGAAAAGGCGATATCCGCCTCTAGCACGCCGACGGTTGCAATTGTTTTGTGCGGCGATGCGGCGATCGAGGTCGCACCGAAAAAGTGGCAAGCGTTAACGCCTGGGATCGTCTTGAATACGGAAATTCAACTCGGGGAATTGACAACCAAGGAGCTCTGTACCGATGCGCTCTATGGCGATTTAGACCAAGATGGTTGTCCGGATATTGCCGTTGGTAGGTTGCCCGCAAAGACTCCCCAAGAGCTCGAGCGGATGCTTCGGCGAAGCATTGACTATGAGTCGATTGCACCGGGCCCCTGGAACGATACGGTTCATGTCACTGCCGGAGTGGGTGGTTTCGGGTTCCTAGCCGATACAGCGATCGAAACCGTGACACGCCGATTCTTGACCGAAGGGATTCCTTCCTACTTCAAATTGAACGTGACGGTCGCAAGTTGCACGAGTAGCTATTGCCCAAACCCGTGGAAGCTTCGAGAGTCTTACATCGATCGGATCAATCAAGGAGGATTGTTTTGGGTCTATATCGGACATGGACAAGTCGATCAATTGGATCATTTCCAAGTGGCCAAGGAGTGGCTACCCATCGGCCAGACGACCGATGCAGCGAGATTTCGCTGTAAAAATCGACCTCCCATCGCGTTGATGCTTGCTTGTTTGACCGGTGCCTACGATGCGCGCGTGGATTGTTTTTCTGAACAACTCTTAGCTCAACCTCAAGGTCCGATCGCAGTCATCAGCGGATCTCGCATCACGATGCCTTATGGACTCAGCCAACTTTCAAGTGAATTGCTCAATGGTTGTTTCCGTGATCGAATCGAGACCCTGGGGGAATTGGTGTTGCAGGCCAAGCGTCGGGTTTGGGTCGACGACGAAAAAAACTCCGTTGAAACTAACACTAGCGATGCTTCTGAATCGGAGGTTTTCGATATCCGAAAGCGTTATCGAAAGATCGTTACCGAAATGGCCCAGGCACTCAATCCAAGCGATCACGATTTGACGCTCGAACGACGTGAACATGTAAGGCTCATGAATTTGCTCGGAGATCCACTGCTGAAGATCCCTTATCCAAAGCCACTCGAGCTCCAGGTTCCAAGCAGAGCCACCAGCGGTGAGGTGATTAAGATATCCGGCACATCGAGCCAGGCTGGCAAGTTGATTCTCGAACTGTCGATGGTTAGAGATCGAGTGCCCGAGAGCGTTGCAGCACTGAAGGCTTATCAAGGGACGGACCAAGACCACCAGCAGATGGATAACAATTATCAAGCCAGCAATCGACTGACGGTCGAGCGCATCGAGAAATCGATCGACGCTGGAGCCTTTGAAATCGAGTTGCAGATTCCCCCAGGCGTTTCTGGACGCTACGTGGTTTCCGGTTATGTTTACGGAGATCAAGATTGGTTGGTGGGATCGAAAAAACTGTTGATTCGGAAGCCGCAATGAATCTTGCGAGTATTGTTTCGATCCAAGATCCCCGCTTGGATCCCTACCGAAATCTCAGGACTACGAATTTAACTCGGGTTAGTGGACGATTCATCGCCGAGAGTCGACCTTTGGTGCAGCGACTCCTAGCCAGCCCGCTGAGAGTCGAATCGATTTTGGTCGATCAGGAGGATCTTGAGCAAGCGACCCATTGGTTGCCTTCCGATGTGCCGATCTTGGTCATCCCCCATGGGCTTGTTTCTGAACTGATCGGCTTTGATTTCCACCGTGGTTTTATGGGTTGTGGAATTCGACCCGAAATGCCGAACTGGGAACCAGAGAGATTATCGCACGATCAAGCTTTTAGTGCCGACTGGACTGCAGTGATGCTCGTGGGGGTTCAAGACCCCGAGAACATGGGCTCGATTTTTCGTTCGTGTGCTGCACTCGGAATCAGGGACATTATCTTGGGTCCCAATTGCGTCGACCCGTTTGCACGGCGAGTCTTGCGAGTTTCGATGGGCAATGCCTTCAAGCTCTCCTTCTACAGGACCGAACAGGTCGCTGATGCGTTAGGCCAAGCGAGTCAAATCGGCATTGAATCGTTAGCGACTTGTTTATCCCCCAAGAGCATCGAATTGACACAGTATCGTCGCGGCGGGCCAACCTTGGTACTCTTTGGAAACGAAGCGCACGGGTTGCCTGAGGAGTGCATCGAGAGTTGTTCAAAAGGGATTCGCATCCAGATGGCAATGGGAACCGATTCGCTCAACGTCAGCGTCGCGGCAGGAATTTTGCTCCATTATGTATGCCGGATCGCGCCTGGGTTGGTAGAGACATCGCACAAGGGCGTGTTTAAGACTGGGGAAGATGTTTAAACCCTTGAAAATACTCCATTGAAACGCAAACAACAACGCCGCCTGACGGCGGCGTTTTCACTGACGGCATTGACGGTGTTGACAAGATTGACTGCATTGACGGCGGACCGAATTGACCACATTGACATTGTTGACGGCCAAGCCCCAACGAGGTCAACCTCGTCAACGATGTCCGCTGTCAATACCGTCAATAAGGTCAACACCGTCCAAACACACTCGCGTCCGCCGCAGGCGGCGGACTGCTCGTACTCGAAAAGCAATGATCTAGAAAAACACCTAAAGAGCCGAAAAAGGCAGCGCTTTAGGGAGTGCTCAATTCTATCAGAGAGCTTTTCGATTAGTTATCCAAAGTCGCGGTTTCTTGGCCTGCGATGGATGCGACGGCCTTGAGGATCATCTTGTCGGCATGATAGCTTACCGTTCGTATCGATCCGTCGGTCATGACCGCATTCCAACCCGGGATATGAGCGCTTCCAAAATCGTGACAGGAAGTGCAACTATCAGGAATATCCGAGTGAGTGCCTCGTGCGATAAATCGAACGTAGGAATTGGTCACTCCATGATATTCAGGCAAGCCCACAATCGGAGCTCGATCACCGTAGTCGCTTCCAGTCTTATAGCGAATGGAACTCATTGCCTTTTCACCCAGGAAGATCGTGGTGCTGGTTCCATCGGTGATTTCCTTCATTTGGGTTTTGTTACCCAGCGACCAGACTCCGGGTTGCTCAAGATCAATTCCGGCATTATTTGGATCGGCGCTGTAGGCAGCACCGCCACACATTGCATAATCGGTCCTTGCGCCATAGGGTCCATACTTGTCTGAGAAAGGTGGCAATAGCGGATAAGACTTCGCGTCGCGTCGGCTCGGGCAGATGAAGCCTTGCACCACAGATTCGATGAATGAATAGTCGCTCGGAGCAACAGGCACCGCACCGGGAATCGTATCGATGATCCGCCGAAGATTCTGACCGAGTTGGTCTTGCTCCATGTGCGGCATGACTTGAACCATCCAAGGAACACCGCGCTTGTCGGTGCGAACAAAACCGCCGACCATGTTGACTGCTAGGGGTGCATGCTCGCCGGCATAGCCTGGCAATCGCTTGTTGGCCGATTCGTAGTTGTGGGCAGCCAAAACAACTTGACGCATGCGGTTTTGGCAATCGGCCCTGCGAGCCGCCTCGCGGGCTGCTTGCACGGCCGGCAAAAGCAATCCTACCAACACTCCGATGATCGCAATGACGACCAACAATTCGACCAACGTAAAACCACGACGAACATTGAGGTGACCTCGGCCACCGACAAGGTTTGATGTCGACAAGCATGAATAAAACATTGTCAGACTCCAAATAAAACTAGAAACAAAGAAAGATTAGAAAAACGATTAGGCAATAAAAAGAATTCAGGAACCCCTTGTGATCGCTATTTAGGTAGGCGACCAGGATCCCCCTTAGGAGTAATTTAACGGGTCAAAAAACCGCTCCGCAACAAGATTTCCAAGAGTGTGTGAAGAAATAGCGAAAAAATTTGCCTTCTTTCTACACTTGTCCGCTGTCCAGACCGGTCAGTAATCCCGCTTTCGGTATAGGCTTAGGCCAACGCTCCAAGGGGATGATTCCACAAAAACCAATGCGAAACTGAGGAAAACGACGATGGCCGATTGGCTCGAACCCGGCACAAAAGCACCCGCCTTTACCCTTTTGGACGCCGAGGGGAAAAAAGTGAAACTGACGGATTTCAAAGGCTCTCCGGTGGTTCTTTACTTTTACCCCAAAGATGATACGCCTGGTTGCACCAAGGAAGCTTGCGCGTTTCGGGATCGCTCTGCTGAACTCAAAAAACTCGGAGCAGTGGTACTAGGCGTAAGTCCCGATACTCCAGCCTCTCATACGAAGTTCCGAGACAAGTACTCTTTAAATTTCACCCTACTTGCCGATGAATCCCACGAAGTTGCCGAGAAGTTTGGAGCTTGGAGGGAGAAGAACATGTACGGCAAAAAATCAATGGGAATCCAACGCAGCACCTATTTGATCGATGCCCAAGGCAAAGTGGCCAGGGTTTGGAAGAAAGTCAGTGTCGATGGACACGACACGGAGGTACTAGAAGCCTTGCAGGGGCTCTCGGCTTCCGATTAGATAACGGTTTTCGTTTGAACTATGTTGAATTTCGGTTCTTCGGGTAAATTTGTCGGTCATTGCGATGAGTTATCGTACACGTTCTCGTACTCGAAGCCCCTGAGATGCAACGCTTTTTTCGAGTACGAGTACAACAACTCCTCAAGAACCAGAAATGAGTATCTATGTCATCGAAGCTATCATTGGTCATCCACGGTGCCTCGGGGCGTAATGGCAAGAGGCTTATCGCACTAGGATCTGCCGATCCTCAGGTTCAACTCGTGGGTGCCGTAGTTCGTACAGGTTCAGCGGCTTGTGGTCACGATGCGGGTAGTTACTCGGGAATCAACCCCATCGGACTTGGAATCTCGGACAGCTGGCCCGAGGCTTTTGATTGTGTTATCGATTTTTCAAGTCCCGAGGGATGCATTTCGGCCTTGTACCATTGCTTGAAGAATCGTTCGAGCATCGTCATCGCCACGACGGGTTTGGAGAGTTCTCACATTCAGGCGATCGAACAAGCCTCCAGGAAGATTCCGATTTGTTTGGCTCCCAATACCAGTGTCGCAGTCAATATCGGAATGAAGCTTGTCGAGCAAGCCGCCAAGGCCTTCAAGGATGTGCCTGGAGGTGCTGATGTCGAGATCATCGAGAGGCATCATCGCTTCAAAGAAGACAGCCCCAGCGGTACAGCGATCAAACTCGGTCAGATCATCGCCAAGGAGATGGGGATCGATCGGCATGTTCACGGCCGCCAAGGGATGACTGGCAAGCGGCCTCACAATGAGATCGGCTATCATGCACTTCGAGTCGGTGACGATGTCGGCCAACACACCGTGGTCTTCGGCATGATGGGTGAGTTGGTCGAAATCCGAGTTGCCGCATCGAACCGTGATAGCTATGCCACCGGGGCAATCTCGGCGGCGAAGTTCTTGCAAGGCAAGACTCCAGGACTGTATTCGATGGCCGATGTATTGGGGCTCTAATGCATGGCTAGATGTGACGAAGGCTACCTTTGCAGAATCTGTAAAGAAGAAGTCGAGAAACTCTCCGAGAGCGAACTGTACCTGCGATTTGTCATCGGCGAGATTGACCCGGAGATCCTGCATTTGACGCCCGAATGCCATTTGGTTTGCAATCCTGTTTTGGCCCAATTCATCGACGACCAAAAATTTGCCGCTTGCTTATGCGTGCTGGAGGGGTTTCGCAAAGAGGATCTCGATCCAAGCTACGTTGCCCAGCGGCAATCTCTCGTCACCCGAGGCTACCTGCGGCTATTGGAAATCCAATCCAATCGCAAAAAATTTCCGCAGGCTCAAGACTACCTGCTCGAAGAGTTCCAAGGAAAATGGAAGTAGTTCTTGCCTGACGCTTATCCAACTTGCAAATTCGCTTCAAGCGAACGCAGAATGTCTTCGACAAGCACGTTGGTGTTACCGACTTGCAAGGACTCTTTCGATTCGATCCAGGAGTCGACTTTCTTTTGGGCTGAGATGACCGTCGAGTGGGTGCGATTGCCGAAGTACTCTCCGATCTCCGAGAGGGCGGTGCGAGTATGCTTACGAGCTAAAAACATCGCAAGCATACGGGGCTGACTGAGCACTTGGCATTTCGATTTGGTCTGAAGCTTTTGGTTCTCTAGCCCGAAGGTTTTGCATACAGCATTTTCGATATCCCCAAGTCGCACGATCGGGCGATTGGCCCGCACGATATCGCTGATCGCACTGGTGGCCTCCTCGGGCGATAATGATCGACCGACCATACGATGTTTGGCCATAAGCCTCAGCACGATCCCTTGGATGACTCGTGCGTCCGAACCGCACTGCTGGGCGATCCAACTGAGGACTTCTTGGTCGATACTCAATCCATGCTGGTTGCATAGCCTCGAAAGAAGCGCTCGCCGAGTTTCAGGATCCATCGGCTCGATCGCCGCTTGCATCCCGCCCTTGAGGCGACCGTGCAGATCATGTCCCAAGCCTTCAAGCTCATGCAACCCGCGATCAGCTACCAAGATCACTTGCCTAGAATCCCTCAAGAGCATGTCGATGGTGTTTCGAAGCTCAATGAGTGTACCTTGCTTGCCCAAACAGAACTGAACGTCATCGATCACAAGAACCTCGACATCACGATACTTCTTTCGGAAGCTCGCAAAGCCACCGGATTTTGCGTTTTCGGTGTACTCGATCGTGAATTGCTCACCGGTTAGAAAGATCACGCGGCGGTAACGGTGCTGAGCCTTGAGTCTTTGCGAAAGGGCAACAGCAAGGTGCGTCTTGCCCACGCCATGCGGACCATGGATCAAAAGTGGACTGATCTTCCCTGGTTGCTCGAGAACCATTTGGCAAGCAGTCCAGGAAAAGTTGTTATGCGGACCGACGATGAACTCATCCCAGCGTCGCTCCTGCTCGCGTCGCATCGCCACCAACCGATCGATCTGACTCTCCTGAGATGGCTCCTCGGGGGAACCTTCCGAGCGTACCAACCTCAAAGGCCCACGGACCGGGCGCTGCTCGGTCAACTGGGCATCATCGGGCGATGCGCTTTGAGTGTTGGTAACTGGAATCGCGTTCACTAAAGATCGAGAGGATTGGGGCCCAGGGGAGAGTCGTTCGAGAGCCTCATCGTAAGCGATCTTAGGGGACTTGCGAGCATCCTCGGTAGATTTCCCACCAGAAATCTCCTGCGGTTTGCCCTTCAAAGGACTCTCTAGGGGGGCTGGTGAAGAAATTTGGAGCTCAAAACCCCACCCATCCCCAAAAACCTCCAGAACTACACTTCGAAGGTCTTGCCGAAACATCCTCAGGATGCAATCGGAGATAAATCCAGAGCTCACAAGGATTTGTAGCTTTCGATCGGACGCTATTTGCCAATGCACCTGCGATCCAAACCACAGATCCATGCGTTCCTTGCCCAGCCGCTGGCGAAGCGCCGCAACAAACTGCGGTATTCCCCGGCTTTGTGCCTCAGCTACATCATGCGCTTCGAGCATCGCAATCTCCCAACCCTGCGATTTTGTTCCAACGAATTCCAAGGGCGGGAACCATCCCGACCTTCGCCCAGCACAGGTCGCCTGCTGAGCGGGTTCGGATTTTAGGATTGCTAGCATTCGAGTCAAACAAGAACCCTAAAGATCGGTAAAGATTTTCCGTCGGGAGTGTGAAGATGCTGTAAAGAACTGACCAAACGGGGGTCTAGAAAAGTCGTTTATAAACAACCGATGTTCCCGAAGTCGGTGGAAAACCCGTCAGGTTTCAGTCGATGTTTTTTCGACGCTCGTAAAGCTCATATTGCGAGGGCCAATCGTTGCTCGAATCACTCGGAACAAACTCGCTTTCCAACATAGAAAAATCGCGCAAATCCAACTCATCCAACACCGTATCGCCAGGGATATCCGCAAGGACTCTTGTTAGATGGATCTGCTTGACCCAGGGCATGCACAAACGATAGATCTCCGCTCCACCGACGACGTAAAGCCTCTGTCCAGCAGGGGTTTCCTCAAAGGCTTGCTCAAGGCTATGAACGACCGCTGCGCCTTCGATGCGGTAATCCCTTTGCCGCGTAAGGATGATCGTTTTGCGGCCTGGGAGCAACCTACCGATGCTCTCGTAGGTTTTGCGTCCCATGAGGAGCGAGTGTCCCATCGTCAAGCGTTTGAAACGCATCAGATCCGACCTGAGTTTCCATGGCAATCGATCTTCGATACCGATCGTCCCATTGCGAGCCATGGCCACGACCAAGCTCAGTCCTTGAGAATCCGGACCCGCGTTATTTGATTGCTCTTGAGCCACTCCAACCACCGTTCATGTTCGTCGCTGAGTTCGATTTCCGCTACGGAATGGGCATCCAATGGGGATACCACCGAGAAACAACCTTCATCCAACCACTTATGCACATTCTGAGGTTCGATCCAGTATTCGTTGAGTCCGAGTTTGGGAGCTCCTGGAGCATCCCCTGGTGTCATGAAATACACAACTTCCAAACGAAAGCGGTCGGGCATGTCCATCGGCTCGGTGGGCTTGCCATCGAGGGCCAATACTTGGATCGTCTTGCTCATGTCCGGAGAAATCTCTGAGGTGGAAGTTACTGAGGCTTGGCAACGCTGCAAGCAAAATCTAAACGCGCAGCCAATTGCCCATCGACGGTGACTTTGCCCGTCATGAAGTAAGCACTCGAGACGACTTCCTTGAGCACCACATGGATGTCGATTTTCTCACCGGGCCTTACCATTCGCTTGAATTTTGCACCATCGATGCGAGTAGCTACTGGCACGATCCCTTGGCTCGGTGTGACATGTGCAAGCAGAATCGCACCGCTTTGCAAACAGCATTCGCAGAGGATCACACCAGGCACCAACGGAAAGTCCGGAAAATGCCCTTGAAGAAAAAATTCGTCGGCACCAAAGGTCTTCGTGCAGTGGATCGTCGTATCGGTTTGTTCTAAGACTTCGTCGACCAATAGCATCGGTTTGCGATGCGGAATGACAGCTTCAATCTCGGTTTTGGACATCGACGGCATAACTGCTCCGGAAGCCTTTCGTTTGGAAATAATCCTGAACTTCAAGCGAAATGCGAGGGATCCTGATCACCGGATCCAACTTGAGAAACACATTGCTCGATACACGAAGCGGCCAGGGTGTCGAAATCCAATTGCAATTGCTCGTACTCCCGGCGGCACGAAAACTCCTTGAACATCAAACTCGGCTGAATGTCCCTGCTGTTTTGGTACTTGCTCGAACAGCACTCGCGAACTTGACCGATGATTTCTTGATAAGCGATTTGGCAAATTTTAACGCCTGGATAGATCCGAATCGGCTGAACCGTGTAGAGCTCGACGGTCCAATGACCACAGTAACCTATGCTTCCAAAGCCCGCCGAACCGTGAACGAACAATCCTAGCCTCGAAAGAGACGATCGGCCTGAGAGCATAGGTACCAGACGGTGCGTCTCGGTGTATTCGATGGTCCGGCCTAGATACAACTGGCCGGGACTCAGGATCAATCCCTCTTCAGGAATCCTCAGCCGGCGAAAACGGTTCGGTTCCTTGATGTCCAAAACAACTTCTTCATAGACCAAAAGCTCGTTATGCAAGGTCAAATCGTAGCTGTTGGGGTTGCATTGATCATCCGAGAACGGAGTGATGCAAATATCCGAACCCAACCGAGATCGTATCTCTTGACCGGAAAGAATCATTGGGGAATCCTTGCCAGGAACACTAGAAAAGTTGACCAGTCACAAGCCGCCTGCAAAGCATAACCGCCCTGAGGGGTGTTTCGCTAGCACCTACTAAGAAGTCTCGGAAAAAAATCTTCCCAAAAGCCTGCATTGAGTCTTACTTTACGCCATAAACGAAAAAAAATGTTTTGCGTTTTCTAAGGCACCATCTGCAGTTGCTTGAGCCAGCGTTGGCAAGCCAAAGGCCAATCGGATGTCCCTGGAATGCTTCGGGCTAGTCCGACTCCGTGGGGACCTTTCTGATACACATGCAACTCTCCTGGAACCCCCTTGGCGACCATGGCTTGATAAAACACCAATGAATTTTCTACCGGAACGGGCTTGTCCTCAACCGTGTGCATCAGAAAGGTCGGCGGGGTATCGGATCGAACATTGCGTTCGCTGGCGAATGCTTCAAGTGTCTCCTTGGTTGCTTTTTCGCCAAGTAAATTCACTTCGCTACCCCGATGGGTAAAACTGCTTCCCATCGAGATGACCGGATAGCACAAAATCGCAAAGTCTGGACGCGACGACTCACGAGCGATCGGATCGATCGAATCTTTGTCACCGGCATCGAATTGTGTGATGACCGTCGAGACCAAGTGCCCACCGGCCGAGAACCCCATGATCCCAATCTTTTTCGGATCGATATTCCACTCCGATGCCTTGGCTCGGACCATCCGCACGGCCCTGAGTGCATCCTGCGAAGGTGCCGGGTGTCCGTACCCCTTGCCTCGATGTCGGTAGTCGCAAAGGACTGCGGTTAAACCCATCGAGTTGGCCCACTCGATGATCTGCTTACCCTCATGATCCATGGCCAAGCCGCCATAGCCTCCACCTGGACAAATGATCAAGGCCCCCGTGGCACTGTTGGACTCAACTTTACGAACCGTTAAAGTCGGCACATCCTTGGGCTCCGTGCCCAAGGCCCCCGGGGCTCCTTCGGACCAAAGAGGAACCTGGATATCCCCTGGTTCACTCGAAAAAACCAAGCTCAATGGCGCGATAGCTAGGGCCAGAACCAACAATTTCGTCCTGAGGGGCTTGCCGATCAACATTGCGTTAAACCTTCTTGTTTATTCTACTAACATCCAAGCATACGGATTGGCCGACGAATACCTCGCAACCGAATCTGTCACCATCTAATGTTACCGAAAGTTTTCCTGGTCGACACTCATGAACTCAAGAACCTTCAAACGATTTGACATCGGCTCATTACTGAATCGACTGCTCATCCTAGGACTCGTTGGCTTGTTCCCTTTGATTGCTCCCGCACCGAGCTTGGCCCTCGAGCCAAGTGAGCCCGTGGATGAACGAACAAGCCTTATCGGTAAAAACGTCGATGCGATTACCCAGTTGGACAAGACCGATTATTTGGGCAAGCAATGGCTCTGGAGTGATCTCGCAGGTGCCCAAGCCACCGTGGTTGTGTTTTTAGGTACGGAATGCCCCCTTGCCAAACAGTACACCCCTCGGATCGTCGAGTTGGCAAAAAAGTACACGGATAAGGGTGTTCGCTTTGTGGCCGTGGATCCTAACATCCAAGACTCCTTGCAGGAGATGGGTGCCCATGCTCGGCGATTCGATCTCGAATTTCCCTTCCTGAAGGATCCTGACCAATCACTGGCGGATTTGCTCGGTGTGACTCGGACTCCAGAAGTCTGCCTGATCGATGCTCGAAACACCCTTCGCTATCGAGGCCGCATCGACGATCAGTACGGCATAGGCTTTGCCCGTGAAAAACCAACCCAACGCGAACTTGTAGATGCCATCGATGCGATCCTCGCCCAAGGTGATGTTCCAACGCTCCTGACCCAAGCCTCAGGTTGCTTGATCGGTCGCAACCGATCGAAAATTGACACCCCGAGCGAAACTGCTGCGATCACGTATGCCGAACATGTCTCGCATCTATTGCAGCAGCGCTGCGTATCGTGCCATCGCCAAGGAGACATCGGACCGATGGACCTGTCGAGCTACGACGACGCATCGGCTTGGGCCGATATGATTCTCGAAGTCACTCAAAACAAAACCATGCCGCCATGGCATGCAATCGACGAGCATGCAAAGTTCAATAATGATCGACGACTGAGCGACAAGGAACTCGATGTGCTTGATCGCTGGGTGGCTCAAGGCAAGCAGCGTGGCAATCCAGCGTTGGACGCCAAACCCATCGCATACAATGCCCAATGGCTTTTGCCTCAAGAGCCCGACATCATCATCCCGATGAGCGACAAATCCTATAGGGTTCCTCGCACCGGAGTGGTCAACTATCAGTACTTTCGTGCCGATGTGGGCAACGACAAAGATCTCTGGGTCAAAGGGATGGAAATCGTCCCAGAAGCTCGCGAGGTGGTTCACCACGTCTTGGTCTTTGTCCGTGAAAAGGGCTCACGCAGTCGCGATCTTGGAGGGGCTCGTTCGTTCCTAGTCGGATATGTCCCAGGCACCCGAGCCGAAATGATGCCCGAAGGTTACGCAAAGCGAATTCCCGCAAATAGCGAACTTATTTTCCAAGTCCATTACACGCCCAATGGCACCTCCCAAAAGGATTTAAGCAAAGTCGGATTCATCCTTGCTGACCCCAAAGAGATCACCCACGAGGTCAAAACCACCAGCGCCGTGAGCGTCAACTTCCAAATCCCGCCAGGGGCCCCGGCCCACCGGGTCACCGCTTCGCTTCCGGAGAAACTTCCCGATTGCGAATTACTGTCCTTTAGTCCACACATGCACGTGCGGGGCAAATCCTTTCGCTACAGTCTGATTTATCCGGATCGCAAACGAGAGATTCTTTTGGACATCCCGAACTACGATTTCAACTGGCAGACCGAATACCGATTGCAAACTCCAATGCAACTACCCGCTGGCTCTCGGATCGCCTGCGAAGCGACATTCGATAACTCCGAAGCCAATTTGAACAACCCCGATCCGAAGGCGTGGGTCAAGTGGGGGGATCAAACCTTCGAGGAAATGATGATCGGGTATTTCCACTACGCCGAAAAACGCCGACAATAGCAGGCCGTGATTCTTGAGGCTTCTCGCGGTTAGTCGCTGCTTGTGCGATCGGTGGATTCATGGCTCGATTCTTTACTCACGGGGCAACCTGCGTAGGTGTCCCCTTAGCGTTGCTGTTCTTCGCGATTGCATTTTGGAAAATGATTCCTGAGGCGTTGGCTCAAAAGCAAAGCGACTCGGGCAATCCAATACCCATTGGCCGATACGATCGTCCAACGGGCCCGATGCATCAAAGCCGCTCGGTGGTCGTCGCTCGCAACGGCATGGCCTGCACCTCGGACCCTCGTGCAACGGCCGCTGCGATTCGGATCCTAGAGCAGGGGGGCTCGGCCGTCGATGCGGCCATCGCAGCCAATGCCGTGCTCGGGGTCGTCGAACCGATGAGCTGCGGCATCGGCGGAGACTTGTACTCGATCGTCTGGGACAGCCGATCCGGCGAACTTTCCGGTCTGAACGCATCTGGCCGCTCGCCTGCGAAACTCGATCGCCAAGTTTTCACCGACAAAGAACTCAAAGAAATACCACTCTATGGGCCTTTGTCTTGGAGCGTCCCAGGCTGCGTCGCAGGATGGTTCGACCTGCATGGCAAATTTGGCAAACTGAGTATGCATCAAGTGCTCAGTCCAGCGATTTCGCTGGCCGAAAACGGATTTCCTGTCTCGCCCGTGATCGCCGCCTACTGGGCCAAAACCGAGCAGTCGTTTCTCCCCTGGAAAGACTCCCAAGCCACCTTTTTGATCGATGGCAAGCAGGCTCCTAAAGCAGCAGATTTTTTTCGAAACCCACGCTTGGCAGAATCCTATCTCAAAATCGCCCAGCTCGGACCAGACTACTTCTATCGCGGTCGTATCGCCGAGGAAATCGTTGCCTTTAGCCAAAACGCAGGTGGATACTTTAGCCTCGAAGACTTCCAAGGACACACCAACGAATGGGTCAAACCGATCTCGACCAACTACCGAGGATACGACGTTTGGCAAATTCCACCCAACGGACAAGGGCTTGCTGTTTTGCAGATGCTCAACGTCCTGGAACAACACAACCTCAAGGACATGGGCTGGGGATCGCCCCAATACACGCACCTGCTGATCGAAGCCAAGAAACTCGCTTATGCCGATCGTGCGAGATTTTATGCCGACACGGCTTTTGAATCGGTTCCGATAAATCCTTTAGCGAGCAAGGCTTATGCCAAATCGCAAAACGATCGCATCAGCCTTGAACGAGCTCTGGTCGATGTGCCTCACGGCGATCCGAAACTCGTTCATGGCGACACCGTCTACTTGTGCGTTGTCGATAAGGACCGCAACTGCTGCTCACTCATCCAAAGCAACTTTCATGGATTCGGCAGCCAAGTCGTACCGGGCAACGTAGGCTTTGCTCTTCAGAATCGAGGCAACCTGTTTGCCCTATCGGAAGACCATCCGAATCGATTGGAACCCAAAAAACGCCCCTTTCATACCATCATCCCATCGATGGTCACACAAGATGGAAAGCCCGTATTTGTCTTTGGGGTCATGGGTGGAGATATGCAACCGCAGGGGCAAGTTCAGGTACTTGTCAACTGGATCGACTTTGGCATGAACATCCAAATGGCAGGCGATGCTGCCCGGATTCGTCACGAAGGCAGTGCTACTCCCACGGGATCCCCTGCCGAACCCCTCGGCGGAACCATCCACTATGAATCTGGCTTACCAAGCCAAACCGTCGAAGAGCTTGTAAGTCGTGGGCATGTCATGAAACCCTCGAAGGCTTCGATGGGTGGCTACCAAGGCATCTTGATCGATTGGAAGCGAGGTATACTCGAAGGAGCCACCGAGAGTCGCAATGATGGCCTTGCCCTAGGAACCGACTTGCCCGTTTCGGATCGATGAACCCTTCGATGTGCCCTTTTAGTCAAGTCGAGTCGCGATGCTAACATTGGCCAAGCAATGGTTGCTCAACTTGCTCTACGCACTGCTGCTCTTTGCGGTCTGTCCATGGATCCTTTATCGAAGGATGGCTCAGGGGCGTTACAAGCAAGGCTGGCCCGAAAAACTCTTTGGCTCTGTGCCCTATCTTGCAATCAACAAAGCCCGACGGCCAACGCAGTTGCAGGATGCAAAGACAATCTGGTTTCATGCGGTGAGTGTCGGGGAGTTGCAAGTCATCAGGCCTCTTGTTGAGCGAGCAACAAGCGAATTGCCAAGTGCAAGGCTACTTATCACCACCTCGACCGATTCGGGACTGGAGTTGGCCAAAAAGCTTTACTCGCAGCATTCGGTTAGCTTTGCACCCCTTGACTTTACGTGGGCCATCGATCGAGCCTTGAATCGCATCAACCCCGACTTGATCGTCCTAGCCGAATTGGAATTGTGGCCCAATTGGATCCTCAATGCATCGAAACGACAAATCCCGATCGTAGTGATCAATGGACGTTTGAGCCAGAAGTCTTTCCAAGGTTATCACCGAATCGGTTCGATTGCTCGCAACATCATTCGCAGGCTTCATTGGATTGGTGCGCAGAGCGAAACCATACGGAATCGATTCGTCGAGCTTGGTTGCGATCCTGATAAAATTCAAGTCGTCGGGAACATCAAATTCGATGGGGCAAATCACGATCGCAATCATCCCGAGGTACGATTGCGAGCAGAGCAACTCGGGCTCTCGGATCCGAATGCATGCATCTGGCTGTGCGGCAGCACACAAGCCCCCGAGGAGAAGATTTGCCTCGATACGTTTTGCGAGCTTGCAGATCGCTTTCCGAACTTCAAATTGATTTTGGTACCACGTCATGCAGAGCGTTTTGATGAGGTGGCCAAGATGGTTCAAGCCACCAAACTCCCCTGGGGGCGACGCTCGAGCATGACCAGTCATGGGCTCGATAGACAATGGAGGATCTTCTTAGCCGACTCGGTCGGTGAACTCCGATGGTGGTGGGGACTAGCCGATCTGGGATTTGTTGGTGGAAGCTTCGGTTCGCGAGGCGGCCAGAACATGATCGAACCATGCGCCTATGGCGTAGCGACGTGCTACGGCCCGAACACTCGCAACTTTACCGACATCGTTCAAATCCTTCAGGAAGCAGCGGCGGCGACCCAGTTGCGAACCCCAGAGGATCTCAAGCCGTGGGTCGTAAGGATGCTTGAGGATCAGCCTTCACGATCTCAAATGGCCAAGCGAGCCCGGGCCATAACCCAGGAGCATCGTGGGGCGACGGAGCGGACCTGGAACAAAATTTCGCAAATCCTACTGGGGACATACCGCGATTTTTTGTCCAATTTGGACACCTAAGCAGGCTACTGCCCAAAATGGCAGACCGAGGCTTATTCCGCACTCAATCGCTTGCCGCAAGTCATTGCTAGAAAAGGCCTTAAGAAAAAAACCAGCGGGGCACTTGGCTGCTTGGCACGCCGATTGCTCGCTTCTGCGATCCACTCAGTTCGACTGCCAAATCGGGCCGAATTTCATCATTCAAGGAGTTCAACGTGGCAAAGCAAATGGTATTTGATGACGAAGCACGCCAGCCCCTGTTGGCGGGTGTTTCGAAGTTGGCAAGAGCGGTTCGCTCGACCCTAGGACCTCGCGGACGAAACGCGGTATTGGACAAAGGCTGGGGCTCTCCCCGGATCACCAAAGACGGTGTGACTGTGGCCGAAGAGATCGAATTGGACGATCCTTTTGAAAATCTCGGTGCACAACTCGTCAAAGAAGCAGCCAGCAAGACCAATGATGTCGCTGGCGATGGCACCACAACAGCAACGGTTTTGGCCGAAGCGATCTTCCGCGAAGGGCTTAAGATGATCGCCGCCGGGGCCGATCCGATGTCCCTGTCGCGCGGAATCGCCAAAGCGGTCGAAGTCGTGCACGAAGAGATCTCTAAGATGTCGACTGCAATCGATGGCAAGAGCAAGAAAGAGATCAAGCAAGTTGCAACGATCGCTGGGAACAACGACCCTGCCATCGGCGATGTGCTCGCCGAAGCTTTCATCAAGGTCGGTAAGGACGGCGTGATCGCTGTCGAAGAAGGCCGCGGAAGCGAGACGACCGTGGAAGTGGTCGAAGGGATGCAATTCGATCGCGGCTTCCTGTCACCTCAGTTCGTAACCAATCAAGACGAAGTCACTGTCGAACTCGAAGATTGCTACATCTTGATTCACGAAGACAAGATCAGCAACAACAAGAAGCTCATCCCGATTCTTGAAGCCATCAGCAAGGCCAAGAAGCCTCTTTTGATTATTGCAGAAGACATCGAGGGCGATGCTTTGGCAACACTTGTTGTCAACAAAATGCGAGGGATCCTCAGCGTTGCTGCTGTGAAGGCTCCTGGTTATGGCGATCGTCGAAAGGCTATCCTCGGCGACATTGCTACTCTCACCAATGCCAATGCGATTTACAAGGATCTTGGGATCGACCTAGAGTCGGTCAAGATCAGCGACTTGGGTCGAGCTAAGCGTATCCGTATTACCAGCGAAGAGACCGTGGTGATCGGCGGCGCTGGTAAGAAGGATAAGATCGAAGCCCGAGTTGTTCAGATTCGACGAGAAATTGAAAACACCGACAGCGATTACGATCGCGAGAAGCTCCAAGAACGACTGGCGAAACTCGCTGGCGGTGTAGCTCAAATCAACGTCGGTGCCGCAACCGAAACTGAAATGAAGGAGCGTAAGGCTCTGATCGACGATGCAAAGGCTGCGACGCAAGCTGCCCTGGCCGAAGGCATTGTTCCTGGCGGTGGCGTGGCCCTGCTGCGATGCGAAGCCGCCTTGGACAAACTCAAGCTCGAAGGTGATGCTGCCTTGGGTGTCCGCATCATTCGCAATGTTTTGGACTACCCGCTTCGATCGATTGCCAATAACGCTGGCCTTGATGGAGCTGTTGTTGTCAACCGAGTTCGTCAACTCAAGGACAAGAATGAAGGCTACGACGCTAACGCAGACAAGTACGTCGACATGATCAAGGCGGGGATCATCGATCCGGCCAAGGTCGTCAAGACCGCTTTGAGCAACGCGGCTAGCGTAGCCTCGCTGCTACTGACCACCGAATCGCTCGTAACGGAAATCCCCAAGGAAGAAGAGCCCGCAGGGGGTGGTCACCACCACGACCATGACGGCATGGGTGGTATGGGCGGAATGGGTGGCATGGGCGGCATGGGCGGCATGGGCGGCATGATGTAGGTTGCCCTCTGCTGGTTCTTCCAAGTGCCCCCGCGACACATTAGCGCCAGTGCGATTTGAAAACTTCGGTTCGATCGCATAGGCCAACTCAAAACAAATCAAACATTTCCAATTCAGTACAAGTAAAGGTGAATGCAATGGCCAAAGTGAATATCCGTCCTCTTGATGACCGCGTCGTAATTCAACCGATGGAAGCAGAACAAACCACGGCAGGTGGTATTGTTTTGCCAGATAGCGCCAAGGAAAAGCCACAGCGAGGCAAGGTTGTCGCTGTGGGTCCCGGAAAGTTGCTCGACAATGGCGTTCGAGCGACTTTGAGCATCGCTGTTGGTGACGAAGTGATCTTCGGCAAGTACGGCGGAAGCGAGATCGAAGTCGACGGCGTGGATTACAAAATTCTTCGTGAAAGCGACGTTCTTGCTAAGCTCGCTTAGTGGTCTAACCCATTGTAAAATAACCTCAGCATAAGGAACTGCGAAGCGTGGCTAAGCAATTAATGTTTGAAGATCAAGCTCGTGCGCGGATGCTCGCGGGCGTCGAAAAGTTGGCGAATGCGGTCGCTGTGACCATGGGTCCCACCGGACGCAATGTCATCATCGACAAAAGCTTTGGCGGCCCTACCGTTACCAAAGACGGTGTTACAGTTGCCAAGGAAATCGAACTCGAAGACCGATTCGAGAACATGGGCGCAAAGTTGGTTGTCGAAGTCGCCCAAAAGACCAGCGATCTAGCAGGCGACGGAACTACCACTGCGACCGTTTTGGCGCGAGCCATCTTCAAGGAAGGTCTCCGCAACATTGCTGCAGGAAGCAACCCATCGGCAATTCGACGTGGTATCGACAAAGCCGTCGATGCTGCTGTTGATAAGTTGCATCAGATGGCCAAGCCAGTAAGCAGCCGCGATGAAGTTGCGAATGTCGGAGCCATCTCGGCTAACAACGACATGTCGATCGGCTCTCTGCTTGCTCAATCCCTCGAACGAGTCGGCAAAGATGGAGTGATCACGGTTGAAGAAGGCAAGACTGCTGAGACCAGCGTCGAATACGTTGACGGGATGCAGTTTGACAAGGGATACGTTTCCCCTTACTTCATCAACACCCCTTCGGACATGAGCTGCACGCTGGAAAACGCGTTGGTGTTCATGTACGACAAGAAGATCAGCAACATCCGCGACCTGATTCCACTTTTGGAAAAGGTCAGCACCTCCGGCCAACCACTACTGATCATCGCCGAGGATGTCGATGCCGAAGCGTTGACCCTTTTGGTGGTCAACAAGCTTCGCGGCACGATTAACGTCTGTGCGGTGAAGGCTCCTGGGTTTGGTGATCGCCGAAAGGCGATGCTCGGTGATATCGCTGTCTTGACTGGTGGAACATTCATCAGCGAAGACCTCGGTATCCAGCTGGAAAAAGTTTCCTTGGAACATCTCGGACGAGCCAAGAAGGTTGTTGTTGACAAAAACAACACCACGATCGTCGAAGGTGGCGGAGATCGCAAATCAATCGACCAACGCGTTGCTCAGATTCGCGCGCAAATCGAGCAAACCGATAGCGAGTACGACAAGGAAAAGTTCCAAGAGAGACTAGCGAAGCTCGCTGGTGGTGTCGCTGTGATCAGTGTTGGAGCAGAGACAGAAGCTGATATGAAGCAAAAGAAAGCTCGTGTCGAGGATGCTCTGCATGCCACGCGAGCAGCGGTTGAAGAGGGAATTTTGCCTGGCGGTGGAGTGGCTCTGCTTCGCTGCACCGATGCAGTCGCGAAGATCGTTAGCAGCCTCTCTGGCGACGAAAAGACCGGTGCGGACATCATCCTCCGAGCCCTCGAAGCTCCGCTGCGTCAGATCGCTGACAACGCCGGAATCGATGGTAGCGTCGTTGCGGATGAAGTTCGCCAAAAGCCCGTCAACATGGGCTACGATGCCAACAAGGGAGCTTACGTAGATATGCTCAGCGCAGGTATCATCGATCCTGTGAAAGTCGTGCGTACTGCGTTGGCAAATGCCGCGAGCATCTCCGGCTTGCTTCTGACTACCGAAGCCTTGGTCACCAATCTGGACAAGGAAGACAAGAAGAAGCGAAAGATCGAAGGATCTGTGCGGTAACCGGCTCGCAAGCACTTCGCTCGTCAATGAATTTATCGAGCGGGTAGTCGCACAGCGCCTGCCCGCATTGCCAGGGTCATTCGAAGATCGAATGGCCTTTTTCTCTAAAAACAATCAAGAGATTTGTACTCGCGTACTTTCACAAAACCGTGTCATCGCAATCGAAACGTGATTACTACGAAGTTCTCGGGGTCAGCAAGTCAGCATCCCAAGATGAGATTGCTAAGGCATATCGAAAGCTGGCCGTGAAGTACCACCCTGATTCGAATCAGGGAAACACCGACGCGATCAACAAATTCAAAGAGGCCGCCGAAGCCTACGAGGTTCTTTCGGACTCCGAAAAGCGTGCTCGATACGATCAGTTCGGGCATGCAGCCGCCTCTGGCGGACCTGGTTTCGGTGGCGTCGGTGATATCTTCGAAGCCTTCGGTGATATGTTCGGTGGCTCGATCTTCGAAGACTTTTTCGGAGGTGGACGTTCTCGTTCGCGAGTCCGACGCGGTGCTGATCTTCGGTGCGACGTGACCCTCGAGCTGGAAGAGGCCGCTAAAGGGGTTACCAAAACCGTTTCCTTGACCCGCTACGCGTCGTGCGAAAAATGCAAAGGATCGGGCGCTGCCGAAGGATCCCAGCCGGAGACTTGCCGCAAGTGCCAAGGTCGCGGTCAGGTTGTCCAAGCCACTGGAGTCCTTAGGGTTCAAACGACTTGCCCAATTTGCCGCGGCAGCGGCAAGACCATTAGCAACCCATGCAATAGCTGCGACGGAAATGGACTCAGGCCCCACGAGGTAAAGCTCGAAGTCAAAATTCCCGCAGGTGTCGATGATGAAATGCGAGTTCGACTCCAAGGGGAAGGACAACCAAGCCCAGATGGTGGTCCTCGGGGGGACGCCTATTGCTTTATCCACGTCAAACCGCACCCTATCTTCAAGCGAGATGGACAAGATCTCATTCTGCAATTTCCTATCTCCTTCAGCCAAGCAGCCCTTGGTGCAAAAGTCGAGATTCCGATCCTTGATGGACGCAAGGATTTAGACGTACCGGCAGGGACTCAAAGCGGTACCGTCTTTAGATTACGTGGACAAGGGATGCCCTATCCACATTCAGGGGCAAGAGGTGATCTGTTGATTCAGACCTTCATCGAGGTTCCCAAGAAGCTAAACAAACGGCAACAAGAACTCTTGCGAGAATTGGCCGAGATCGAGGAGAAAAACATCTCCCCGGAACGTAAGACTTTCATGGATAGAATCATGGCCTATTTCCAAGGCCAAGGCAACAGTTGAACGTTGAGTATTGAAACATGAGTAACGACAAGGACAAAAACAAAGACCTAGACCAAAACGCGCAGGCTTCTGAGCAATCAGCAGACAAGCAGCATGGTTCGGATCGAGTCAATCAAGGTTGGAACGATTCATACTTTGCTGATGAGGACTCATCGCAAAGCGATTCGCGGGAAGACTCACCAGAACTGCTAGTCCAAGAGCTCGAGCAACAAGTTGTTGAGCTCAGGGGGCGGGAACTCAAGGCTCAAGCAGAGCTTGAAAATTTCCGACGACGCATGCTCCGGGATGTTGACCAGCAATTGAAATTCTCGTCCATGCCACTGGTGACCGATCTGCTTGAGGTCCTAGACAATCTAAACCGAGCTCTTGAATCCGCAGCACCGGGTTCCGGAAGTGAAGGCTTAGTAGCAGGCGTGAAGCTTGTCCAGCAGCAGTTTGTCAACGTCATGAGCAAACACCAGTGCAAACAGATCCCTAGTGTCGGGATGCCGTTTGATCCGAATGTTCACCAAGCTATCTCTCAGCAACCAAGCGATACGCATGCTGCGGGCACCGTGATGGTCGAGCACAGCGTCGGCTACATGCTCCATGACCGGGTCGTTCGCCCAAGCATGGTCGTCGTCTCAACAGGTCGAGCGTAGTGATCTGCTGAGTACTTCAATACGATCAAGGAGTTACGAATATGCCTACGTATGATTACGAGTGCGACGCTTGCGGTCACCGATTCGAATTATTTCAGAGCATCTCGGCTGACCCGGAAAAGAAGTGTCCCGAGTGCAAGAAGCTCAAGCTCAGGCGACTCATTGGTACCGGTGCAGCCGTCGTTTTCAAAGGTTCTGGTTTTTACCAAACCGACTACCGAAGCGACTCCTACAAGAAGTCGGCTGCCGCCGATAGCAGTTCTTCAAGTTCTTCTAGCTCTTCGAATGATGCGAGCTCAGCATCAGGTAGTCAGAAGTCCACAACGGACAAAACAACCTCTAAATCCGACGGAGGAAGTTCATCGTCCTCCGAGAAAAAATCGAAGAAAAAGAAGGATTAGGTCGATCGCACGGCTAGAGCATCGACCTATCGGCCGGTGATTGCTTGGCACAAGGATTCATACGAGGCGGCATGGCTAACGACCACATCGGTTGCACCGAGTTGCTCTAGGACTTGAGCAACTCCCTCAGATATCGCGAACCATCGAACGAATTTCGCATGGGATCCAAGTAGGTTCCAAGCACACTTAGCGATATTGCTGCTTGTTGCACTCACCGCGAGCTTTTGGTTTTGGCGGTTCGCCGCTTCGATCTTGGCCTTTATCGAATCGATATCTTGCCAATTTGAAATGGGGATCTGCTCGTATGCGCTGACGGTTCGAACGTCGCTTGCGATGCCTTGAAGCCTATCGCGAAGAGTCGTTTTTCCCTCGGGTGTTTGGATCAGGACGATGCGTTTGTCGCGGGCTTGCTCAATCCATCCATCAAGTAGCGCCTCGGCCCCCATCAAAGGCTTGGTGCTTCTTGATTCACTACCGGCGATCCAATCGGCTCGAATACCATGTTCTTCGAGGGCTTGAGCTGTAGATCGACCGACGGTTGCAATACGCACAGCGGATAGACTTCGAGAATCGAGATGTCGCTCAAAGAGTCTTGCGAAGAAAAACTCGACTCCATAGCGACTTGAAAACACGATCCAATCGGTTTGATTCAATTGATCGATGGCTTGGTCGATCTGCCCGACGCAAGCCGGACGAATCTCCAAAACAGGCCGAATCAGCACCGAGACGCCATGGTCTTGTAGCATCAGCGACAATCGCACAGCTTGGGTCTGAGGACTCGTTACGATCACTGTCGCAGTCTGCATAGGAATCCTCGATGACGAAGGATATTTGAATCGGACTAGATCCCCGATGATACTCACTGCAGGTGGCTTAAAGTGAGGATTATTCTCCAGACTCCTTGCAACGCTGCCGAGGTCGCATTCGAGTACCTCTTGGTCGGGCAAACTACATTGCCTGACGATCGCCACAGGAGTGCTTGCAGGTTTCCCTGCGGCCATGAGCTTTTGACTCCAAATGGACGCAGCACCGATCGACATGTAAAAGACCAGGGTACCGGGGAAACGCGCCAGTGCCTCCCAATCGAGTTGATCCTCGGCCTCCGATTCCCCATCGTGGTTCTGCAATTGTGCGGCGACTAACGCCACCCCTGAACTCCAATCCCGGTGCGTTAGCGGAATTCCGGTGTAGGCACTCAGGGCAAGTGCCGCTGTGAGTCCAGGGATCACCTCGTAGGGGATCGCTTCGGCTTCAAGCCGTGCGATCTCCTCTGATGTCCTTGCAAAGACCGCTGTATCTCCCCCCTTGAGACGAACCACACGTCGGTGCTCTCGGGCGCTGCGCACGATCAGGTCATCGATTTGGGATTGAACCCATGCTCCCCGGTTACCTCTCTTGCCAACAGATATCTTTTCACATTTTGGGGGTGCGAAAGCCAGAATCGATTCGTTGACCAGCCCATCGTAGAGGATGATGTCCGCATGCTCGATGACCTGCTTGGCCCGGAGAGTCAAGAGCTCGGGTGCCCCTGGTCCGGCACCGACCAAATAGACAATGCCTTGGGTGACTGTCATTGCGAGGTAGACCGAACCGGAGCAAACTTCCAAAACCGCTCGGCATCCTGCTTACGGTTCAACGTCTTTTGGTGTAGTCGATCGATGCGTTGGGCTTCGGCTCGATCGTCCATCCCTGGCGGATATTGGCTCATCTTGGAGAAGGGCAGAGGGAGACTGCTTTGTCCTTCGAGCGTGTTCATCGCGGCATCTTTATCCCAGCCGACCGAATGCAGAACAAAGTCTCTTACCCAACCTTCAGGCAAAGGAACTGGCGGGATCTGAAACTTGATAAGCAACTCGTCCCCAGGACTCATGACCACCAGTGCGTCGTCGTCGAATTCCAAGAGGCTCTTTGCATCTCCATAGCGAGTGAACTTTCCTCGTAATGGAGGCCAAGCTGGATCGATCGAAACGCTTTGGTAGTCGTACCAATGGGGCTCATGGCGTGACCTGGGCAACTCACGGCTAAAGCCTCGGTAGTGCAACTCAGCCGATTCCAACGGCAACCAATTCATGGATAGATTTCCCGTCTGTGCTATCTTGATCGGGGTCGACTGGCCATACCCGAGGCGGATTTGATCCCAGTAGATCTGGCTTGAGTGTACCAACCGGATGCGATGGTCTTGGGTTGCGAAAACACCATCGAGTGGCACGATGATTGTCTTGGGTTTACCACCAGGAAAACCTGTAAAGGGGACCGTTTCTTGGAATTGACCACTCGCATCGACTGTCCACAGAGACAGCGGTTTGGGTAAATCCAATTCGGTGTTTTGATCGATATGGATGTTGAGCGATGTGTCGGTCGGATAGATCCATCCAGTGAGGATAAGCTGCACCGACTTGGTCGTATCGATCTTACCGAAATCGATCTCCAAGTAACTCGGTTCGACCAATCCTTGTTTGTAATGTTTATCAAAAGGGATCGCATAGACTCCGTCTTGCGATTGAACTTCATTGGACCAATCTGTACCACGGGAGTCATTGACGCTCTGAGGCTCGATCGTCTGCTGGTATCCCCAAAGACTCGGCATAGCGATCGAGTCTGGCCCCACCTTCTCATTCGAATACCATTGAGTATCGGCTGGGTGATCGACCGCAAGCAGAGCGACATGATCGAAATAGGCCGACTCCCAAAGTTCTTCGGTGACTCGCAGTTCATAATGACCCTCTTTGGGTTTCATGAACGCTCTGGGCAAGGAGAGATACTCCCATCGACGATCTGCAAGCACCTTTCCTTTGGCGATCTGCAAGCCCAGCGGTGCATTCCAGAGCAAATCGGTCATCAATTCCCAACGTTTGCCATCCCAGCCGTAAACAAAAGGGCATGAACCGATGAGAACCTGTTTCTCTTCGAGCATCTGATTCGATCGCGGATCGATGATCCCTTGGGTCAGTCCATTGACAAAGACCGTGCGAAGCGAATAGGCATCGGAGTTCGAAAGGCCAAAATGGATCGAATCGTCCTCGATGATCCGAGCCTGGTACCCAAAAGGCCCGAAAACTTCGAGCGTCGAACCCACGGCGTACTGGTTGTTGCGTCCACCACCATTGGGGTCGGAAATACCTTTGACACGATAGACCAAGTAGCGATTCTCCGGACGGTTCTCGGAAATGAAAATCGTGGGCTTGTCCCCCTCGATGCTGATGGCTTCGAGCCAACCATCCGAATCGATGTCTCCAAGACTCACCGGAGGGCTTGCCTCAGCAAGAATCTCCCTGTTGGATATTTTCACATTCAAAAAACTGCCATCACCTTGGTTTAGGCACAGTTCAAGCCCTCGGTTGGTACTTGCCAGGACATCAATCTTGGAATCGTTGTTCCAATCTCCAGTGACGATCTTGGCCGGGTTGTCGCACAAGACCCCAGAGCGATTGAGCCTTATCGAACCGGTCTTGTAATCGGTGCCTGTAAGGATGTACTTCGATTCTGAAAGGCTTCCACCGAGCAGGAGATCCCAAGAATAATCATTGTTGAGTTCTGCAACCGACAGCGATTCGGCTTGCTTGAAAACCGGATTATCGTTTGCATCGTAAAGATCGCGAAATCGAAACTGGCCGTGTTGAATGTTTTCTAGAATTCCGATGCCGTCATGAAGACCGACGACGACATCCAAGTCGACATCGCGATCGATGTCGGCAACGGCAAGACTCGTAGGGGTTCGTGAGGTTTCAGGAAGCAAACTGAAGGCACCTGCGTCTTGAAACTCGCGACTACCTAAGTTCTGTCGCAGAACTAGCTTGCCATCGGCGATGATCACCAAATCCAAATCTCCATCAGACTCCCAATCGATGGGAGAAACAGCCGTGACGTTCTTCAGATCGGCAAGCCCGAGCGAACCTTGAAGGATAGACCATTGGGGCTTGCCATCTTGGATCGGTCCGATAGCAACGACCCGAATCCCTTGGCTACCGAAGATCACCAGGTCGCGGATCGTCTCGTGCCTGACAGACGCTTGCAACTGTTTCGAAGGATCCATGGTTTGAACCTCGCGAGGAGCAGGGGTTCCGCGATGGGCATCGACAGAAAACAAATCCAAAGGGATCACGCCGACGATAGGGAAGGGGAGATCGAGCCTTGCTATTTCATTCCAGTTGCCTTGGATATCGGCCTGTCCTAGCACGAGTTGCGAGTCGTTCCAAAGAAGGACTTCAGGCTTGGTATCGACGTTCCAATCAAAGAAGCGGACTCCCTTGGTTTGCGGTACATCGAGCGTGACACTTCGAATCGGTCCGGTTGTTACTTTTGCGTCCTTGGCTGTTTGATCTCTGAGGATCGCTTGAACGTCGCTTAGATCCAAAAAGGCCAGTTCATTGACATCGATGCTTCGAGCATCCACCAAACTACCTTCGGTTGCTTTGGCCTCCCCGACCCAACCGATGATTGTCGATAACGCTGCATCGAGATCTTGCTTGCAGGTCTGTATTGCTCCACGAAGATCGTTTAAGTCCTTTGGCCGTCGCTCCATCTTCCATTTCCATTCGAAGGGTTCGAGCAACACAGCAAGAGGTTCGACATACTCGAGCACCGAAGGATCTTTGAGTTGGACAAGACGTTGGATCAACAAGCAAAGCAGGTAGATGTTCCTGGGGTTGGCTTGATGAGACATCTTAAGTGGCTCGACAGTTTTCTTCAGCACCTCCGGCTCCACAGCACTCATCGCTTCGGCAGAGTTGTTGTACTGGGTTGCCAAGAAAGCATTGCCTGGGAACTTCCCGACGAAGGACTCGAGTTTCTTGAGCAAATTGGCTTGCTCCTCGTCAGCGATAATGGGATTGGCAGCAGCAAGCACGGCGATCCATCGGGTGTCTCTGAGTACGCTCAGCTGGTATGCGATTGGATCGTCGGGCGCTTTGGCCATGTACTCAGAGATTGCGCTCGATGATTGCTCAAAGAGTCCTGGGAGTTTCGATCGTAGCTTTTCGACATCGTTGGTAGGGTCTTGGGCCAAGTCGATGTTGTATTTGACGTTCGCAAGTGTTGCGATCGCTCGGTTCCTGAGAACTCCAACGCTACGATCTTTACCCTGAAGCTGATCGTAAATCTCTATGGCTTTCTCATACTGCACATTTTCAAGCAGCGCTGCAGCCTTGACGAGTTTTTCAAATTTTTCATCTTGGACTTTGCTCCCAAAAACACCGGTTGCTCCATCTTCGTTTCTCACAAATAGCCATAAGTACGCAAATAAGACAATTGCGATGGCAATGAGCCAAAATAAGGCCGTAAACCAGAAAGACCTCAAGGATCGCTTAGTGGACATAGTGCCAAGTGGCCCCGTATAGATGCATCGCCAAAAGCCAGTGAATCAAAAACCGAGCCCAGTATTCTATAGGGTATCTGGAGAAGAATGGATCAGCCGAACCGGTTCGTTGATGACTTTCACTTCGGGTAACGAGTAACGCAGTTCTTTTTCGGTCTCGGCATTAATGGCCCCGAAAACCGCTAAGTATTGGAGTTGATCTAAATCGGCAAGTTCGGACCAAATTTCATGGTCGACCGTACATCCTTGGAAATCGATCACCACAAGATTTGGAAAACCTAACAGTTGTTCGACGATGTCGTAATCGACATACGCATTTCGGATAACCGCAGCAACGATTCGATCCCTCCGGGAAGATTTGATCTTCTCCATCCAAGGATATTCCTGATCGCTAAACTGCTCAGCCCCTGGAGTTTTCCCCGGAGTTGTCGGTGGTTCAACGAATACGAAGCTTGAGAAATGGCTAGGTACGATCTGATAGACCAAGCCTCCACTGGATGTGCTTTGCTCGGTAGGCTTTAGCAGAACCTTGATCTTTTTTCTCTGCCTTTCGGAAACCCTCGAAAAGATAACACCCACGTAGGCCACAAGCATCACGGCCATCGAAAACGTATGAAGGCCTTGGAAAGCCGTATCGTTGTAAGCAGTCAAACCAGAAGTCACCAACGCTAACAAAGACGATAGGATCGCAAAGATTACAAAATTGCGACCAAGGGCGCTTCTCGGAAGGATCGATTTTCGGGGCATTCGCGAGATTCTTTCAACGGTTCTTTCAACCCACCATCGTCACCGGTCGCAAGGGGATGCACAGCAATGGCAACGTTAAGGTTACCCAGCCGAGAACCTGTCGGAAAGCCCCCAAACTCACCTGGTCGTTACGACTGGGAGGATGGCTGATCCCCATAAGTGTGACCAATACCAACATCAAAACGAACAAACCCTGACCGAAGACCAAAACCCCAAAAATGACATAAGCGATGCACGCAAAATAAGCGACTTTCGAAAAAACATGGGATGAGCTCCCAAGCAATCCGAAAATCACGTGCCCACCGTCGAGTTGGCTGATCGGGATCATATTGACCCCGGTGATGAGCAATCCGACCCAAGCGGCCATCAACAGTGGATTCATATCGATATTCTGAATCCCCGAAACCTTGGCCTGACTCAATCCCATCCATTCAAAGGGAGGTTTAGGAGGTGGCGTGAGCGTCAATGCCGGATTCTCTTGCAACAGATTTTGCAAACCTTGAATGATTAGCGGTTGTCCGAAGGTGTATGCAGGAAATCCCGTTGAGCGCATCGGCAAGTCGATGAGCAACCCGGCGCAGGCCACCGGGATTGCGATGATCAGTCCAGCAAGTGGGCCTGCGATACCGATATCGAAAATCTGCTTGCGATCGGCTTGCCTGCCATCCATCAAAATCACCGCACCACAAGTTCCGATGGGGCTGATTGGAAACGGAATAAACAGCGGTGGGGTCGACCGAATTCCATAGAGCCGTGTGGCGATGTAATGACCTAGCTCGTGAGCACCAAGGATCGCAGTTAGAGCTAGCGAAAATATCAGTCCTGGGAACCAATTCGAAAGGATACTTCGCCGGACCTCGAAAAGAGATCCGTCGAACACCGATGCCTCGATGGCTTCGACCGGCGACCACATCGTCAATCCAGCCCAAGTCATCGAGAGGATCGAAGCGATCAACAGCAAGATCGGGAGCTTCCAACGTCGGATCCAAGTTGGCTGACCGCTCGATGAACCGCGAACCGGGTCAAGAGTATCTTTCGTTTCAGGCTCTTTCGATGAATGGATCCGGAATTGCTCGAGTGCTTGATAAGCACCCTCGGGTAGCTCTTTTCTCGTGCTCGAAGTTTCTCTGGCCATTGTCGCTTTTCTATGTTGTTTGTGATTGGCTCAGGCGACCGAGAATTGATCGCCGTGCAATAACCGCGAGGTAGGTCGCCAGCGAACTATCTCCACGAAATGCTCGCAGCATCGCAAAACGACTGCTAGAAAGCTCCTCGAAGAACGCTTCGGCTAAGCGTTCGTTCAATGGGCCATCACCCAGTTGCAGGTTGCTATTGTCGGCCGAGCCCCGAGCAAAAACCACGGTGTCTTCGACCACGTCCATGACCAATCCAGCAAAGCGGTCACAGAAATTCTTCCAAGCTTGCGGGTCGCCCTCGATGCAGTCCTTGATGAGCCCGCGGTCCAAATCGGATAAAGCCACACAAAGCTCCAAGTCACGCAGAAAAAGCTAAAATCGGTACAGAGGCTCCCATGGGACGGCGATCCGATCAGAAAAATCTGCTCGGATCCGACCCAATCGACCGCGAATCGTTCAATTTTAGACCAGAAATGGACGACAGCAAGCTACTTAAGGTTGCTTGACAGCCCCAAGCGACCTGCCTAGGATGCCAAAGTTGTTCGGGGAAGCCTTTTCTCCGCTGTTTAAACCAAGTTTTTAAGTCGATTTTTTAGTTGGAAAGGTTCTTGGAACCATGGCTCACGTTGTGACTCAGCCTTGCGTAGGTTGCCGATATACCGACTGTGTGGTCGTCTGCCCGGTCGAATGCTTTTACGAAGGGGAAAAGATGCTCTACATCCACCCCGATGAGTGCATCGATTGCGAAGCCTGTGTCGCAGAATGTCCGGTCGAAGCCATCTTCCACGAAGACAACGTCCCTGCAGAATGGAAAGACTACATCGAGCTCAACGCCAAGGAATCGCTCAAAACGAAAGTCATCACGGAAAAGAAAAAGCCGCTAGCTGAGTCCTAAGCTTACTTCCCCAATCGCTATCTGAGCAGGTGCGTACGTGCGCACCTGCCAAGAGATTGCCGCTGGGAGTAATCCAAGATCAGTTCGGTGTTCGAGCTCAACTGCAAAAAGACTCCCAGCAGGTGCTTGGCTGATCCAGACATCGAGCATCTCACGAAGTGCTGGCCCATTTGTTTCCCACATCGCATACGGTGGGCAACAAAAGACCACCCATGGCTCATCGGTCAAATTGAAACTCTTGAGCTCCTGAGCCAACTGCTGCGTCCAACGCAAGACATCCTTGTCAAGCACCGTAATCTGATCGAAAATCCCAAGATCTAAGGCGATTTTTTGGATAATCCTCGCACCCGGCTTGAGGATCTCCCAGACCCAAGCATGGCTCGCACCCCGCGAGATCGCTTCGAAGGCCAAAACCCCAGATCCTCCAAAAAGGTCGAACGCCAAGCGGTTTTCAAGCGTACCACCCAGGAGATTCATCACCGCCTCCCGAGTGCGATCCTTCATCGGTCTTGTCCTAGGGTCGCATGCAAACTGGAACTTGCGAGATCGCAACTCTCCAGCGATGATTCGTAGCGTGATCGTTTCCTGGCCCGTTTTTTTCATGCAGTATCTAGTATCCTAATCCTCATGAGTAGCTTCCCGAGCCTTATCGCAAAGTCTTTCCTCGGTGCACTCTGCTTTGCTCCCTGCAACCCAGTGTGGTCGCAATTATCCCCTCCGTCTAGCCCCGAGAGACTCCCAGGTGGAAGCCTCCCCGCAGGCCAAAGCCCCCTGCTACCAGGTAAAGGGGCAACTGCAAAAGGTGCAGCGGCTCCCTCATCGAGCAAGCTGACTCCAGAGGAGCGGCAGGCCCGATTGTTGGCACAGCAGGAAGCCAAGAACAAGGCCGAAGAATTTCGGATGACCACCTTTGGGATGATTTCCCCCGAGGATCAATCTCCCCTAGCCGTGGCTTTCCGCAAAGCTTCGGACCACTTTGTCGAAGCCATTGCCAATTACTCCCAGGCTCATGTTCGAATCCAACACCGGCTTAAGGAAGCCCTTCCAGAAGGATCCCGCGAAAAGTGGCTTGAGCAACTTCGCACAGCAAATGAATCGCTTAAAGCTTATCGCCAGGCGGCAGCGGAGTTGTTTGCCAGCGATCCCGAAAAGTACGCAGGCGTCGGAGCATTGCTTCGAGAAATGCTAATTTTCGACGGAAAAAACGATCGACTTGACCATTGGATCGGTCCAGCGAAAGTTCTTGTGCAAACCAAAACCCTCGCCGACGAAGAAGTCCTGGTCAATGCCGGTTACGTCGGGCTTATCGAAGGGGATTTTGAGTTCGTCAAACAAGCTTGGTCGACCCTCGAGGCAAGTCAAAAACTAGGCCCCCAAGAGGCAACGATCCTTGCACAAATCGATGCCATCAAAGATTCGTGGGAGAAAGAACTTCTCCGGCGAGAGGAAGACAAGTCCAAGAACAATCCTCAGGTTCGCATCCAGACGACCAAAGGAGACTTTATCGTCGAACTTTTCGAAGACGATGCCCCCGAAACGGTCAACAATTTCATTTACTTGGTAGAGCAAGGCTACTACACGCGCAAGCCATTCTTCTACGTCAAAGAACATCTTTTGGCCCAAACCGGATGCGAAAAGGGAGATGGCAAAGGGAGTGCCGGTTACGGCGTCAAGGCAGAGGCGAATCTACCAACAAGACGGAGCCATTTTCGGGGTTCACTTGCGATGCCTGTGGGTGCGAACAACGATCCGGCCCTTGGCTCGGTCAGTTTCGCCGGGAGCCAGTTTTATATCGCTTACCTTCCTCTTCCTCCGGTCGATGAGCGAAACGCCGTTTTTGGAAGGATCATCTCTGGAATCGAAGTCATCGGTCTGTTCAAACCAGTCGACTTGACCGACGAGGAAAACCGAAAAGATCAATCCATCCGTCCCGACACAGTCATCAGGGCCGAAGTCCTCAGGAAAAGGGATCACGATTACAGGCCAACGCCAATCATCGGACGCTTGCCACGCTGAGTTCGAAACCCAAGGCTCGAATCCCTTGACCCCTCTGGGTTTTTCCTATATTCTCGCACTCTTCTAGGAATTGCAAATGTCGCGGATGTGGCGGAATTGGCAGACGCGCTAGACTCAGGATCTAGTGGCCTAATACATACGGCCGTGGAGGTTCGACCCCTCTCATCCGCATTCCTAAATCAACCTTCCCCGTCGGCTAACTGCTCTCTGAAATGCCAAAAGACTTTCTCGCAGGTGTTCAACCCGAATACGACGTTGTGGTCATCGGCTCGGGCTTGGCGGGAATGACCTCTGCAAATATCCTCGGGCGCGCCGGCCATCGCGTTCTGCTTCTAGAACAGCATTACAAACTCGGCGGCTTAGCCACATGGTTCAAACGCCCCGGTGGCCATACCTTCGATATCTCTTTGCACGGATTCCCGTATGGGATGCTCAAAAGTTGCAAGCGATATTGGAACGACGATATCGCGTCGAACATCGTGCAACTCAAAAACATCCGGTTCGACAACCCGATGTTCTCATTGACCACCACATACAACCGCGAAGACTTCACGGCTCTGCTTGAATCCCATTTCCGAATCCCTCGCGAGACGATTATTCAATTCTTCGACACTGCCCGAGGGATGAACTTCTACGACGATCAGTCGATGAGCACTCGAGAGCTCTTTGGCAAATTCTTCCCCGGTCGCGAAGACATCGTGCGATTGTTGATGGAACCCATTACCTACGCCAACGGTTCGACCCTCGAAGACCCAGCCATCACCTATGGGATCGTCTTTTCGAACTTCATGGCCAAAGGGGTCTTCATCTACGAAGGAGGGACCGACGACCTTGTCAGTAAAATGCAAGCCGAGATGACCAAAAACGGTGTCGACTCTCGGATCAAATGCGATGTCTCGAAGATCTTGGTTCGCAACGGCAAAGTCCAAGGTGTCGAAGTCAACGGCAAGCAGATCCGGTGCCGCGCGGTGGTGAGCAACTCGAATCTCCGTTCAACCATTTTCAATCTTGTCGGCCAAGAAAATTTCGATCCGAAGTTTGTTCAAGATGCACAATCCGTAAGGCTCAATAACTCGAGCACGCAAGTCTACATGGCGATCAAACCGGGCGTAGAAATCCCCGAATCGACTGGCGACCTGCTGTTTTGTTCGACCGCCAACGCCTTCCGCACCGATCTGCTTTTGGATCGAAACATCACCTCTCGGACCTTTAGTTTCTACTACCCTCGTACTCGACCCGACGGCAAAGAGCGCCACGCAATTGTCTCGAGCACCAACGCCAATTGGGCCGACTGGGCACAACTCGATGACGCGGCCTACCAAGAGAGCAAAAAAGATCTTATCGAGACGACACTCGATGCTCTCGAAAAATATGTGCCCAACTGTAGAGAAAAAATCGAGTGGGTCGAAGCCGCAACGCCTCGCACGTTCCACCACTACACCAAACACGTCTCGGGTGCTAGCTTCGGAACGAAATTCGAAGGCCTTGCGGTCTCCCGAGGCCTGCCTCAACAAATCCAGGGCCTCTACCATGCCGGTAGCGTAGGGATCATCATGTCCGGTTGGCTCGGTGCAATCAACTACGGAGTGATCGTGTCGAACGAAGTCGATCAAATGCTTTCCAAAACGGCTCTTCCAACCCCCAACTAATCTATCGATGGTCACACGTAGACGCGCTCGTGAAATCGCACTTCAGGTTCTTTTCGAAGAGGACCTGCACCCGACTCGCGATGAACAAATCGCTAAGGAATTCCTCTCGAAGCGTCTCCACAGGCACGAACCTCTCGTAGCCTTCGCACAGTCGCTTATCGACGGTGTCCGAAATAACCGCTCTGAAATCGATAAACTCCTGAGCAAGCACTCTGCAAACTGGGCGATCAAACGCATGGCTACCATCGATCGAAACGTGCTCAGGCTGGCTGCTTACGAAATGCTTCACGGTGATACCCCAGGTAGGGTGGCGATCAATGAGGCGATCGATATTGCTCGACGCTACGGTGGGCTTCACTCCGGGGCGTTCGTCAATGGAATTCTCGATCGCATCCTGCGACAAGAGGTTGCCTCTGAAGAGTCGAAAGCCTAAGGTTATCGCAACCGTTTTTTCTTGATAAGGTGAAAGCATGTCGACTCCAAACAATGATCCCGGCGACTCCATGGAAAACATGCCTGCTGTTCGGGCCAGAGTTCCAGAGCATGTTGCCAAAGGGGAGATCAGCACCGGGGTGATCGTCGTTACAGGTGGAACTGAATTCGTTTTGGACTTTGTCAGGAATCTACCACGTCCAAACACCATCGTCGCTCGTGTTGTGTTGCCACATCTTGTGATGCCACAGTTCATCGACGCCCTTGCCAAAAATATCGAATTGTTCAGGCAACGTTACGGTGAGCTACCAGGTAGCCAACCGCCAGCCCACCCAGCACCGATGGTCCCCCAACCAAACGCTGGGCATCCCTCGATCTCGCAGGGCGAACCAGGAACCATGCCGGCAGTATCGAATCAACCGTCTGGGCTTGCTGCCGAAGTTCCAGGTACCACGAGCATCCAAGCCGGCTTGCACTCGAATCCGACGCCGGCCCAGTTGCCCCTCCCAGCGGCACCACCCAAGCGACAAAACCCGCAGGAGATCTACGACGAACTCAAAATCCGAGATGAAATCTTGAGTGGCACCTACGCAAACGCCGTGATGATCGGTCATGGAAATTACGAATTTAGTTTCGATTTCATCACGAATTTCTATCCGCAATCGGCGGTCTCTTGCCGGGTTTATCTCGCATCAGGACACATCGCCCGCTTGCTCGACTCGCTCAAGCAGTCTTGGGAGCAACTTCGACCTCGCCTAGGCTATCCCCCCAGCGGTAATCCATAACAACCATGTCAGGCGATACACCTCGATCGGGCGACGATCTGTTTGAGCCACCCCATGGATTTGTGCCTGACCCAAGGCCATTGATTCTGGCGAGTTCATCACCGCGGCGACGCAAGTTGATGGGCCAGTACGGTTATCGCTTTGAAGTCATCGAGCCAGATCCAGGTGCCGAATGCGGCATCTGCTCTCGAGAGACTCCGCCGGAACTCGTAGCCAGGCTGGCTTATCAGAAGGCTGCCGATGTGATCCAAAAGATCGATATTGACCAGCGAATTGTATTGTCTTGCGATACTGTCGCTGAGTATGCAGGGATGGTTCTGGGTAAACCCAATGATGTCGATCATGCGAAACAGATGCTACTTAGACTTCGTGGACGAGAGCATCGCGTCTACAGTGGTTTGTGTCTTTGGAGCAGAGCCACCGGGAATCGAGTCGTTCGAGTCGATTGCTCATCGCTTGTTCTGAAGGATTTTACCGATGCAGAGCTCGAAGAGTATTTAGCCAGCGACATGTGGGTTGGCAAAGCCGGATCGCTCGGGTTTCAAGACGGTCCCGCTTGGCTGACACTCTTAAAAGGCTCTGCAACCAACGTTGTCGGCCTACCGATGGAACTCCTTGGACAGATGCTTGAAGGATTTTGAAAACCTTTTTGCACCGGTGGGGCATTGAAATGGAAGCGGAACGGCGCGAGCCGTCCGGTGAAACCCATGCGAAATCGCGGACGGTCCATCACTTAACAGAGTGCTTGCGCACTTCCTCGCTACACGAATTCAATACCACTCGGCAATTTCTTCGTAGAGCGACTGCTTCTGGGCTTGTGTCAAAGATCCGTTTGGCAAACGAGGTGGACCAACGGGCACTCCCAGGTATTCCATGGTCGCTTTTGCTGCCCCCATATAGCCATAACTTGCCAGCAACTCGATGAACCTTACGCTCGTTAGCTGTTCGGCTCTAGCCAAGTGCATATCGCCTGAGCGGAAAGCTCGCATCAGCCGGTGATAGATCGGTGCGGCAAAGTTGTAACTGCTACCGACGGCCCCTTGGGCTCCAGTTGCTAATGCTCCGAGCAAATGTTCATCGATTCCCCACGGCACATCCCAGCGTCCATCTTGGAGTTGCAGGCAGCGAAGGTAACTGGCAAGGTCCGAGTTGGTGAATTTCAGGCCAACCAGATTAGGGATCGACCTGGAGGCAGCCTCGAGAAACTGGGGCATTGAAAACTGCACTCCGGTGAGAACCGGAATATCGTAGAAATAAAAAGGGAGATTCGGTGCGGCTTGCGCGATCTGCTGGCAACAATCGATAAGCAACTCGATAGATCTGGGTTTGAAGTAGCTCGGGGATAGTGCCGAAACGGCATCGGCCCCGAGCTTCTGCGCGTGAGCGCTTAGCGATCTTGCATCGGCCAAACTGTTGCAGCCGACGTGAACGACCATACCCAGATCTGATCCTCGTCGCACTTGGCTCCATCGCTCTGAGAGAGCCATTCGTTCATCGAGACTCAGAGAATGACTCTCACCTGTGCTCCCACCGACAAACACCCACGAGATCCCTTGAGAGAGCATAAAAGCTGCTTGCTTGTCGATCGCATCAAGGTTCAACGATCCATCGGAGTGCATAGGAGTGTGAACCGCAGCGACCAATCCTTGCAAGCGTTTGAATTCCATCGACCATCGATCCTTGAATTAGCGAATAGTATTTTCTAGAGAACGCACTCGAATGCTCAGGACCAACCCGATCGAAATGATCGCAAGCATCGCAAAGAGCCCAAAGCTGACGTTTAGCGGAACCTTGGCATCTTGGAGACGCCCGAACCCCCAGTCGGCCAAACCTCCAAAACTGATACTTACGAAATTCATGATTCCATAGCCGGTAGCTCTCTGGTTGGCTCCTGCGATTTGCGAGAGGATCGGCATGTTGTTGCAATCGAAAAAGCCCCAGCCTAGGCCAAATAGGATCAGAAATGCAACAGCCATCGCAACGGTCGTTGCATTTCCGACTCCGAAAATAGCAGGGACGATCATCGCCATCCCAAGGGCGCTGACATAGATCCGTCCACGTTGGCTAACTTGCATCCATCGGTCGGCTAGAACGCCTCCAATTGCAGCACCGATAATGGCTGCCACTTGCCAGTAAAGAGTGGCCGTCACCCCCGAGGCTCCCTGTCCGAGCCCAAAGCGCTCCTTGAGGATCGAAGGCATCCAGTCTCGAACGACCCATCCGGCCATCGCTGGAAGCGTGAAATAAGCGACCAGCAATAGAAAGGAGGGATTTGAAAGCAACTCGGTAAAACCTCGGCCTATATTGCTTGAACGATTCGAGTGCAAACTCTCAGCCAATCTACCATCGAGGCGAGTTGGATCTCTAAGCACGGCTACCAAGGGGATTGCATAGAGCATACCGACCATTCCGCACGTGATAAAAGCCCAGCGCCAACCGAAGTAGCTCGCTGCATAACCACCAAAGCCCCCACAGATAACCCCCAAATAGATCGCCATTTGATGCATTCCTACGGCTTTCGACCGAGTTGCTGTCGAGTGGCTATCGGCGATCAGTGCAAGTGCTGCTGGGATGTAGAACGCTTCGCTTACCCCCATGAGCGAGCGAGCCATGAGCAACTCCTGATAAGATGTCACTTGGCCGGTCCACCAAGTAATGGCTGACCATGCAAAGAGACTGCCGCAGATGGTCCATCGCCGCGAGAAGCGATCTGCGGTCGCCCCTCCAATCAAACTAAAAACAGCATAGACCCATTTGAATTGACCGAGCATGATCCCCCACATCTCTTGAGGGTTGTCGGCTTGGCCAAACTCAGGGATCGATTCCATGACCGAATCGCGCATAGTGGCCATCATCTGGCGATCGAGATAGTTCAGCAACGCCACAGGCATCAATAGCAAAACGAAGAGCCAAGCCCAACTCGGGGTGGCTCGGGAACCTTCGGTGTTTTGCTCGTTAGCCAGATCGTAATTGCTCAAGGCATGAACCCTTGGGTTAAGTTCCTCGACGATTTCCAAACCAACGGATGTGCTGACGATCGCACAGTCGCAAATCGTGCGATTTGCACCAATCGGCAAGCCAACTGAGTTGAACATCGAGTTGCTCGGCATGGATTGCTCGGGGCATGAGCATCACTCGGTGGCGATCGTAGCCTCGTAGATGCGAGAGATATTCCAAAACCTCTTCGGCATCCAAGATTGATCCTACGACAAATTTGAGCTGATAATCTCCCTTGGCCATGAGCGACTCGACCACTTGGGGCGCATACCGAACCGCTTCGTGCTTGCGCACCCATTGGTCGCTTGCATATCCCAAGGGATTTGAGTTGCTGAGTTTCGGACTGATCGACCAAAGATCGCAGGGGACTGGTCGGTCGATCGTACCGGCAGTTTCGATCGTCACATGCTTGCCACGCACTTTGAGTTCTCGGCACAGATCAGGCAGGGTATCGAAAATCATCGGTTCGCCACCGGTGACCACGACGTGCTCGATGCGAAAATCCTCGATTTGTTTTAGAATCTCCGAAACGCTGTGATTGGGGCCTTCGGGTTCCCAGGATGCGTAGCGGGTATCGCAATACCAGCAGCGCAGATTGCAACCGCTGGTGCGGATAAAAATGCTGGGGGTTCCGGTCAGGAAACCTTCACCCTGTACGCTTTGAAAAATCTCGGAAATCCTGATCAATCGACGGCTCTGTGCAAACGGTTAAGGGAGTTTCGCAGGGGCTGGACTCTGTTGTATTTTGGGGGGCTTGCTAAGATACTCCAAGTTCTCAGCGATGTTACTGCTGGGGGCCTTCGACTTCAATTGAGTTTTCCCGATTTCGTCTTCTTTATCAGATTCAAACCAACCGTGCCTGGAACACCTTTTGCCGACCAACTCGAGTGCTTTGACAACTCCTACCCGAACCGAGAGTATAGCATCGAAATCGTGTGTCCCGAATTCACTTCTATCTGTCCGAAAACCGGCCAACCCGATTTCGGAACGCTCGTGTTTCGCTACGTTCCGGACAAGAAGTGTGTCGAGCTCAAGAGTCTCAAGCTGTACCTGCAGAAATTCCGCAACGAAGGAATTTTCTACGAAAATGTGACCAACCGGATTTTCGACGATTTTCTCCATGTCGTTAAGCCCCGCTCAGCGACCCTCGAGAGCCGTTGGGGTGCCCGAGGCGGAATCACCTCGACGATCACTGTTTCGTACTCACAGCATCTCTAAACGAAAACCCCGAATTGACCATGCAGCACCAAACTCTATTGCCACTTCTTCTGGGTGGTCTGGCCGACGAAGCAGCCAATCAAAAAACTGCGATGCAGCAGTTTTGCGCCTTTGCTGCCCTGGGATTGCGTTACTACACACTGCGATTCATCGATGCAGGAAGTGGTATTCAAAACGTCATGCAACTCGAACCCAAAGGGATCGAGAATATCCAAACTCTCCAGAAAGAGTACGGCATGAGCGTATCGAGCATCGGCTCGCCGATCGGTAAGGTCAAGCTACTAGACGTCGATGATGGTACTAACAACCGCTATGTACCATTCCAGGAATATCTTCAAAAGGATGTGCGCCGAGCGTGCGACTTGGCCAATCAATTCGACTGCAAGTTGATTCGAGGCTTTTCGTTCTATCACCCCAGGGGAACCGATCCCCATGCATATCTTTCGCAAGCGATCGATCAGATCGGACAGATCACTCGCATGTGCGATTCCTATGGGTTGACCTATGGACTGGAGGTCGAAGCCAATTTGATCGGACAAACCGGAAAGTTGCTGGCTAAAATCCATAGCGCAGTGGCCCACCCAGCCCTAGTGCTGGTTTTCGACGGAGCGAACTTGGTCTGCCAAGGCATGTCGACCGACCAAGTCTTCGAAGAGTACCTCGCGATGAAACCCGGATTAGGTTGGATCCATGTCAAAGATTACAAACGGCCCAGCAACGCATCGAGTCACGTTGACGAAGAGTCGCTCAAGGCCTTTGTCCCCGCCAATTTAGGTGATTCAGGGCACGAAGCGATCTTCAGGGATCTAATGTCAGGATATCCACCATTGGTCGAGAGATTGCGAGCTCGCGGTATCCCAGGCTTGTTCGTCGACCTGGAACCTCACGTCAAGGGTGGCGGGCAATTCGGAGGCTTTAGTGGCCCAGATGGATTTGGTGTGGCACTTCGAGGACTGTGCAAAGTTCTCGACTACGTCGGCTTCCCTTACAAGCTTCGAACTTTCGAAGACATCCGAGCGTAACACGGTGGCCCGATCGATGTCTTCTGCCGATGCGGACTGGAAAAGACTCTATCCGTTTGCCTCGAAGTATTTCGAGATTGAGCCATCGATTCGCATGCACTACATCGACGAGCACCCCAAGGTGGACAGACAAAGCGTTGCTGGCCACGAGAAAAAACCTTGCGTCGTCGCAGTGCACGGCAACCCGACTTGGTCGTTCTATTATCGCTCGATCGTTCAGCAGTTCTCGCAGACCCATCGGGTGCTGGCAGTCGATCACGTAGGTTGTGGGCTTAGCGACAAGCCGCAGCGATACGATTATTGTTTGGCACAACATACCGACAATCTAGTCCGATGGATTGATAAGCTCGAGCTCGATAGGATCGTGATGGTCGTTCATGATTGGGGAGGAGCGATAGGACTGGGAGCAGCCTTAAAGCGACTCGATAGGATCGCTGGGCTTGTCGTACTGAACACGGGGGCTTTTCCGCCACCGTACGTTCCACTTCGGATTGCAGCTTGTCGTATACCGATCTTGGGAAGTTTCGCAATGCGATATCTCAATGCATTCGCAAAGGCTGCCACCCGCATGGCGATCGATCGATTGGATCGGCTCGAACCTAGCGTTCAAGCGGGCTTGCTAGCCCCTTATGATACGCCTGCCAATCGCGTTGGTATCGACACGTTTGTGAGAGATATTCCCTTGAGTCGTCGGCACAAAACCTATCGCGTTTTGTCTGAGCTTGAGCGGGACTTACCCAAACTTGCGCATTTGCCGATCCATTTGGTTTGGGGAATGAAGGACTGGTGTTTTCGGCCTGAGTGTCTCAGACGATTTGAAACCCTCTGGCCGCAGGCTCATTCGCATGAACTTGCAGATGTGGGCCACTATGTCATGGAAGAAGCCCCCGAAGAGGTCATAGAGGTTCTTGGTAAATTGCTGGGTTGAGCCCAAATGCGGATTCCAAATACAAAACGGCCGACGTAGAAAATTCCACGCCGGCCGCCAGGAGGAGGTTTTTTAAGGTCCTAACTGCAAGGATCGTGATCAGGTACCGACTACCAAGGTCCACGAACGGGATAGACCCCGAACTGGTCGGTATGAGTTGGCCAGTAAGGAGTCGCGCGGAACACACCGCCACTTGCTGCACCGTTGGGCGGATTGCCACCAAACTGATGATAGACAGGTGTCATGGTATTCTGGGAAACGCCCCATGAATAATTCGATTGCATCGTGACCGTTGGCGGCACAACTAGCGCGGTCGGTTGACCGGTACGCAGCCAGTAGTATCCACCGTGCCAAGGTCGTTGGTTGGCTTGAGTGCGAGCCCAATAGTCGCCCCAAGACGAATGCCAAACCCAACCCGCATTGGATCCAAAGCCATTGGCATTCGCTCCGCTAGCAGCAAGATTCCCGTAGTTGAGCATGTGGCCTTGAATCGCTCCGCCTACCGCGTGAACGCTTTGACCAACATGGGCTACTGCACCATGCAGGTGCGCTCCATGGGTATGACCCGACACATAACCACTTGAGGGTGGGCAAGTATTGCAAGGTGCCGTCGTTGCTGTTTGGGCTTGGAGATTGCTACATGCGAGCACCGCAGTCAAAGCGATACTTGCAAATGAAAATTTTCGAATCATGAGGGATCCACTCCAGTGAAAAATAGTGTCCGTAAAAAATTGTTACCGTCTAGGCTCAGCAAGGCATCGTCCGTGAAGCTCGACTGAACAATCTTTTCCGAAACCTGGGATCCCACCCTGGTCTTATCCGCGAAACAACCAAACCTTAGCGGTGCGGTAGCTGAATCGACTTGTGCAACCAGTGAACGGAACTTCGAACCGGTGGTGCCATGTAGGTAGCATGGGTTCTGTTCAAGCCTCGGCCACCGTCATAGTACGAGTGATAGCGGTCGTGGTGTTGGTACAGATATTGATGAGGATAAAAAGGTTGGTAGGTGTAGTAAGTATGTCCGACGTTTCCTGGAACTCCGATCGGCGAAATGTACATCCCTGCGGTAGCTTGATTTGCATTGCCTTGGGTGAAGTAGTTTTCGAACAGAGGTTGCGTACCTCGGCCCAAAACGTTCCCGTAAGCAACCGTGTTGCCAGGGTGAGTCGCAGCAGCATTGGCCGTCATCTGATGCATCGTCGATAGTCCAGGGATTCCGATACCTGGTACTCCGACCCCCGGTACACCTACACTGGATACCCCAGGGATGGCCGAGCCAGCCACAGCACCCACGCTTCCTTGAGCAACCGGTGCTTGGACAATCGGAGCGCCCGTGGGAGCGTGATTGTTGCCGCATGAGGGGCATTGAGCCACACAGACCGATGAACTTGCCTGGATCGATATAAAGGCGACGCCGCCTACAACCGCCAATTTGACCATTCCTTGAAGTCGCATTCCATCTGCTCCTGTACCCGCGACGCCTTACTTGCCTGCAGCCGAAATAGACCAACCATGATCGATCGCATCTTTGTCCAATGCGACTCCGACCTGAGGCATCCTCGACCAAGTCCATCGGCCAGCGTGCCGAGCCATAGCGATCGAAAAAACCACCACGGACAACGAAACTCGATTTCCTCAGGCAATAGAACCGAAGGTAGGATTTGTATCGAAAAACGATCCCGCTAGCATAAAAACGGCTTTTTTTACCCAGTCCTCAAAACCTATCAAATCGGTATCATTTACCATCCGCTCGGATAGACGTATTGATTTGCATCCTGAACTGATCTCATAGACCTACAACGGAATGACCAATCCAACGAACAAGTCACGACGAGCCACCGCAGAGTCGATGGCCACCAAACAGCGTGATGTTTCTGTCAGCGAGTTTTTCGCGAAAAACCGGCACTTGCTCGGCTTCGACAATCCTCGAAAAGCACTCCTAACAACCGTCAAAGAGGCGGTTGATAACTCGCTGGATGCTTGCGAGGAGGCCGGAATCCTGCCAGAGGTTTGGGTCAAGATCGATCAGCCACAGCCCGGCAGATTCCGCGTGGCAGTCCAGGACAACGGACCTGGGATTGTTAAAAAGCAGATCCCTCTGATCTTCGGCAAACTACTCTATGGCAGTAAGTTCCATCGGCTCAGACAAAGCCGTGGACAACAAGGGATCGGCATCAGCGCCGCAGGAATGAACGGAATGCTCACCACTGGGCGTCCCATGCAGATCCTATCGAAAACCTCCAAACGCTCCCCTGTCCATTACTTCCAACTCCAAGTCGACACGAAAAAGAATCAACCGGAGATCATCAACGGCAAAGGAGAGGGTGTCGATATCGCATCAGGTGAAAAGGGACACTCGTACATGAAAGACCACGGGATCGATTGGGAGAATCGATATCCCGATGCCGATGGGAAACCCGGTCCTGAACTCGAGTCCGGTACGCGCGTGACGATCGAACTTACGGCCGTCTATAAACGCGGACGCGGCAGCGTCGATGAATATCTCGAACAGACCGCAATTGCCAATCCCCACGTGACGATCCATTGGCACAGCCCCGACAGCGAACAGCGAACCATCCTGCGCACGACCACCGAACTTCCTCGCGAGGCAAAAGAGATCAAGCCTCACCCCTACGGTGTCGAACTCGGTCGATTGATCACCATGCTCGGGGCAGAGAAGGGGACAACGGTCACATCCTTTCTGACGAGCTCTTTCTCTTGCGTTACACCAGCGGTGGCCCGTAAGGTGTGCGAGGAGGCTAAGATCTCCACCCGATCGACTGCGATCAAGGTTGGGCAGACCGAAGCCGAGCGACTGTATCGAGCTTTACAAGACACCAAGATCCGTCCCCCCTCAACCGACTGCATCGTTCCGATCGGACGCGATCTACTCTATAAAGGTCTTAAAGCGATCGTGCCTGGCGAATTTCACGATGCAGTGACCCGTCCCCCCTCGGTGCAAAGAGGCTCTCCATTCCAGATCGAAGTCGCCTTGGCTTACGGTGGCAACGTTGCAGCACAAAAGGTCACTCGTGAAGAGCTAGTCGATCTGATCGGTCAATCCGATGCCAAGACCTTGCGCAAGTTTCTCATCGACACTTTTGCCGGTATCGGGGCCGACTCAGCAGAGAAGATCATTAACGAGACCAAACTCCCGACCCGATGCAGTCCTCAGAAACTCAACAAAGCCCAACTCGATACGCTCCACAGCGTCCTTCGCGAGATCAATATTTCCGAAGGTCAATCGATGCAGATCTATCGGTTTGCCAACCGCGTTCCCCTACAGTTCCAGCAAGGGGCCTGTGCGATCACCCAATCGGTATTGAACACCAATTGGCGACCCTATGGACTGTCCCAATCGCGGGGGGCTCTGCCAATGGGCCCCGTGACACTCATCGTCCATGTCGCGAGCGTTTGGGTTCCCTTTACAAGCGAATCCAAGGAGGCCATTGCCAACACGCCCGAGATCGAAAAGGAATTGCGACTTGGCATTCAATATATCGGTCGATCCTTGGCGACATTCTTGAGAAAACGACAAGCGATCGCCGCCCAAGGCAACCGGAGAAACGTCTTTCTGCGATATCTAAAAGAAGTTGCCTCGGCCGTCGCATCGATCCAGAAATCCCAACCCGATCCGATCTATGAGGATCTATTGCATGTGGCCAAGCGTAAGACCGCCGTGGCAGACGTCAAACTCGATGAGTTTGGAAAGGCCATCGCGCAAGAGGAGCAGGCAAAAAAGATCATCGAAGAAGTCGAAGAGTAAGGCTTAGTCCAACCGTAGGTGGATCTCGCTAGAGATCCAGGCGCTTTCAACCAAGGCGAATATTCCGACAAGCTGCATCACGAAACTCTGGTTCACGACGGGCACTCTTTCGAACCCGAATCGTTCGATAATTCGCGATGGCTGTGTTTCAAGGTTGGCTCGTACGCATGGATCTCTAGCGAGATCCACTGCTCTGCCAGAGGATCTCTAGCGAGATCCACTGCTCTGCCAGAGGATCTCTAGCGAGATCCACTGCTCTGCCAGAGGATCTCTAGCGAGATCCACTGCTCTGCCAGAGGATCTCTAGCGAGATCCACTACCGCATTGCGCAAGAAACTATCTCAACGTCCGCCCATCCCAAGGCACTGTGCGATAAGCTGTCGGTGGCAACTGCTGTGGCACTGCAGTAGGTGGAGGCACTGCAACGGGCCCAGGCGGTGCAACTTGAATCGGCGTTACGGCTTGAGGAAGCCCCTGATTGAATTGCACCAAATTGATCACTTCGTAACCGTTTTGGTTGGGTAAATCAAATCCGACATTCGATGTCGCATCGAGTCCATTGATCACATAACTGCCGATCGTCACATCGATCTCTGTGGGAGGATCGATCGCTGGTATGAGTTGAATGAGAACCTTATGCGGCAGAGCCATCGACACCGATGAATAGAAATTGTGCTCACTTTGACTCGCCGATGCGACAAGTCGACCCGTGGGATCCTTTAAAAAAACCTGACGCGTAAAGCCATACTTTGGATCGATCACTAGCGAACGCGTATAGCTACCGGTGGCTGTGGGAGCAAGGGTTGCTATCTCAAGCATGCCATCGGGACGGGACATCGGAGTTCCCATGACTTTGTAAGGATCCAACTCGCTGATCCCTAGCGATTCGAGAATCCAAAGGGGGGAAACGGGCAAGATTCGGCGAAGGGCCTGTGACTCAAACTCATCGTGACGAGCGTAAAACAACTGAGGACGCATCCCATCTCTGACGCTCATCCAAAAGTACTGCTCGTTACTACCGACTTCGAAATTATTCCCCATCATCCGCGAAATCCCACCAGAGATCTTAAATCTCCTTTCCCGTTGCCAAACTAAACTCGCATCGAGATTGCGAATCTGATTGGGATTGATCGTCACAAAATTGGATTGCAGCGACTGAATATTGCGAGACCGATTGACCACTTCGGCCATCTGCTCGATCGATGGCGTTGCATTGAAAATCGGCTGAGGCTGAAACTCAGCCAAGGGCCGTTTCGGTATGCAGGTCGCTCCGGTGCTCATGCACAAGACCGCCAAGCAGGCGAGCCATCTTAGGTGCACGATCGTGTTGGTGGCGGAGCGCATTAGGACTCGCTGAAAAGAAGTTGGGTCAGTTCGGATTGCAGGTGCTCGGATTCCTGGAGATCCAGGTGGCAGACCGGGACAATAAAATCGCGGTTTGTAGGCGTATGGGTCAAGTGCAATACCAGCGAATCTTCTGAGGAATCCTCTTCCTCAAGCTTGACCTTGGGTGGTTCGGTCAAGATTCTTCGGCGAACCAGCAGAAGGCAGAGAAGATAGGCAAGCTCGGCTTTGGACGGATCGTCAAGAAGCGCCTCGAGGGTTGCAAGCAAAACATGAGTAGGGGCCAATTTGGGTTTTCCGGGATTTGTCATTGGGACTTGGCAAGTCCACCAACCGACGGTCTGCTGGGGCGGACCAGCCCAAGCCTCCTTGGAAAAATCCTTGCGAATCAGCGAGCTACCTTGGGCCACCACGGCAGAATAATAGCGCTCGCCGGGTGCAAAAACTCGGTCGGTTTGTTGGCAACGACGATTGCTCCTTTGGATGGTATATTCTTGCATAAGATCTTCCATAGGCGATTTGGCTTGGGAAGAAAAGATCAGTCCGCAAACGCACACTAGAAAGAGAATGCAGTGTCTGACGCTGTCTATGAAAACCCGCTCATCACCCGATATGCATCCAAGGAGATGGCAAGACTCCTGAGCACCGAGCACCGGATCGGGCTGTGGCGCCAATTGTGGATCGTGCTTGCCGAAACCCAAAAGGAACTCGGACTTGCGATCAGCGATACGCAGATCTCCCAACTCAAAGCTTTTCAAAACAACCTCAACCTTCAGGCCGCCGCTGGCTACGAACGAAAACTTCGCCATGATGTGATGGCCCAAGTCCACGCTTATGGCGATCAATGCCCCGAAGCCCGAGCGATCATTCACCTAGGAGCCACCAGTTGCTATGTGACGGACAACTCCGATCTGATGATCTTTCGCGACGCACTTCAAATGGTGCGCAAACGGGTGCTCGCATGCTTAGGGGCTATGGCCGAGTTTGCCAAGCAGCATGCGGGACTGCCATGCTTGGCCTACACCCATTTGCAACCGGCTCAACCGACAACGGTTGGCAAACGCATGACCCTCTGGATGTACGATCTGGTATTGGATCTTGCTGAGATCGATCATCGTCTCGATAGCTTATTGGCTCGCAGCGCCAAAGGGACCACAGGGACCCAGGCGAGCTTTCTGCAATTGTTCGACGGTGATCACGAAAAAGTACGCGAGCTCGAGCAGCGAATCGCTCAAAAGATTGGCTTCCCAGGTGCTTACGCAGTCACTGGCCAGACCTACACTCGCAAAGTAGATGCATTCCTGACCGATACCCTATCGGGCATCGCGACATCGATCCATAAGATCGCAACGGACCTGCGGATTCTTGCACACAAAAAGGAGATCGAAGAGCCCTTTGAGACCAATCAAATCGGCTCCTCAGCGATGGCTTACAAGCGTAATCCAATGCGAAGTGAACGGATGTGTTCGTTGGCAAGATTTGTTATGAGTCTCCAATCGAGTCCGGTCATGACAGCCGCCACCCAATGGATGGAGCGAACTCTCGACGATAGCGCCAATCGCCGTTTAGTCATGCCTCAAGCATTCCTTGCGGTCGATGCCTGCTTGATTCTTTTGGAGAATGTCACAAGTGGACTTGTCGTCTATCCAAAGACGATCGAAAGGAATCTAGCGGAGGAATTACCTTTCATGGCAACCGAATCGTTATTGATGGCCGGAGTGGCTGCCGGTGGGGATCGCCAACACCTCCACGAAGTGATCCGAGTTCACAGCCAAGCTGCAGCCCTGAGGGTCAAGCAAGAGGCGATGCCCAACGATCTACTCGAAAGACTAGCGACCGATCCTGCTTTTGCTAACATCTCGGTCGCAGATGTGATGGCTCCCGAGCAATACACCGGTAGGGCCGAGCAGCAGGTGCACGAGTTTTTGAGCGAAGTCATCGAACCGATTTTCTCGCAATCAAACCCAGCGGAGAAACTCAGTGCAGAAGTCCACGTGTAATCGAGCTCAGTTCGGCATGTTGCTGGTGTTCGCTTGGATGGTAATTTCGCTAGAGACGGTTTTTGCAAAGGCTCAGGATCCAGATTCCGGTGGTTCCGAGCAAGCACAGGAGTTGACCGATGTGCAGTGGCAAAAGGCATGGGAAACGATGATACAAGGAAACGGAAAACGCTGGAACTTAGAGCTACCAACGCTTGGGGGAAAACAGTTTTGGACTGACCACCGGTGGTGGCATGGATATCGCCTACAGTACAACCACACGTTGGATCATTGGCGAGTGATCGACCCGAGCGCAATTCGCAAAGGCTGGGGTAGCAAAGAAGCGATGCTCGAAGTATTCGAGGAGATCAACAGCAAGCCTAGTTCCGAAACGCAAAAAGAACCAAAGACGATTTGTCTATTGCTACATGGGCTGATGCGAACTGCTTCGAGCATGAAACCGATCGAAGAGGAGATCTTAAAGCGGCTTGGGGATGAATCAAGCGAATCGATCGCGATCATCCGGTTTCAGTACGCAAGCACGCGAGCATCGATCGCATCGCATGCTGAAGCGTTTCGAGAGCTTGTTGAAAATCTGCCTGGTAAACCCAGGATCAAGATCGCGGGCCATAGTTTGGGGAATATCGTTACGCGATTGGCAATTGCGCAATGGAGAGAGCAAGGGGATCCACAAGGAGTCTTGGGACGGATGGATCGAATTGTGATGATGGGCCCACCGAATCAAGGATCTTCGTTTGCCAAGCGATTGTCGCAACTCGGTTTGTTCGAGATGATCACAGGAAAATCCGGAATGCAACTCGGGCCCGACTGGGAGGGATTGAGCAACACCCTCGGCATTCCTCCTTGTCCCTTTATGGTCATTGCGGGTGACTTAACAGGCACATCGATCCAAAACCCACTTTTGGCTGGGCCCAACGATGCGGTTGTCACGGTTCAAGAAGCGAAACTGGAGGGGATGACTGAGTTCCAGTCGTTCCCGGTCTTGCATTCCTTTTTGATGCAAGACGCTCGCTGTGTGGAAGCAGCGGTGGAGTTCATGCTCAAAGACGGTACGCGTTAGTCTACGATGTCAGCAGGCGGCTAAAAGGGGGCCTGTTGGACAAGGACGAGTCTCGCAATAACCCTTCTATTTGCGGTCACGGATTCGCTGACGAAGCACGGTTGAGATCGCTTGCAACTCTTCAAGCGACCGATCCTGGAACGACGCTGGATCACCTAGCGGTAAACTCAAGATTTCTTGCAAGGTTTGGATCAAGTGGATCTCACCTTTCTTTAGCCCCTCAAGAATCCCTTCCTGTCTCCCTTCCTGTCTTCCTTCCTCGATTCCCTGCATTCGACCCTTTCTTAAATACTGGTCAGCTATCGAACCGGGTTCGAATTGCGTTTGAAATATCTTTTGAATCGTCATTTCAAGTTTTTCCACGGTTATCGAAGGACTCACTTCCGTGATATAAACCACCACGGCTTCCAAATGCTCAAGGTGCAACTCCGCCGTTCCGCTTTCAAGCAGACATCGCAACAGGAACTCAAGCTTGCCTGCAAAGTCTTTTCGTCTACTGTATTTTAGCAGGCCGAGGATACTTTGCAAAAAGGGATCTGTTGCTAGCAATTCATCATCGATAAAGGAGTCTTTTTGGAGCTCTAGCGAATTAAGATCCAACGCTCCCACCAAATCTGCAGGTAGGTGCGTTTGGATTAGATCTCTGGCGGCTCGCGCGTGCGAGAGCGCATATTGGAACAGATTATTGTGCGGCGTAGGGAGCTTGGATTCGTCCATGAATCCCATTTTACGATTCTGTGAGTTTTACACCCGATTTTGGTCGGAAATTTCCTGAGCGTCCGATGACTCCAAACCGAGAATCAGGAAAGATCGCTTAATTCATTTGAGAGTCGATCAGCCGTTGGCTGAAGAACACGACGTAGTTCTCCTAGTCGATTTGGCTCAGCGATGATTACGAAGCAATCCGAGTAATTCTTGGACTCCGGGCTGATTCATTCTAAAGGTTGTTAAGCCGATGGGAGACTTCAAGTTTGCGACATCGGTTTTTCCAGTGCTGGGGAACAATGTCTTTTCGCGAATCTTCAGTTGGCTAATCTTTGTGGAATAGATCGGCTTGATGCTCGTCACAAAACCGCTCGTCACGTGACAGTTTATAAAGTGCACTTGTCCATGTTGGTGATCGATCAAAACAGCAGAGTCAGCTCCCATAAACGTATGTTGCATGATGGTGACTTGATCCCCGCAAGGTGGTATCAAATCGAGCTTTAAAAGTTCCTGCGGATCCGTGAAGGTGATGCGACTTTGCATGATAGAAGACCATCCAAGCCAAAGCATTCCTCCGTAAATAGGCGAAGCAAGGGTAAGAAGCAACAAAACGATCCATAACTCATTCATGGGACGATGTAGAACCCATAGGATAAATCCGTACAGCATCACCATGAGGATTGCGGCTCCAGCAAGCATCAAGACTCCTCCATAGATTCGCAGTCGCGATTTGGTTGTAAAAGTATTGATGTATACCGACGCACATAGAACCCCAGCAAGCAGCATCGCAAGGTTGGAAAAAAAGTAGACGCTTTGATACCGCTTGAGATTGGCTATTCTTGATGTCTTGGGACGCCCCTTAATGTACTCAATCTCGATTTCATCCTTCTTCTTTGGACGCAGATCCGCTGTGCTTATAGATGGGTAAGCCCACGCCGAGATCGCATCTCACCCAGATTCGAGTTCGCCGCTTTCTGTCTTGAACTGGTAATCGATAACATAGTAGTCATAGTTTCTACGTATGTCGGTGTGGGTACACCAGCTATCGATCGTTCCAATAGTACGAACGCCATCAAATTGAAATCGCCGACCTTCAAAAAAAAAAACAACCGTAGAAGAATAGTCCTCCAGGAAAAAGATGGCCTGCAAAGATCAGCATCAAAATGGATGTTAGCTTCCGTACGTACGATCTATTCTCCGCATATCCTTTGGGAATAATAGTGATCGATCGACCCTCAGCGGATTTGAAGCTTGTGTTGTCCATAATTCTCTCAAGTACATAGTCACTTTTCTACTTTGAGTTGGCCATCGGGTTGCATACGATTTTGGATGCCACCAAGCCGATTTGATTAGAGTCCTCCCTTATGTTACCCTGAAACCGAGTTGTTCTGTAATTTCTTTGGGTAAATCTTTGGGGCCACCACCTAGCTTCACAGCGGTGAAGCCGTGACTTGTGTCTACAAAAAACAACCAAGTGGCCCCTCGCCCCGCTCCTGTTGCCGCAGTACGTCGCTGGATGACTCGCATCGAGATTTTTTTGGACAATCTAAGACGCTCTAGGATTCATCAGTTCGATCAAGCTTCAGTCGTTTCAACTGCAATCGTATCGACTTGGCCAAATCTCTACTCTCGACGGTTAAAAGCCTCGTTTCAAAGCGATTGTTCTTGAGTTTGCATTTTAAGTCGTAGACAAAAACGTAGGTGTATGACGATCTGGATCCATAGGTCGTATGAGAGTACTCGGCTCGCGGCAAAAGCCATGAAGCTTGGACCGTCTTGGTTTCCATTCGGATTTCTTCGATCGATTCGACGGGGATGATTCGATTTCGACAGGGCCAAGGGAGCGCCTTATGGTAGAGGATTGAAATACCCTCATCCCGTATAGCCAGGGTTAAATGGTTCACATAGTGCGCACGATAGCGATAGATAAGCGTCGCCAAACCAAAGATCGAAATGGGACCATCAGCGCGAGCAAGACCAATCCAACCAATGAGCAGACAAGACTATAAAGGATTCCTCCAGTAAATGGATCCATCGGCAGGATTACTTCAAAGTTGCAACCTTGCTTGGTAGCTTTTGCAGCATAGACCACCGATGGTTGCTCTTTGGGGATATCATCTGCGATCTCCTCGAACCTCTCGTCCCAAAAACCCGAGGGAGGAGCAACTTGTGATGACGCTATCGCATCACCCGTCGAAGGCGATTGAAGCTGAAACACTTTCCCACATTTGCATTTGAGTTTCTTACCCAGCAAACTGGATTTGACTGAATACTCTCGGTGACATTCAGGGCAATTGGTTTGTATCTTCATGCTGGAAACCGCCTCTTTATACCAATCTACGTTCGATTCGATTCCCGAAAGGTGACGTATATAGGATGCAAAGAACAGCAGTCACGATGATCAATACATCTTGATTGAAATTCAGTTGGATTCCCGGTCTTGCGGGAATACCCCTGTAATTAGGCACTGTTTTATTGGAGCTTGGGGCCTTGTTGGTGATCGAGAATGGAGGGATCGAAATCGTACGATTGCAGGAAATGCACTGAAAGGACTTACCCGCCATCGTAGCTTTGGCTTGGAATGATTTGCCACATTTACACGAAACGGAGATCAGATCCAGAGCGGCTTGACCGGCAGGTAGTGTGAATGTTTTAGAGCACTTAGGGCATTTGATTTTTTTGCCGGCCAACTCATCTTTAACTCGGAGTTTAGTGCCGCATTGGCAGGTGTGTTCAATGGCCATAGCGTTTGCCCATAGATTGATGAACTGATCAGCAGAAACCAAGTCCGCTAAGTTCGATCTGGCCGGAATCGTAAAGTTTCAAGGCGATGATCCTTGATTTTTTTCAAACTTATTTTCTGTGGCTAGCGTGCCGCAGATTCAAAACAGCCCCTTTTCCCCGGCCTTTTATCTATAAATCAGCATAAAAAACACAGCCAGCAAATCAGGACAACAAGCTCAGTATCTCGTCTGCCGCTCGTATCCCGTGGTAGAAAGCTTCTTCCATAAGAGCCAGACCACTAAGATCTGTGTTGGCAAAATGCACGTTCCGATCAGGGAGAACGGAATCGCGACGCGTCTGGCTCCAAACAAAGCCCGTGTAAGGTTGCACCATTGCATGCCCCCAACGAAAAACATCGACCCTGCTGACCAAATCACGGATCTTGGGATGAGCTCTTTGCAGATCCGTAAGAACCAACTCGACCCAGTCTGACCAGGGAACCGCAAGCAATTGCTCGCGAGAGTATTTCAATGGCTCATCGGCAAAGGGGTAATACCATGTCCAAATACAGGGCCCGTGATCCACGCCTGATTGATGCGTAGAAACCACATACCCCAAGGATTTGCTCTCGTAGAACACGTTATCCCAACACAGAGGCACATCCAATTCTTGTGGACGGTCAGAAAGATGCACATTGGCCACTAGCCACAAACCGTAACGAAATGGAGTCGTGCTACCGATACTCCCATTTCGAAATCGATCGATCACACGACTGGCAATAAATTGAGGACTTGCCCAGATGACTTGCTTGGTTCGATATCCTTCCCAATGATTTTTATCTAAATCCAATCCGATAAGTTCGCAAACGTCATCGCGATTGGATAGTTCGCTAGGATGGATCTTTGTCACCATGAAACGTTTACGAATGTGCGAGGTGAATTGCTGACTTAAGTAATCGACGATCTGGCCGTTGCCCGCAGGCCAAGTGATCACGTCCTGCATCAGGTGGTCTTTGTTCTTCCATCGGGCTGCAAAATATAGAATGCCAGCCCATGCACTGGTTCGATCGATCGAAAGCCCGTAATCATCTCGGCATGCATAATCTACATACCACTTCAAGAGCGGCGAATCCCATCCCTGCCGATCAAGCCAATCGAGCATGGATATCTTGTCAAGTTCCTTCGGTTGCGGATCGTCCGAGCAATGAGCGATCGGCAAATCAAAAAAACGTTTGCCATGCCCGTCATATGCATTTGCCCAGGACTTGATCTGCTGGTTGAAGGCGGCATATTGATCGAGGTCGTCTTGGCTTGCAATCGATTCCGGAAAGAGTCCTTCGGCCCAGCGTCCATCGACAAAGATCCTTTCCTCAGGTTCCCGGCAGAGGTACTGCTCATCAACAACGGGCGTTCCATCGGGTGCAATTTCAAGGACGACGCCCATTTCCATCAACAGATCGATCAACTCTGTGTTGTTCGGTAACGGGGTAGTGATGTAATGAGCACCCCATGGAAAATGAAAGTTGCCCGTGGTGCCTGAGCGTGACGTGCCTCCGACCTGGGATTCGAGTTCGAGCAGAACAAAGTCGTCGAACCCCTTGCGTTTGAATCGCCACGCGGCTGATAAACCGGCGATTCCCCCTCCGACGATGACCACGGGCACATTCTGCCAGTCCTGAATCGAGCCTGGATGTAAATTCGAATCTCGAAGCCGGTGTCCGCTCTGGCTATCTTGCCCAAAAAGTTCGCCTTGGATATCAGGCCTTTTAGGTTTAGAGCATCCAACAAGGGTCGTTGCCGATACTCCCAGAAGCGTCGCGATCAGGTCTCGTCGATTAATCGAGTCCATGCCATTCCTCATCGTAGTAACGGACCAGCGACTGATTATCCAATCGATTGATTTGCGGAGACAGTGGTTGAATGTCTTGAGGAAGCGTGAAAAGATCGGAAAGATTCGTTGGATTTAGGAATCGCAGTTGGCCATCCGATGGGAGCCTCTTTGTATCAAGGGAGATTTCAGTGAGACTTGCAAGTGCATACCCCCATATCCCAAAAGATGGAACGCTCGCATGGAATGGCTTGACGACAAAACCCGCTGCTTCGAGAGTACGGATGATGCACCAATAGGATTGAGGTGCAACCAACGGCGAAGTGCACTGAATACTAACAAGCGAATTGGAGTGGATTCGATTGCGTAATTTCCGAAAAAAATGCGTCGTGTAAAGCTTACCTATCGAAAAACTCCCAGGGTCTGGAAAATCGATGATCACTGCATCGAAGAATTCGCTCGACTGGTTGATCCACAGAAACGCATCTTGGTTGATCACCTCAACGCGCGGATCCAGAAGCGATGATCCATTGAGTTTAAGCAGAGGAGGAAAACCTTTCGACAAATCAGTAACGGCCGGATCCAAATCGACCAGAACGACGCGTTGGATGCTTGGATACCGAAGAATTTCACGCACTGCAAGTCCGTCTCCACCTCCTAAAACCAAGACTTGCTTGGGATGATCACTCCCCAGAAGAGCCGGATGCACTAGCGCCTCGTGGTAGCGATACTCATCGGTCGAATTGAATTGCAAATGCCCGTTGAGATAGAGCTGAAATCCACCTCGTTTGCTGGTGACAGCGATGCGTTGGTAAGTTGAGGAAACGCTATGGATTATCTTCCCACCAAGGCTGCTTTCTTCCCCAAATTGCGTCATCTGGGAAGCTTGAAAAAGCCCCCCCGCAAGCATTGCCAGAACGATCGCAGCACGGATTCTCAGGCTCCATACATGGTGCGGTCGCAGCAGAGGTCGAAGCAGAAACGTGCTCCAAAGTCCGACCAACGCATTGAGGATCCCGAACACCAATGAGGTTCTTACCAATCCAAGATAAGGGACAAAGATCAAAGGAAACAAAATCGAAGCGATCAACGCTCCGACATAATCAAAAGCAAGAACCTTGGATACCAAATCGCTGAAATCGAGGTGCTCCTTGAGGATCCTCATAAGCAGGGGTAGTTCAAGTCCGACGAAAACCCCAACAGCAAAGACCAATCCAAGCAGTAGCGGTCGAAACCACTCCACAAATGGAAATACGATGAACAGAAGCGGTGCTGAAAAGCCCCCCAAAAAAGCAAGTGCTAACTCGATCTCCACAAAGGCCTGCGCAAGATGCTGCTGAATGTAACGCGAGAGCCACGCTCCGACTCCCATCGCCGATAGATAAGTACCGATAACCAATGAAAATTGGGTGACCGAATCCCCTAGCATGTAACTGGCAAGCGTACCTGCGAGCAATTCATAGATCAGCCCGCAAACAGCGATCACCAACACGTTTACATACAAGAGAAAAAGTGGAGCACGATTGAGCATCGTTTCGTCAGCCCAAGACCGACGCCGAAATGATCATCGCGATGCCAATAACGACCGATGCAACGATAATTGCCAAAGCTGTGTTGTGCTCATCGACAATCTCTTTGGTAATCGAAAACTTCGTCAATATCTCCATCAAATACATCGCGAGAAACAGGACGAAGATCCCTAGTGCGGAGAAGATCGCAGATGCACTCAAGTGATAGACAAGCAATCCCCAGCCAGTCTCGGCAGGAACGGGTTGGAGTTGTCCAAGAAGCCCACCAGAAAAACAGTTGACCATATCCAATTTCATCATTACTTTCCTCCACCCCAGAAACCACCAGAGGAACGACCTGATGTCGATCCTCCACCAAAAAAACCACCGCGACTGCTGCTACTGCGATTGCTCGAGCTTGTGCTGCTTGCACTGCGACTACTCGCTCCGCTGAACTTGTTGCTCGGCAAATGCCAACCGCTTAGGGCAGCCGTTCCAAACGCAAGGCACACGATCAGGCCTGTGATCAAATACGCATTGAAGACCGAATTCATGGCGATTCTCCAAAGAGACTCTGCTTGGTCTGCGTGAAACCCACGTATGGCGAAAAATCGCTGTTTTGCCATCGCTTGAGTTCAAACGACCATTTGTAAAGCAGTGTTGCTATCGGAAACCCAATAACAACCCAGATCGCTATGGTCATCAACCAACTGTCTGGCGGATTTCCCGGATGCATCCGACCACCGATCGCACGCAGGATCATCAGTGTTACTAAAAAAGCTCCGCAAGCGATCAAAAACCGATAGCCCAAAATCGGTGCCGGTTGAATTGCGCCTACGCCTAATGGGCGACGGATTTCTTTCAACGAAAACCCTTTTTCAATTTCATCGGCTGTTAAGTAAGTAGCCTTCGAGACTGTGACTTCTGAATGGATAGCGGCGTTAGGATCCGCCGAATCGGTCTGTGCGATGGACTGTTCGAAGCTGAGCATCAACGGTGGACAGATGTAGTCTTTCACCTTGGTCTGCTCACCGATTTGCACACGCCAAGGAAACTCTCCAATGACGTAACTGACCGTTGAGGTGCCATCGTCATACAACTTGAAAAACTTCGTTTCGAAGTTGAGGACTTGCCCTTGCGTAATTCCAGGATAATCGATCTGCTCGATGTAAGACCAATGGTTATCTTGGGTCGCAACCAACCAGCGGAATTTGATTTCGGGGTTGTAAAGCAAATACTCGCTCCATGGATAGGACTTGCCTGCATGGAATACAAACCGTTTTAGGAATCCGATAACGATGAATTCCTTGCCAAATAGGTTCCCTTTGGAGCCAAGAGGTAAAACAGGGTCGAATTTTTTTGGTCCTAGTGAATCGAGGTAGACCAAGTCTCCCTCGCGAACATCCAACAGCGCATTGCAACTAGGACATGTAATCCGTAGCGACTGATCCGGCAGTTTCATCTGCAAGCTGCCAGCGCAGTTCGGGCAATTGACCTGAATCCCTTGGACCACAATATCTTGCGGAATCCCTAGGTTCGATTCAGCACTAATACCAATCGCATCGAGAGTCACGCGGCTTCCCAAATAAAACCGGACCGCTGAGTCTGAGAAATCCAAGGTCCCTATGGAGCCTTGCTTTGATTTCAAATCGGCATAGACGTGGTTCAATCCAGGTCGCACAGCCCAGGGGATTTCGCCCTCGGCAGCCGATACCGTTGCGATGGCCTTTTCAGTCACTTCCAGTGACTCTTCTCGTACTTTGAATTCATGACCGAGTTCCAAGGACTCAAACTCTGCGAGCCGCGACCCGGCTTTGGTTTTTTGCTCAAACATCAAATAGAGATTTCCTTGGGCCTCGGCAAGCCAACCCCATCGCTCGCCAGGGAAACTCAAATACCATTCGTTCCACAGAGCTCCCGAGGGATGCTTGTACTGAACACGTCCCGTCACATGAAAAGCCTTGTTGCGATAACTCCCCGTCATCCCAACCCGGATCGGGGAGTTTAGATCCACAACATCCGCAATTTTCCCACAGTCCTTCGGATGCTTGTCCCCTCGGGCGACAACAGAATTACAAAAGCCGCATACAGTAACCAACGACGAGCTTACTTGAAACGTCACAGGGCCACCACATGCCGGACAATTCGTTGTACGCGACTTCATATCAGTCGATCTCCTTGCCTTGACTTGTCGGCATGCAAGCGCTCCGCCCGCGTGGTACGCATACCACATCGCAATGAGAGGCTCGCAGCGCTTTGCCAAGCAGATCTGCCCAAGGCTGTTCCTGGATCCAATGACAACAGTAGAGATTCAGTGTTGCCACATGAAACTCTGGATAGGTGTGGCAGGCTAAATGCGATTCGCTCAGCAAATACAATCCAGTGACCCCTGCATGGCCGGGAAACTGATGCCAAACCGGATGTCCTACGACATTCAAGTCGAGTTTATCGATAATGGTTTCACATAAGCGGATCATGGTCGCAGGGTCGCGAAGGCGATCAGGTTCGCAACCATAAGCATCGATGATCCATTCACAACCAAGCAACCCAGAGTCATTCGAGTCTACCGGCTGATTATCTTTGATATCTGCCAAGACGAGGCCCCCTTTGGCTATGTTTTTGGGGGAGGAGGAGGAGCCTGGAAATAACCCGCAAAAGCAGCAACCTTGCCTGCAGGTAGCCAATCGGTCATGCCTGCTGTCCAAACCATGCTGGATGCTTGAAGCTCCGCTCGCCCGATGGCTTCGACCATTTGCTGCATGCTGTAGGGCCCGAGGGTTTGGCCTTGGTTGGCAACGTGCCAAACGGCAACCGGTGGGGGAGGAGGGACTGAGGGCACCACTTGGCCAGGATTACCTAAAGGTGTCATCCGATTGGCCATGGCAAGCCCGATACCTAAGCCCATTCCTTCTGCTGCACCACCTCCCGCAGGACTGTTGGCGGCGGCAACCATCGACTCTCCCATTTGATACTGTTGGAAGCGACCCATGTCCCCAATCACATTCATCTTGGTTCGTAAATCCAGAGCTTTCTCGACCTCCTCGGGCAGAGAGATATTCACAATCATCAACTGCTGTAACTCCAGACCGTACTCGTCGTCGATTCGCTCTTGAACTTGTTTCTTCAGTTCATCAGCGAGTTTGCGATAGTTCGATGCCATATCCAACGCTGCGATTTGGGATGTTCCTAGCAGATCGGTCAAGGCTTCGACGATGATCGATCGAATCAACTCTGTAACTTCTTCCGTAGAAACCGCAGCGTTGGTGCCGACGATTTCTGTGAGCAATGCTTTGGGATCAGCTGCCTTTAGAACGTAAGATCCAAAAGCCCGGATGCGAATCGGTCCAAACTCCGCGTCTCTCAACATGATTGGATTGGGGGTGCCCCACTTGAGATCCAAAACAGGTCGTAAACTGAAGAAATAGACTTCAGCTTTGAACGGACTGTTGAAGCCGTACTTCCAACCTTTGAGCGTCGTTAGAATTGGCAGGTTGGCCGTGGTTAACTCATAGGTTCCCGCTTCGAATACGTCCGCCAGTTTTCCTTCAGAGACAAAGATCGCGACCTGACCCGGACGGACAATCAGCTTGGCCCCGTTTTTGATCTCGTTCTGATAACGGGGAAATCGCCAGACCAAAGTATGCCTAGAGTCATCGATCCACTCGATAATATCGATGAACTCGCCACGAATTTTGTCAAATAATCCCATGCTCGCACTCTACACCTATCTTTGAATTTACGGACCTCACTAAGATGCCTAGTGTGTCAAAGGCAAAGAATAACAAATGGCAGGGCGCGAAAAAACTAAAAAGAAGCTTTCTTGTCCCAAAGCTAGGATTCTAAGCCCGAAAAACAAAGAAAACCGCCCTCTTAATTCGAACACCCGATTCACTAGAACCAACATCACCCTGTTTAATCCACACTCCAGGATCGCTCCCATGACGCAGGCTCGAACTATCCTTCAAAGAGCAAATCCTTTGATCAAGCTCCTGATTGTGCTTGGAACAGGTCTTTATCTGACCGAGCTTTCGCTCAGAACTGCAGACTATCTCCATCGCGATCCCCGATTTGTGTTGGCCGAGGGAGTCATCGCCATTTGCTTTACTCTCGAATATCTAATGCGATGGTTGGATGACGCCCAAGATCACTACGGATGGCATTATCCCCAATCTGCGATCGGTTTAGTTGACCTAATTTCTATCGCTCCCTTTTGGCTTGGATTGGTTGCACCACCCGAATGGGGGCATCTGCTTCGGGCGCTGCGCATATTCCAGTTGCTCAAATTCTTTCGGTACAGTCGCTCATTGCAGTTGGTAGCTTTAGGCTTCTATCGCGCTTGGCCAGCTTGGAAACCACTGCTGTTTACCCAGTTGATCGTTGGACTTTTCTGTACCGTTTCCATCTTCGAAGCCGAATGCAAAGCGCAGCCAGATAAGTTTCGGGATTTGTTCGATGCGGCCTATTTTACAATGGTGACAGTTGCCACTGTTGGCTACGGGGACATCACTCCAGTAACTACCCTAGGCAGATGCATTACCATGTTTACGTTTGTTACAGCCCTTGCCATTTTCGCCGGGATTCTCGGCGTCTTAGGGGCAAGTTTTTTTAAGGTGATGGAAGAGGAAATCGATCCTACCATCGATCCGATAGCGGAATTCAAAAAAGAGCGACAACGTCAGTTGAATCGGTGGCCCAAGCAAGATTGAATCGATCGTCACTATCGCGGTTGCTACCGCACAGTCCGAAACGCCTCGGAACTTAAGCGAAATGTCGGCAAGTAATCCTGTGTCTCGTCTTTGATCTCTTCGACCGTCTCGCTAAATCGCTCAAAGTCCTTATCGCTAAACTGGATCTCCGTCGTCGGATCCTTGAACTCGATGCGAGACATGAGTTCAAAAGGACTCTTGGAATTCGTCGGGTGCTGGGCTCGCTGGAAGTACTCAATGATAAAGGGAAAGTAAGGCAACTTTGTCGAGCGACTCAATGTCAATCGTGCTTCGGTCGGCAAATTCTTGCTCGGACTGCCTATGTCGCTGTTCATGTTGTCGATCGGTGCGTTGCCGGCAATCCGAGTCGGCTCAGTGCGCAGTCGACCGACCAATTGCCAAACATCCGCTCCGGCAATCTTGCCACTGACTGCCTTGTACCAGTTGTATCGGTGATAAAGCCCTCGAAGCAACTCAGCTTGGCCACCGACAGCCAATAGCAGATGAACCTCAGGCCTAGTGTCTGGATACTGCAAACTGCTGGGAATGCTTTGCAACACCTGATCCAAGATAATCCGTTTCGGTGGTGCATTAGGACCCGATCGCGTCCACATCATCCGTCCATCGGATACTTGAAGCAAATCAAACGCTGTCTCACCAACAGCCACGCGTGCCGTATAACGCATTCGTCGCATAGGGGAACTTGATAAGGCCTCGGATCGGAGTTCGCCAATGAGCAACGCACGCTGGCCAAAAACATTGGTCGTCTGTTGGACTCGGCAGTAAATCGATGGCCCCCAGACCGCTTGGCGAACGGCTGCAAGCACTAGTTGGTTCGGATCGGTCGTCACCTGCGTTATCGCTGAAGTCGATGATGGCTCTTGGACTGGACTTTCAGATATCTGGGTTGTCTTTTGGGCAGGGGAGGAGACTGTCGTAGCACTCTGACCAAAGGCCATCGATTCATCCGGCTGGTGCCAAAGCATCCAAGTAACCAAAAGCGATGCGGCACTGAGGACTGGTAGCGCGGCGACCGCTTTGAAAATGCTAGCAACTGAAAACCTTGGTTCCATGGTCGAGTCGTACCGATTTTATCAAAGAAAACGAAAGCTCCGTGCCGAACATAGACTCAGGACGCGCCTCGAATTCCGCTTTTGAGGCTCCTGAGGGATCTGCAAGAGGGTGCCAAGTCGCACGGAATTGTAGGTTTGCAGGACGGTTCGCGTCCAGGTGGAAACAATCGGTCGTAACTGCCTAGCGCGAAGCTGGCTTGACCCAAGTCATTCCGAGGGGAATCGCATGAAAAAAGTTAGGTTTTTAGGCGTGATAGCCGCATTGGGTTTGGCTGCACCAAGCTTGGGGGGCGAGCCCGCTATTCGACACAATATGCCTCCTGCAGCACGGCTGGCTGAACCCGGCCCGATGGTAGGTGGTCCTGGTCCTGGTGTTTTGGCACCCGAGACTATTCCAGTCCCCGGTTATGGCGCAGGAGTGCCAGCACCGACGACTCAAATCCTATTCAATCAACCGCAGTCGATGAAGATCTCTTACGATGTCGTCGGCGATGGTTCCTTCACCAGCGACTGCTTGATCGTCCCAGGACGATTGGAGTTTGCCCAAGGTGGCATCTACCGCCTGAAGCTTACCGATATCGCTGGTCGCGAGGGAGTCGAGCTCTATCCGACCGTTGAGGTCGGGCACTCGAATCCTCGCACTGCTGCCTACTTGGCTCACAACGCGATCTCAATTCAGTTTACTGAGGAAGATCTCGATCAAGCTTTGTCAGGCAACTTTGTGACCAAAGTGATCTACTTGCCCGATCCTGAATTCCAAGGTGAAGTGATTTCGGGGATCGATACCCTGGTTAGCACTCGTCTCGAACCAGGTTTGGATCCGATCATCGAAGCCGATCGACGTGGTTCTATTCTAGCGATTGTTCGCCTAGGTAACAAAGACATCGAGCTAACCGCTGCTGCTTATGCCAACGGTGGTGTACCCGGCCCGATGGGTCCTGGTGGAATGGGCCCCGGAGGCATGGGTGGTGCAGGTGGATTGTGTGGACCCGATGGTCGCCCCATCGACCCGATGAGCGCACCGCCGAACATGGTCGCTGGAGTGACAGCTCCTCAGTATGGAATGACCTACAGCGGGACTCCGATCGGATTGCCTGGACCTCCTCACATTCCGTTTGGACATCCTGCCGGACTCCAACAGCATGTGATGAAGAACAAGACACACATGCACATTCCTGATCCAGTCGACAAGATGAAGATGACGGTTCGTCAGCAACCTGGATATAGCTATCCAACTCCTCCGAGCCACATCCGTATCCACGAGCAGAACATCCACCCAGGATATCCTGCCGGTCGACCAGGCTTCTACCATGCTAGCCGACAGGTTCCATCGAACCTATACGGTGGATCCCAAGGTCCTGGACCTGGTGGAGCGGGGGGTGCAGGCGGTGCGGGTGAATACTGCCCACCGGGAACTCCACAAGTCCGTTAATCAGCGGATCGGTTAGTGATCTTTCATAAACAATAGTCCCGGATCGTCTGGGACTATTTTGTTATCCCGCAGTCCGACAGGGTGCAGTATGTTCCGACACATTTCCTTTCCGACGATGGTCCTAGGATGGGTCGCTTTCATCGTGATCTGCATCCTGGCAGTTCTCTTTAGCAATGTCGCCCTAGGCCAATCGGCTTACAATCCCAACTCTGCGTCTGCCCGATTGCCCAATACAACGCGCAGTCTACTCGACGACGAGATGGTTCCTGGTGCAATCGGTTCGATCCAATTGCAGCGCAAACCGCAACTGCGAGGAGCTTGGCAAGCTGTCGAGGTGCGTGGCCCAAAAGGAGTGAAATTCAATCTCGCTGAAGCGGGTCAATTCGCTCCCGATATGCCTAATCCGGCTCGCGTGGGTCTTCTGGTCGGTGCCGTCTATCGTCTTCGACTCACAGGAATCGAAGGAGACCCTGATCTGGAGTTATTCCCCACGATCGAGGTGATCGATAAGACTTGTCCTCCTGCGGAACGAGAGCATCGATTTCCGATTCCCATCGAGATCGATGAGAATGATATCGCCGATGCAGCCCGAGGCGAGCTTGTCATGCGAGTCATTTATTTAGAGGATTCCGAGGTTGCCGAACCGGTCGATACTTCAGGCAAACCACAACGAGTCTTGGATATCAGTGCAAGTCAAAACGCACTGCGCACTGCAGACCAACTCGGACGGCCTGTTGCGATCTTGAGAATGGGCTCGCGAGTCCCAAATGTTACCCAAGGTCAAGATTGGTTGGAGTTCCTCTACCACTGTCCACCTTGGACGACACTCAAGCCGATCCCAACCAAACAGATGCTCATCGACGAAGGTCGCTGGCCCATCATCGAATATCCAGCAGCAAGTCCCAGCGCCGAGCCAGTACAGAGTCGTCCGGTGGTCGGTAAACCGGCAGCATCGGGCTCGATCAGCGATTCCCAATAAAGACAAACCAGCTTTGCAAAACACAAGATTTGCCAACCAAAGGGTCACCCCCATGACGCGAAGTCCAAAAGCATTCCGAAGAGGCTCGATGTTGGCACCGAGTTTTTGCTTGTTGTTCTTCGTATGCTTAGTCGGCTGTGCGACGGATCCAATGCGTGAGCGCGTGCGACTCCCTCGCGACACAAGTCGCGATGTGTTGATAACCGATGAGTCGGAGCAAGCAAGCACACAAGCCGTTGTGCCGGCCTCCCACGCTACAAATCAAACGCGCCCAGCCTCCGAGCAACCTGAAAGCTATGCAGTTGCCAGGACTCCGTCGACTGTTGGTCCCCAGTACGTCAATCCTTCCGCTCCAGTTACCGGATCCCCTTATCAGATGGTAGGTCATCGACGCGTTGTAAGCGGCGCGACGAGTGGTTCGGCGAGTGCATTATTTGAATCCCATGGGGAGGTCGCTGAGTGTCAACCGAGCGGTTCATGTGTTCATGGGCCCTATCGTCCTTTGTTCCCGAACCGACTCGGCGCGGGGTTGCTAGCTTGCAAAGCCGGTTGCAAGGTACCGCATGAGGGACCATGTCCTCAAGGTGCTTGTGAACCTGAGTGCGAAATGCCCTCGCGGTGCATGGATCCCCAGGAGTATATTTTTGACGGGGGAGATCGCGATCCTCCTGTGAGACTCCAAAGCGATCTTTCGCAGGTAGGCTTGGATCCAGAGGACACCGTTATTCAGTACACGACCAAGACTGGGATGACTGAAGTTCAAGCTGGTTGTCGCGTTGCGATCTACGCGCCTCGATTTGGAAGTGTTCGCAAGCGAACTGGTGTTCTGGAGTCCGAGCTTGCGTTGCGTCCTCAGTCGGCTGATTTGCCAGCAGGGCCAGGGATGATCAAAGAGAAGTTGCCTCCGATTCAGGTCATGGCACCGGTTAAGGCAAACACCAAAGACACCGTGCGCGTGGTCGAGGCGTTTTTGGATCGTCAGCGTCCGATGCCTGCCGAGTTGGTATTGCCCATGGGTGAGATCAGTGATGCGTTCAAGCCCTACGAGGATCTGGATATCATCCGCAATGGCAATATCCTGATGACCGATCCAGCGAAGCTTGCGATATCCGCGGCTGCCGCTCGCATTTGGTCGAACATCGATGCACTGCAGGTTTTGATCGATGGCCAAGAAGCCGTTGTGATCGTCGATCAAAAGCAGCCTAGGGAGTTCACCTTGTATGAGTACAAGGGAGCCAGGGTTCGTATTTGTAAGGTGGCATCTGAGCAGATTGCTAACCCTGGAGACATCATTTCCTTTACGATCCGTTACGACAATATCGGTGAGCAGCCGGTCTCAAAGTTGGTCGTCACCGATTCGCTCGCTCCGCGGTTGGAGTATGTTGAGTCTTCGCAGCAATCGAGCTTAGAAGCTCGCTTTTCGACGGCTCCAAACGAAGCAGGTTCGTCGGTTCTACGCTGGGAGATCGACCAGGAGCTTAAGCCTGGCGAGGGTGGATTCGTGAGGTTTGACGCGAAAGTCAGGTAGTTTTTCGGCAAACTTTCTTTGGATATCGGGTTTGTGTAGATACCCGTCGTACTCATTTTGGAACGGTTAAGAAAGCCAGAGTTCGTCTGGATTATCCGTTTGCTTTGAGTCCCGATGTGTGCTCCGATCAACCAAGGAAATCTTCGATGTCCTACATTCGACAACTATCTTTTTGTACAGTTCGCAAACGCTTTTTAGCTGGCTCTTTATGCCTGTTGATGGCCGTGGCCACATTATTTACTGTGCCTGCCCAGGCCAGTTATCTGCTAACGTTGGATTTTGCTCAGAATCCGACGTTACCATCGGCGCAGGGGATGAGTTTCGCGACCGATTCAACCGCGTCCGAAAGCACCTTGGCATCGATTGTTGGTGGAAGCCGATTAAAGATTGACACGTTCCAACTCCCTAATGACAGAGGAGCGTTCTACTTCAACAACAACTTTTTCTCACATACCACCGATTTAGAGATGGAGATTCGACTGAAGATCTTCAACTCAAGCAACTTTGGCTTTTCCGTAGCCGCTTACAATTCGGATGTCGCCGCAATTTTTGTCATAAGCCGAACGAATTGGCGCATAGACAAAGGGCCATCAGGAAATGGGCAATTCGATTTTTCGCAGGACTTTAATACATTCAAATTTAAAGGTTATGCTGCGACCAACACATACGATTTCTTTGTCAACGGAAACAAAGTTTCATCAGGGACTCGGCCCGTTGGGTACTCTGGCAATCAATTCTACTTCGGTGATGGAACCTCCACGGGGGGCAATGTTTCTGCGGAGGTTCAGTACGTGCGTTACAGCAATCAAAATTTTACCAGTGGTGGAGAGGTTCCTGAACCGATCTCCGTTGCGACTTGGTCGCTCCTGGCTGGTGGTCTTTTAAAATTTCGTCGGCGACGGTCGTGACTCAATCGCTGCAATGACTTCATAGGTGCCAGGGACTTCATAGGTGCCAGGCACTCGGCAGCCGAGCGGTCTTAATGCTGGCATTCCACCCACACCAAACGCGTGTCTGTCCCCCGTGTCTTTTCGAGAATTTGCTAGCAACGTGCGATCGCCATTGGTGCCAGGCACTCGGCAGCCTAGCGGTCTTAATGCTGGCATTCCACCCGCACCAAACGCGTGTCTGTCCCCCGTGTCTTTTCGGGAATTTGCTAGCAACGTGCGATCGACATCGGGGATTGGATCTATCCCCCTTAGTGTTGTCAATCGTATTGTTATCATCGATACTATCAAATATGACACCGCAAAATAACAGCCAAACCAAGCCTCCTCAAGCTTCGCTCCGTATCGATCTGATCACTCTGTTCCCAGAGATCTTCTCGGGATACCTGACCCAAAGCCTGCTAGCTAAAGCCATCGACAAAGGTCTTATCGAAATCTGCGTGCATGACCTTCGCGATTGGTCTGCAGATCCCAAGCACCATAAGATCGACGATCGGCCTTACGGAGGCGGACCAGGAATGCTCATCTGCGTTGAACCTGTTGTCCACTGTGTCGAAGCAATCCGAGCGATGGACGAACGTCCCTCTGAATTGATTCTCTTGACCCCCCAAGGCCAAAGGCTCGATCAACGCTTGGTCGAAGACTTTGCCCCCAGAGGTCGACTTATTCTGCTCTGCGGTCGCTACGAAGGATTCGATCATCGAGTCGTCGAGATACTCAAGCCCAAGGAACTGAGCGTTGGCGACTTTGTTCTCAATGGGGGAGAAGTCGCCGCAATGATCATGATCGATGCCTGCATCAGGCTTATCCCCGGTGTTCTTGGGGACCAGCAAAGCAGTTGGGATGACTCTTTTTCCAGGGGAAACAGACTTCTGGAATTCCCCCAATATACCCGACCTCCAGAGTTCCGAGGTGTTCGGGTTCCCGAGGTGCTCCTTAGTGGCGATCATGGCAAAATCGCCGCTTGGCGGGCCGAGCAATCCAAACAAAGAACTAAAGAAATACGCTCAGATTTGCTCGATCCTTAGGTCGCTGGCTCTGGACGCAAGTAGACTAGGGGAAGTTTACTAGCCCCCCTTTCGAAGCGAGATCCTCGCCATGCAAGCCCATCCCGTTCTCTATCAACTCAATACTCGAGTTTACTTAAACGAACTCTCAAAACAAATCGGTCGCCGCGCAAACTTGGCCGATATCCCCGAGCCTTTCTTACAGCAACTATCTCAACGCGGCGTTGAAATTCTATGGTTGCTAAGCGTCTGGACTCTAGGCCCGCGATCTCTGCAGGAATCTCGAAGAAACCCAGAATGGCTGCAGGAATTCTCGCGAGTCCTAGGTGATCTTCAGACGGAAGATATCGGCGGTTCTGGATTTGCAATCGCTGACTATCGAGTATCTGAACAACTCGGTGGACCGAAGTCCTTGGAGAAGCTTCGAAGCAGATTGTCCAAGCTCGGTATCAAGTTGATGCTCGACTTTGTACCCAACCACATGGGGCTTGATCACCCCTGGCTCAACTCACACCCGGAATACTTAGTCGAAGGAACCCAGCAACTGCTCGACGAGCAACCCAAAAATTATTTCCACGACCAAGTCACAGGTCGAATTTTTGCCCACGGCAGGGACCCTTATTTTTCAGGCTGGTCTGACACTGTTCAACTCGACTATTCGAAACCAGGCCTACAAGAACAGATGCAAAAAATTCTTTTGGGTATCGGCGATCAATGCGATGCGGTGCGCTGCGATATGGCGATGTTACTTACTCCAAGAGTTTTTGAACGAACCTGGGGACGTTCGATGCAGAGCTTTTGGCAAACAGCGATCCACCGAGTCAAATCAAAGCATCCTGGTTTCATGTTCATGGCCGAAGTGTACTGGGACATGGAGTGGGAGTTGCAAGAGGAGGGATTTGACTACTGCTACGACAAACGTCTGTACGATCGCCTCAGGGATCGGGATTACCTTGGTGTGAGAAATCATCTAAGGGCCGACGTGTCTTATCAGTCTAAACTTGCGCGGTTCTTGGAGAACCATGACGAACCGCGTGCTGCTGGTACTTTAGCAGACTCACGGCACATTCCATCCGCCATCGCCAGTTATTTAACACCGGGCTTGAGGTTCTTTCATCACGGCCAGTGGACGGGTGCAAAAATCAAAGTATCGCCTCACTTGGTGCGGGGCCCGATCGAGCAAACGGACCTTGAAATCGAAGCCTTGTATTCAAAGATTACAAGCCTGTTGAAGGATCCGATTTTCCATCGAGGCCAGTGGCAACTGCTCGATGTTCAAAGAGCGTGGGACGAAAACTGGAGTTCCGATTGTCTATTGGCTTGGTTGTGGAAAGAACAAAATACCGACGGCAAGCCGAGCCGAGTTGTTATGTGCATCGCCAACTTGGCTGATCATGAAGCACAAGGCAAAATCGAGATTCCAATGTGGCTTGGGCCATCCTCCAATGTCGCGTGGAAAAATCTCTGGAACGACGAAACATTTCAGATGCCGACAGATCAGTGGAACAGTGGCTGGTGGACTTTTTACGCACAAGGCTCCCAAGTGCTGGTACTTGAGCCACTTGGCACCTGAGTCGTTGAAGTCGACAAAGTATTTGCCGGGAAGCTAGCCGGCAAAAAATCGGCAGGCAAAAAAATGTATGGGCAAAAAAATGTATGGGCAAAAACAGGCGGCAAATAAAGACGGTGTATACCGAGGAGGATAATTAGGATTGGTTGGGTTTATGGGGATTGTTGGGAGCATTCGAGAGCTTAGACTTGTTTCGACGGCAGCGCTCGCTACAGTACCGAACTTGGTCCCAGTCTCTTTCCCACTTCTTTCGCCATGCAAAGAGTTTGCCACATGCTTCGCACTTCTTTTGCGGTAAGTGTGGTTTCTGGTGCGACAACTTTCTTAACCTCCGATAAATATGGCTTCTGATACTCATAGCCCTGTGGGACATTGTTCCGAAACGACAAGGGGCGCATTAAAAGCCATCGGCGATTGGATGAAAAGCAAGGATCAGTCCCCCTTTGCTTGGCAGGAGCAAGCTTGGAAATCGCACTGGGCTGGACACCACGGATTGATTCTGGCTAGTACCGGCATGGGGAAAACCAAAGCCGCTTGGTTGGGGCCCTTGGGGGATTGGTTACAGAACCCACTGGTCAAGGAGCACTGGCCTGATCGCAAAAGACAACTTGCAAGCCCACCATTGCTTGCCCTGTGGATCACTCCCTTGCGAGCACTTGCCAACGATACTTGCCTTGCTCTTGACGAGTGCATTCGAGGATTGGACGTCCCGTGGTCGCTCGAGCAAAGGACCGGAGACACCTCAAGCTCGGTGAAACTGCGACAGCGGCAATCGCCACCGACTGCGATGGTCATCACCCCAGAGAGCCTTACACTGATGCTCTCGTATCCTGAATCTTTACACACATTCAAACATCTTCGCACCGTCATCGTCGACGAATGGCATGAACTCCTAGGCTCCAAACGGGGCATACAAACCGAACTTGCACTTGCCCGCCTTTCGCGTATCGCACCGAGTGTCCGTCGCTGGGGTGTTTCGGCAACGATCGGCAACATCGATCATGCGATGGCCTCCTTGATCGGCCAAACGCCCAGTGCACCTTGTTCAATCATCCAAAGCGATCAGCAACGATCGATGGACATTGAGTTGCTGATCCCAAAGTCCATCGATCGGTTTCCATGGGCCGGACACATCGGTCTTACGATGCTCCAGGAGGTGATCGAGCGAATCGATTCGGCAAACTCGACGTTGGTCTTTACCAATACGCGGAACCAGACGGAACTTTGGTATCAAGCGATCTTAAGGGCTAGACCCGATTGGGCAGGACGAATCGCAGTCCATCATGGATCGCTAGCACCAGAACTCAGGATTTGGGTAGAGCAAGCCGTCGCCGACGACAAGCTCATTGCGGTCGTCTGCACAAGTAGTTTGGATCTAGGTGTGGACTTTGCACCTGTCGACCAGGTGATCCAGATCGGATCTCCCAAGGGCACTGCCAGACTCGTTCAAAGGGCGGGTCGAAGCGGGCATTCTCCAGGTCGCGCGAGCAAATTGGCATTCGTCCCTGCGCATGCCTTCGAAATCATCGAGCTTGAAGCCGCCAGAGAGTCGATTCGCAACAAGCAAATCGAACGGCGTCGGCCAATCGATGCACCCTTGGATTGTCTGGTTCAACATGCTGTCACCGTCGCCCTCGCAGAGCCTTACACAAAGGATCAGTTTCTAAGCGAAGTTCGATCGACGTACGCCTATCGAAGCCTCGCCGACGAGCATCTCGATTGGGTGCTGGATTTCGTTACCACTGGCGGTTGCTTGCACGCCTACAAAGACTTTCATCGAGTTGCAATCGAGTTTGGTAAGTATATCGTGCGTGATGAAGGAATCGCTCGACGGCATCGGATGGCCATTGGCACGATCACCTCGGACATGATGATCCAGGTTCAGTATCTCAAGGGTGGCAAGATCGGGTTTGTTGAAGAGTCGTTTGCAGCAAAGCTCAAGGAGGGAGACAAATTCCTTTTGGGTGGAAAACTCCTTGAGATGGTCTGGGTTCGCGAGGGGACTGTTTGGGTGCGCAAGGCCAAGGGGAATGCGACGGCCGTGCCGCGTTGGCTCGGGGGGAACATGCCCTTGTCGAGCGAATTGGCCGCAGGTGTTCGCAGATGGATCGATGCGATCGCCAAGAAAGAGCCACTCCCAGAATCGCTCGAGTCGCTATCCGAACTGATGGAACTCCAACGGCGATCAAGTCACATCCCAAGCTCCGACGAGGTTCTTGTCGAACGGTTTCGAAGTCGCGAAGGGGATGCTCTGATGCTCTATGCCTTCGAAGGTCGATCGGTCAGTGAGGGGCTCGGGGCACTGCTTGCTTATCGTATTTCCAGGGAACGCCACAACACCATCTCGATCGCGGTCAACGATTATGGATTGATGCTCTATGCTCCGGAATCGATCGGCATCGAAACCGATTCGCTCAGACATTGGCTCAATCGAAAAGATTTGGAGCAAGACATCCTTTCGAGTCTCAACGCCACGGAATTAACGCGCCGACGTTTCCGAGATATCGCAAGAATTGCCGGTTTGATTCATAGCGGGATGCCGGGGAAATCCAAGTCGATGAGACAATTGCAGGCATCGACAAGCATGGTGTTCGATGCATTAAAGCAGTACGACGAAGCGAACATGCTTTTGTGGCAGGCAAGCGACGAGGTCTTGGCCGATCAACTTCAGATCGAGCGACTCAAAGAAGCCTTGCTGCGAATGGAGTCTAACCGCTGGGTACACAAGGAGCTAAAGCAGTGGACACCCTTTTCATTTCCCTTGATGGTTGAGCGAATTCGGGATCGCATCGGCAATGAGTCCCTTGCCGATAGGATCCGAAAACTGCAAAATCAGCTCGAGAAAATGACTGACGATAAACCAAAGAGGACAAGACGTGATCATTGAGCACAAAGCTCACCGACTCGAACTATTTCCAAGTGGTGCGATAGGCTGGGGTAAGACACTGCTCGTTGCCGATTTGCACTTGGGCAAAGAGACCGTTTTTCAGAAATCAGGACTAGCGATCCCTTCTGGAGCAACACGTCGAACCCTCGAACGATTGCTTGAGCACCTTGAGCGAGGCCGGTTCGAAAGGCTTGTCGTGTTAGGGGATTTGCTCCATGCTCCTGCGGGTTGGACCGGGGAGTTGGAGCAACTCCTGAGCGAAGCCAAGAGAACATTCCCCGATGTGCGTTGGGAACTCGTCGCAGGCAATCACGATCGGCGATCCCATGAACAACTAAGGGAGATCGGCTGGCTCGTGCAAAATCCACCGGTGCTTGATGGCAAGATGCTTTATTTGCACGAACCTCCCCAAGAAATGCCATGCAAGAATGATGCCCAAGGTGCCGATTTGACTATCTGTGGGCATTTGCATCCGAGTTACAAAGTCCCCCTTGATGCTCTGCAGAGAGCCAAGGTTCCTTGCTTTTGGATCAGGCCCGACTCGATTGTTTTACCGGCTTACGGTGGTTGGGTTGGAACCCATCCTATCGAGCCTTGTAAGTCCGATCGGATTGTGCTGTGCGTCGAAGGGCAACTCATTGAATGGAAGCTCTGACCGCATCGCTTTCAAAATACGGTTCGATATGGACAAAGGCATCGGCGATTTTAAGACCCGCGTTTCGTAGCGAACCTCGAACCGCACCACCGATGCGGTGTCCTTCGTCGACGGTTGCTGCCCCATCGACTTCGATGTGGATCTCAACAAAAAGCATCGTCCCACTTTTGCGAATACGGCATTTTTCGACTGCCTTGACTCCAGGAATCTTCGAAGCAATCGATCGAACCTGTTCCTCGACTTCTTTGGGAGGAGCCGCATCGAGGATATCGCGCGCGGTGATGTAAAGAAGCCTCAGTCCGCTATATGCGATCACCGTGCAGGCGACCAAAGCAGCCCAGTCATCAGCTGGTTCGAAGCCAGGGCCTCCGATCAAGGCGATTGAAATCCCAATGAAGGCGGCAATGCTTGATATCGCATCGGCACGATGATGCCAAGCGTCGGCCTGCAAAGCCACGCTATCGGCTTTTTCTCCCACATGGCTGGTCCATCGGGCCAGTGTTTCTTTTACGCCGACAACCAAGACCAGGATTAAAAGAGTCGACCAGTGAGGCAAGTGATGTGGCGTTAAAATCTCGCGTATTGCTTGGATAGCGATCATGAGGGCCGCGGCGAGAATCCCCAGGGCAGCGACCACACCGGCAAGCGCCTCGGCTTTACCATAGCCGTAGGGATGTCGTTCGTTGGCCGGGGTGCCGGCGACCCGTAGCCCTCCCCAAACAACAAGACTCGACACGATATCGGCCGTCGACTCGATACCGTCGGCAATCAAAGCATACGAGTTTCCAAAAACTCCCGCGAGGATCTTGACGCAGGCTAGCGAAGCGTTGACCGCCACACCTACAAGCGGCACCGACGAAATGCCGAGCGTCGAATCCTCGTCGGATGATCTTGATTCGCTTGGCTTGGCTTGACTCATCGACCTTTAGGCTTTGCGCCGATCCTCGGACTGATACAAAGCGAGACTGCTTTCAAACAACTCGCTGGAGATCTGATAATTGGGTGCTTCGCTTCGGAATCGTTTGCAATGTTCGGCAATCAATTGATATAAGTAACGGAATGCATTCCTAGGGGTCTTGAGCGACTGCAAAGCAGCAATTAGGCGGGTTTCAGAAACGTCCGATCCGAAGAAACTTTTCGGAGACGGGGATGTGCCTTGCATGGAACAAGCCTTCATCCGCGAAGCTAGTAGATCGTAAAGGGCTTCGCCTGTCCAATCGAACGAAGCGACCACGTTCTGTTTATCCAAGCGAGCCCTTTCGTGGAACTCGCGAGTCTCGCGATCTGCGTAAGGTTGCAACTCACTGGGTAGTAGCATCTTGATTCCAAAACTCTCATGTTTGAGAAGTTTATTGTCCATCAGAGGCCATACCAGTTGCTTCATCCGTTCGGCTTGACCGTTGACTAAGTCGGGTTCATCGACGCGATCGATGATGACGATTAACCCTGGATATCCGAGTGTTCTTAGGATCAATTGGAGTTTTTCTAAAAGTGCATAACGATCATCCGATCGCTGGGCCGTTGGCGTTGGTTGCTCATCGATCTCTTTGGGATTGAAGCCTAAGAGCATTGGCCGCAGTTGACTGGTTTCCCGTTCGAGGACGCGCACATTCTTGCGAATCTTGGATGCAAGTCGATGGCGAGCAAACCATCGAAGGCCATACCAAGCCCAAGCGGCCAAAAAGACAACCGGAGTCCAGTAGAGAGTGGTTAATAGCGAAAACGTTTCGGTTTTAACTAAGTAGATAAGTCCTGCTGCGAACAATATTGTCGAGAGAATTCCAAAGATGAATGGGTACCAAGTTGCAAGGGATCGAAATCGCAGCCGACTCGAAAGCCCTGCAAAGCGATCTTGAACATTGCTGGCCTTGGAGTGGTCATACATTGCCGTAAGGAGCATCAGATCGCGTCGTTGTCCACGGTCTAGTCGATCGAGTTCCAAAGGGGTATCGACTCCACCTCCGATGGCTGTTGTAGCCGTGGCGGCATGCTGGGGTTGGAGGATGCGATCGACGAGTTGCGTAACAGCTTCGGAAATGATCGCGTCCATGTGATCCCACAGTCTCAACGATCCGAGAACGCGATCCGGATTGCCTTGGGCTCTGCGCGGAAGGTGTTCTTGGAGCGGCCCGAGATAGGCATTGAAATCGTCGTAGCAGACCAGGAAAACCTTTTGGTCTGGATGATCGACATTGTGCTTTGCAATCTGATTGATCAGTTGCAATCGCATGGCCGTTTTGCCGGAGCCTTTGGCCCCAAAAACGATCGCTGTTGCAGGTTGCTTGGAGTCCCCGACTACTTTGCTCCATGAGGGATGAAAAGTACCGGAAATACAGAAGTCTCGGAAAACCGTGTCGGTCTGAGCGTCTTCATCGACAAAAGGATTACGAACCAGTTGATGGTGGTTTAGGAACTCTTGTTCGGTCATGGAAGTAGGCTTCTCGAAGTTAAAATGGACAATTCTCGATGCTACTTCATCATCCTCAAAGAATTGCCCCTAAGCAATCCTAATGGAGGTCTTGAGTCGGAGAACTTTTGGTGAAACCAAGCAGAATCAAGGTCCCCAGTACAGCGCTGATGGCCGAACCGACGAGCGTACCTATCTTGCCTGCTCCTTCGAGCTCCAGGTAATCCTCGACCGGAAAGGACAGTGCGTTTAGAAACAAGGCCATCGTAAAGCCGATTCCGCCAAGGCACGCGCCCCCAAGAAAAATCGGCCAATTGACGCCCTTTGGCAGTCGAGTCCAACCGAGTCTCACGGCAAGGAAGCAAAACAAGAGGATCCCCAACGGCTTGCCCAGTGCAAGGCCGGTAGCTACCGCGATCGATACTCCGCTGGTGAGTGCAACTGGATCGAGTTCGACTCCAGCATTAGCCAAAGCGAAGATCGGCATGATGGCATAAGCTACCCAAGGGTGCAGTCCCATCTCGAGCCTGTGCAATGGGGAGTGGCTCTCGCGGGCAAGAAACTGGAGTTGTTCTAGATTGACTGGGACTGGTTCGTGATGCAATTCTTGATGGGATTCGGCTTCGTGGATTTCTGTATCGCGATCTTGGCGAATCGAGTCCCAAAAATCCCCCATGACTTCAAGAAAGGTTTTACGACCGATCCACGCGGTCGCTGGAGTCATAAGTCCCAAAGCGACTCCAGCGATCGTCGGATGAATGCCCGCTTTGTAAAATCCAACCCAAATCGCGATGCCGACGATCGCATAAATCGGTACTTCTCGAACTCCGATGCGATTCAGTAGCCAACACAGGGCAAAGCCCGCCAGCGCCATCAGCAGATACCCCCAAGCGATCGATTCGGTGAAGATAGTGGCGATGACCAAGACGGCCAGAATGTCATCGACGATGGCAAGGGTCAGAAGAAATATTTTCAAGCCAAAAGGGATACGGTTACCTAAAAGGGCAAGGATACCGACAACAAATGCGATGTCGGTTGCCATTGGAATAGCCCATCCTCGCTGGCCCTCTTGGCCGTATTGCAACACCAAATAGATCAATGCGGGAGTCACCACTCCTCCGATCGCACCGATGATCGGCAAAAGCGCCTTGCGTGGATCTCGCAATTCACCGGCGACCACTTCGCGCTTGACTTCCAAGCCGACGACGAAAAAGAAAATGGTCATCAGAACATCATTGACGATCAGATGTCCAAGATGTCCATCGATTTTGAGTTTCCCGAACTCGAAGGCCACGTGGGTGTGCCAAAACTCTTCAAAGGCATGATCCCAAGGTGAGTTTGCGATGACCAGGGCGATCAGAGTGCAGAGCATCAGAACCACGCCACTGGTAGCTTCGATATGCAGGAAGCGTTTGACTGGAACGAGCCACTGGGCCACTTTGGGGACAGGGATTTTATCGGTACTTTCGCGGGGGGGCTTGTGGGCCATGGGTAGCTAATTCTCTGTGGGTTGGCGGCGAACGGAATCGCCAGGAAAAATGACGCCCTGAAACCTGTTCCATCGGACTTTGGCATCCTATCGGATTCGAAAAAAACTGGAAGATTGTAAGGATTAAGTAAAGTTTTCGGGGATTGGGCAAAGGTGTCCAATTGGAGTCAATTTTTTTAGCTTTCCTGTTTGCTCATGCGGGCATTTCACTTGGCTTAACAAGTCAGTAACGGGCAAAGGAATATTTTTTGATAGATCGACTCGGCGTGCCTAAGGTTGACAAACCCACGGAGCGGGCCCTGGAGCTTGGGAGTGCCAAAGAGGTCACTTTTCTTGCAATTCTTCTGCCCGATTGCAACCTCACACACACCCCTGGGAGGGATTCGTTCGATGGCTAAACATAATTCTCGCAAATCTGATTCCTTCTCGACTCCAACACGTCCAGAGAAGCTTCCCACACCACTAGAGATGGTTGGTTTTTTGGATCGATCGGTCAAAGGACAACGGCGTGCCAAATTGAAACTTGCAACCGCCGCCTACAACCATTTCATCAGTCAATCCAACCGAGACTTTACCAAGCGAAAGAGAGCAAGCAAGCAACATATCCTTTTGCTTGGCCCGACGGGCTCGGGCAAAACCTACATGGTTGATCTGCTGGGACAGTATCTGCAGGTTCCAGTGAGTCACGCTTGCGCCGCGGCCTTGGTTGAATCGGGGTATCGTGGGCGACCGGTTGATGACATCATCAAGTCCTTGTTGGATCAGGCTAAGGGAAACGTTCAGTTGGCCGAGAAGGGGATTGTTTTCATCGATGAAATTGACAAGATCCGCTGCGAGGATGCTGGTGGGCGAGATGTCAGCGGTGAAGGTGTACAAAATGCATTGCTCACCTTGCTCGAAGGTCGCATTTGTGATTCGGTCGATGGCAAAGCGATTCCAGCGATCGACACGAGTCGAATCCTTTTTATCTGCGCCGGTGCATTTAGCAAATTGCCCGGGATCATCCATAAACGCCTTGGGCTCGATCGCAAATCGATTGGATTTGATCGTGAAAAGACCCCGAATCCATCGTCGAGCGGAAGGTTTTCACAGGACGCTCATCTGCTCAGTCAAGTCGACACTCTCGATCTGGTTGAATATGGAATGATTCCTGAATTCCTGGGCCGCTTTTCCCATATCGCGACGCTCGATCCATTGAGTGTCGAGGACATGCTGGAGATTATTCAGGATCCGGAAAGCAACTCCGAGTTGGCCAAGCGACAGGAACTTGCCGCAATTCATGGAATCGACCTGCAATTCACCCATTCGGCGCTGAAGGCTATCGCCGAAAAAGCCTATCGTCTCGGAACTGGTGCAAGAGCACTAAACCGTTTGATCGCCGATAGCCTTTTGAGTGTCGAGCATCTTTGGCCAAATCTTGCCGACGAAGGGGTCACTAAGATCGTGATCTCCGAGGAATGTGTGCTGAGAGATGCGCCAGCAAAACGGTCTCGGGTCAAGACCGATCGGCGGCGGATCGACAAACTCCTACGAGCCAAATACTTAGACTCCGTTATTCAAGCATCGAGCAATAACAGGACGATCTCTGGCAGTCGTAGTGCCTTCGAGACCCTGGAACGACCTGTCGACACGTTGGAGTGGACCGAACCCTACGTATGGGAATCATTTCGATCCATTTGCAGTGGACCGCTTGCCTATCCCAAGGCCTCTAAGGAAGCCAGAGACTTGTGGGACACAATCGAAGCTCGTCACAACAAGCAACCGCACGACCTGCATCGGCTTGCTGAAGAACTTAGGATCCGTGAGTGCACAGTCCAGGGCTTTTTTCAAGCCTACAAGGATTCGGGTTTAACACGGGTAGACTTCAGCGGCATCCTGGCTTACTGCGATTTCCAAAGTGCATCGCAAAGGATCAAGGCGTCATCCCAAGGAAGTTCGCAAGATACCGTAGATGACGAGTTTATGCTCGATGACTTGCTAGATGAATGGGACGGCAAAGATCCGTTCTAGCGGTTTTGGTTACCAATCCCACTGAGCAAACAGATCGTCCTTGAGCCAATGCTCAGGGATTCTTTGATGCTTTGCAGATGAACTGCGTTTATCGGGAGATTCACCCTCGGCGGCCAGGAAGCTCATGCAACCCTGGCATCCACATCGATCCGGGCCTTGCTGGGCTAATCGAAAGGCATTGGAGCGATATAGCACGCGGCTACCTTGAGCTTGATCTCGATCGAAAACGAAAGAGTCAAGTCTCGATGGGCCACTGGGCGTTTGATCTTGATCCTCAAGCATCGGTGTGGCTTCCCCCTCGCCACCCCCTTGTTCACCACCACCGGTGCGGTTGATGAAATTGATGACCATCAGGACATCAAGGGGGCTTACGGATCGATCGCCATTGACATCAAGGTACGGAGCGATGCCCACCGGGCTACCTTCGAGCGATCGCGAGGAGTTGAGATTGATATCGTTGATGAGTGCTAGGACATCCAAAGGACTTACGGCTTGATCCCCGCTGACATCTTCGGGGATCATTTCGTTTTGCCAGGGGCTCGGGGGCAAATACCCACCAAAGTCGATATGGTTGAGAGTTGTCGAGGAACCGTAATTGACTTGGATCACGCCGTCGGTGGTATTGGAGTTGATAAAACCCGGGAGGTTGGAATTGACCAGCAGGCGATAGCTGCCTGAGGGCAAGTTCGATAGGAAGTAACTCCCATCGCTTGCCGTGGTTGCTTGGGTTTTGGGCCCGTATCTAAGGTGATCGAGCATCACGAAGGAATTTTGAAATCCACGCGCGATCACGGTTCTGATCGTGGCCGTTCCGGTAGCAACTTCCATCGTAATGCGTTGGTCACGAAGGAGTCCTTTGCGCTCGAACCGAGCCACGAGATTCCCGTTGGCATCGAAAGCATCGAGCCGGACGTTCGCTCCATCAGACTGCGCGACGGCTTCGACAGAAACATACGACTGGGCTTGGTCGAATCTCGCTCGCAGTTGGAGGTCTTCGTCATAGAACGAATCGACATAACGCCTCGCCCAAAACGAATAGGGCTTAAAGAACTTTGGACCGTTGAGGTTGTCTTTAGGATAGACGCCGATGAGGGCTTGCGAATCGTTCCCGATCGTATCGATCTGGACTTGGTTGGGTAAAGTGCCGAGTCTTCCCGAGAGATTTCCGGTGGCATAGTTGTCTGGATCGATGAACGTTTGAAGCACCAGAGGCTGATTGCTTGCATTGACGATGGTGACCGTTGCATTGGGGATTCCGTTTTCGGAACTGTCCCATTGGCTATTCTTGTTGGTGTCTCGCCAAACAAAACCTTGGATCCCTTGACGGTCAGTTACGTCGGGAGCATTGCCGATGATCCCGGTAAAGATATTGCTGGTGATTCCGAGCCTAGTTTCAACGGCTCGGATTTCAATCGTCTTGCCAACCTGGAATGGCAAGATCGGAATTTGAAGATTTAGATCGACCGTGTAAGCATTGGGTGATTGGATCGTAGTCCAATTACCGGCATCGATTCGGTATTCGATGCGCCGAACCTTATTGAGCGTGATGTCGTTCTGAGTACCCGATGAGTTGCGATTCGGGAGGGTTTGAACCGACGCTCGGCCGCTGAAGGAGTAGAAACTGAACTGGGGGTTAAACCGACCGGTACCTTCGAGTTTCAAAGGCACATCCAAGACATCGAAGATGCCATCGTTGTCGGAGTCTTGCCAGCCGATTTGAGCTAGTGTGGCATCTGGGGAAATGATTTGGTTAAAGGCCGTTGTCAACGAGGAGCCCGAGGACATGATGCTCGGTTGCTGCTGAAAATTCGGAGTTGGGTTCAGATCGACGGCATTGGTGTTTTGGGCATTGTAGTAACCACGCCTGTCGTAGTAGTTGCCGCCTCCGCTGTACTCATCGCGGGCCCAGAAGATATGGCCTGTTTCATGGGTATAAGTCGAATTCGGGCGACTCGATGGGATCACCTCGAACAATCCGCCGGCGAACGCAAACGCACGTGAGAACGATCCGCCTGGTGCGAAACTCCCATCGATGTCCTTCATCGCGTTGACAACGAAGATCGTAAACGACCAATCGGTATCGAGTTTCGTTCGCTGGGCGTTGTTAAAAGAACGGATATTGGCTTCGAAATTGGGACTGTTGTTAAAGCCGACCCCCTGGAGAAATTGAGGCCCCCACTGGAGGTAACCCTCAGAGGTCATGTTGATCGGTTCGAAGGTGATCGGCAGACGATTGTCGACATAAGTTCGATCGATCACCCATTCGAGCGTGTGCAAGGAACTCTTTTTGGCAAGGAGTTGGTTCCACCACTGGAGTCCCGTTTGAATGTTGCCCATGACGGCTTCGACATAAGCCGGGGTCCAATCCTCAGTGCTAACGGCCCCGGTGCTTTCGAGAAAGACAGGTGTCACAGCGATTCGTCCGAGCATAAACTCGCCGGTGTCCTGCGACGTAGCGCCAAAGGGCAAGGTCGCCATGACGCGACGATCTTCCAAGCATTCCAGGGCGAGTTTGCGTCGTGGGAGGGCTTTCGGGCGTTTAGGCTTTTCGGCTCGAATGCTTCGGATCATGGACGTAGGTTATCGACTCGGGTTGGTAGACTAGCTGGACTTTCCGGAAAATAACGGCTCGGTCAGAGAACTTATCGGGCGGAGCTTTCTGGCTAGTTGCGGTAAAAGGTGATGCTTTTTGGATATCTTTCAGGGCCAGATAATTCCCGGACAAGGGACATTTTTCGATTCAGGGCCCAAATGGCTCAAAATCAGCCAGAAAAGCTAGCAAAGATGCTCCGTCCGATCCGTCCGATCCGTCCGATCCGTCCGATCTGTCCGATCTGTCCGATCCGTCCGATCCCACACCAAAAAATCGGCATTGCCTCAAATCCTCCAATTCCACTAAACTCCCGCTCCGATGCAGTTTTGCTAGTTCCACTAAGGAGGGTGGTCCATGGGGAAAGAATCCATTCGATTTTTGCATGCCGGTGACTTTCACTTAGAAAGACCGATGCAGGATCTGACCGACATACCAGAACATCTCAAAGCTGCCTTGGTCGATGCACCGTGGAAGGCAGCCGAGGCGGTTTTCGAAGCCGCAATCGTCGAGAACGTCGACTTTGTCTTACTGACGGGCGATCTTTTGAACCCGATCACAACGGGAGCCTCCGGCCCGGCTTTTTTGCTGGATCAATTCGAACGACTCGCACATCGCAATATCTCTGTCTACTGGGCTGGCGGCAGTGTCGATGAACCGGATCGCTGGCCCGAAGCCGTATCGCTTCCATCCAACGTTCATTACTTCTCGAAAAAGGAAGTCCAAAGCGTTGTGTTTCGACGCAATGGTTCTGCACTTGCCACGATTCTTGGTCGCTCGAGCGATGGCCGCGAATCGATTCGTTCGGCCGAATACCAATGCGATGCCGATGGGACTTATGTGATCGCGTTGGCTCACGGTAACGCCGATCGCGATTCACTCCTAAGTGAGAGGATCGACTTTTGGGCTCTTGGCAACGATCACAACCGCAAGACGCTCCATGGCGAGGCTCCTCACATGCGAGTCTGCGGATCAACCCAGGGCAGGGGATTTAGCGAAGAGGGTGCCCATGGCTTCTGGACTATCGAAGTCGATGGGACTCACGACGCTCAGATCACCACCACCGATGTGGATTACTTTCGGTACATCACACAAACGCTCGATGTCGAGGATCTTGCGATGGGCCGAGACATGCGTGAGCTCATGAGCAAGCGGATCTCAAGGCTTCAGAGTGAACATGGGACTCGCCATTTGATTATTCGCTGGCGAGTCGAATTGGATCTAGAAAATGCAGCGATGGTCGGCCCTGAGGCGATCGATGAGATTCTCGGTTGGTTGCGACGCGAGTACAGCCACGGTGCTTGCAGTGTATGGTCGACTGAAATTGAAATCCTTTCACCGAAATCCTATCCTGCGAAATGGCAAGAGGAGGACACGATTCTCGGTGATTTCCTGAGGACCTCTCAAGAGCATCGCAAGTCGCTCGGCCAGCACCTGAATCTCAAGCCTCTTTTGGAATCTGAAACGCTAGGCACCAACGCTTGGCAACAGTTGCTTATCGATGACACTCCGAGTGTAACCAGCGGCGCACTGGATCGTGCGACGCTTCTAGGTGTGGACATGCTCAGAGGTCATAAAGTGGATTTGACCGCTCCTACGAGGAGATTCGGAGGGACCCGAGGATGAAAATTCGCGACGTACAAATCGACGGTTTCGGAGTTTGGAGTGGCCTGAGTGTCGATTCGATGCCCGAGGGGATGACGGTCTTTTATGGACCGAACGAAGCGGGTAAAACGACCCTGATGAACTTCCTAAGGACCATGTTCTATGGTTTTACCCCTGAGCGGCGAGCTCGGTATTTGCCCCCTGTTCACGGCGGCAAACCCGGTGGCGCGATGCGAGTAACGGGCCCCGGTGGAGGCTACGAGATTTCACGCCGCGCGACGCTCAATGATTCGAGCGTCTTTGGTCAGTTGACCGTTACAAGCTCCGATGGCATTACCCAAGGCCAACACCGCCTCACGTCGTTGCTTGGGAATGTTGACGAATCGATCTTTACCAACGTCTTTGCGATCGGGCTACGAGAACTTCAAGAACTCAGCACCCTTGATGATACGGCTGCAGCCGACGAACTTTACAAGCTTTCGAGCGGCCTGGATCGCGTTTCCTTAGTCGATGTGATCCGTCAACTGCGCACCGCACGCTCGACGATCGCCTCGGCATCCGACGAGTCGGCACAACTACAGTCGATGCTCTCCAAGCGCGAAAAACTCAGGGATGAGATCGAGCAACTAACCTTGCGAGGAAGGCGTTGGGGCGAACTGGCATCGGTTCGTCGCAATCAACAAAATGAGATCGAAGAACTCAAGCAACGTATCGAACAATGGGAGTTGGAATCCAAAACGGTCGAAACGGCAATTCAAATCCGTGAGCCTTGGCAACAAAGGGACTCGCTCCGCGATAAACTCGCACAACTTCATGCAAGAACCGATGTGCATGGAGAATCGAAAACAAAGCTGCTTGAATTGCAATCGCAGATCGATCAAAAACGACAAATGATTCAGTCGATTGCCCAAGAGCGTCAAACGCTCCGCAAGCGTGCCTCTGAGCTACCCCTGAATCGCAATATTCTCGGGCTAGCCAGCAAGATCGAATCGGCAAGCGAGCAGGGCCCATGGATCACCCAACTTCAAAAACAGATCCAAAGACTCGACTCTGAGTACAAGCAAACTCAAGAGCAACTCGTCGAAGATGCGAAGCGACTCGGACTTAGCGACTCGGATCAAGAAGCCTTGCTTAATGATCGACGATTATCGAGCTTGCCAGACCTGAGCCGACCGGCGATCAGTCAACTCGCAGGCCCGGCGCGCGACGTGCGGATGCAACAAATCAGGCTTAAACAAGCCAAAGAGCGGCTCGAGAGTGAGAAGAAGGAAATCGAGCGATTGCAAAGCGAGATCTCCGGCTTTCTGGAGACTCGTAATTCGGACGACTTGCAGGCTTCGATCCAGCAAGCCGCCGAACGTATCGCATCGATCCGCAAATTCCAACAAGTCGACGAGCGATTGCAAAAGCTCGGTGTCCATCGAGAGGAACTCGAGGGCGAAACGATCGATCTCGAGAGCGATGACGGGTTTTCCTGGGAGCGAGTGATCATGCTTGCGATCCCATTCTTCATCGGTGCCTTTATGCTCATCTCGGGCCTGAACAACTTCTTTGGCTGGTACAACAATGCCAATATGCCTGCAACGGCAAGAGCTCTTCAGTTGCAGTCGACCGATACGCAAAACACTGGCGTGCTGATGACGGTTCTGGGCCTGATCATCCTCGTTGCGACTTATCTGTGGTGGAAGTCGATGGAAAAGGGGATGGAAGGTGAATTGACCGATGTAGAAACTCAACTCGATACACTGGTTTCCCAGATCCGCAAGACTGAGCATGAAAAGCAAGAGCTGATCGGATCTTTGCCCGAACCCAATGCTTCGACGGAACAACAGTTGCGGCAAGCAGAACACGAACTGAGCGAATGCGAGTCGTATCTACCGATCTACCACAACCAAGCGGCAGCCAAGGCCCGTTACAATGCCGCCCGAAAACAGGCTTCGGATGCGGCGCAGGGGCTCAAGTCGGCCAGGATTGCTTGGAAGAAAACCTTGCATCAGCTAGGACTTGCCGAATCCCTCTCGCCCAAGAGTCTGCGAATATTGGCCGAGGGTTACGAGTCGTTGCTCATTACTCGCAAGAAACTGACCACCCAGTCGGACGAACTTTCGCAACGTCGTATTGAGCTTACAAGCACTCTGCAGAAACTCGATGCGATCCATACTCAGATGCAAGTCGCCTTGGCGTCACCAGCTGGGGAGTCGCAAGTTGCCCGCAAAGAAACCTCGAGCCAGAAAGAGATCGGCAGAGACTCGCTGAATTTCAAACCCAGTGATCTTTCGGTAGAAGTCCCACAGCAACGCTTGCAGCAATTAGTAAATACACTCGCACAGCAGAAGCAGTATTTAACCCAACGCAAGGATCTGAAGCTTCAGGATGAAGAGTTGTCCAAAAAGCAAAAAGGCTTTCGGAGATCTGTCGATCGGCTCATCAGCGCTCGTCAGAGCTATCTGGCCGAAATCGGAGTCGAGTCGCTCGAACAACTCGAAACACTCTTGAACCGCAAAGAGCAACATGAGCAACTAGAAAAACAAATCGCAGGACTCGATGAACGGATCCGTACTACGCTCGGAATCCATGTGTCCTACGATGCCATAGAGCGCATGCTTAAAAACACTCCCGCTCACGAACTAGAAAAACGCTGGGAGACTCTCACTACGCGCGTCGCCGGAGCCCAAGAACGGATCGGCCAGTTGCAACTGCGACAAGGCGAGATCAACCAAGAGATGAAGACTCTGGCAGGCGACCGTCGGTTGGCCGAAGCCAAACTCGAGCTCTCGAGCCTGGAGCGACAAGTCGAGCTCTGTGCCGATCATTGGCGAACCCTCGGATTTACCACCTGCATGCTCGAAAAAGTATGTGAGATTTACGAGAGCGAAAGGCAACCTGAAACGCTGCGTGAGGCTTCTGCATTCCTCAAGCAATTGACCGAGGGTAAGTACATTCGCGTCTGGACTCCGTTGGGCAAGAACGCCTTGAGGATCGACAACGACAAGGGCCAGAGTCTGCCTCTGGAGGTATTAAGCCGTGGGACTCGCGAAGCGGTCTTCATCGCATTGCGATTGTCGCTCGCAGCAGCTTACTCTCGTCGCGGAGCGACGTTGCCACTGGTTTTGGACGATGTGCTTGTGAATTTCGATACGATTCGAGCGACCAGTGCTGCCAAGGTTCTAAGAGATTTTGCGGCGTTGGGTCATCAAGTCGTGATGTTTACATGCCATGAGCATATCATGCGAATGTTTGATTCGATCGGTGTCCAAGTTCGGGTATTGCCCGCACAAGGTCAAGCAGGTGTCGCGGAGGTCTATCGCCCAGATGCATCCGTTGTCCGAGTCACTGAAAAGATTAGCCAGAAGGTCGATGAGAAGCTGATCGAACCACCAGCGCTGGTGATCGATGTACCTGTGGTTACAGCCCAGGAACCCGAACCCATTGTCTTGCCACCAAGAACGCGAGTGTTCACGCCAAAGCCAGAGCCTGAAACAACTGGGGCAATCAAACTCGTCACTGAGGATCCCATCGTTGAATCGTTGCCGTTGTGGTTTGAGCACGAGTGGATCGATTCAGAGGGTTTCTTAGGCCAAGAGCCCACTGCCAACCCGTTTGCATCGGCGGATTCGACCGACATCTCCAACGACATTTGGACTCAGTCGGAGAACCTACCTTTGCCAATGCCTGCAGACACCGTGGGACTCGATGGTTGGTGGGAAGACTACGCGGCACAAAGCTAAAGAACGCTTAATCGGCTTGCAACGACTGGCCGAACTGCAACAGATAGCCATTGTTGTAGATCGCAAACTCTCTCATGCCGTAATCGAAGTCTTCGAGCGCTTCGGTCTCTCCCAAATAATCGTTAGGGCCAGAGATCATCGCCTCGCGGAATTATCTCGCTTGAGCTGCGCCCATCGAAGCTCATCGTTTCGAGAGACACATTCAAAACCTAATACCGATTGATAGAACGCGATCGATGCTTCGAAATCCCAGGTTCTTAGTACCGGTATGAGCCCCTGTATCATTTTGCGTCCGAGTTTATTTTATGGTTAAGGATCTCATCGATCGGAAAAGAATCGATCTGATATTCTCTGTATTTTGCTATCAAGTCATCGAGGGAGCATTTTTGTTCCGAAAACTCCCTTATCCATTCGAAAGGCTCGATACGATCGTCTTGAGCATTTCGAACAAAGGGTGCTTGTCCTATCGGATTTTGAAGCCCCCATCCACGCAAATACAGCGCGAGGATCGAAAGAGTTCCGACGATTTGAGAAGCAAGTGATCGTTTGGTTTCTCCATCGGGGATGTGGGGCAACACCGTGGCGCTGATCAGTTCACCGCACTTTTCAGCAGTACTGAGTTTCTGTGCAGCATGTTCAAGCGTTAGTCCTTTGAGATTTCCTCCAAGATCATGAATCATTTGAAAGTAGTTTGGGACAAGTACACGTTCGACAGTCTCTGTCCATCCGATCGCTTGAGGTGCACTGACTTTAAGTGTTTTGGCCATGTGATCGATCATTTGCTTTTCGAGTCCATCGACATCACGGATCCAATTGATGGCTGGTGGATCGTGGGCTGTTGATCTCGGGCCATTGACTAGGTTTATGGCGGAAAGTCTTTCTTTGAGCGCAGGGTGCGAATCATAGATATCGCTTTTGGATTCCTCCAAAGCTTGCTTGAGGGTTTCCTCGACAGCTTTCTTGATCTCCGGTGCATCAGCGTACTGACGAAAGCCTTGGGCCATCGGCGGCCTGTATCCACGCTCAAGGGCAGGGGAGTACTCATTTTGCCAGTAGCCATCGAAGGCCATCGCTTGCGAGTGCACGACCTTGAGCGCTTCTCCGATCGCTTGTGGACCGACGATTTTTGCAGCGAGCGCGTCGGCAGTGAACTCCTGTTGCCGAGAGACCTTTTGCGTCAATCGCAAGAAGAGTTTCAAATACCATTCGAAGGGAAGATACAGGATGGATGATCCGCTTGAAGCAAGATTCATAACGGTTCGAACGATCGCCGATCGGGTCACGTAGAGCCACGGTCCAAGCTTGGTGTCGCCTCCGTGATAGTGACCAAATTCATGGGCAAGAACTCCGCGAAGTTGTTCTGAGGAGAGAACTTGCATCAGCGGTATTCCAATACCCATGATGCGGCGAGATCCGATCCCCATAATTCCGCCCCGATTGGCCACCCATGCATTCATTTCAGGAAGAGCGTAAACTTCCGCCGGCATCGTTTGCTCGGTGCTCTGAGCGACACTTTGAAGTTGCCGAAATAGTTCTGGCTGATCCTTTTCGGTTAAGCGAGGACCCGGTGCGATAAAACGATCCCAACGAGGCATAACCGACCAGAGGATCATGCATCCTCCTATGAGCGAAAGAATCGCAAGCTTTATAGGAATACGATTGGCAAAAACCACCATGCCAATTGGCAGAAAAATCAACATACCCGCAAGAGCCAAGGCGAGCGTGTAAAAACAAAACATTAAGACCAAGGCAAGAACGATACGTCCGGCGAAGTTCGATTTATCGTGCATGGCGTGCTCGATGAAGAAAAGGATTTTTGGATCATAGAAAAACTCGACGAGAAATCTATCATATCACACGTTCAGAGTGATGTGTGAAATTGGATCATTCAGATGGCTCTTCATGAATTATCGTGGTTAAAACTTCAGGGGCACCACCCGGCTTCACGCCGAAGGGGGCCATGCTTAGACTTGCTCGATTTAAGCACTAAGCCAGCCAGGGGGGGAGAACACCCGCTGCCGGGAGTTCAATCCACTGGGCTTTCTTGATCCCATCGATGGAAACGAGTTCCTCTAAGGCTGCTTGCGGTGGACGAGAATCCAGATTCAATACCCCGATGGCCAACCCACCTTGCTGCTGCTGGACGCGTCCGACGGACATTTGCCCGATATTGACCCCGTGCTTGCCAAATACAGTTCCGACCTTGCCAATGATCCCTGGCACGTCGTAGTGAGTGAAGAACAACATGTGCCCATCGAGATAAGCTTCCATGCGATACTCGTCGATCGAGATCAACCGAGGCATGCTATTGCCAAAGACGGTCACACCTGCCCGAACGGTTTGCGATCCACCGGAAACCTCTGCTGTCACGGAGGAACTAAAGGCACCCAGGTCGCGATTGCGATGCTCGATCAGATCGATGCTGCGCTCTTTGAAGAGCATCTCCGCGTTGATGATATTGACCTCGTCGGCCATCGCTCGCTGCAATAGCCCTGCACAGAAAGCCGATGTCAATAACTTGGTGTCCTTGTCGGCAACCTCACCGCGATAATGCAAACCGCAGGAGCTGACCGTGCCGCTGTGCCACTGGGCCATCAGCAATCCAAGACGGTAAGTGGCATCGAGGAATCCTCGAAGTCCCTCGAGCATCTTAGGATCGAGTGATGCGACATTCACTGCGTGGCGTATTTCCCCGGTCTTGAAGAAATTCATCAGTAGTTGAATCCCTTCGATCGCTACTTGCGTTTGAGCCTCCTCGGTGCTGGCCCCCAAATGGGGAGTGCAAACCACACCGGGCATTCCGAATAATGGACTGTTGGTACAAGGTTCCTCTTCAAACACATCCAGTGCGACCCCTGCGATGATCCCTCGCTTGAGTCCTTCGACAAGTGCTTCTTCTTGATAAATCCCACCTCGAGCGCAATTGATCAATCGTATGCCTGGCTTAAGCAGTTCAAGTTGTTTCATACCAACAAGGTACTTTGTTTCCTCGGTCAAAGGGGTATGAACCGTCAGGTAATCGACCTTGGGCAACATCTCTGCAACGGTTTGGACTTTCTCCATATGCAACTTAGCGGCCTGCTCATCCGACAAAAATGGATCGTAAGCGATGACGCGCATTCCGAATGCTTGGCCTCGTAGTGCAACCTCTCGACCGATGCGTCCAAGGCCGATCACACCGAGGACTTTGTCTGCAAGCTGAGCTCCCATGAACGACTTGCGATCCCATTTACCACAGCACAACGACTGGTAGGCAGGTGAAATCGACCGCGACAGAGCGAGCATCAATGCAAAGGCGTGTTCAGCGGTACTTAGAGTGTTTCCAGCAGGGGTGTTCATCACAACGATCCCTTGCCGGGTCGCTGCGGTCTTATCGATGTTGTCGGTACCAACCCCTGCTCGAACGATCGCTTTGAGTCGTCGATTTCCCTCGAGCGACTCGGCGGTGATCTTAACACCGCTGCGAACAATCGCTCCATCGAATTGTGCTAGCGAATCCTTGAGCTCCTGACCTTTGAGTCCATGCCTTTCTTCGTACTCAAAGTCCGAGTCAGCGCGAAGCATCGCGAGACCTTCAGGTGCGATCGGATCCAAAACCAAAATGCGAGTCTTCATGTCGTTGTATTCTGAAACGTAAGCGGTCATTAAAGGTCGAAACGACTAAGCATGCTTGGATGCAAAGGAGTCCATGAGTTGGACGAGCGTTTGAACGCCTTCAAGAGGCATGGCGTTGTAGATGCTAGCGCGGATACCACCGACACTGCGATGGCCCTTAAGGGAATCCAAACCGAGCGTCTTTGCCTCGGCCAAAAACGCATTCTCTAAAGAATCATTCGGGAGTTTATAAGTTGCGTTCATCAGCGAACGATCCTCCGCCCTCGCGTGACCGATGTACATTTTCGGGTGACGATCCATCGCTGCATACACCAAGCGGGCTTTTTCTTGATTGATCCGGTGCATCGCCTCCAGACCGCCAACAGTTTCTTCGAGCCACTGGGCAACGAGTCCCATCACATAGATGCCGAACGTCGGCGGAGTGTTCCACATCGAGTCCTCTTGGGCATGATTGCGATAACTTAAGTATCCTGGCAAGTTATCCGCACTGCGCTCAAGCAAGTCCTTGCGAATAATAACGACAGTGACTCCTGCAGGTCCAGCATTCTTTTGCGCACAAGCATACACGATCCCATACTTGGATATCTCCAGCGGACGATACATAAAGTCCGAGGAGCAGTCGACCACCAATGGACAAGCGACTTGCCAGTCCTCTTGGAACTGAATCCCCTGAATCGTTTCATTGCTCGTCAGGTGCAAGTAAGCAGCATCTGGTCGAATCTTCACTTCAGTTGGCTTTGGTAGTTGGGAATAATTGTGGCTCGAGCCATCGTAGATCACTTCTACGGTGCCTTCCTTCTTGGCTTCTCCAACCGCATACTTGCCCCAAGAACCAGTCACAATGTACTGAGCCGGTGTCGAAGAACCTCGCAGTAAGTTCATCGGCACCATGGAAAACTGAAGTCTTGCTCCACCTTGGAGAAATAACACCTCGTGCGTTTCGGGAATCTTCAGCAATCGGATCAGTCGCTGCTTGGTCTGCTCTTGGATCGCTATGAACTGTTTGCTTCGATGCGAAATCTCCAAAATCGAGGCTCCGCAGCCTGGCAGGCAGAGCATTTGGTCACGGATCGTCTCCAAGACGCTCACGGGTAAGACGGCTGGTCCCGCGGAAAAGTTGAATAAACGTTTTTCTGTCATTCTCAAAGCTTCAAAAGAGACTCGCATGAAGGGACTGCTTCGAGTCCGATGCGGACGGATTTTAAACCAATCCAAGCAGAACGAAAGGACTATTGACCTGAGGCTGTTTTTTCGATCTGAGCTCGTAACCAGTCGATTGCCATCGGTTGGTTTGTAAGCTTTCCGTCGAGTTGCATCGATCGAGCTTGGGCTAGTAGTTTACCGAATACTGGCCCGGGCCTTAGACCGGCTTGGATCAAGTCACTACCGGTAATCCAAGGGGGGGGATTCCACTCTTGGATCGGTTGAGCGAGACGCTGCATGCAATTTTGAATTCCATCGGTTGGCCATTGGCGTAGAGCATTTAGACACTCAGCAAGAAGAACCGATTCGTCAATCCATCCTCGTAGCAGTTTGGGTTGAACTTGCGACCAAGCTAGGTTATCGGAGTTGGCGATGACACCTGAGGCTTCGACGCAGATACAAGCGGACTCGAAGAGTTCGTTAGGGAGTTTCCAACGATGTTGGATAGTCTCTAGAGTGGATCTCCAACAAGGAGCATCGATGAGTTTCTGATCTCTGGTATTCACGCCGATTTGCCCCCAGGGATGAACCAATGATGCAAGGACAACGGCAAGAGGGAGTGGCTCTTTGGGCAGGGAAGCAAACAATTCGCAACTGCTTTCAGGCAGGAGTTCGGCAGCGATATGTTTCAGAAGGCCGCAAGCATCGAGTTGATGCCAAGCCCAGTGCCTGTTGGGATGCTCGAGGATTTTTTCGAGTTCCATGCCGATGCGTTCGCCGCTGACGAGCTTGATCCCCGCGGAGGACTCTTGGATTGCAAGTCGCGTGGAAGACTCGAGTGCAAAACTGTACCTAGATGCAAAGCGAATCGCGCGAAGCATCCTGAGTTTATCTTCACTGATGCGAGCATACGGGTCTCCAATAGCCCGCAGTACTTGGCTTGCAAGATCCTCTTGGCCGCCAACATAATCGATCACCTTCTGTGCGATCGGATCATAGAACAAGCCGTTGATCGTAAAGTCGCGTCGCTGGGCATCTTCTTCGGCAGTCGCATACTCGACCCAATCTGGACGGCGTCCATCGGAATAGGATCCGTCGGTCCGAAAAGTGGCGACTTCGACTTGGCAACGTTTTTTTGCGATCCGTCCATGCACCAGCACCACGCCGAATGCTTCGCCTACGGCTCGCGTATGCTCAGGACCAAAAATTTCTCGGACTTGGTCTGGGGTAGCATTGGTCGCTACGTCAAAATCTTTGGGTGTTAATCCTAGCAGCGCATCGCGGACACATCCTCCTGCGTAATAAGCGACATAGCCACGGTCGACCAATCTGCGGACGATTTCGTGCGCGAATTGCCGATCGATCGAACTTGCAGGAAAAAGTGGTCCTTCAGATGCCATCGTGCTTGTTGTGTGTTCCGTTGCTTTGGACTTAACCCTATGATGATCGGTTGTGATTGATTGAAAGCCTTTGAAGAAAGTGTCGCATGAGCTCCGAAACGTCGAATTCTAGCGAATCAGAGTCTCCGCAGCAGCCTCAACAGTCTACTGAAGATCCGTCAGGGCAGGGGGCATCGCGGGATCAAGGTCGCCATGCTGTTGTCGGGATTCTCTACGAAGACCGACACTTTCTGGTCATTCGACGTTCGCAATTTGTTCGAGCTCCAGGGCTTATTTGTTTCCCAGGGGGTGGAATTGAACCAGGAGAAGACCTCCACACGGCCGTTAAGCGGGAGTTAATGGAAGAACTCAGCCTTGCGGTTCGCGTATGCGGGCACCTGTGGACTAGCCAGACCCGTTGGGGAACAAAACTAGAGTGGCTCGTTTGCCAGCGAGTCGCCGGGCAAGAACCCATCGCCAATCCCCAAGAGGTCGAAGAGTGCTTGTGGATGAGTCCCCAAATGCTTCAAAATCGCCAAGACCTCCTCGGTAGTATGCCCGAGTTCTTAGACAGTTTCCTCGCCGGGCATTTCGATGAGCACTTCTCAAATGTCGGAAGACTTGAAAGTTAAAGGACACACATGCAAATCAGAGTGATCGATAGCCATACCGGGGGCGAACCAACTCGAACGATCGTCTCGGATGTACCCTTGGTCGGCTCGAGTGTTGCAGAACGACTCTCGGACATGCAAAATCGCTTCGATGATTTGCGCAAGGCTCTGATTCACGAGCCTCGTGGATCGGAGGTGATGGTCGGAGCACTCCTGTTACCGCCGATCGACTCTCGAAACGCCGCCGGGGTGATCTTCTTCAATAACGTTGGTTATCTCGGCATGTGCGGCCATGGCACGATCGGTGTCGTCGAGACCCTGCGTTGGTTGGGTAAGTTACAACCGGGCGTTCATGTCCTGGAGACTTGCGTCGGTGAGGTTCAGGTTCTGCTTCACGAAGACCGCCGCGTGACACTCGACAATGTTCCGAGTTATCGAATTGCCAAAGACCTTCCTGTGACTCTATCCTCGGGTGAATCTCTGCTCGCCGATATCGCCTACGGTGGAAACCATTTTGCTCTGGTGGATATTAGCCACACCGACTCGATGAGTCGCGGCCCGAATTTCCTAATTCAACTCAGCACCGAAATTCTCCAACTGGTTCGACACAGCTATCCCGATGTGGATCATGTCGAACTGTTTGACAGACCAAGTTCTCAAAAATGCAATTCTCGCTCCTTCGTACTATGCCCAGGTGGCCAGTACGATCGATCTCCTTGCGGCACTGGAACGAGTGCCAAGCTGGCTTGTTTGGCCGCTGACGACAAACTCTCGCCAGGGGAGATTTGGCACCAAGAAAGTTACATCGGAAGTGTGTTCGAAGCTTCGTACCAGTGGGTCGACCCACTGGCAAAATCGATTCGACCTTCGATCACTTCCAGAGCGTTCGTCAACGGCGATCTGCAAATCATCGTCGATCCCGAAGATCCTTTCTGTTGGGGAATTCCAACCTCAGAACGCTGATGCGGTTTTCGTTTTCCTGGCTTCGAGGTATGATGCTCATAACTTATCATTCATAGTTACGATACTTAGCAGAAGGAAGGATTCGATGGCCAAACGATGGATCTTTCGAGCCCATGATTCTGGTAGTTTCTTGGAATTTGCAAATGAGCTCAAGATCGACCCGGTGGTGTCTCAGTTGCTCTTGTCACGCGGGATTTCCCAAGTCGATGCGGCCAAGCTTTTTTTGGAGTGCAAATTCTCTGATTTGAGAGACCCTCAGTATTTGCCCGGGATCGATGCGGCTGCAGAGAGGATCTTGCGAGCAGCCCATGACCGTGAGCCGATTGTGATCTATGGCGACTACGATGCCGACGGAATGTGCGCGACGTCCATCCTAGAGTCGTTCCTGAAAATGCTCGGAGCCGATGTGACTTACTATGTCCCAAATCGGCTTGAAGATGCCTATGGCTTGAGCTGCGAATCGATCACTCGGCTCGCAACGCTTGGACGCAAGCTGTTAGTAACCGTCGATTGCGGGATCGGGTCGCATCGCGAAGCCCAGTTGTGTCGCGAGCTAGGGATGGACCTGATCATTACCGATCACCATGCATGCGGTGAAGTGCTTCCCGATGCGTTGTCGATCGTCCATCCAAATCTTCCCAATGCCCATTATCCTTTTCATGGTTTGTGCGGTGCGGGAGTGGCCTTCAAACTAGCCTGGCGAATGTGTCAGATCTTGGCCGACAACCGCAGCAAAGTCGCTGTGGAACATCGCGATTTTCTGCTTATGGCAATGACCATCGCCGCCATCGGTACGGTGGCCGATGTGGTTCCGCTGATCGATGAGAACCGCATCCTTGTTCGAACCGCCCTGCAGTGGATGTCCAAGCACGGACCGCTTGGCTTAAAGGAACTTTTGAAGATCACCAAGCTAGATGCCAAGCAAGCAATCAGCGCCGAGGATATCGCCTTTAGCATCGCCCCTAGGCTCAATGCAGCCGGAAGGCTTGGACAAGCTCAACTCGGAGTTGAACTCCTGACGACCAAGGATCCAGCGCGGGCCACTGCGCTGGCACAGTATCTAGATCGTCTCAATGCCGCTCGCGATTCGATCGAACGGAGCATCACACTGGCCGCTAGCAAGCAGGCCAAAGAGCAGCTCGAAGCTGCCGCGGAACCGGCTCTGGTTTTGCATTCGCCCGGTTGGCATTTGGGAGTCATCGGAATTGTCGCTGGTCGGATGGCCGAACGATTTCATCGACCTGTGGTGATCATTTCCTCGGACCCGATGGGACAAAAGCCTGCGACCGGATCTGGAAGGTCTGCTGGTGTGGTCGATTTGCATCGCGCATTTGTCGCTTGTCGAGAGCACTTAGAAAGCTGCGGTGGGCATGCGGCGGCTGCAGGATTGCGAATTCAGGATCGCAAGATCCCGGAGTTTCGCGAAGCTCTTTGCGATCATGTCCGTGGGGCCGTGGGCGAAAGAGATCCCGAGCAAACATTGCTCGTGGATGCGGAGGCAACTTTCCAGGAACTGAGTCTCCAAACAGTAACGATGATTGAAAGCATGGCACCTTTTGGCGCTGGGAACCCAAGACCTGTGTTTGTTGCAAGCAATGTTGAATTGCATGAACCGGCAAAGCTTTTTGGACAAGGGGAAAGGCATGTGGGGGTTCGATTCAAACAGCATGGGCAGATATTGCGAGCCGTTGCGTTCTCTCAACCTGAATGGGCTGATAAGATCAATGCACACCAAGGTTGTTTCGATCTAGCCTTTAGACCCAACGTCAATGAGTTTAATGGCATGCGCAAAGTGGAGTTGCAGTTGGTCGATTGGCGAGCCAGCGCCTCATCGGTTAATAAATCCTAATCGTGCAACTTGGATTTAGTCGTACTCGTACTCGAAAGCCTGCAAATGACAGAGCCAATCTTTGAGCACGAGTCACTAGAGGTGTTACAAACGATCTAATGGGCTTTCGATGCGGCTTGCAGCAGAGCGACTGACATGCGTGTAGATCATGGTCGTCTTCGGTCCGTTTAGCGACGTGTAGGGTGCGAGCGATTCGGCGCACTTGCTCGACGAGTTTTGAGTCCATTACAGCGGCAAGCGATTTTGAATCCGCGTCCATGGGTACTTTGCATATCCTGAAAAAGCACAATTCCGTATAACTCAGAAACCACAAATTCAATATATCCTGCCGAGCACCAAGCGGCAACTGCTAAGCTAAGATCATTCTGACAAGGGATTTAGGGTCTCAGGACTGTTGCGGCACTGTCTGGTTTATAGTAAATTGCGGTTTTGCGGGGTTATGGTAAATTCCGTATACTACATGTTCGTCTCACTTGCGGCGCAACCATTCCTCGGTCACCCCGCAGCACCTCATCAACTCATACATCGGATCCTCCGCACCCCCGACCGATCCATCTCGAAAATACCACTCCAGTACCGCGACCGCAGCACGTTGCAGTTGTTCGAGCCTATCCGACGAACCAACGGATAAATTACCAGCATCATTGTTTCGTCGTCCTAACACCACCCAGTAGCCCATTCCTCCAACGCTGACGCTTTCGCATTCATCTTCGAGTTCCGCCATTTTTTCACACCACTCTTTACTTGGACCTTTCATAATTGACTCCAAAACCGACGAACAAACCCATGCACCCAAGCGGCGTTCGGGTGCGCTATCATGGAAACCATCACCCCGCCGCTGGGTGATGGGTAGGTGTTCGGCAACAGAGCACTTCACAAATGTCCTTCGAACCTGAATCAGATCAATCTTGCTCGGATGTACTCGACGCTGCGGACAATGATCGCCGCGTTGGTCAATTCGCTGCATCACTTGAAAAGTTCGAATGGTTTTTCGAGAAGTCTCGATACGAACGAGGTATGGGGGGCGTAAGGCTATCCTTTGCACTTGGATATTGGATGGAACTAGCTTCGGTTTATCCACCAGCAATGACAGCTTTTTTGGCTTTGCGAGATCGGACTGAGAGTCGATGTCGCAATTCGCGAGGAGAGTTCAAGGCGTTTCATGAACTTTCTGCCTTGAATCGCTATCTCGACAGCGACGATAGAACAGTTGACTTGTTTCTTGAGATCGCAAGAACAAATCAAGATGCGGCGAAATCAATTTATCACGTAGCCGAACCTCTTTTGGTGGAGCGTGGTTTGTACGAAGAATGTGGGCCATTCTTGGAGATTGACCAAACGGTAGCGACAAACATTAGTGCCTTTCGAATTGGAAAAATACATGAAGAGTCTTTCGCGGGCCACGTGGATGCTCCACCCCCGTTGGCAGAAGAGATGTTTCGTGAGAAAATTGTGAGGTTGGTTGCGCTGTTGGCGATTAGCAATCGTTTGACTGATGCACAGGTTGTAATGGACAGGGCGACCGCCGAACTTGAGTCTATTGACTTTCGCTCGGAGCTTATGGCCGCCTTAAGTGGCCACCTCCCAGAGAGATGATGCCGAACAATCCGATGGACACCAAGCGGCGGATCGGCCGCTTCGACTTTTAGAAACTTTACTTGCCGCCGCTGGCTGAACGGCGGCGTTATCGCAACTAAACGAATGATGCGTGCCCGATATTCAGTGCGTTCTGTACTCATTGCAATGGCTTTTTTGGCGGTGACTTTTGCTGCCATTTTGGGCTTGAAGTCCTACGAAACGTTCAGCTTCATGTCCTCCGGAGCGATAATTGACGACCTGGACTCAAATGAAGTAGACGGCTACGTAAACTCTTTAGAGGCAATGGGAATGGAAACACGCAAGTCGTCCACTTCAGGTGGAGTGCACATTGTAGGTACCCAGCGGGCACAAGGGGGAAATGTGACTGTGTCGTTACGAATCTCTGGAAATCGACTTTTCTTGAGTGGGCAATGGAACGGCGGTTTCGGAATCGCTGGTATAATGAACCGCTATCGACAAAGGGACCTTGGTGAGGACCTACGCAGAAAGTACGTCGATCCATGGCAGGCACTCACCAATCAAACAAAGCGATAACATTGGCATGCAGACGAAGCCCTCGATCGGCCGTTTTGACTTGCGAAGAGTCAACTGCTCGGGCTCGCTGATGCCGGACGTTCGTCGGCGGAACCCGGGGCCGCTGAAAAGTCCGGAACTCCAGAAACCGGAACTGAGGACACAAAAACCCAGGACGACAAGAAAAGGATGGCTCCCTCCCATCCCTGAGTTGGTCCCCATTTTTCTGCCCTCGATTTTTCTGCCCACCACTGCAGAACCGGTGCCTGACGGCCCCGGCCCCCGGCGAAACCCAATCGTCGCACCCCGTCCTGGCTCCGCCGCGGCAGGCCATCGCCCCAGAAAAAAGATTGCCGCCCGCCGAGCGTTGCGATAAGATGACCGTCGGTCGGACGGGCGACGGTCGCCCACGGACAGATGGGGTCGGTGACGAACCGTGCCGACGAACCAACGGTTGCACGAAAGCGGCGGTTCTAGCTCCTCCCCAAGGTCAGGCGTTTCGGCCGCCGCTTCGTGAACCGGAACGTTATGTCGCTATGCGTATTCTTTCAACTTTAGCACTGATTTCACTTTTGGCCTTTCCTGTCTGCGCACAGGATGAGGAGCGTGAGGTCGCGCTTCCATTTGTGTCCTTGGTGCAGCCGCCGAAGGCTCCAAAGCTCGAACTTACTCCACTTTCAGAGGAACGAATCCAAGAAATTGAAAAGTTGATTGGAGAGCTAACTAAAGCGACCCGCAAAGACGTCGAGATCAATTCAGGATACGACTCTGACTTTGTTCCGACGGGGAAATTTGGGACACTGGGCGATTGGACTGGAAAACCAGTGGAAGGAATCTCGGATCCCGTTCGGCGACTAGTTGAGATTGGACCGGATGCATTACCCTATTTGCTAAACGCGTTGGACGACGATTCAAGAACAGAAATCGTCATTGACTGCGTTGAAACCCGCATGGCGATAGCTGGTGGAATGGCCTTTGACGTGCGGACGCATGGGAACCCGGTAAATCCCACCGAGATCCGTATCCTGCAGCTAAGCCGATACGGATATTCACCGTCCATTCGGCCCAAGAATGAGTTTTCGCTTCCAGAAGACTTGGAATCCTACCGCGTAAAGGTTGGCGATGTCGCGTATGTGATCATTGGGCAAATCGTTGGCCGCAATTACATCTGCCTAGGAAGTCCTCATGTCAAATCTCTTGGGGTGCTTGTAGTCAGCCCAGTACGCAGCAAAAAGCTGCGCCAACAAATTCAGAACATTTGGAAAACGAAAAATCCGAAACAGAAACTGCTGGAATCGCTCCTCCTCGATTTCTCGACACGTGGGATTCTTCAATGGGATTCTTTAGATTTCTGGGATATCGGCAATGATTTCCAAATTGAATCAACGAAACGGTTGCTCTATTACTACCCAGATGTGGCTGTGCCACTCCTCGTTGAACGCATTGGAGAATTGCAGGCTTCGGATGACTTTATGGCGGATTGTGTCCACAACGGGTTGAGGTCCGACAATTTCGTTGACTCAATCGCATGGTCTAAGAACGAAACAATCAAAACGGCGCTTGCCAAACTTGCGAAGAATGCAAAAGAAAACTATTTAATACAATCATTACAGCGGGCTGGCGTGGAAAAACCTAAACAGTGATCGCGACATAACAACGCGATCAACCGAAGTCGCGGAGCCGGGCGACTTTGAAATGGACAATCAACTCCCGCGACTCGGTTATCGCGGACGTTATCCCACCAAAGGAACAGCAATCCATGAACGCTTCGATTCAAACCGCAGTGCCGTCATCACTCAGACAAATGAGTGCAATGGCGTTGTCTTGCGTTGTATTCGCAATTTTAGGCACTCCGCTCTTCGCTCAAGAAAATAAAGAAACTTCCACGGTCGCGGGGCATGCTACCGTCCACATTGTATTTTTGGTTCCCATCGAGACTCCAGCGCAAACACCTCAAGGTTCAGTGCAGCAAGCCCATGTCGGTGACATTGTCCTTCCGATTCAATCGATTCACCCGATATCGATTTCCATCGACGGCGAATTCGTTGGCCATGCGCTCACTGGATTCGCTGGGGTCAAGCCTGTATACGTTCTACCGCATGGCAAACATAAGTTCGAGTTCGCCTGTGAAGGCTTCAAGTCCACAAAATCCGAACTGAATGTAATTGGAACTGGTAGCA
>JBEIGI010000011.1:0-107277 GCA_040381975.1 Pirellula sp.
CCAATGATGCGTGAGGGCTCGCTCGGAATGGCCAGGTACCCTCTGCGGCACTCGGTCTGGAGCCTTGATCGTGAAGATATCTGTCGTATCGCCCGTCTACAACGAATGCGAAGTGCTTCCGTATTTGTTTGATGCTTTGCCCAAAACGCTTTCGAAGCTTTCGGACAACTACGAGATCATTTTGGTCAACGATGGAAGCACTGATGGTTCGGATCAAATCATACGTCAGCGTGCCGAACTCGACAGCCGGATCAAATTGGTAAGTTTCAGTAGAAATTTTGGACAGCAAGCCGCGATCACCGCCGGCCTCGACTGCGCCACTGGGGATATCGTCGTGGTGATGGACTGCGACATGCAAGATCCCCCGGAGATGCTTGCACCGATGCTCGATAAAATCCACGAAGGCTATGACGTGGTTTCCTGCAGACGCACAGGACGCGACGGTGAATCGATATTCAAGCGTTGGAGTTCAACGGCCTTTTATCAAGTCATGCGACTTGGGATCGACAAACGGATTCCACCGGAGGTCGGTGATTTTCGCATGTACACTCGACGCGCAGCCGATGCGCTGTGTGCTTTTCGCGAACAACATCGATTCATGCGAGGTGTCGTCGCTTGGCTTGGACTAAAAGAAGCGATCTTGCCGTTTCATCGTCCGGCCCGCGCCGCCGGACAGACAAAGTATCCGGTTTCGAAGTTGATTAAATTGGCTTGGACAGCCATCTCCTCTTCGTCACCTTTGCCACTGAAGGCCAGTTCGTACATCGGTGCGGCAATGCTTCTAGGGTCATTGCTTGCCACTTGCTTATGCGTCCTTGGATTCCTAGCAAGTTGGACTTTGGCATCGAGTTTTGCTTGGATCGCCTTCATGCTCGGACTCAGTGGAATCCAGATGTGTGCCATTGGGCTACTAGGAGATTATGTCGGTCGGGTTTTCGAGGAGTCCAAGCAGCGACCGTTGTATGTCGTTAGCGAGGTTTGCAATGTGGATCAATCACCCGAGCAATCTCGCGCCTTATGGCTCGATTCCACCGACGCCGCCTTGCCGATGCGTATCGAACCGAGGGTGTATGGACCGATCGCTTTGCCATCGAGTCCTCGGAAAGCAGGTTAAGTCTTCTGCATGGCAAGTTCAAATAGTATGGATTCCGATTCCCGATCCGTAACGCTTCGGGATTGCGCATGGCTTTTGATCGCGTGCGTCGTGGTGTTATGGCTAGGACTAGGTACAACACGTCTGTGGGATCAGGACGAAGGCTATTACGCCAGCGTTGCCCGAGAGATGTTCGACCGGCAGGATTGGGTGGTGCCCACATTCAATTCGGAACTCTTTGCGCATAAACCTCCCATGATGTTTTGGGGGATGCTTGTTGGTTTTCATCTTTTCGGGGTCGGTGAATTTGCTGCAAGATGGGCTTCGGCATTCTTCGGCACGGGAATGATCTTACTAACCTATTTTCTTGGACGATTGCTGATCGATCGTAGAACGGGACTCATCGCCGCTTTGGTCTTGGTATCGAGCCTGATGTTTACGGTCGTGTCTCGCTCGGCGACTGCCGACGCTTACTTGGGCTTTTTCATCCTTTTGGCCATCACCCTGTGGGTTCGTGATGCGAAAGAAAGCTTACGAAACGAATATCAGTTACCCATGGGTTTTCCAGTGACTCGCTTACGAACTTGGATTGCGATCTATTTTTCGATTGCGTTGGCAGTTCTTTCGAAAGGGCCGATAGGTTTCGCGTTTCCGATCGCGATTCTCGGAACGCTCACGTTGGCGTGGCCTTGGATAAGCGGCCAAAGCACTTCATGGATCGAATGCTTATCTCCCAAGCGGTTTTTTCGGGCAACCGTGTCGATGCGACCATTCGCAGGAGCGGTCGTGCTGATGCTGGTGGCAGTTCCTTGGTTTTGGATGGTGAACTCTCGAACCGAAGGTGCTTTCTTCCAAGAATTTTTTGGTGTTCAGCACATCGAGAGATTCTCCAAGCCGATGGACAACCACAGTGGCCCGGTTTACTACTATCTGCTTGCGACCTTGATCGGATTTTTTCCTTGGACCTCTTTTGCAATCCCCATCGCATTGGATGCTTGGAATCAAACCCGTCAGAGTTCCAATCGCTTGGCTTGGTCAGTGGTTCTAGTCTGGTTGTTGTTCTATTTTGTTGTGTTTTCGTTGGCAAGCACCAAGCTTCCCAACTACATCATTCCAGCATACCCTGCGGTGGCCTTGGCAATCGCAAGTTATTTCTCTGGGTGGTTTAGGCTCCAGGCCGCGGAGACTCTGCATGTGGGCTCTCTGTGGCGACAGGCAGGTTGGGTGTTTATGATTCTTTCAGGAGTTTTGGTCGGTGGCATCACCGTGACACTTGCAACACGATTCGGCCAACCGTGGCTCGATGAACTTCAGATCGATCCGAAGCTAACTCCTTGCTTAGTGAACTTTTCTTGGCTAGGAGTTCTACTGCTGACTTGCGGCATCTTAGGTCTGGTCTTGCACAGACTCCATCGTAGCGAATCGGGCATCTATGTGATGGTAGGACTTGGCGTAGCTTGGGTGAGTCTTTTGTGGCAACTGATTATTCCGAGTATCGACCGCTTTCAAACCCCACAAAAAATCGCCCTCGAGTATATCGCACCCTCGGGAACAGCAGTGGTGGGTCGGGAACCTGCGATCGTTGGGATGTTTCGACCAAGCATGGTTTTTTACGCGAAACAGACTTTGGATTTCTGTCAGGACGATCAAGGTTTAGAAAAGGTTTTGTCTGAAAAATCGCCGTCGATAGTAGTCATCAACCAGTCGAGCATAGAGGCCCAGCGGATGCTCGATGAGCATGGATACCGGCTGTCAGAATCGCTCGATAGCTTCCCAAAACGCGGGTCGATCTCGGTTTATCGCAGGTAGTGTCGGTCTTGGGTGTAGTGTTTCTTCGAGCCCCCCGATCGGTTAGACTTCATCGAGTTGGCCGCGACCGATGGCGAATCAATCCTCTCATGGAGATACACCTGCTATGACTACAAATAATACCAGTCCGAGTCAAACGATCGATCGTCGCAAGCTATTGCAAAGAGCAACGATGCTTGCCGGAGTTGCTTGCACTCCAAAGCTCTTAAAAGCTTATGGCCCTAATGACACTCTGAACTTGGCATTCGTTGGAGTCGGAGGACGTGGTGGTGGCAATTTGCAAGAAATGATTTCCGCGGGTGGAGTCCGAGTTGGAGCGATTTGCGATGTCAATCGCAATACGCTCGATGGAGTTGGTCAGCGTCATACCGAGGCCAAGCGGTTTGGCGATTTCAGAAGACTACTCGACGACCTCAATGGAATCGACGCAGTCGTCGTTTCGTCGACCGAACACACCCACGCCTTTGCGACGCTACCGGCTTTGCAACAAAAGAAACCGGTCTATTGCGAAAAGCCCTTAACTTACAATGTCCAAGAGGCACGCAGGATCATGGTCGAGTCGGCCAAGGCCAACGTGCCGACGCAAATGGGTACCCAAATCCATGCGGGAGCCAATTACCGCCGTGTGGTCGAGCTTATTCAATCCGGTGCGATCGGGCCCGTGACAGAAGCTCACGTGTGGACATCACGGGCTTGGGGCCTCCAAAGCCAGGAGGATTCCAAGAAGCATGGTGATATCGTTTATGTGACGGATCGGCCTTCGGAAGCCAAGCCGGTTCCCAAGGAGATCGATTGGGATCTATGGGTCGGTCCTGCTCCGATGCGACCTTATCACGATGTGTATCTCCCGGGCCCGAAATGGTACCGATGGTGGGATTTTGCCAACGGAACGATGTCGGATCTTGGAAGCCACTTTAACGACTTGCCCTTTTGGGCGTTGAAACTCGATAACCCACTGACGATCGAATCTTTTGGGCCTCCGGCTCATAAAGAAATTGCCCCTGCATCCATGACCGCCGTTTACGAGTATGGGCCTCGGCAAGACATGCCGGCGTGCAAGGTTTCTTGGTACCAAGGTGCCGACAAACCTCAGCTTTGGAAGGACAAGGCGATTCCAACTTGGGAAAGCGGCATTCTGTTTGTTGGAAAAGACGGCATGCTGCTTAGCGATTACGGCAAACATGTGTTGTTACCTGAGGATAAGTTCAAGGGGTTCGAGGGACCGAAGCCATTCCTGAGAGAATCACCAGGGCAACAGCGAGAGTGGCTCGAAGCGATCCGAAACGGAACGCCCACCGGAAGTCCCTTCGATTACGCAGGACTCCTAACGATAGCCAACCATTTGGGAAATGTCGCTTACCGTGCCGGCAAGAAGCTCCAGTGGGATCCTGTCGCGCTTCGCGCAACGAATTGCCCAGAGGCGACCGAATTCATCGAGCGAGAGCCACGCAATGGCTGGTCGCTGGCTTAATCGATCGAGGGCTTAAAAACCATGAAAATCGCAGGGAAAACCATATTGGTCACCGGCAGCAGTTCTGGCTTAGGTGCCGCATGCGCGCAGCGACTCTTGGAGCAAGGCGCCCGTGTCATCGGCTTGGATCGCACCGCTGAACCGCCTTGGCAAAGCACTTGGGCAGGCCCAGACCAATGGCAGTCTCGTTACATGCATGGACATGGGGATGTCACCGACGAGACATCGGTGCAATCGATTGTTCAGCGAGGCATCGATCGCTTCGGAGAGCTTTCCGGAGTCGTTTGCTGCGCGGGGATCCTGCACGGTGAACGCGTCTTAGGCAAAGAATCGCTCGCTTCGTTAGAAGCGTTTCGTAAAGTCATCGAAGTGAACGTTGTGGGAACCTTCAATGTCGTTCGCTATGCCGCACAGGCGATCGCAAGAGCCAGGCCTCAGGAGCCCGATCAGGAGCGCGGTGTGATCGTGATGACCTCTTCGATCGCTGCGATCGACGGTCAAATCGGCCAGTGTGCTTATTCGGCATCCAAGGGAGCCGTCGCCTCGATGACTTTGCCGATGGCTCGCGAATTCGGGCGATTTGGAATCCGTGTCGTGAGCATCGCTCCAGGTGTTTTCGATACACCGATGATGCAAGCCGCTTCGGATAAGGTCCGAGCACCGCTTCTTGAAGCTAGCGTCTTTCCAAAAAGGTTTGGAACGCCCGGGGAGTTTGCTGCCATGGTGCAGACGGTTTTCGAGAACCCGATGCTCAACGGAACGCTGGTCCGTCTCGACGGTGCACTGCGGATGTAAGTTCCTTACGTATTAGAATCTGACTCTTGCTCAAACGTGCGACTTTTTTTCGAACCGCGATTCAAACCGTTGCGCAGAAAATCGATTAGACCGGCATACTTGTACCCCGGATCGATGTAGTGCTCGATCACATAGAAAGCAAAGTAGTAGGCGCGACAGAATCCCCAGACGCAGATCGCTAGCAGCAGAGCCGTCGTGATAGAGGGAGCTTGGGCAATCACAAGGATGGCTGCCAAGGAGCCGGTCAAGAGCATCAAAGTTCCTTTAAAGTACAGGAGCTTTGGGTTTTGGATGTCCGTCATAGGAAAGCTGTCATTTCGTTTTCTATGAAGAACTCGGATTGATTTTGGGATCCAGTTCGATCGCCTCGTCGGGCAAAAGACAAGGGATTCCTTGATGAACACCATAAAACCAGCGGCCGTCCTTGGAAACTAGACCTTGCGTTGGAATTTCTAAAACGCTACGACCAATCTTATTGGTCATTCCGGATCGTCTGGTTCGATCCGCTAGTTGGCTGATTAACTTCGCCGAAGCCACTGCCAAAGAGGTACCTGAGTTGGGACAACGTATGATGCCCAAGATCCATTCTGGGAAAAGATTATCGTTCGCACTGACTTCGTTCATGATGCTCTGGATTGTAATTGATCTTGCAGGGCTTGCCATTGGGCAATCCTCAACTGGTTCGGTCGATCAATTCCAAACTTCCGCCCCTGTGATGACTTTTCTGGATATGTACACCGGGCAACCCTGGGGTAGGTATGTCGTTTCAGAAACCGTCACGGTGCCCAAATACGAGTACCGCGAAGTTAAAGACAAAGTTTGGGTGCCGACCTGGGTGCAAGAGCCCAAACAAACGACAACCACGCAATACGATCAGATCGTCTCTTACCAACTGAGGCCTCGATCTGTTCCCAGCGCGAATCCTTTCTCGCCACCACAGCAGATCGTTGAATACGTGCCGATCGTTCAGTACCAGCCTCGAAACGTCCAAACCACTCAGATGACCGCTTTTCAAAAATACGAAGAGCGGGAAGTTAGCCGCATGGTTCCGGTATTGGTCAATGCCAGCGAGCAACGGCAGCGTTTCGTCGATCGGCCTTTATCCGCTAGCGGTACTCCGGGAGTGGCAACGAGCAATCTGATCCAAGACTCAGCGATGCTCGCCCAGGCCAACAGAACAACGGCCCGGTATCCTACGCGCTCGATCGATTATCCAACACAGCCAACCTACGGCTCGCCAGTCTATGGCTACACCTCCTCGAATGCGACTTGGAACACACCCGTGGTTATGGCACCGCCTCCGCCAATGAGTCCGCCTCAGTACTCCGCCAGACAAGCCGCAAGCGCTCCGATTGTTCCCATTGTGTCGCAGACGGCTGTACCTAGCTCTCCACCGGTCTACGCCGGAACAGGGACTCCGATCCCTCCGCCAAGCGGCGTTCCAACGATGCCATTTGCTTACCCTGCTGCTCCCGCAGGCCAACCCAGTTATGGATACAACGGCTATCCACAGCAAGGCTATCCACAGCCGAGCTTTGCGAGTAACCCAAGCCCACCGTACCCTTACGCCACAAATCCCTACGCCGCGAATCCTTACCCTCCAAACCCCTATGCGAATAATCCCAATCCTCCGAATCCCTACGTAGGAAATCCTTATGCCGCCAACTCTTATGCCGCCAATCCGTATGCCGCCAATCCGTATGCGGCATGGTACGCACGGCAGGGGACTTTGTTTCCAACCACTCTTTTTGGAACCACGGGTGGACAAGCATCGATGGTCAGTGGCGGTTATCCCTACACGGGCTATCCACCCGGAGCCGTCCCCCCTTCGACATCGACTTACGGATACCCCAGCACCGGATACGGTGCACCGCGTATGGCAAACAATCCCTTGGGGGTCTCCTCCAATGCGCCTAATTACTTAGGTAGAACGACGCTTCCTTTTCCTTCAGGAAGCTACTGAGTGATCGAATGTCTTCGAGTTCGCGATGTTTTTGACCGGACATTGGGCATCAAGCCAGCGATCTGCGAAATAAGTTTTTCTACAAGTGTGGTCAACTGACGGATACTTCAGCACTCTTGGTCGATCCCGGTTTGACATTCGGGGCTATTAGGAGTTAAATTTTAGAGGTCGAGTGTGATTTTTGCGACGTGTCGTTTTGGAGCGATGTTGCGGCGCTTGACCCCCGCCCCCCACTTCTGGAGAGACAATTCAATGAAGAAAGCGATCGTGTATTTGGCTGTGGCTTTGGTTGCATCGGTGGCATCGCCGAATGCTTTCGCAATCAAGGAGTTCAGTGAAGCATGGGTATCGGTGTATGTCGATAAGAGCACCAACGACGGTTTCAAGAAACTCGCTGCCGAAGCTAAGTGCAATGTCTGTCACATCGATGGTGAGAACAAGAAGAAGCACAATCCTTACGGCGATGTCCTCGAGCATGAGGGCTTGACCAAGAAGAACTTCCCACCTGCAAAGTTCAAAGAGGATCTTGAGGGGACACGCAAGCAAGTAGCTGAAATCCTCAAGAAGATCGAGGACAAGAAGGCAGAGGGAGCCGACAAGACTTTCGGTCAACGCATCAAGGATGGCTTGCTCCCAGGCGGCGACGTCAAAGGCAAGTAGCCAGTAAATCGACTGATTTTTGAATTCACGGGGCATCCTCGGTTTGTTCGAGGATGCCCTTTTTTGTTTGCTTGGATCTGTTCTGAACAGAATAGATTTCGGTTATAATCCGGCTCTCGTGAACGGGCTTTGTGGTTTTCGATTTGCCCGTCGAGTGTGCTTTTGCATTTTATTATCGAAAGGTCTATGGGCGATGATTCGAAGTTTCTTTGAAGGGAAAAGATCAGCTCTTGGGGGCTGGGCGATGGTTGGCATCGTAGGTTTGGCTTTCGCATCGTTGGCCCCGAATCTCGGACTTGGCCAAGACGCGACCAAGCAGGAAACGGAAGCAGGGTTTGTGAGTCTCTTTGATGGCAAGACCATGAATGGTTGGAAGGTCAACGAGAACCCTGGCAGTTGGAAGGTCGAGGACGGCAATCTGGTATGCAAAGGAGAGCGGGCTCACCTTTTCTATGTCGGCAACGATAAGCCTTACAAGAATTTTCATTTCAAGGCAGAAGTCAAAACCGAGCCCAACAGCAACGCGGGAATTTACTTCCATACCAAGTACCAGGATTCTGGGTGGCCAAAGTACGGCTTTGAATGCCAAGTGAACCTGTCTTACAACTCCGATCCCCGCAAGACCAGCAGTCTTTACGGTGTCAAAGACGTCTTGGAACCAGCCGCCAAGGACAACGAGTGGTACACTCAGGAAATCATCGTTCAGGGCAAGAAGGTCACGCTGAAGGTCAACGGAAAGACGATGGTTGAGTATATCGAGCCTGATGATCAAAAAGCAGGTTCGGACTTCACCCGCAAAATCGACGAAGGAACTTTTGCCTTGCAAGCCCACGATCCTGGTAGCAAAGTCTACTTCAGGAATCTTCGAGTTAAGAGACTCGATTAGCAAGACAATTCGCACAACGCAATGCTTATTCCAACTCAGATGTTCCTTGTTTGTAAAAGGATTATCGTTGCGATAATCCTGCCGGTGGCGTTCTGTGCAGTTGGCATCGCTCAGGAGTCGGCTACCGGCGTAATCGATACGATCGATCTGAAGGTTCGATCGGGGCTCGAGGGGCGGTGGAAGGTTGGATTTCCAACATGGCATCGCGTCGAAATCAAAGCATCCGAAGAACTCGCCGGGTGGCTCGAAATCCAGACTGTCGATGGAGACGGCAATGAGTTGGCTTATTCAGATCCGGGGTGGTCTTTTCAAGTTGTCCCAGGATCGCCTGCAGTCGTAGATGTCTATGCAAAGCACGGCCGGGCCGACCGTCCTATTCGCATCGTTGCTTCCGTCAAAGGCCGTAAGTCTTTGGTTCATTTATTGTCGGATAGCGAAAGGGGACAGGCGCTTTCGGCAACCGATCCGTGGGTCATTGGGATCGGGACGAGTCGATTGGATCTGGATCAGGGTTTGCTCAAGTCGGCCAATGGGCGAAGCGACGAGTTGCGGGTTTCGGAGTTGACGACTCTTGAGGATATCCCCACCAGTGCCGTCGGCTACTCGGGGGTCGATGCGATCGTTTTCTCTTCATCAAATCCTCAGATTAACGAAGGACTTTTGGAGTTTCATCGCAAGGCTATAAGGGATTGGTTGATTTCAGGAGGCCAGCTCATTCTCACCTGGGGCAAAGGTGGTCCGGCATTAGCCAAATATCCAGAGTTTGAAGAAATGCTGCCCGGCCCGTTGATTGGATCGGCTAGCGATTGTGAACCGGGCCCCATCGAGTCGCTTCTGGGTTCCCAAGATCGATTGGACGTGCTCGATGCATCGATCTTAAAAATGACCTCTGGGAAACTCGACGTTTTGGGTGTGACTGCTACAAGGGTACGCTTGCCCCTGATCGCGCGTTGGGCTTATGGAACCGGAAGTGTGATTTGGCTGGCTACGGAGATCGACTCACCCCAACTTTCGGATTGGGAGACACGCCCTTCTCTTTTGAAATATTTGATGAAGGAATGTTGGGAGAAAACGGAGAACAAGCCGACTCGAAACGCGTTTTTGCCATACGAGGACATGTCTGGGCAACTCAACGCGATGCTTGATCGTTTCCCAGACTTGCAACTTGGAAACCTTGGGCATTTGGTTCTCATTGCAGGTCTTTTGGCGTTGCTGATTGGACCTTTGGATTATTTTTTCACGGTCAAGTTTTTGCGACGGCCGCGACTCACTTGGTGGACGTTGTCGCTGTGCTCCTTGGCCGCGATTGCTGCCAGCAGCATCCTTTTTCGAGCTTGGAAACCCCAGGAGCCTTCGATCAACACGGTCGAAATCATTGATGTCGACGATCAAACGCAGCGATTGCAAGCTCGCGGGTTTGCGCACTGCTACGGAGGCAAAAGCGGGCTCTTCGATTTCGGTTCATATCATCGATCGCTGAGTTCGAAAGAGGACGGCTCGAGCTTCCGAGGATCAAACCGGTTGGATTGGTTTGGTCAGCCCGGGAAAGCGATCGGCGGTTTTGAATCGAGTGTCACGAGCCAATTGGGGTTACCCGACTACAGGATTCATGGCAACAATCCAGGTAGCAACATTAATCAACTGGGGATTCCAACATCGGGTACCAAGGCATTGGAGTATTTGTGGCAAGAGCAGATCGAGTTCCCTGATCAGTCCAATGCGCTCTCGACTGTTTCGGGCAAGGACGACTTGTTGCAAGGCTCCTTTTCGAACCCCTTGAATGTCGACATGCTCGATGGTGTGCTGTATTTCTCGGGCAGAGCCTACACAATTCCAGGCCGGATAAGGCCAGGAGAACGGGTTCCTATTTCGACATCGATCCCCAAGGACATTATGCGTCGATTGCAGCGCAAGGCATTTGTTGCCGGCCAGGAGCAAGGGATCGCTTGGAACCCGACTGATACGGACAACTTGGAGCGACTTGCCGAGCTGATGTCCTTTTTCCGTTCTGCTGGAGGGGAAGCTTACACGGGCCTTGAGCACCGCTATCTTGCAAACTTGGATTGCTCGGATTTGTTGAAACTTGACCGAGCTATCCTTTTTGCGAGATTGCCTGAACCTGCTAGCAAGTGGACTCTTCAGCGGGACGGTAAGCAGCAGAATGCGGTTCAAGGAAAGCGACTTGCGATGGTTCGGCTGTTCTTGAATGTCCAGAATGCAAACCGATCGCTTACTTTGCTCAAAGATGGCCCCTCGAATTGACCTTGAGCTTAATGCGACAGACCTTGGAGCAGGACCGTGATTAAAACCAGCAAGTTGACCAAGAAGTACGACGACATGTATGCGATCCGGGACATCGACCTGGATCTAGGCCAAGGTGATTTATTCGGTTTTATCGGGCCAAATGGTGCGGGTAAAACAACGACTATGCGAATTATCGCAACACTGCTTGAGCCCACCGAGGGAGAGGCTTACGTTTGCGACTATTCCATCTACACGCATCCAAAGGAGATTCGAAGGCTTGTTGGATTCATGCCGGATTTTTTTGGTGTCTACGACGACATGACCGTGATCGAATATTTGGAATTCTTCGCGGCAGCTTACCGTATCGGTCCCCAGGCCCGCCGCAAGCGATGCAATGAGATGCTCGATGTGGTGGACTTGGATTTCAAGCGTGATGCCTACGCGAACACCCTGTCTCGAGGCCAGACCCAGCGACTCGGACTTGCTCGAACCCTTCTGCACGACCCGGCAGTCTTGCTCTTGGATGAGCCCCTAAGTGGCCTAGATCCTCGCGCCCGGATCGAGATGAGAGCCTTGATGCGTCGACTTGGTGCCATGGGCAAAACCATCATTGTCAGCAGCCATATCCTGCCGGAACTTGCTGACGTTTGCAACAAAGTAGGGATCATCGACTCGGGCAAAATGATCGCATGCGACAATGTTGCGTCGATCATCAAGCGTGTTAGCCCCAACACCACGATCCTCATCGACTTGGTAAAACCCCAAGACTCTGCAAAAGCGATCGACACGATATCCCCGCTACCGATTGTCGAGAATGTCGCGGTCGATGGTGCGAAGCTAAAGGTGGTACTCAAGGCCGATACCCAGGATTACTCTTCGATAAGTATGTTGCTAGCCAACCAGGGGATCCCCTTTACCAAGTTTGCCGCCGAGGAAATCAATCTTGAGTCGGCATTCATGGCCTTCACCAAAGGTGCTGGAGCAAAGATTTAATGATTTCTTGGTTGCGATCGTTCTTTGGCCACGAAGACTGGCTAGTGATCCCCCTAGGAGGCCTTGTACTCTTCGCTTGCACTTTGATGTTGCAAACGACCGTGGATCCGACTCAAGAGAGCAAACCCAAAATCGTTAACTTGCTCAAGGGCAAGATTGCCAAGCTCGAATCCTGGAACAGCAACCCCTTTGAATCCGTCATGCAGGTCAAACCTGCGGGGGAAAAGCCAAGCGACAAGAAAAAATACCAGCATTTCCCAGCCTTGTTGTTTACTTGGTCGATTTTAGGAATTCTGCTTGTTCCGATCGCTTTGTACAAAGGGATGCGTGCTAGGGAATATTGGATTGGCTATGGAGTTCTTGCGACACTTGGGACGCTGGCCTTTGTGATGGCGAGTCAACAAGTCGTCAAGCATTACAATTTTGAGTATGTGCTTTGGGCGTTGCTCTTAGGTTTGCTCATCAGCAATACGATCGGAGTCCCTCGCATCCTTCGTCCGATGCTCATCGGCGATACGATCATCAAATTGGGGCTGATCCTACTTGGGGCAGAGGTGCTCTTTGGGAAGCTCTTGGCATTGGGGGCACCAGGGATCCTCACCTCATGGGTTGTCACCCCAGTGGTATTGGTTACGACCTATTGGTTTGGTCAGCGAGTTCTGAAGATGGAGTCACCGAGTTTGAACATGGTGATTTCGGCCGACATGTCCGTCTGCGGTGTTTCGGCTGCAATTGCCACGGGTGCTGCCTGCAGAGCCAAGCGTGAAGAGATTTCCTATGCGATTGGAATCTCGTTGTTGTTTACCTCGTTGATGATGGTCATACAACCAAACTTTGTCCTCTGGAGCGGGATGGACAAGAATGTCGGGGCTGCTTGGATTGGTGGAACGATCGATTCGACGGGGGCGGTCGCGGCCGCCGGAGCAGTTCTTGGTAAGGAAGCGCTCGATATCGCATCGACGGTCAAGATGATCCAAAACGTGCTTATCGGGGTGATTGCTTTTGCGGTGGCAGCTTACTGGTCGATGCGTTTTGGGGATCAACCTGGAGAAAATCGCATCGGTATCGGCGAAATCTGGAAGAGATTCCCGAAGTTTGTCCTGGGCTTCCTCGGTGCATCTTTGGCGTTTTCTTTCCTTTTGCCGTACCTCGGAATCACCTCAGGAGCCATCGACACGGTCATTAAAGACTCGGTCGCTCCGCTTCGCAGTTGGCTGTTTTGCTTGGCATTTGTCGCCCTGGGATTAGAAACCAATTTTTGGGAGCTGGGCAAGTACCTTAAAGAGGGCAAGCCACTGGTACTTTATTTGTTGGGCCAAACTTGGAGCATGCTCCTTTCGCTCCTGATGGCTTACATCATGTTTGGCGTTTTGTATGCCGACAAGATCAAGTCGATTCTTGCGAAATAAAAAGTGGTTCTCTGATGGGATTCTTGAAGCTCGCAACAGGTTGCTTGTTATTGAGCCTTGTTTGGCTCTGGGGCATGCCTCAGCTGGCCAAGTTCCCGGTGGTCAAGCAGCACATTGAACTCCTTGAAGATCGCAATATCAATACTGGAGCGATGTTCTATACCGAGGTTCAAGACCAGCGTTAAAAGAAAAAAGCGAACTTGGTGGGAACTCAAGTTCGCTTAGAGCTTAGTTTTCGCTTAAGAAGAATAGCAGTGAGTTCTACTTGCGGTTCCAGCGGCGTGCGAAATAGCCACCGACCCCCAAGAGCACCATGGCCATCGAACTAGGCTCGGGCACAGCAGGTAGGCCATCGGTATAGGCTCCGACACGGAATCCAATGTTGTAGTCAAAATCTGGTGGAGCGATTGACGACCAGTTGACCGATCGAAGGAAGTGGTGGGTACTGGACCAGTCGCCTCCCCGGAAGGACCGAAATTCGGCTGGATCATCATTGACAAGATCAAACGCCGACTCTTGCCACTCATAGGCGTTTCCACCCATACCCATGATTTTGTATGCGCTAAGCCCACCGGCATCGGTAATATCCGCTGGACCTACTTGCGGGAGACTCACTGTCGTATGGACGGCGGTATTTGGCAAGGTGCCGTTGGTAACTGCAACCGGTTCGATATCGTTTTTTGTTGGGTACAACCAATAACCTCCACCACCATTCTTATTGGGGTCGTAGTGAGCCGCTTTGTACCACTCGTTGTAGTTTGGCAAAAAGTACTTGGCCCTTCGACTTCGGAACGGATTGTTTGGGTCATAATCATCTGGTGTTCCAGCATTCCACAACTAGATATTTTCGTTGACATCGCCGTTTGGATACCGATATGCAGGCATGTAACCCGTGCTGGTATTGAGCAAGTTGACGAAGCGAGCCGCTTCATTCCAAGTCACTCCGGTCGCAGGTTTGTTTGGCAAATTCCCGCCGTAAGCGGTCATGTCTTGCATATTGATGTTTAAATGCTGTGATGCATTGAACTTGTCAATCATACTGCGGCTGACTTCGTATTTTCCCATCAGGAAATTATAGCCAACGGATCCCGCAGGGCGGGGAATACCACCGTTATCAGCCGCATTACCTGCGTTGCCTACCGTCTCAAAGACCATGGTGAATTGATTCGAACCTGTACCGAAGACGCTTGTTACTGCCGCAAGCGTCATCGATGGACAAATGGTTGCCAAGCAAGTTGCAACCAGGGTGAAAAAGTTATTTGCTTTCATCGTAGTAAATCGGACTTTCGTAAGGAACGTGGAAGTAAAAAGAAGGTGGTCTTGCGAGAGCATTTCCAGGGCAAGGAGCGTATCGCTGATCTACGCCAACTGGTTCGTATCGCAAGACCACCGAGGGGTCGAGAGAATACCGCTAGGTCTTGATCTCGATATGCCGCGTCGTTGCCTCAGCGGTCTTGGGCAAGGTGATCTTCAGTACACCGTCTTGGTACTTTGCGTCGACTTTATCTTCTTGAACGTCGCAGGGGAGCAGAATCGATCGTGAGAATCGCCCTGCACGACGTTCGACTCGATGGTAGGTCTCCCCTTTTTCTTCGCGATCCTCTTTGCGCTCACCGCTGATGGTCAACTGATTTCCGCTGACTTGTACATCGATCTCTTTTGGGGAGACACCTGGAAGATCGAAACGCAGGCTGATCGCCTTTTCTGTTTCGCTCATATCCAATGGAGGTGCAAGCATCCTGGCTGTTAAGCCTTCGCCATCTTCCTCCCAGAATCTCTCCATGAGGTCTTCCATATCGCGGAAGACCGACAAGGGGCCCCGACGAAACCAGGGTGCAGGCAAAGCTCGCTTTGTCGTGCTGAGTAATCCAGCCATAACCGTCTCCTTTGTATTGAATCAAAACACAAACTCAAATCGTGTGAACCTCGCGACGTACCATCGTCGCTTCAACACGTTCGAGTATCGATCATGTGGTGCTCTGATTGAATCGAGGAGAATCCCCAACCGTTTAGGGTGTGTTCCACCATCGTGTTTGCGCATATAGCCTTTGGCAATCACGACGAACTTGGCTGATTACGGTTCAGCGATGACCATGATTTTTCCGTCACCCATGCGACCGGTTTTGCAGATGGACTCGATGAGTTCAAGAACCTCTTCAAGTCGTAGCGTGTCGACCCAAATCGAAAGCTCTACTTTGGGTAAAAACGCAAGGTCGAAATCGTCCCCTGAGTATTGGTCGAGCATGTTCTTTTGACGACCAAAACCTTTGACTTCTTTGATCGTCAGTGCCTCGATGGGCGCAAGCTTAAGCCCATCGAGCAGGGACTCGACCAAATGGGGCCTTATGACTGCTAAAATCAGTTTGCGACTGCTGTCCACGGCCCCCCCTTTCGGGCTTTCCATCTACGATTTTCCTTGCTAATATCTTAACATAAATTCACGTTGCCCAGTTACTCCTGATCACCGAAAAGCCTCTCCGAGTTTCCCGCCGTGCCACACGCTCAGATCGGTCCGATCGCTGTCCATTTTCCCTCGCAAGTCGAAACGGCGGAGGTTTGGCAAGCTGAGCATCCCGAATGGCACGTTCCTGAGTTGATGGAAAAAACCGGTATCGAGTGCCGCTACATCGCAGCTCCCGACGAAACGGCCGCCGATCTAGCCTATCAAGCTTGCCAGAAACTTTTCTCCGAGCACAACATCGATCCAGCCTCGATCGATTACTTGATGCTTTGCACGCAATCGCCTGACTATCCGCTCCCGACAACCGCTTGTCTGCTTCAAGACCGAATCGGTATGCGCACCAACAGCGGCGCCATCGATTTCAATCTCGGTTGCTCAGGGTTCGTCTATGGATTGGGACTAGCACAAGGACTCATCGCAAGCCAGCAATGCAAGAGAATCCTTCTGGTGACTGCTGAAACTTACACTAAGTATGTCGATCAAGACGACCGAGCATTGCGTCCCATCTTCAGCGATGCCGCTGCGGCGACTCTGATCGAAAGCTCCCCAACGCCAAGTCTTATCGGCTTTGAATTCGGAACCGACGGCAAAGGTGCCGACACCTTGATCGTCAGTGATGGAGGAGCTAGAAGCGCCCAGCAAGCCATCCAACCCAAGCGACGCAAGCGCTGGAACAGCCGTCTGTACATGGATGGCCAAAGTCTTATGGATTTTACCGTGGTGGCGATCCCAGAACTCATCCGGAGCATCCTTGCTAAATCGCAACTCTCGCTACCAGACATCCAGCAACTCCTGATGCACCAAGCGACCCGTAAAATGCTCGAAATGCTCCAGCAGGCACTTCAAGTCGACGGCAGCCGACTCCCAATCCGCTTAGCCAATCGAGGCAATACAGTATCCTCAACCCTCCCAATCCTTATCGAAGACCTGCGAGCCGAAGGTGTCATTCAAGCCGGCCAAAACCATATGCTTATCGGTTTCGGGGTCGGGTGGTCTTGGGCAGGCTGCGTATGGAAGACCTAACGGTTACATTTGCACCCTTGGATGCGGTTGAAAAAACAGGGACACTCGATCATCCTGAACATTCAACCCACCAAGTGCATCCATGCCGACAACTCTTGATCCTACGAATTCAGCTTTGATGAACTCCCAATCACTGGATTCCGATGATCACGCATCACACACCACGCGGGTCGGCGCTGTCGCTTATCTGAACACGAAACCTCTAATCTATGGCCTCGCGGATCGCCTCAAGGGGTTCGGTTCCTTGCACTTGGAGTTACCCAGTCGGCTCGCCACCCAGATGGAGCAAGGCGATTTGGATGTCGGGTTAATTCCCGTCGTCGAGTATCTACGCAACCGGTCTAGCTACCGCCTCATCAGCAACGCAGGGATCGCATGCCAAGGTCCTGTTTGGTCGGTACGAATTCTGTTTCGTGTCCCACCCGAAGAGGTCAAGACGCTTGGCACCGACGAAGGATCCCGAACCAGCGTCGCACTCTCCCAAGTTCTCCTTGCGAGTCGCTTTGGGAAGCTACCTGAGTTGGTCCCGTTCCCGATCGGATCGATGCCTCAAGATTGCCCAGCCGATGCGGTTTTGGTAATTGGAGATCGTGCGATGAATCCACAGAGGTACCGTTGTGACTTTTACCTCGATTGGGACTTGGGCGAAGAATGGTACACACTTACCGGACTTCCATTTGTCTTTGCGATGTGGGTTGCTCGAAGCCCCGCATTCGATGATCCACAAATGATCCAATCCCTCGAAGCGAGTCGCGATGCAGGGTTGCTACACATCGAACAGATCATTGCTAAATATGCCGCGGGTTATGGACTGAGCGACCAAGCCTGCAGAGAGTACCTGACGCACTTCCTCAGATTCCGAATCGGCGATAACGAACTTCGAGGACTCGGGCAATTCGCCAATCGTTGCGAGGCGCTCGGACTGCTGTAAAGACTGTTGGTCGGATCTGTGACCGCAAAGGGGCTGACACGGTGTTATAATAGATGGAGATTGCCAATGCCGATTGTGCAAAATTAGCGTAGCCTCTTCGCTTTTGATAAACCGACCGCGACTGCAAGAAACGTAAGTATTCCATGATTGCCTCACCTATCAAACCGATTCAATCTATCCTTGATAAAGCGACCTCTGGTCAGCGGATCACATGCCAAGAGGCTTTGACGCTCTTGGAGAGTTCGGATCTTAGCGCAATTGGCCAAGCCGCCCTTGCCGTTACGAATCGATTGCATCCGGAGAGCTATCGCACCTACAACATCGATCGGAACATCAATTACACAAACATCTGCACTGCGGTTTGCGATTTCTGTGCGTTTTACAGGACGCCTAAGAGCACCGAGGGATACGTGCTTGATCGCCAGGAGTTACTTGAGAAGATCCGCGAAACGGTCAAGCTCGGGGGGAATCAGATCTTGATGCAAGGAGGCCTTCATCCTCACTTTAAGCTCGAGTGGTACGAGGAGTTGCTCCGGGACATCAAGGCAAATTTTCCCGATGTCAACATTCATGGGTTTAGCCCACCAGAACTGCATCACTTTACCAAGGTCAACAAGCTCTCGATCGAGACGGTTCTCGAGAGACTCAAGCAAGCTGGACTCGGTAGTATCCCAGGCGGTGGTGCAGAAATTTTAGTCGATCGAGTTCGATCGGCCATCACACGTGGTAAGGTGATGACTGACGACTGGCTCAATGTGATGCGTGTTTGGCACAAGATGGGAGGAATCTCGTCGGCAACGATGATGTTCGGACATGCCGAGACTCTTGCAGAACGGATCGAGCATTTGGATCGTATACGGCAACTGCAGGATGAAACGCATGGATTTACAGCCTTCATTTGCTGGACGTTTCAGCCTGAGAACACTCAAATGAGCCACCTATCGCCTGCCGGTTCATTTGAGTACCTCAAGACTCAGGCCGTGGCGCGATTGTTCTTGGACAATGTGCCTAACATCCAAAGCAGTTGGGTCACGCAAGGACTCAAAATTGGACAGTTGGCACTGCTTTTTGGGGCCAATGACATGGGCTCGCTGATGCTCGAGGAGAATGTCGTCGCTGAAGCTGGCACGGTACACTATCTGACACTCGATCAAATTCGCGATGCGATCAGTGAACTGGGCTACATCCCGCGCCAACGGGACGTGTTTTATCAACTGGTCGATGAAGCGCACGAGCAAAAGGCAGTCCAAGCCAATCGGATCAAAGATCTCGTTCAGATCACCAGCAAGTAAAGATCCGTCCGATCCGTCCGATCTGTCTGATCCGTCTGATCCGTCCGATCCGTCTGATCTGTCTTATCAACTCACCAAATTCCCTAGTCCCAAGATCGTTCTCAAGGCAACAACGAACGCCTCGGGTTCGTTGCGCCAGAGGACCTCGGTCGCTGTTTGAGTTCTCATGTCTTTGATTTGCACAAGGCCTTGATCGAGTTCACGCGCTCCGGCGATGAGAGCTACTAGGAAACCCCTTTGATCGGCATACTTGAGCTGCTGGCCAAGTTTCTTTGGTTCTGGGTACACTTCTGCGGAGATCCCTTCGGATCGCACTAACGCAGCGAGTGCAAAGTAATCGTTGATTCGATCTGGATCGAATAGAGGGATGAAGACATCGGCGGCACGGGGCGATTGCTCGAGTCGGCCTAATTTTTCCAGGGCTGCCAGGAGTCTGTCGAGTCCCAGCGACGCACCGATGCCCGGCAACTGTTGCTTGGTAAAAAGGCCTGCAAGATTATCGTAGCGGCCTCCACTGCAGACGCTGCCGATACGAGGCAATTCGAGCAAGGATGTCTCGAAGATGATTCCGGTGTAATAGTCCAAACCTCGAGCGATCGAGACATCGATCTCGAACCTTGATGCTTGTACACCGGCCGCTAGAAGTGCATTGCTGACGGTCGAAAGACGCTCGATTCCTGAAGCTGCCAAGGGGTTGGCTTCAAGCAGCGCCGAGAGTTTCGCGAGCACCGTGTCGTGGGCTCCCTGGATTTGAGCAAATTGAAAAATCTTGTCGGCCTGAACCGGGCTGATGCCGGCTTGCTCAAGCTCCTTCGCGACACCTTCCGGGCCAACTTTATCGAGTTTGTCCAAGGCTCGAAGGACGACTGTCGATCGGTCTGTGAGGTCTAGACTCTCAAGTAGGCCTGATAGTATTTGGCGATTGTTGATGCGTATGCGAAACTGATCGATACCGATTTCAAGCAGTAGTTCGTGGATGACCAAGGCCGTCTCGATATCGGAGACTACGCCCGTGGTGCCGATGGTATCAAAATCGCACTGAACAAATTCGCGGAATCGGCCATCTTGAGGAGTCTCCCCACGCCATACCGGAGCGATGTGATAACGCTTAAAAGGGGTACCAAGCTCGTTGATGTGCTGAGCAGCAAATCGAGCCAAAGGTACCGTAAGATCGAATCGCATACCGACGGCTCGCCCCCCAGCATCGGTGAAGTGGTACATTTGCCGGTCGGTCTCCTCAGAGCCTTTGCCTGTGAGGATTTCGAGGTATTCCAATGCAGGCGTATCGATCGGTAGGAATCCATAACGACGATAGACTCGCTTAGCCGTATCCATGAGTTTTTCCCGCTGAACCATTTTGGCTGGGAGGAAGTCTCGAAAACCTTTGAGAGTTCTCGGTTCGATCAAAGTCATAGGAATATCTCGGTACGGGTAGGATCGATCAAGTTCTTAGAAACGAAAGAGTGGGGATTATAAGTTCGACTCGCTGATTCGACCAACGCCTCCGAGACACTTAGAGGTACTTGGAGAACTGGAAAATGCTAGAATTCTGAGCATGGCAAAGAAAAAAACAAAATCCGAGTTCTCCCAACCGATGCTTTTCGATACCGACACCCCCGAGGCCGAGTCGACTTCGGAGGTAGTAGCGTTCAGCAACCAAGATCCCCCGGTACTGGCCGGCGAGACCGAGAGACGCGAGCCTGGAGCCAACGATCTGATTATCTTGGTCGACTCCCACTCGCTGATTTACCAGGTCTTTCACGCCCTGCCTCCGATGACCAGTCCCCATGGGGTTGAGGTCGGAGCGGTACACGGTTTTTTGCGGGATATCGCCACGCTCTTGCAACAGTATTCTCCGACGTACTTGATCTGCGCTTTCGATGCCTCCGAAGACACCTTTCGCAACACTCTCTATCCAGCTTACAAGGCCCACCGCGAAGAGATGCCCGAAGCCCTCCGAGGCCAACTTGGGATCATCCAAGATGCATTGAAGCTACTTGGAATCCCGATCTTGTCGGTCGTCGGTTTTGAAGCCGACGATATTCTTGCGACCATTGCGCATCGTGCCCAGTCGCACGGAGCACGCGTGCTACTGGTAACGAGCGACAAGGATTGCCGTCAGTTGATCACTCCTCGGGTCTCGATGCTCAATCTTCGAAAAAACGAACTCTTCACCGCCAAGGAGTTGATGGACGTTTGGGCGATCAGACCTGATCAAGTCGTCGACTTTCAATCCATGGTTGGTGATAGCACCGACAATGTGCCTGGGGTGCACTCGATTGGCCCGAAGGCGGCCCAACAACTCTTGCAGCAGTTCGGGACTCTGGATGCGATTTACGCGAATATCGACAAAGTACCCGGCGATAAAAAGCGAGAGAAACTCCTTGAGCATCGCCACGAGGCGTATCTCAGTCGCGATCTTGTGCGGTTACGAATCGACACACCGATTGCTGAGGGGTGGGAGTCGTTGCAAAGACAGATGCCCAAAACAATCGAACTCGAAGAACTCTTTCGGGAGCTTGGGTTTCGCCGCCTTGCAGAAACCCTCTTGCAAGCAACAACCTCGCAAGCAATGCCCGAAGGCGCTTCAGGGCAAGTCCAAGAACCAGATTCGGAAGCATTCCGTCTTGAATCTCCAGCGAAGCGTCTTTCCACCGAACATTATCAGGCAGTCACCACGGTCGAGCAACTCAGAGTGTTGCTCGATTCGCTCAAGCAATCCCCTTACGTGGCGATCGACACTGAAACCACATCGACCAAACCCCAACAAACCGACCTGGTTGGAATTAGTCTTTGTTGGGCTCCTGGACATGCGGCCTATTTGCCTGTGCTCAGCCCAGATCCCTCGTCACATCTTTCCCTTGAGCAAATCGTTTCGAAACTCGCACCGCTGATGGCTGATCCACAGCTCAAGTGGATTGGCCAACATATCAAGTTCGATGCGATTGTGCTCTATACACATGGCATGACTTTAGCGAATATTCATTTCGACACGATGGTCGCCGACTACTTGCTCGATGCTGGTGGTAGGAATCACGATCTGGGAGATATCGCTCGGCGGTGGCTAGGTGTTGATTCGATTCCTATCGCATCGCTCATCGGTACGGGCAAGACGCAAATCACGATGGACCGAGTCCCCTTGGAAAAGATTGCAACCTATGCTGCCGAGGATGTCGACATTCCGATTCGGCTCTATCCAGAAATGCAAGCTCGGCTGAGCGCCGAAGGTCTCGAGCATGTGATGCACGATTTAGAGCTCCCGCTCGTCCAAGTTCTTGTTCGGATGGAATGCCTAGGTGTTCGGGTCGACACAAAGCGGCTGGGGGTCTTGCGGGAGGATTTCCAAACACGTGTCGACACGCTTTATGAGCAGATCATGGAGATCGCCGGTGAGAAGTTCAATCCGGACAGTCCCAAGCAACTTTCATCGATCCTGTTCGACAAGTTCAAGTTGCGGGTTGTCAAGAAGACCAAAACTGGAATCAGTACCGACGCCGAAGTTCTCGAGGAGCTCGCCGGCGAGCATCCACTGCCAGCCAAAATTCTCGAATACCGACAGATGGCAAAGCTTCTCAGTACGTATGTGGTAGCACTACCCGAGTTGATCAATCCTCGAACAGGTCGTATCCACACTTCCTATCGCCAAGACATCGCGGCAACGGGTCGCCTCAGCAGCGTTGAGCCAAACCTTCAGAATATCCCGATCAGGACCTCCGAAGGTCGATCGATCCGTTCGGCATTTGTCCCAGGGATCGACGGCTGGAGATTCATGACGGCAGACTATTCCCAAATCGAGCTTCGAGTACTGGCCCATTGCTGCGGAGATGAAAATCTTTGCGAGGCGTTTGAAAGAAACATCGATATCCATGCGGCGGTCGCTGCGCAGGTTCACGGGATTGGGATCGAACAAGTCACATCGAGTATGCGTCGAAGCGCCAAGGCCGTCAGTTTTGGCATCCTTTATGGACAGAGTCCTTTTGGGCTCGCCAAAGCTCTTGGGATTTCTCGTGGGGAGGCCGGCGAGTTCATCGATCAGTACTTTGCCAAATATCCTAAGGTTCGTGAATTCATCGCCCAGACCTTGATCGATTGCCGTCGCAAAGGTTTCGTCAACACCTTGTCGGGACGCAAAAGGATTTTAAAAGGGATCAGGGATTTCGAGACGCTTGATGAGAACAAGAAAAAGCAATTGCTCGAACCAGAGCGCATGGCCATCAACACGGTCATTCAGGGCACGGCAGCCGATATGATCAAGATGGCGATGATCGCGGTCGATCGCAGGCTCCAGGAAACTAAATTGCAAGCCAACATGCTGTTGCAAATCCATGACGAACTGGTCTTTGAGGTCGCGCCCCAGCAAGTCGACGCGGTAGCCAAAATGGTACGTGACGAAATGTCGACCGTCATGCCGCTGAAGGTGCCCATCCAAGTCGATGTGAAGGTTGGTAATAATTGGGCGGAGTGCGAACCGGTATGACTCGACCGAGGGTTCTGGGAATTACTGGTGGGATCGCAAGTGGCAAGAGCCAAGTGACTCGAATCCTCGAGTCACTTGGGGCTGTTGTGATCCGAGCCGATAAGATCGGGCATGAGGTTCTCGATGTTCCCGAGATCCGCAACCTGATCGTCCGGCAGTTCGGTCAGTCGGTATTTTCGCAGGAAAAGCAATCGATCGATAGGCGACGAGTCGCCGAGTTGGTCTTCGGTGATAGCCCACAAGCGGTTGCTAGGCGACGAATGCTCGAAGCCATCACGCACGGGCCCATCCGTGCTCAGATAAGTCAACAGTTAGAACGATCTCTCCGTGAGGGGATTGCACCAGCGATCGTTTTGGACATCCCGCTTTTGTTAGAATCCCGATGGGATCGCTTTTGCGATGCGATTTGGTTCATCGATTCTCAAGAGGATTTGCGATTGCAACGATCGCTCGAACGCGGATGGACCGAGGATCATTTTCGTGCCAGGGAGGCTTCGCAGTGGCCCTTAGCAAGCAAACGCGTAAAATCGACTTGCGCGATCCCCAACAACGGTACCCTTGAGGAACTCGCCTCCCATGTTCACCGCGAGTTTGCTAAACAAAACCCAAAGAAATGAAACTGGCGATGCGAAAAAATCTTATGCCTTGGATCCCGGCGATTTATTGTGGCGGTTTGTGTTTCATTACGCTCATAGCCCGGATCGTTGGCGAATGGTTTACGGGAGCAAGCGATTCTGGGAGATCGCCAAACCTCTGTTTCCGAAACGTTTTGTGCTATACTTAAGCGTGTCAATTGCCGTTGCTCTACCAGAGCAATCAAGACGCGACTGAGACTTCTACCCCAAAGCAAACTTAATCCTAAACCAATGATCCACGTTGCCCCACGGGCTTTGATCCTCATCTGGATTGCCTTTCTTTACGCGGCATCAAACCATGTCCTTGCACAAGACTTTGATTTTGCTCATAGGATCCTTCCAGTGCTCAAAAAGCACTGTGCCGAGTGCCATACTGCAGATCAAAAGAAAGGGAGTTTCTCGCTAAATACCCGCGAATCGATGCTCGCAGGTGGCGAGTCAGGCGCTGCAATCCTCAGCAAAGACGGAGTCTCCAGCGAACTTCTTGTCCGCATCACCTCCAAAGACCCTGATGTGCGAATGCCCCCCGAAGGCGCAGGCCTTTCGGATGCGGAAATCAATGCCTTTCAGCTATGGGTTCAAGCGGGCTTGACTTGGGAACCGGGATTCTCCTTTGGCAAACAAAGCTACGAACCTCCGCTGCTCCCAAGACGCCCTGAGCTCCCAGCCCCCTCCTCTCCCGATCGTTCACATCCCATCGATCGCATTCTCGATGCCGATCGAACCTCTCGATCGCTAAAGCCACTTGCGACCATCGACGACGCACCCTTTTTAAGAAGAGCGTACTTGGATCTCCTCGGTCTGCTTCCCACTCCCGAGCAATCCGCTGAATTCCTTGCCGATAAATCCCCTGACAAAAGACAACGCCTGATTCGATCCTTGCTCGATCGAGACATCGAGTACGCCGAGCATTGGCTAACTTTTTGGAATGATCTTCTACGGAACGATTATTCGGGGACCGGATTCATCACCAACGGTCGAACCCAAATATCCAAGTGGCTTTACGACGCATTGATCTATAACAAACCCTATGATGCAATGGCCCGCGAGTTGATCGCCCCCCCGTCGGGCGAAAGTGCCGGATTCGCAAACGGTATCCGTTGGCGAGGCGAAGTCAGCGCGGGTCAGACGGTCGAAATCCAATTCGCGCAAAGTCTTGGCCAAGCATTCCTGGGAATCAACCTCAAGTGCGCCTCGTGCCATGATAGTTTCATCGATGGCTGGACCCTCAAAGACGCTTACGCTCTGGCGGCCGTCTACTCGAACACACCCCTGAAAATCCATCGTTGCGATAAACCTACGGGGCAAACCGCACAGCCCGGTTGGCTCTTTGATCAGCTCGGGACAGTCAATCCCGACGCCCCTCAACCAGAACGTTTGCAACAACTGGCAAACTTGATGACCCATCCTCAAAATGGACGCTTTGCACGCACCATCGTCAATCGGATCTGGCACCGCATGATGGGTTACGGAATCGTCCATCCGACCGATGCGATGCAAAGCCAACCTTGGAACGAAGACTTACTAGATACCCTTGCAGTCGATTTTGTCGACAAAGGATACAACCTAAAAGAACTTCTTTACACCATCGCCTCCTCAGAAGCCTACCAAGCTCCCACGGAGCGAGTGCAAGAAAAAGAATCCGCAGAGGCTTATGTCTACCAAGGCCCCCGCGCCAGGAGAATGACCGCCGAGCAATTCGTCGATGCTCTATGGCAACTCACGGGTGCTGCACCGGCCAAGTTCGATGCACCGGTCGTCAGAAGCAAGCCGATCGGAGTCGATAGCGCGAATTCGAATCCATCGGAACCCACCGGACAATGGATCTGGTCGCAGACGGCACAACCTCCAAGCGTCCCACCGGCTGGTGAGATGATTACACTCCGGAGAACATTCCTGCTTAGCAAACTCCCCGATAAAGCGTTCGGTGTGATCACTTGCGATAACGAGTACCGATTGTGGATCAACAATCGATTGATCGTCGAAGATAAGAACTGGGAGAGTCTTGAAACCTTCGATGCTCGAACGGCACTGAGGCTCGGTGAAAACGAGATCCTCGTTCAAGCGATCAATGGTGGCAATGGTCCCAATCCCGCTGCTTTGTTTTTTGAATTGAAGCTCGTAAACAAAACAGAAACCGTTCTTCTTGCTACGTCAGATAGTTGGCAGTACACAGAAGCAACTCCGGATTCAGCCGGCAGATTCGCTACAGAAGTCACCGACTGGAAAAATGCGATTGTGGCCAATGGGCCTTGGGCCGCTCGATTAAAAAACGAGATCACTACGGGGCTTTCGGGGGACGGATCAAGTGGGCCCATGGTGCGAGCTTCGTTGGTCAAGGCTGACCCGCTGATGCGAAGTCTCGGGCGGCCCAACCGCGACCAGATCGTCAGCATGAGGCCAACGGAACTGACGACCCTCGAAGCCATGGATCTTTCCAACGGTCAAACCTTGGCCGATTGGCTTGAACAGGGGGCCTCGAAATGGAACAATCGTTTAGGGAATTCTGAGGGGCAATTCAAATCGCACGAGGATCTCCTCGATTCGCTCTTTGTGCATGCACTGTGTCGACATCCACGGACCGAAGAGCTTCAAACGATTCGAGAAATGATAGGTCCGACGTTGGAATTGACCGAACTGCAGGATATTCTTTGGTCGGTTGTTATGCTGCCAGAATTCCAGTATTTACCGTAGAGCCTATGATGCAACACTTTCAAATCGATCCGACAGCCCCCAAATCGCACGCTCGGCGGGAATTTCTCAAAGCCCTCTCGGTCGCCGCAACAACGACCCTTGGGATGGGCAGCCCGCAATTGGTTCAAGCCATGTCCGATGGCACAAAGATCATCCATCCGAAGGCCAAGGCCGATTCGATCATCGTCTTGTGGATGGGCGGAGGTATGGGAGCCCCAGACACTTTCGATCCAAAACACTACGAACCCTTCGAAGTGGGTAAGCCGGTCGCACAGGTCTTGAGCACCTTCCCATCGATTCCTACAGCCGTCGATAACATCGCAATCAGTGAGGGACTCGAGAATATCGCCAAGGTCATGGATCGGGCGACCCTGATCCGCTCCCATGTTCAGCCCGATCTAGGGAGTATCCTTCACTCGCGGCATCAATACCATTGGCACACTGGATACGTTCCGCCGCAAACGGTTGCATGCCCCCACATCGGAGCTTGGGTTGCCAAAGTGCTAGGTGCAAACAATCCGGTGATCCCTCCGTTTATCAATATTGGACAGAGGCTCGAAGGTGTCGGCGAACAAGAGGAGCTCAAAGCATTCACGACCGCCGGGTTCTTTGGTAGTGAGTATGCTCCGATGAATCTTCCGTTTCCTGAACAAGCCGCGGTGTCGGTAAGGCCACCCAAGGGGATGGAGTTATCGCGGTTCCAAAATCGTCAACGGTTCTATCGCAAGCTTGCCGACGCGCATCCAAACCGCGATCAAATGAGCGACTTCCACCGCGATTCGATGATGCGCTCGATCGATGGTGCTTATCGTTTGCTCGAGTCCAAAGAGCGCGAGGCGTTTGATATCTCGCTTGAGCCCAAGGAGAGTTACGAAAAATACGACACCGGACGCTTTGGTCGCGGCTGCTTGCTCGCACGTAGGCTCGTCGAGGCTGGGGCAAGGTACGTCGAGGTAACGACCGAGTATGTTCCATTCTTGCACTGGGATACCCATGCCGACGGCCATACGACACTTCGCAGGATGAAATCCGAGATCGACCGACCGATCGCTCAGTTGATCTTGGACCTGGAATCTCGTGGGTTGCTCGATCGGACGCTGGTGGTTTTAGCGAGCGAATTTAGCCGTGACATGATCATGGAAGGCCAGCCTGGTTCGAACGCTGCCGATCAGGCTGAGAAGGTCGATAAGATGACCGAGATGAAGCATTACGGGCTCCATCGCCACTTCACCGCCGGTTCGAGTGTCGTGATGTGGGGAGGTGGGGTCAAAAAAGGTTTTCTCTACGGCAAGACATCACCCGAGCGACCTTGCATCGCGATCGAGAATCCTATCGGCGTAACCGACCTACATGCAACACTCCTGACAGCACTTGGGATCAGCCCCAAGACGGTTTTCGATGTTGAACGCAGGCCCTTCTATGTCACCGAGGATGGCAAGGGGCAACCTCGCATGGAGCTTTTTGCGTGAGAGGAAAAACGGCGATCGTCACTGGATCTACCAGCGGCATCGGATTGGCGATTGCAATTGGATTAGCCCGCCAGGGCGTAAATGTGATGCTTAATGGCTTTGGCCAAATCGAGCAAGCCAGAGCAGATGTCGAGGCATTTGGAACTCTCGTTGATTACCATGGGGCCGACATGAGCAAGCCCGATGAGATCGATTCGATGATGGAAGCTTGTGAGTCCCGATTTGGCCAAGTGGATATCTTGGTCAACAATGCGGGGATCCAGCATGTAGCGTGTGTTGAAGAGTTTCCGATCGAGCGGTGGGACGCAATTCTAGCGGTCAATCTTTCGGCCGCCTTTCATACCACTAGGAATGCGTTACCTGGGATGAAGCAGCGGGACTGGGGCCGAATCATCAATATCGCTTCGGTGCATGGACTTGTTGCATCGGCAAAAAAATCGGCTTACGTGGCAGCCAAGCATGGTTTGGTAGGTTTTACCAAGTCAGTGGCACTTGAAACGGCAAGGACCGGTGTGACCGTCAATGCGATATGCCCCGGATGGGTACTGACTCCGTTGGTTCAAAAGCAGATCGATGCCCGGGCGGAGCAGATGGGTCAAAGCATCGAGGAATCGAAGCGGCAGTTGCTAGCAGAGAAACAGCCTTCAATGCAATTTGTAAGTCCGGAGCAGATCGCAGACTTGGTCATTTTTCTGTGTTCTCCAGCAGCAAATAATATTCGCGGTGCGGCTTGGAATATCGATGGGGGGTGGTTTGCTCAGTAGCAAAATTCGCTCAGCAGAGCCTTTATGCATGTTCAACGATTCTCCTGAATCGTTGCACTGTGTCGCAACGCGACACGAAGACTCTTTGGCTATATAATCCCATTTTCAGTTCTATCTTGCCTCACTTGAACAAGCTCCGATAAGCTCCTATGAAAATCACTCGCATCGAATCCCTGGTCTGCCATGCTCGGATGCGAAATTGGATCTTTGTCAAAGTGCTCACCGATGTGCCCGGGCTCTTCGGGTGGGGGGAAGCCACTTTGGAATGGCATACACGCAGCGTTGTCGGTGCGATCGAGGATCTTTCGCAATTGCTCATCGGCCAAGATCCAACTCGCATCGAGCATCTTTGGCAAATGATGTGGCGACAGCATTTTTGGCACGGTAATGGAATCGTTCGCTCGACGGCGATCGCAGGAATTGATATCGCACTTTGGGATATCCTTGGAAAAATCTATCAGGTTCCTTGCCATAAGCTTTGGGGTGGAGCGGTTCGCGATTCGATTCGACTCTATTGCCATCTTGGTGGAGGCGATATGACCGCCTTCTACGAAACCCCGGTTGACAATGCCAAACGCTTTGCTGAACTTGCTCAGCAGGCTGTCTCCGAAGGATTCACCGCCTTTAAATCGATGGCAGTTCCTCCAACGATGCCTATCGAGGGGCTTCGGCCCATCAAGTCCGCCGCAGCATGCGTCGAGGCGATGCGAAACGCGGTCGGAGACAACATCGATATTATGGTCGATTGCCATGCTCGCCCGTCGCCCGCCATGGGAATGCAGTTTGCAAAAGCCTTAGAACCCTTCGGATTGTATTTCCTCGAAGAGCCTTGTTGGCCCGAAAGTATCGAGGGGCTCTCGGCGATCAACGCGTCAGTTAGCACACCTATTGCCACGGGAGAAAGGCTAACGCACTTGGCCGCTTTTCGGGATTTGTTTGCCGCAAAGGGGTGCGAGATCTGCCAGATGGATATCACCCATTGCGGTGGGTTTACCGAAGCTCGCCGCATCGCGGCACTTGCCGATGCTTACCGAATCGCACTCGCACCCCACAACCCCCAAGGCCCGGTCAGTACCGCTGCATCGATCGAATTCGGTTTCTCGCAACCAAGCTACATCATCTGCGAATCGGTTCATAACGATGTACCTTGGCGAGGCGACATCGTCCAGGAAGGTTATCGGCTAGACAAATCCAACCGCACGGTGACCCCAAACGAACTCCCAGGACTTGGGGTCTCCATCGACGAACAGCAGATCAAGAAACACCCCTTCGAACAAGAACTCCTTCAACGGGTTTTTTACAGCGACGGCAGCGTAGGAGATTGGTAGCATGACAAACCCCCTTCAAGGTGTCTTACCGGTACTGCACACTCCGCTCACCCAAGGCGAAGCAATCGATGTTCCAACGCTTCGAAAGCAAATCGATTGGGCCTTTCAAACCGGGGCAGATGGGGTCGTTGTCGCTATGGTCAGTGAGGTCTTGCGGCTAGGCTACCACCGCCGTAAGGAACTCTCAGAGCATGTGTGCAAGTTCGCATGCGATCGCGGCTTGGTCATCATCAGTGTGGGTGCTGAGAGCATCCATGAAGCGATCGAATTTGCCGAGCATGCCCAAGGGCTCGGTGCAAGTGGCGTGATGGCAATCCCTCCCGTTGCAACGTCTCTGAGCGGCGATCGGACGGTCGAGTATTTTGGAGCCATTGCTAGATCGATCTCGATTCCTTTGGTCGTTCAAGATGCATCGAGCTATGTTGGTGCCGCGATCGACTTGGGGGTCTACCTCAAACTTCTCGATGAATTTGGTCCAGAGCGCATCTATTTCAAACCCGAGGCCAGTCCGCTTGGCCCCAATCTTTCAAAACTTCGAGATGCAAGTGGCGGCAAAGCGAAGATCTTTGAGGGATCCGGCGGGATCAATCTGGTGGACTGCTATCGACGCGGCATCATCGGCACGATGCCAGGTACCGATCTTCTCGATGGAATCGTAGCTCTTTGGCAGGCGTTGCAATCCGGAGATGAAAGTCAGATCTACCGTCTATCACTGCCGATCTGTGCACTTACGGCAATTCAGTTGCAGGCTGGTCTCGACGGTTTCTTGGCCATTGAAAAATACTTGATGCAAAAACGGGGGATCTTTCCAAGCGCTCGGCAAGTGCAACCCTCGGGTTGGAAACTCGACTCGGAAACTCAAGCCGAGGTCGACCGCCTGTTCGATCTCCTGCAGCGAACTTTAGCAACAAGTCGATCTTAGTATCTGATGTCAAGCGAACTTGAAACCGAGCAGCAGATACGATCCGGACGGTACCAAGTGCTGACGTTCTTATGTGCCTCGGCTGCAATCGCTTATATCCAACGAGCCGCCTTGAGTGTACCAGCCGAGGAGATCGCCAAGGATCTACGTTTTGGCGACTTTGCTCGCGACATGGGTTCGATCCAGTCGATTTGGTATTTTGCGTATGCGCTGATGCAGATTCCCGGTGGTTGGATCGCAGATCGCTTAGGAGCACGCAAAGCCTTAGTCATTTTTTGTACTGTCTGGTCGCTAGCCACGTTGCTTGCCGCTTTTGCAACGGGATTTCGGACGCTGGCCGTCATGTGGGGGCTAATGGGTGCAGCACAGGCAGGTGCGTTTCCCTGCGCCGCAAAAGCTTTAGGGCGCATCTTCCCAGAGACCCATCGAGCTAGGGCTACGGGAATGCTCGCTGCTGGGATGACCATCGGAGGGGCTATCGCTCCGATCTTAGCAGCACTGTTCCTTGAGGCATTGATTCCGACAGCGCAATCGTTCTCTACGGAACGTTGGCGATTGCTTTTGGCCCTGTATGCCATCCCGGGTTTGATGTGGGCTGCATTGTTTTGGTATGTGATATCCGATCGTAAGCTACCTGCATCGCATGGCAAGCAAGCCCGTCGACCTTCGATCGACTGGATGCGAATGATCACCAGTTTGCCGTTAGGACTACTCTGTGCGCAGCAATTTTTTCGAGCTGCCGGAATGGTCTTTTTCACAACATGGTTTCCAACGTTTTTGCAAAAGACTCGAGGTGTCTCGCAGCTTGATTCGGGAGTTTTGACCACGGTTGCCGGAATTGGTGGGGTCGTCGGTAGCCTCACGGGCGGTTTTTGCTCAGACTGGATTCTCAGAAAGACCGGCAGTCAACGACTCAGTCGCCAGGGGATCGCCGTGGTGGGCATGGGTGCTTGCTCGCTCCTGATCTTGCTATCCTTTTTTTGCAATGACACCTATCAGAGCATCGGACTGATCACCCTTGGAGCATTCTGCGCCACCTTTGGAGGAGTGAGCGGATACACCGTGGCGATCGGATTTGGCGGCAAGAACGTTGCGACGGTTTTTAGCACGATGAATATGTTCGGTAATATCGGGGCTGCCCTCTTTCCTCTCACAGCCGGTTGGTTGGTGACGAAAACTGGAAACTGGAACTTGATCTTGTTTCTCTTTGCAGGTGTTATGGCGATCGATGCGGTATGCTGGGCGCTGCTCAATCCACAAGGGACACTCTTTGGAGATGAAAATGAAAGCGATACAAACGCCTCAAGCTAGATGCAAAGCGGCAGTGGGTCGATGCGATATCACCCCACCGGTTGGTATCTACCATCGGATGTGGGGGGCCGCTTTGCACGATCGAGCCACCGGTGTGCATCGTCCCTTGCTAGCAACCGTGTTGTACTTACAGCCCGATTCCCATTTGGACTCTGAACCGGTCCTTATCGTGAGCTTGGATCATTGCATCCTCGACGGACAAGAAATCCAAAACATCAAAAAATCCATCGAAGGCTCGACGGGCATGAGCACAAAAAGCGTCCTCGTAACGCTTACTCACACCCATGGTGCAGGTTGGATGTCTCGCAGCCGTAGCGACTTGCCCGGTGGTGAATTGCTTGGCCCCTACCTCGATCAGTTAGCCGTTGCAGTTGGTGAGTTAGCCAAGACCGTCATTGCTCAACGAGCGGATTGTTCGATGATCTATGCTCAAGGACGCTGCAATCTTGCGGCTCATCGCAACTACATCGACGAGGAGCAAAAGAGATTTGTATGCGGATTAAATCCGACTGGATTTGCCGATGACACGCTGATGCTTGCCAAGATCATCGACAAGGAGGGAAAGACTCTTACGACCGTAGTCAACTATGCTTGCCATCCGACCACATTGGCTTGGGATAACACCCTGATCAGTCCCGATTGGGTAGGTTCGATGCGTGAGGTCATCGAGAACGAAGAAGGTGGTTTGTGTTTGTTTTTGCAGGGTGCATCCGGGGACTTGGGCCCACACGAAGGGTTTGTCGGGGATACCAAGGTTGCCGATCGCAATGGAAAGCAAGTTGGATTTGCAGCCCTTTCGGCACTTGCAACATTGCCTGAGCCGATGACGATGTACCGCTATTCAGGTTCGGTGGTCTCTGGGACGCGTATCGGGACTTGGCAGCACCAACCACTCGATCCGGACACTGTAGATAGGATACGCAAGTGGCACTGGGATTCGTTTATCGTAGAGCTACCCTATCGCCACGATCTGCCGACCGTTGAGCAAACGATCGCGGATCAACAGCGTTGGCAAAAGGTGCTCGAGCAAGCGCAAGCGACAAAGGATTCAATCAAGCTCAGGGATGCGCGTGCTCAGATCGAGCAGTGCACTCGGCAACTGACTCGCCTGAACCATTTGGTACCAGGCCGTTGTTATCCTTTAGAAATACAACTCGGCTTCATCGGCGATGCGATCTGGGTCTTCCTGCCAGGTGAGATCTATCAAATTTTTCAAACAACGCTTCGAGAGCGGTTTGCACCTAGACCGATTTTTGTGACGACTCTGACCAACGACTGGCAACCAGGATACATCCCTGCGGCCAGCAGCTATGGGTATGACATTTACCAAGAGGTCATCGCCGCGACAGCTCCCGGTTGCTTGGAAGTACTCATCGAATCGATCAGTCGTCGCATCGATGCAGACTACTAATCCCATGATCTGATTTTCAATCCACGAAAATACTTGAAGTGCCAGTTCTTGTTTTAGAGACCTTATCATGAAAAGCATGCGTATCATTTATGGAGTCTTATCTATCGCAGGTTTAATCCTGCCGATGGTTTGCTTTGGGATTCACTTCACCAGAGCCGGAGAACGAGGCTGGCCGGAGTTTTGGGCTGCACCCTTTGCAACCTGGGTGATCGCAGGGTTCAGTTGGGATCTGATCCTCACCGCAACCGCTTGTACGATTTGGATGGCTAATGAATCCAAACGGTTGAAAATCAAAGGATTTGCGTGGCACTTCCTAGCGATCTTTTTGGTAGGAATCTGCTTTGCCCTGCCGACCTTTCTCTACCGACGGGAAACCTACCTCAGAGTCGACGCAGACTCGGGCTCAGATCGATAAGCAACCTCAGGCTTTTTGGGTAATCGAACAAACGCGATCAAACCCAAGAGCATGAGCCACTGGAACAAGAACAAATTCATCGAGCTTTCGATTCCAAGATGAAAAAGGACGGCAAGTCCGATAGCGATCCATCGAACTTTCGGGATCCATAATCCGATCGGTAGGAGCGATTCGATGACCAAGGTGCCGTAGGTTGCCAATGCGCTAGCAACTGGCCAATCCAAATACGAAGCGGGAATGAATCGACCGAAGTTATCGGTCATTCGAGAGACATACCACACCGCTGTGCCTTGTTGCCATGTCGAGCCCTCCAATTTCGATAAGGCAGTCGAAGCATAGATGGCAGTCATTTGAAATTGGATCAGTCGTAATCCCCAGGCTTGCGACGATGCCTGTGCTGGCGCACTGGCTTTGATGTTTGACGGGAAAACAGCCCAGTAAAAATCTAAGGGAAGCCAGATCATAAGGAATGCGAAAATTCGCAGCACGGTATCTTCGCCATCGGTGATCAACGGATTGCGATTCTGGAAAGAGATCAGCCAAACGAAGATCCCCGCTGCTTGGAATCGCGAGTAGCAACCTATGAGCATTAGCAGTCCGTGAACCAAGAGACAAATCAGTCCAAGCTGTGCAGCCCATGGCTTGGAGGGTAAAAGATTCAGCAGGGACCAGGCTCCTGGATCGAGGATCCCTTGTGCGGTTTGGCTTTGCATCACCCCATCGTCGGTGAACCAGTAAGCTGCATCGGGCCATACGACTATCGTTTGGATAAGGATCAGGATGGCAAAACCGATTCTCAGGATCGGAGCCACGCGAGGATCGCAGGAATCGAAGAGAAACCGCTCCCAAGTTTGGAGAATCCTTTGGAATAAATCGTTCATGGCTGAGACTCACGTCGCACCAGGAAGTTGATTTGAGTGCTCCACTGGGTTTGCTCGAAGGCTGGCAAAGGTTGGCCTTCTTCGAGCACCATGGTATTGCGGTACTTGTAGAGTTTGATCTCTCGCATCGGTGGTTCGATTGCAGCGGGCTCGAGCATCTGGTTGTCATCGCTCCAGCGGATGCTTCCAACAGCCTTTTCCTGGTTGGGGATTGAACGGAGCAAGTAGTCTGCAAAGTCGCTTGCGGCGGTGTAAGTGTTGGGCAATCGCTGCTGATAATTCATATGCCGAAACCGATAAAACTTGGTCCACACCGAGGCTTCCTGCCAATCGATCGAGGTCCAGGTAGCGGGGTTACCGCTTCGATCTTTCAATTCCGCAACGAGCACTCCGTTGTTGAGGACCGGATTGGGTGCAAATAGAGGCCAATCTCCTTGAGCGAGTCCCAAGGGAACCAATATGCGATGAACCAAAGCCTTGGGTCGTGAAGCGAAAGAATACGACTCGGGGGTTACATCGATAGCAACGAAAACGCAAAATAGAATCGCCAAAAGGCGAGTCGCGATCTTCTTCATGGCTGGGATCCTACAGAATGCTCGAATACGATCATTCGTATAGTTTAAACAAACCCGAGTGGTCTAGGTTGCCTAGGCCCAGTTGATGTACGAGCCGTTCCCATTGATTTCTGGAATTTTCGAGGGTTTGAGATTCCAACCCGACGGCCTGGGCCAATTCGCAAATCAATCGCACATCCTTGAGTTGCAACTCGCTACGTCCTCCGGGCGCAAAATCCCTGCGGATCATGCGATCGCCATGGAGTTGCAAAATACGACTCTCGGCGAATCCACCCAAGAGAGCTTCGCGCATCAATGCAGGATCGACACCCGAAAGTTCGGCTAACCGGATGGCTTGGGCAACAGCATCGATCGTTTGTGCTACGATGAGTTGATTGGCAAGTTTAGCGACCTGTCCGGCTCCAGATGGCCCAAGATGTGTAACCCGTTTGCCTACGGTTTGTAATACGCTCAAGGCTCGGTCAAAGTCCTCGCGATTTCCTCCCGCCATGATCGAAAGCGTTGCTCCTTGGGCTCCTACTTGGCCACCGCTGACAGGAGCATCGAGCCATCGCACCTTTTTGGCGAATTCTTTTGTTTTAGAAACACTCGAAGTTCCGAAGTCGACAAAAAGTGTTTCTGGAGAGACCATCCCAGCAAGGCCACCTGGTCCAAAGACGACTTGCTCGACAGCTTCGGTGTTCGAAAGGTTCAAGCAAACGATTCCACCCGAGGCATGCTCGGCGAGCTCTTCGAGCGACGCGGCTACCGCTAGCCCCATCGATGCGGCTTGTGCTGCTGGTCCTGCAGATCGATTCCAAACCTTCAAGTTCGCGGAGGCTTGCTTGAGGTGGTTTGCACCGGGCAAACCCATGTTTCCAAGCCCCACATATCCGATCAATAGACCTTCCATACTTGGCATACAAGTCACCCTCGGATCTGCGGCTCTTGATCGTCATCCTGTTGATCATCATCCTCTTCGTCATAGATTTCGATGACTTGACCTTGATCCTCTTCGGAGTCTTGGTCGTCCGGGACATCTTCAAAGCCGGTTTCGCCGTAAGCCTCTGCGCCTAGATCCTCGTCGAAGGCACCTTCCCATTGCTCGCCAGGCTTGGCGTTTGCTCCGGGCCGCCGATCGGTTTGGATCTCATCGCGCTGATCGTCTCGCTTACGCGGTTGCAAGTAGAGTTTGATTGGGATTTCTCCGAAGGGGAGGTGGTCCCGCAGGAAGTTCAGTAGATATCGCCGATACTGGTTCGTGAAACCTTGGGGTTGATTGCACACCAAGACGATCGTCGGTGGTTCGGATGCAACCTGAGTAGCGTAGTAAATTTTGGGCCGTTTCAGCTGGTACAAAGGTGCCTCATGTCTTTCGAGAGCCGCCTTGACGAGTTTATTGAGCATGCTTGTCGGTATTCGCTCTTTGGCTTGCTTGAAGAGCATCTGAGCGTGGTTTAGCAGCGTCTTTACGTTCTTACCGGTTTGACCGGTGACAAAGGCGATCGGGCAATAGGCCATGGTAGGGAAGTGCTCTCGAAGATACTCGACCCATCGCTCGGTAGGTATTTGGCCTGCGAGTTTATCCCACTTGTTGACTACGAAGATACATGGTTTGAACTCGTCGTGGATGTAATGCGCAAGTTGCTTATCAACTTTGCTCATCGTTTCGGTGCAATCAAAGAACAGCAGTACGACGTCTGCTCGACGGATGCTGCGTTGAGCGCGGTGGGTTCCGTACCAATCGATGTCCGTTTTGATACTTTTGCTTCGTCGCAAGCCGGGGGTGTCGATCGCCATGAACTTGTGCCCATCGAGTTCGAACATCACGTCGACACTGTCACGGGTGGTTCCGGGAACTTCACTGACAATACAGCGATCCTCTTTGGCAAGAGAATTGACAAAGGTGCTTTTGCCGACGTTGCGTCTGCCGACAATTGCAACCTTCATGGTCGGGGGTTCTATCTCTTCGGCCGTTGCATCAAAGTCTGGAAGACGTTGGGATATCCACGAGAGCAGATCCCCTTTGTTCCTGTTTTGAAGAACACTTACCCGTAAGAGATCTCCGTATCCCAAGCGATGAAACTCATCGGCGTTGGAGTCCTGCGTTTGGCTATCGGTTTTGTTGGCGACCAAAAGCACTGGCTTGTTGACTTTGCGAAGTCGATCCGCGACTTGGGAATCCAAAGGAACGAGTCCGCTACGAGAGTCAACGACAAAGATCAATAGGTCGGCTTCTTCGATCGCAGCGAGAATCTGTCCCTCGACTTGATCGGTCAGGTTGTCGACATCCTCGATCCCGATTCCACCGGTATCGACCAGTTCAAAATGGCGACCTTGATGCTCGATGAGCGTCGTGAGTCGATCTCGGGTAACGCCCGCAAAGTCCTCGACGATCGCCAGTCGACGACCGGCAATCCAGTTAAAAATAGAGCTCTTGCCGACATTCGGTCGGCCAACAATTGCAACGCGTGGGATAGCCATCGAAAGACCATGGATCGTAAAAAGGGATCAGCGGAGGGGCCCCGACGGCTCGCAATTACTTTGCGGCTATTTGATCGCGTCGGATCGTAGGTTCCAAGCCTCGACCCAATCGGTCTCGACCAGGACAGCTCCAAAGTCCTCAAGCAATCGCTTGTGCATGTCTGGAAAGTGGCCCGCACCGTAAAACACACCGAGCTTCCGCTTTCCGGCTTTGAGTTGCTCTTCGAGCACCGAGAACGCTTTGGCATTCCGCTCGGTCAGAAGGGTACTCTTTCCATCTTTATCTGCAATCCCAACCATCTGATTGTCCAGTGATTCGAACTGCTTGGCCATCGCTCGCCTCATCCGCAGAGGATCGCGGCTGAGCATCGCAGCGGTCATCTCTGCTTGGTTATCGTTGGCTTTCTTTGAACCCTGGAGTGCAAAACCAGCTCCCATGAGTCGAGCCACCATACTGATCACGCCGTCATTGCGTTTGGCCATGTCCTCACTGAATTCACTTGGATTCATGTCGGCATGGACAAAGTTTTTGGCCCGATAATCGATTTCCTCGAGTTGGAAAGCGAGCTTCAGTGCATCCTTCATCCCTGTCTGAAGCGAGCTGACAGGATTGCCCCCCCCTCGGCGACGTTTTTCATTTTTCTGAGGCCGATCGGTCGATTCGGCCACCAACTCGTAGAGAATCGCTTCGTAGGATTTGAACATGCTGTTGAGCCGCTGGTAGTAAGATTGCTCGCCGATGTGCACAGCACCGATCAGGTCGATCACGGCCCCTGCATAGGGACCTGATGCAATCTTGTAGCTAACGACAGCGCACTCGAGCGCTTCGGGGGAACCGACGTCGGACTCTTTGACCCTCAAAAACAACGGGGCCTTTTCTTCGACGGCTTTGTCATCCTGGCCAATCGAAACTCCACTCCCAAAAATCCACAAGACGGCAAAGGATAACACCCACGCAAGCATCGGACGATTCATCGATAAGACCTTTGAAAATAGGATCGGGATCTCACAGATCGAGGCGTTGCAAACGAGTCACGACGAACATCGAGCCGGCAACGGATTCGTAGTTTTATACCGCGAGGGACTCCAAAGTTAAGTTCTTCGGGAATTATTGTCGCTAAAACTTCGAAGGCCACCACCCGGCGCCAAGCCAAGAGATGGATTAAATGGTTCGCTGCTCAATTCCCCGAACAAATCGGAAATTTCCAACTTGAAATTTCTGACGCTGCGTCAATAATTGACGGCATGGTCGAAATCAGCAGAAAACAGCGCGAAATTCAGCAGAGAACCAGGGAAATCCTCAGGGTGGCCAAGCCTATTTTGATCGCCGAAGGGTTTCAAGCATTGACGATGGATCGGTTGGCTTCCCGAATGGAGTATGCCAAGGGAACGATCTACAACCACTTTCCCAACAAAGAGGAAATCGTCCTGGCGCTTGCCATCGAGGCGATGAAACTTAGGCATAAACTCTTCGATCAAGCAGCCACTGGGGATCGTCCTGCCCGTATTCGGCTCATGACCATCGGGGTGGCTTGTGAGTTCTATACCCAAAGGTGCACCGAGGAATTTCAAGTCGAGCAGTGGATGCGGAATGCGAACATTTGGGACAAGTCCTCTTCCGAGCGGCAACGGATCATCCGCGAGTGCGAAGCCGGTTGCATGCAGGTGGTGGCTCGATTGGTACGCGAGAGCCTCGCTCGAGGCGATTTGCCCGCCCTGGACCATTTGACCCCGGAGGAGATGGTTTTCGGTTTATGGGCGATCACTTTTGGATCTCAGATCCTGACTGCCTCGAGCCCATCGCTTCAAGCCTTGGGCGTTTTTGACCCTATCCGGACGATCCGTATTCATTGTTGTCGGCTACTAAACGGTTTTGGATGGCAACCGCTCCAAAGCGAGACGGGATACTTGAAACTCGTCGAGGAGATTTCAGCCGAGTACTTTCCTCAATTCGAACAAATCCAGCGAGAGCACCGATGAGCCCGATCGTTCCCTTGACCCAGGATCCCGATGCCCTTTTTGAATCATCGCAAACCGATGAGCTAGGCAGAAGCTCTTCGTTTCTTGAGAGCCGCCTGCTGCGATGGGTGGCGGCTTTATTGATGCTGGCTCTATTGGCTTGGATGATGTTCTTTTCTAACAAGGGCCACGATCCATCGAGTACGGTCATGACAAGCACGACCGGTGCGCTCAACGGAACCGAGCTTTTGGTGCGAGCTTACAAGATCCCTGATCCGAACGTATCTCGCACCGGACAGCGCTCATTTTCGGGCACCCTCCAAGCTCGATATCAGAGCCTTCTAGGATTTCGCGTCGCGGGCAAGATCGTCCAGCGGCTCGTCGAAGTTGGCGATCGAGTCAAAAAGGGGCAAGTTCTCTTTCGACTCGATCCTACCGATTACGATCTGCAACTCCAGGTGGCACAAGCCGACCTCGAAGCGGCCAAATCCCAGTTGGTTCAGATCGAAGCCGAGGAACGCCGATTGTCGGATCTTCGTAAAACACGCTCAGCGAGCCAATCGGATCACGACCTCGCTGTGGCGGCACGCGATACGGCCCGTTCGAGACTTCAAGCGGCAATCAATCGCGAGATGCTGGCAAGAAACCAACGCGAATACGCCGAGCTTGTCGCCGACCAAGACGGATTGGTGACTCGTTTGATGGCTGAGATTGGCCAAGTCGTATCGGCTGGACAACCTGTTGCCCAATGGGTGCATGGCACCGAGCTCGAGGCGATTGTGAGTGTTCCGGAATCGATGCAGCAATCCCTCAGCGAAAGCCAAGCGAGTGTTGAGTTTTGGTCCAAACCTGGGCTCCGCATTCCATGCAAACTCAGAGAGATCTCGCCGGTTGCGGACCCTGCGTCGCGAACCTACGATGCGAGATTCACACTGGTCGATCCACCCGATGGGTTGTCGATCGGCATGACTGCAAACGTCGTGCTCTATCGGAACCAGGACGATGGGTTTGCGATTCCTATGGGAGCGATCGCACAATCCCAAGGAACCCCGATCGTTTGGCGAATTCTCGATGATGGCAAGGTTGAGTCGATCGAGGTGCAGATCGTCAAGTATGGTAGTCAGTACGCGAGGGTTCGAGGAAATCTAGGACCTGGGGACCAAATCATCAGCGCCGGGGTTCAGCGGATCGATCCACAGTGCACGGTACGCGTTTGGCAAGACAACCTCTAGGACATTTGGTTCATCATGCCAACTCAAGACCGATCCAATAACGATCAGCGCACCGGTGCTAACGACTCGGATCGCGCGCAGTTGCTTGAAAGCAACTTGAGTTGGAACCTCTCGCGATGGGCTGTGACCCACCAAGCCTTTGTCGGTTTTTTGATGATCGCTTGCAGCATCGCTGGCTTGGTCGCTTATCTGCGCATGGGACGAGCCGAAGATCCTTCGTTTTCGATCAAGACGGTCGTCGTCGGAGCGGTATGGCCGGGGGCGACGGCCGACGAAATGCAGCGGTATGTAGCTCGAAAAATCGAGGACAAACTGCGAGAGACTCCAAAGCTTGACTTTCTGCTGACCTACTGCATCTCGGATCGGATGATGGCACTTGTGCAGATCCAGGACTCCGTGCGAGGTAAAGATGTCACCGACACTTGGTACCAGGTACGTAAAAAACTCGACGACATCCGGGGGGAATTGCCCTCGAGCCTTATCGGCCCTACCGTCGATGACGAATACGGCGATGTCTACTCTGGAATCTACATGTTCACAGGAGACCATTATTCGCTGGCTGAACTCAAGCGGATGTGCGAGCAATCCAGGAAGAAGCTTTTGAAAGTCAAGGATGTCGAGAAAGTCGACATTATCGGAAACCAGCAGGAACAAATCGTTTTGGAGTTCTCACACCGTAAACTTGCTACTCTTGGTGTGACTCCACAACAGATATTCGATAGTGTTGCTCGTCAGAGCGTGATGCTGCGATCAGGTAGCGTCGACACCGATGAAGACCGAATTCACGTTCGAGTCGACCGCAACTTCGCTGGAATAGAGCAGATCGAGGCCGTACCGGTCGAGGCCGCCGGCCGGGTATTTCGCTTGGGGGACGTGGCCAACGTGACGCGTAGCTATGAGACCCCACCGAGTTTCTTGGTTCGCTACAACGGCAAGCCTGCCGTTGGCTTAGGCGTGGTCATGCAAAAAGGTGGCAATGTTCTTGAGCTTGGGGAGTCCCTCAAGAAGAAATGGCAAGAGATCCAAACCGAGATTCCTGTGGGAGTGGACGTCAACACGGTGGCCTTCCAACCGCAAGTCGTCGAGGCATCGGTTGGGGAGTTTCTCAAATCGTTCTTTGAAGCGTTGGTGATCGTGCTGATCGTCTCGTTTCTGAGTTTGGGAATTCGAACCGGAATCGTGGTGGCTTTGAGTGTGCCTTTGGTTTTAGCGATCTCGCTAGTGATCATGCAGAGCATGGGGATGAATCTCGATCGCATCACGCTTGGTGCTTTGATCTTGTCGCTTGGATTGCTTGTCGATGATGCGATCATCGCCGTTGAGATGATGGCCGTGAAGATGGAGCAAGGTTGGAGTCGGCTCGACGCGGCCACCTTTGCCTGGACCAGTACGGCGTTTCCTATGTTCTCTGGTACATTGATCACGGTAGCAGGTTTTCTGCCTGTGGGTTTTGCAAGATCGACCTCGGGGGAATATGCAGGCGGGATCTTTTGGGTCGTTGGAATCACTCTCGTGACATCGTGGCTAGTCGCCGTTTTATTCACTCCACTTTTAGGTATGCGACTCTTGCCCAGTCCCGATCCGAGCATTTCCGGAGCATCGCATGATCATGCGTTTGACACTCCTTTTCATAACCTTTTAAGACGAATGATTCGAGCGGCCGTGACAAGGCCTTGGCTGGTTGTTGCCACGACGTTTGGATTGTTTCTCTTGTCGCTCTTTGGCATGTCGCGATTGCAACAGCAGTTCTTTCCGCAATCATCGAGACCCGAACTCTTGGTCGACGTGAGGATGAACGAAGGCTCATCGATCGGTGCGACATCGGACATGCTCAAGAGAATCGAGTCGAAACTCGCCCCTCGGATGAAATCCGATCCTCAGTCGGCCAAGCAAGGCGATGTCCTTTATTATACGTCTTACGTAGGGGCCGGATCAGCAAGATTCTTTTTGGCGCTCAATCCCGATCTGCCGAACCCGAGCTTTGGCAAGATCGTCATCATGACATCGAATGTCGAGGCTCGCGAACGCTTGCGTCGGGAATTGAAGGAGACCTTTGCAAACGATCCAGAGTTTTCGACGGCTTCGATGCGTGTGCTGAGATTGGATTTTGGGCCGCCTGTTGGTTATCCAGTTCAGTTTCGTATTGTTGGTCCCGAAAAACAGGTCGTTCGAGATCTTGCCAATCAAGTCCGAGAGGTGATGCGCAAGAATTCCTCAGCCGTGGATGTGAATCTTGAGTGGGAAGAACCTGCCAAGACCATTCAGGTGAAGATCGATCAGGATCGTGCTAGACTCTTGGGACTTTCTCCTCAAGAGATCGAACTTGGATTGCAAACGCTGCTCAGCGGTTCGACGATTTCTTTCTATCGCGAGGGGACAGAAACGCTTCCGGTCGTCGCGCGAGCGATCGATGAAGAGAGATTGAATATCGATCAGTTCGAAGACATGACCCTTTTTACTCTCAGTGGCAAGAGTGTACCGCTTCAGCAAATTGGCAACTTGGAGTACTCGCAAGAAGATCCTATTGTTTGGCAACGGAACCAAGAGCAGATTCTCTCGGTGCGATGCGACATTGTCGATGGCGTGCAAGCTCCGGATGTGAGCAAGCAGATCGACCGTGAATTGGCCGAAATTCGTGCTCAATTACCTCCCGGTTACCGTATCGATTTAGGGGGTAGCATCGAGGAGAGCAACAAAGCCAATGGTGCCCTTTTTTCGATGTTTCCGATCATGATCATGGTCATGTTGACGTTGCTGATGGCTCAGGTTCAAAATTTCCGAAAGATGTTTTTGATTTTTGGAATCGCACCGCTTGGGATCATCGGAGCGGTGGCATCGTTGCATGCGTTCAATGCCCCGTTTGGATTTGTTGCTTTGCTGGGTGTTATCGCTTTGGCTGGAATGGACATGCGAAACTCGGTCATTTTGGTCGACCAGATCGAACAAGACATCCGTCAGGGACTCAGTCCATGGCAAGCGGTGATCGAGTCTTCCGTGAGGCGTGCCAGGCCGGTGATCCTTACGGCAGCAACGGCCATTTTGGCGATGATTCCGCTGACAGGAAGCGTTTTTTGGGGACCGATGGCGATGGCCATCATGGGAGGCTTATCGATCGCAACTTTCTTGACCTTGATCAATCTGCCGGCGATCTACGTGTTGCTTTTTAGGATCAAGCCCGATCAGGATTCGAAGGCGGCTTAGGCATGGGTTTACCGAGGTTTTTGGTCGATCGATTCGATGAACAAGGGTTGGTGCAACTCGGTCAGACCGAATCGCATCATGCAGCAAGGGTATTGCGACTGACGGTAGGGGATCGATGCGTTGTGTTCGATGGCCGTGGCTTTGAGGCACATGGGACGATTGAGTCGCTCGATAAAAAGTCGGTGTATGTAAGACATCAATCCCAGACCTTTGCACCTAGAGATCATGGGGGGCAATTGGAATTCGCGATCGCGATGCCTAAAGGGGATCGTCAGCGGAATGTGATCGAGAAGTTGATTGAGTTGGGTGTTGATCGATTGACCCCGATCGAGACACAGCGGAGCGTATCGAAGTTCGATTCTGACGCGATCGAGCGATTGGAGCGTTATGGCCTTGAGTCATGCAAGCAGTCGCAACGCAATCGGCTCATGCAGATCGATCCGTGTTGCGATTGGAAAGATTGGTTGCAGCGGGTCCAATCCGACTCGCAGTGCGAGGGTTGGATACTCCATCCAGTTCGATCTTTGGAGTCCGCTTTAGAAGGTGGGAAGCATGTTGCGACCCATGCGACCCATGCGATCGATGTGGCGAATTTTCTTGCGGAAACAGCACCCGTTCCCGTAGATAAAAAAGGGGGTCGGATTATTTTTGCGATCGGCCCTGAGGGTGGTTTTACTCGGGAAGAAGTCCAAAGGTCACTTGAGGCGGGATTTAAACTGCTGGATTTGGGCGAGCGAATTCTTCGCGTCGAGACGGCCGTGGGGGTCGCGGCTGTCCTTGGTAGTCTAAGGCTCAGCGGTCCGGTTTTTGAACCGCTGATGGTTTTTGAACCGCCGATAAACACTGATGAACGCTGACGGAAAAACCAAATTTAAGGGTTCTTCGGAAGTTATTGCGGATAAAGGGGGCACCACAGGCGAATAAAAGCGGAACGGCGCAAGCCGTCCGGTGATAAAAAATGGCTAAACCGCAGAAATTCCTTGACTCACCGGAGTGCTTGCGCACTTCCGCTACCATTGAGTAAACCCACAATAATTCCTGAAGAACCTGAATGAAGTAGCCACCATCAGCGTGCATAAGCTGTTTGCTTTTTGAACCACTGATGGACTTTCAACCGCCGATAGCAAGTGATCTATCGTCCCGTGAAGCTTTGGTTAGCTCGATCTTAAAAGTTATACGCGGCCCCGATCGTGACTCCATGGAGGATCAGGGAGTCGTTTGCATGCACCGAAGAAGCTTGCGATGGGGATCGGAAATCGACAGGAATTTGGCTTTGGGCCGATGCGATGCCTGAAGCACCAAGGACACGGTATCCGAGGTTCGCAGTCCATCCACGCGCGAAATGCCATGCAATTCCGGTTGTGGTTTCTCCGAGGAATGCAGCACCATTGCGGGAGCCTTCGTAGTCAAAGAGGGTTCCATTGCCCGCACCGCTTGTAACGACCGTTGCTAAGCTTGTAGCATTTCCGGCAGTCGTATTGAGTCGGTTTCGATTGTTATACAGACCTGCGTTTAGATTGCTCCAAAGCGACCAACGCGGGGTTAGCAATAGGTGCGTGTTGGCTCCAGATTGAATTCCCCACAAATCGTTGCGCACATCGTTTCTATAATAAGCATCGTTGGCCGAGTAAAGCAGTTCGTCTTGGAACTGAAACCAACGAACTCCCGAGAAAAGACTCAATCGCAATCGGCTCGGTGTCTGGAACCACGGAGCGTTCGAGCCTGTAGGGGAGTCCGATAAGCTCCAGCTTTGTCCGTTGTTGCAGTTCGGAGCCAATGGTTGCCGAGCGGCACCTCCTAATGCGAACCAATTCAAATTGAGCTCGACATTGTTGAATTCACGTTGGCGGCTGAGTCGATGCTCGGTCGCACTGTTGAACACGTCATTCATGGGTGTAGCCCCAATGAATAGACCTTCGGTCACTCCTGGAGTCACACTCGAAGCGGTGTTGAATGGCAAATTGGTCGCAAGAAATCCAGGATTCGCAGTTGTCGCTGTCGCGATAGATTCAGCCGGTGATAGTCCCCAATAGCTTGCGCTCATCGCATATTTCCCACAGCCTAAGTATCTTCCGATCCCAAGTTCGTAGCCACCTGTAGATGGCATACCGACATCGCTCGATCCAAGGAGTCGATTCGAGGGGTCCAAGGCGCTGCTTGTGAAGACACGGTCGTTTTGATCCTTAAGATTCAGCATCAAAGCGTTGGCTCCAAAGAACCAAGGGGAGGGGGATCCAAGGGGTCGGTTGCTCCCAGGGGAATAACTCCCTGTGGCTATTTGCGAGCTAGGAGAGCGTAGATCCAAGTCGACCGAATTGGTGCTTGAAGGAGTTGTTGCTACCGGATCTAAAACCGGATCCTGAATGTTCAATGGCACGGGAACTTGCGTGACCGGTTCTGGGGTAACCAACGGCAGGCCACTTCCAATCAAAGCAGGTGCAGGCACCGTCGGCAAGCTCTCGGCAGGGGGCTGGGCAAGAGGTACCGTGGAAGGTGGTAGAAAGTAGCTGGGCGAGAGTCCTTCGCCTGACACGAAATTCGAAGGTGCTTGGATTTTCAGATCCGCTTGAGCCCACGCCAGCGAGACTTGCAAGCAAAGCAATGGAGTTGCCAATAGTGCAGACAGAATTCGGCGTTTGGTCAGCCGAGCCAACTTTCGATCAACGAGCATCTTGAAGTTCCTTCTTCCTGAAGAGTCAAGCGAGCCTTCTTCCGTGAGGCTTGTTTCTTGACGCTAGCTATTCAAGATCGGAATTCAAGTTGGTAATCTTGGAAGGATTGGCAGACTAGGCTAGGGCTTTTGACTTCGATGGGCGTTACAACCGCACCTAAGTAGGCCTGTTGGTTTTTAGGATAGGGAAGCAGGGGCTGGGTAAGCCTGGTAAGGTTTGCCGATTAAGAGAATTTTACGGATTGAGTGAATTTTAACGCGGGCTGGTCCGATACAAGACAATGCGTGGCGGTATTCCATCCCCCTGGCTACCCCATCGCGGATTCCCCCCCGTATGCCTTTCGCACGGAAGTAACTCTCGTGAACCGATTCGCAACCCTTTGCTGCCTTTTGATAGTCGCCTTGGCCGGCACGACTCAAGCTCAAGATCTTCGGAAGTACCGGGTACAGAGCTCGGCTTACAATTCCGCGCAGAGGCCACGACCTTCTGCAACCTCGAGCGTTCCGGCTCGCTTGGCTGGAACACCTCGTCCTGCGAAAGTTCGCGCGAGGCCTGCTTCGAGCCGTGTGACGCAAGATCCGATCTACGATGATTCCGTCTATGGCGGCTCAAGTGTCGATGATTCTGAAGTGATCATCGATGGATCCCATAGCATGCATGATGGCGTGGTTGTTGAAGGTGAAGACATCCACGATGATGGACGTGTTTACTACGAAGACGATCCAATGATGTACGATGCTGAAGGATTCGAGGAATCCTACGGAGTTTACAACTCGTGCGGTAGCTGCGACGGCCATGGCTGTGGAAGTTGCGGTGCTGGAAATCCTTTTGGTATCGATCTTTGCAACCCCGCAGGCGATCTTCCTGGGCGTCAACTATGCATCTGTTTACCATCGCACGGGTGGGTTAGTGTTGACTACTTGGGTCTTTTTGCCTCGGGCATGAATATGCCGGCCTTGGTAACATCCTCTCCAGCAGGCAGTGCGCAGTCGATGGCTGGTGTATTGCCGGGCGCAAGCGTTCTTTATGGGGGCAATGACAATGCGTTTACCGATCAGATCAATGGGATTCGCGTTCGGGTTGGTATCTGGTCAGCGGTTCGCCCGGATTTTGGGGTTGAAGGCGAGTATTTCGGCTTCAATCAACTCGAGGACAGCTACACAGCTAGTTCAAGCGGATCACCGATCCTGGCTCGACCTTTTTACAACAATATCACAGGCCTTCAGGATGCCGAATTGGTTGCTTTCCCAAATCTCCTTAGTGGTAAGGTGCAAGTCGAAGCGACCTCTAGGCTTGATGCTGCGGCAGTTCGATTTCGACATATCCTCTGCTGCGGTGAGAAAGGAAGCTGTTCACCTTGGGATTGCGGCCCGCTCGTAGCCCAATCGCGGATCGATGCGACACTCGGTTGGAGGTACATGCAGCTAGTCGAAGGTCTTACGGTTACCGAGGATCTCACATCGCTTAGTCCTAGTAACCCAGGTAGCTTTTTGATTCGCGATGATTTCCAAACCTTCAATCAATTCAATGGTGTGGAGTTTGGTTTTCAGTGGCTTCATCGCCGAGGATTTTGGTCGCTGGATGCTTTGATGCGAACCAGCGTGGGTGTCTCACGTCAATGGTTGCAAATCGAAGGGACCACTCGCAGCCCTCGAGATGGTGCGGCACAAGCCGGCGGATTGCTCGCTCAACCAGGTCGCAACATGGGAATCGTCGATCGTAACGAACTTGGTGTGGTACCCGAATTCGGAGCGACCCTAGGCTACCAATTGACCGAAAGGTTGAAACTCAATTTTGGTTACACTTCGATCTACTGGAGCAATGTTTTGCGACCCGGCGATCAAATCGACAATACGGTCAATACGAACTTACTCCCACCGGCCATCCCTGGAAACGCATACATGGGCCAACCTTTTGCGGTTAAAGAGGTCGATTACTGGATCCATGGATTCACCGCAGGGATTGAATACCGCTGGTAGGAAAACCGCCAGGACCGGCATATCCGGATTAATACTCAAAGTCTAGGAAAACTCGAAGGCTTGCATCTCGTATCGTCGATGCAAGCCTTTGGTTGTTTTGATATGGTTGGCAAATTCATTTAGCTCTGGAATTTCTACGATGGCTGGCATGTGGGATCGGCTCAAAAAGAGACTTTTAGGCACGTTTGTTGACAGGTCGAGGAAATCCTCGCACCGTAGGCTTGCCCGTCGCAGGATCCGCATGGAGATTCTCGAAGGCCGCCAACTCATGGCCGCTGACATCCAGGGAATCGTCTATCACGATGCGAATAATGATGGAATTGTCGGCCCGGCTGAAACGCGCCTAAGTGGAATACCGATCCAGTTGTTCCTCGATAATGGCGATGGGGTTTTTGGAAGTACCGATACGCTCAAAGCTTCGACAACCTCCGGGGCAAACGGTGCTTATTCTCTGACAACCGAGTCGGCTGGGACTTACTTCGTCGTTCAAAACTCCGAGCCAGCCGGATTTGTTCAACGCCAGAGTCAGAGAATTCAGAAGGTAACGCTCGCGGCAACAGACATTGCGATTTCCGACAAGCTCGTCCTGGATACTTTCAACACGACCCAGCAAGTGGTCAATGCAAGTTTCCCCGGAGCCACCCCGAATTCGTCGGCTCTGGCTGCTCCAGAGGCAGTCGGTGGTGAACGCGATATCTTTGTCGACGCGACCGCCGGCACGGTGAGTATCGCTGCCAACGGAACGCCCAAGCCGGGTGAGTTGGTCTTTGACGTTGGCGCAGGAGCCAACGGCAAACGCCTCGTGAGCTATGATGGTGTGGATGGATCGTCGAACATTAACACCACCGGACTCAATAATCTTGATCTAACCTCATCGGGCACTGCAAACGCCTTCCGATTTCAAATCGGTGGAGAACCTGGAACCCGGCTGATCGTCCGCGTTTACAGTGGCGGCAACGTATCTTCTCGTGAAGTTCCCATTCCAACAACTCCTGGTGCGAATGCAACTTCCGACTTGATTGTCCCATTTAGCGACTTTACAACGTCGGCTGGTTCCGGGGCCAATTTTGCCGCTGTTGGAGCGATCGAACTGGAAGTCACCGGGCCTGAAGCAGCCGATTCGATCGTCAATGCCTTTAGCACCATTGGACCGACGACACGAACTCTCGACATCGCCAACCTTACCGCGATGGGGATCGGAAACCAAGTCTTCGCTGACAAGAATAACAACGGCGTCTTTGACAACACGGGAGCACAACCGGAGGTTGGGGTTCCAAACGTTCTGCTTCAGCTCTTCGAAGACACCAACAACGATGGCATCTACAGCCCTGGGATTGATCAGCAAGCGATCACTTCGCTCGGTGCACTTAGAACTGCAACGACCAATGCATCGGGCATCCACGGTTTCGCACCGGTTCCGCAAGGAAGTTATTTTGTTGTTATGCCTGCATCGCAATTCGCTACTGGAGCGGCTGCGGCTGGGTATGTAGTCAGTTCTACGGTTCCCTCGGGTTTGACCAACAACGCCAACACTGCCGTTCAGTTCGCTGGCGGTGGTCTGGTCACGAAGCGAGTCGTGCTCACCCCCGGGAGTGCACCTGTCAACGACGGGGATAATGATCCAAACACCGATAACTCGATCGATATCGGCTTGAATCCGAACTTTGACCTCACGATTGAAAAGTTTGGTCCAGTCAATACTGCTGAAGGCAGCACGATTACCTATACGCTCAAGGCGATCAACAACAGTCCAATCGATGCCAAAGAAGTTGTCATTAGTGACAACCTACCTGATGGACTTCGTGTGATCAGCGCATCGCTGAACAATGCTTTTGTCAGCGTGCCGGCTTCTGCTGTCGATAGCAATCCCTCGAATCCAGACAACATCGTGTTCAACGTCGGCAACTTGGCAGCTCAAAGCAGTCAGAGCAACATTCAAATCGTTGCAGCAGTATTGCCTGGCACTGTCGGTCCTGCGATCATCAACACGGCTGTGATCAGCACCAACGACACAAGCGTTTCTGAGACGAATTTGAACAACAACACGGCGCAAGTCTCCACGGCCATCGAGGCACCGAGGGTGAACTTGACAGGGCGAGTCTATGAGGATCGCAATAACAACGGCATTAGCGATGCGGGTGATTTGGGAATCCCCGGCGCGAGTGTCATTCTCACTGGCACGCCTTTTAGCGGTTTGACTCCGGTTTCTCTATCGACCTTCAGCGGGCAAAATGGAGATTACGCATTCAACAACTTGTTGCAAGGCACCTACTCGGTCGAGGTATCGCAACCTGCGGACTTCACTTTCCGGGCATCGAATCCTGGAACAACGCAAGGCACACCGGGATTCCGTCAGATCTCGAACATTAACCTCAACACCAACTCGTCGGCCAATAACGTCGGCTTTAATCGCGCGTTCAGCAAACGTCTCTTCCTGGCTTCGTCCTCACCATTGACCTAAGTTTTTCGATCAGAGTTGGAATTTGCGACCGTAACTTCGGCCACCGGTTCGCTTGATCGCACCTTTGAGCTCCAAGACGCTCAGGGTGCTCAGGACTTGGGAAACTGCAAGATTGCTTCGGTGAACGATTTGATCGATGTCTGTAGGTAGTACATCGATTGATTGCAACACGGTTTGTTCGATGTCGTTGAGGACAAGTTCGCGTGGTTGCTGAACGACTTGGCCGCAACTGAGCTTTGCGCTCCGGGAAAGTGGGCTTAGGTGCTCGATGATGTCTTCGGCGTCTTGGACTAAGATTGCGCCATCGCGGATCAGGCGGTTGCTGCCCCGGGAGGTCGGAGCGCTAGCTTGCCCCGGCACAGCAAAAACGTCTCTACCTTGCTCGCCTGCATGACGCGCAGTGATTAATGACCCAGATCGCTCGGCGGCTTCGACGACAACGACACCAAGGCTCAGGCCGCTGATGATCCTATTGCGTTGGGGGAAGACACCTGCCTTGGGCTTTGCCAAAGGTGGTGTTTCACTGACCAATGCACCTTTGGCTCGAATGCTCTTGGCCAGTTCCCCATGTTCAGGTGGATAGACCTCAGTCAAACTGCTTCCGAGAACCGCGATGGTTCTACCGCCGAATTCCACGGCCTTGCGGTGGCAAACACCGTCGATTCCTCTAGCCAATCCACTGACAATGGTGCAACCATAACCACACAGGCCTTTGGTCAATCTTTCGGCCATGTATCGACCATAAGCGGTTGCATGTCGAGTTCCTACCATGCCGACTGACAGCGCATCTTGGGGCTGAAAGTCTCCTTGGAGATAAAGCACCAGTGGCGGATCGGCTATCTCTTTAAGGAGGGCCGGAATGCGAGAGTCACCTGGAAACAGAAGCTCGATGTTTTGCTCTTTGCATATCTTCAAAACCTGGTCGCAGTACGTGTCTTTGGAAGCATCTCGAATGGCTGTGGCCGTCTTGGGGCCAACACGTTCGACTTGACCGATATCTCGCAAGGAAGCCTTCAGCGCATCGGTGGCCGATCCAAAGCGATCGAGCAATCTTCGCATCGTGCGACATCCTACGCCATCGACCAAAGCCAACCGTAAAAAGGCATCCTGGTCGACCCTTGCCACCTTGGCTAAGCTTTCGTGCAGGTCGAGAAACTCAGATTCTGCTGACGAATCGAAGTCCATTTGATCCATAACCACTTGTAAATGCTCCCGTTCACTCATCGCTGGCTCCTTAATCCGCTGGCTAAACCGGCTGGTTGTTGTTGGGTCGTATTCTGGCATCCCAGGGTGACACCTCTGGTCACGAGGCACTGGATCGACAAAAAAATTTCGCGGGACATTTCAGGATCATGACGCAACCGTTCCCGGAGCGCTTTACAATGGCAACGAGTTCCAGAAGCGATTTTCTCGGGTTCTCCTCTAACCTTTTCCCAAAAGCCCTCCGCTCATGACCAAACAAAAAATCACACCCGTTTCGCAAGCCAAAACGCCCTTATTCTTTGGCATCGATGTTGGTGGGACAGGAATCAAAATCGGATTGACCGATGACCAAGGAGCCACGCTGGACTTTATTGCCATCGAGACCCTTGAGCCCCAAGGCCCTGCCGATGCAATGCGACGAGTCAATCTTGCATGCGAGGAAATTCTCAACCGCAGTGGACTCAAGAAGAACCAGGTCGTGCGATCCGGGCTCGGAACACCCGGCAGTCAAGACATTCGCAAGGGGCTGTTGCTCGAACCACCGAATCATCCGCACTGGCACAACTTTCCAATCGTCAAATGCTTGGAAGACGAATTGGGGATGCCAGTATCGTATGTCAACGATGCCAACGCAGCCGCCTTTGGTGAGTTTTGGGTTGGAACCGGAAAAGTTTACGACAGCATGGTCCTCTTGACCCTAGGCACCGGAGTCGGTGGAGGAGTCATTATCGACAACGAATTGATCGTCGGCCAAAACAGCTTCGGTGGAGAGTGTGGTCACATGATTATCGACCCGAGTCCGAATGCTCGACTGTGCGCTTGGGGTGGCGGTCGCGGACACTTAGAGGCCTATGCCAGCGCCTCGGGGGTTACCGCACGAGCAAAAGACGAACTCCGAGCAGGTGCTCAAAGCGTCCTCTCAACGGACATTGAACAAATTACTGCAAAGAGGATTTACGAAGCCGCCGAACAAGGAGACGCTTGGAGCCTGAGCTTTATCGAGCAAACAGGTCGATACCTAGCTATCGGGGTCACCAGCATGGTCCACATGGTCGACCCGGGTTTGGTGGTCCTCGGCGGAGCGATGAATTTCGGCGGACCGAACTCGAAAACCGGCCAGCGATTCTTGGAGTCTGTCCGAAAAGGCTTCCAAGAACGAACTTTCAAGAATGTAAAGGCAGGGACAACCATAGAATTTGCTAGCCTAGGGGCCGATGCAGGCTACATTGGCGCTGCGGGAATTGCCCGTTCCGACTACCATAAAGCTCTATGAACGGAAAAGAACAAAAATCTACGGGGGAGATCCCCATTGAGCGAATTCGAAACTTCTGCATTATCGCGCACATTGATCACGGAAAAAGTACCCTGGCTGACCGACTCCTGGAACGCACCGGAACGGTCGAAACCAGGAAAATGAAAGAGCAACTCCTCGATGCGATGGAACTCGAACGCGAGAGGGGGATCACGATCAAAGCCAAGGCCGTGTCGCTACGGCACTTGTACAAAGGGCAAACCTACGAACTGAACTTGATCGATACCCCCGGTCACGTCGATTTTCAGTACGAAGTCTCCCGATCTTTGACCTGCTGCGAGGGGGCTCTGCTCTTGGTCGATGCATTCCAAGGCGTCGAGGCTCAAACGGTCGCCAACGCCTATTCGGCTATGGATCACGATCTTAAAATCATCCCCGTGATTAACAAAATTGACCTTAATCATGCCCGGGTCGATGAAGTCACCCAGGAAATGAACCAAGTTTTGGGCATCGATCCGGATGAAATCGTTCGATGTTCGGGTAAGGCCGGGATCGGAATTGACGAACTTTTATCGGCCATCATCGATCGAATCCCCCCTCCATCGGGCGAATCGACCGGGCACCTCCAAGCGATGGTCTTCGACTCCCACTATGACGACTATCGTGGGGCGATCACTTATGTGCGTCTGATGTCTGGCGAAGTCAAACGTGGAGACAAGGTTCGATTCTTTCGGGCTGGCGTCAACTATGAAGTGCTTGAACTCGGACAGTTTGTGCCCGAGCGTAAAGCGGTCGATAAACTCCGGGCAGGCGAAGTCGGTTATTTGATTTGCAATATCAAATCGCTCAAGGATGTTCGTATCGGTGATACGGTTGTCCATGCCAACGATGACAAAGTACAACCTCTTGAGGGTTACCAACCTCCCAAGCGAATGGTTTACTGCGGGTTGTACCCCAGCGATGGCCAAGAATTTACAGAGCTTCGCGAAGCTCTTGAAAAGCTCTCCATCAACGACCCATCTTTCGAGTTTGCCCCCGAGACGAGCGAAGCCCTCGGGTTTGGCTTCCGCTGCGGATTTCTCGGATTGTTGCATATGGAGATCATCCAGCAACGGCTCGAAAATGAATGCAACATCGATCTGGTTCAAACGGCTCCGAACGTTACCTATGAGATCATCAAGCGAGGTGGCGAGAAACTTGAAATCCACCGACCGCAAGAAGTTCCTGATTCGGGTGAAATCGAAGAGTTTCGGCAACCGATCGTCCGCGTGAACTTTGTACTACCGACCGAATACATCGGTGTGGTGATGAAGCTCTGCCAAGACCGACGCGGTATCCTCAAAGGCAACGAGTATCTCTCGGGTACCCGAGCCATGGTCAGCTACGATCTGCCGCTTGCAGAAGTCATCTACGATCTACACGATAAACTCAAGAGTGCCACGCGGGGGTATGGCACGATGGATTACGAGATCATCGGCTACGAAGAAGCGGATTTGGTCCGTATGGATATTCTCGTAAACGGCAAAAGGGTCGATGCCTTGAGCATCATCTGCGACCGGCGCGATTCGGACCGAAGAGGAAGAGCCGTAGTCAAGAAGCTCAAGGAAGAGATCGATCGACACATGTTTGAGGTGGCCGTGCAAGCGGCGATCGGATCGAGGGTCATCGCCCGTGAAACCGTTCCTGCACTCCGCAAAAACGTCACGGCCAAATGCTATGGTGGGGACATCACTCGAAAACGCAAACTCTGGGCCAAGCAGAAAGAGGGCAAGAAGCGGATGAAGTCGATCGGTTCGGTCGACATTCCGCAGAAAGCCTTCATGGCCGTCTTGGATACAGGTCAATCTGAAGGAAAATAGCGCCCCATCCATACACTCGCGTACAAGGAAGTACAAGAATGTTGCAAAAGTTAAAAAGGCTCGAGCATCCGATTGAGACTCAGCCACTTACGGTCTACTGGCCCTATGCTCTTTCGTTGTTGGCCGTCCATCTACTAGGAGTCTTGGCATTTTTTCCAAGCCTCTTTTCTTGGAGCGGGCTGATTGTCGCAATTGCAACTCATGTTCTTTTCGATGGGCTTGGAGTTTCGATCGGGTATCACCGACTCTTAACACACCGTGGGTTCGAGTGCCCGAAGTGGCTCGAACATTTCATTGCGATTTGCGGAATCTGCACCCTACAAGACTCGCCGGCTCGTTGGGTTGCCATCCATCGGATGCATCATCAGCATAGCGACCATCAGCCCGACCCGCATTCACCGTGGGTCGACTTTCTCTGGGGGCATGTCGGCTGGTTGCTCTTCATCGATCGACGGCACGATGGTGTGGTTCACTTCGAACGCTATGCCAGGGATTTGCTAAGAGACCCTTTCTACTTCCGATTAGAGCGCAAGCTTATGTGGTTTTGGGTGTATGTAATGCATGCGGCGATCATCGTGGGCATCGGTTATCTCTATGGATTAGCGACCGGTTCGAGCAACTCGCAAGCCCTTTGGCTTGCAGCCTCTTGGTTTACCTGGGGGGTAATCGCAAGAACCATTTTCACCCTGCATGTGACCTGGGCCGTCAACTCAGTTTGTCATACCTGGGGATATCGCAACTACGAGACTCGCGATCAGAGCACCAACTCCTGGTGGGTAGCTATGTTTACCTTTGGCGAAGGATGGCACAACAACCATCATGCCGACCAACGAAGCGCTCAGCACGGGCATCGATGGTTTGAGCTGGATCCTTCGTGGTGGGCGATCAATCTCATGGCCAAAGTAGGCTTGGCTTGGAACCTAGTCGGCCCCCGCCAAGCCTTGCACGCTCAAGTCGAACACGACTGAGCTTTTGTAGGGCGTTTATTGCCCAGACTTTTTCTTTTCAAGTTGCTCGGCGATAAAGTCGCTGAGCTTTTCGCCTCGGAGTTCCTGGGCTGTGCCTAGGATTTCTCCCGAGTCTCCGTCGACGAGGAGTACAAACGGGATACCGCTGACATCGTGCATCTTGCCTAGGGATGTGTCCCAGAACTTACCCTCGTAGATTTGTGCCCAAGGCATCTCACGCTTTTCGAGAAAGTCTTTGACTTTGTCGGCCATATTCTCTTGGTCGAAGCTGATTCCCAAGATTTCGAAACCCTTTTCATGGTGCTCCTCGTAGGCTTTCTTCATGTTCGGGATCTCGCCGATACAAGGTCCACACCATGTGGCCCAGAAGTCGAGCATTACGAGTTTGCCTTTGTAATCCGTGGGAAACTGGACTTCCTTGCCATCCATCGTTGTGGCGGTAAATTCCAGAGCTTTCTTTCCGATCCTCAGATCCGGAGGCAATGGCATCTCGGGAATCTCCTTGTCGGATTTGCTCAGCGAGAGTTTACCATCTTTGAGATCCAAGACGTACGTCTTGCCAGTGAAATTGAAGGGTACACCGAGTCGAACCATTTCGTAATTGCGGCTTGTGCGTCCGTCCCCATTGCGATCCATCGGCAGTGCACCGTTTGGAGCCAAAGGTCCTGAAGTGAACGTCTTGAACTCTTTGCCATCGATCGTCATTTGGAACTCGGTGCCAAAGTCGACGAAGTACATCAAGGTATCCTTGAGTGCTGCTCTTTGGGGATCCTTTGGATCGAAGCGATAAAGTCCAATCGCTCCGGTTTGGTCTTTGTTCAACTCAACCTTGCCCTCGCCGTTGTAGGTTTGAAATTGGCCTTGTGCACGCGGTTTCCAGTTGACTTGGGGATCGTTTGTCAGATCACCATCGTTATTGGTATCGATGTACAAAGTTGCACTGCCATCTTCAGGTTCATCGAGAATAAAAGCCCACGACTTTCCTTCGATCTCAATGCGACCGTACTTGGGGGCCGCGAGTCCCTCGGGGCCTTTTTCGATACCCTTGGCATCCTCGCTCATTTCCGCTCGCATGGGCCGATATCCCCCCATGCGCTGGGTGACTCCCGTGGCAACGAATGTCTCTTTGATTTCTTGGCCAAACAGCAAGCTAGGTGTCACCAAGGCTAAGGTTGCGAGCCAACAACCGTTGTTGCGAATATTTCTGTGCATGTGAGGTTTGTCCTATTTTAAAACAAAGAAAAAACAATTTTTCAAAAAAACAACCCGCCGAGCCATTTCGCTCAGCGGGTTATCTTAATGGATAAGCCTCAAGTTTCAAAATCGGCGTCCGTGATCGGATCAATCCTGGGGTAGCTGTAACCGGTAGATCTACCTTAATCCCTTGAGGAAGTTGCTCGAGAAGTAGGTTACGGGAGCCGCATTGATGGAGGTGTTCTCGGCCATGTTCTTGCGGACGATCTGAGCAAAGAGTCCGTTTTGTGAGAAGACCGCCACGGCAGGAAGCGACAGTGCTTCTGGATTCATCGTTGTATAGACTGGCAAGAACTCAGAATCATCGGAGTATAGATTTGGGGATTCGAGCATCGAGTCGTCTATGAAAAGCCAAGGAAGTTCTTCATCGATGCTGTTGCGTTTGACCCATTCGATGTTGGGATTGCCCTCAAAAATCTGATCGACATCTTCAAGTGTAATCTCTTCGATGATTTCCGTTCCAAACTCGTCGGTAGTTCCAAAAAGCATCAAAGTGTCGTCGATGGGAAGATCCAAGGGAACCGCCTCGGGATCAAAGCCTTCAAAGGCTGTGGTCATCATCACTTGTTCATCGTCGTTCGACCGTCCGTTAAGTGCATCGATTACCACCAGAACATCGATTGGGCTTAGCGAGCCATCGTTGTTGGTGTCGACACTGCCTACAATTTCCGCTTCGCCTTCGGCTCTGGAGGCCGAGCGTTGTGCGTTCAATGTTCGAATGTCGACCGACCCGATTCGGTTGAGAGTATCGATAAGCCGCAGGGCATCGATGGGACTTACCAAGCCATCTCGATCCACGTCGGCAGGCTTGCTAGAGTTGTAGTAGGCGATGTTCGAAGCCATGTAGCTCTGCGATAAAGGTTCGACCTGAATTACGGCTGCTAGATCGGCAGCACAGAGCTTACGAGATTCCAAAGATTCCAACCCGAGTTTGACTGATCGACTTTTCATAATTCTCTGTGACTCACTGGATGATGACGCTATTCTCCGGATCGTAGCGGGTTTACCTGCATCCCTAAACGGATAATCTTAGCAAAAAGCATTAGGAAAAAGAGACTTTCCAGTGGCATTAGTTCCAAGAATCCCAGGTTTTTTTGTTGTTCAGGGATTTCAGAGGGGCATAACGCCAAGTGGCGTGGAATCGAAAGCAGAACAACGCGAGCCGTTCGGTGAAAAAATGCAAAATCGCAAACATTCTAAGACTCACCAGGGTGCTTGCGCACTTCCGCTAACACGAGGCCAATGCGACTTGACTTCAACCTAGCTTACCTGCATAACTCAAGGCCCTGAATAGCAAGCCGAGGAAGAGCCAATGGTACGCGAGCGAAAAATAGGACCCGGTGACCAAGAGGATGCCGATGGCCCGGATGAAAATACGCCGGCAGAAAATGGTCCCGGTGAGAATCAGGATGATTCCTCTTCATCCGAAAAGTCGCTGGGCTTGGGCTCCACGCGAGCCGAGAACGATGCGGTGCTGCGGCCAAAACGGATTGGCGAGATGATCGGTCAGCGAGATGTCATGGAGGTTTTGAAAATCGCCATTGATGCGGCCAACAAGCGTGAAGATCCCTTGGGGCATATTCTGCTCGATGGACCGCCGGGACTGGGTAAAACCACTTTTGCGATTTGCATCCCTCAAGAACTTGGTGTTCATGTCGAAATGGCCAGTGGGCCGAGTCTCAAAGCTCCCAAGGAGATTCTTCCTTACCTGACGAATCTTCAGCGACGCTCGGTGCTGTTTATCGATGAAATCCACCGTTTACCCAAACCGGTCGAAGAGTTCCTCTACACAGCAATGGAGGATTTTCGCGTCGACATTGTCCTCGGAGAGGGCGTCAATGCACGAACGTTGAACTTGAAACTTCAACCTTTTACGTTGATCGGTGCGACCACGCGGGCAGGGATGCTAAGCGGACCGCTCCGAGACCGCTTCCATATCCGCCAGCATCTGAGCTATTACGACCAAGAAGACCTAGTGAAGATCCTTGAACGCAATGCAGAGAAACTCAGGGTCGAGATTTCTCGTGATGCCTCGATGGAGATCGCAAGACGTTCTCGGGGTACACCACGGGTGGCCAATGGAAGGCTCCTTTGGGTACGCGACTTTGCGATGAGCAAATCCGATGGGCGCATCAACCAAAAGCTTACGGAGCAAGCTCTTGAAATGCTCGGGATTGACCATCGGGGGTTGGATCGGCAAGACCGAAAGTATCTAGAGACCATTTGCAGAGTTTTCCAAGGTGGACCGGCGGGACTCGAAGCCATCGCACACACGATGGGAGTCTCTTCCGATACGCTTGAGGACGAAGTCGAACCGTTTTTGCTACGCTCAGAGATGATCGTCAGGACTCAGCGAGGTCGGGTCGTTACTCCGCTGGGATTGCAAATCGGCAGTTCTAACCGATAGGAGTTTCAAGTTTCTGGATCGCTTGATCGAAAGATTCGCCGCGAGCGACCAGTAGCGACACGGGTTCATGGGTTCTGGGATGTCGAAAGTCCAGGCGCATGGCAGTCAGAAGCATGCGGTAAATCCCTGTCTTTTGGTAGAACATTTGGTTCCATCGATGGTCTCCGTGGCGGTGGTCTCCAATGACAGGATGCCCCAGATGGTTTAGGTGCCGGCGGATTTGATGCCAACGCCCAGACTCGGGCCGGATTTCCAGAAGCGAAAATCTCGAAGTTTCGAAACCTGAGGCGGGCCAAGGCATTTCAAAATTTCTTAAATTTCGAAAGTGAGTCGTGGCCTCTTGGAGAGGGTGATCTGCTGTGAATCGTTCGTCGAAGTACTTCGGGTGAAGCAGCGGGCGGTCGACTTTGCATTCCGGAGGCATGAATCCACGCACCAACGCTTGATAGTGTTTATGAACCCTTTGGGCTATGAACATTTCACCGAGTTTAGACGCCATGTCAGAGGATTTGGCCATCAGAACCAGACCGGCCGTCGGTCGATCCAAGCGATGCACTGGGTAAAGGAACTCCTGCAGTTGATCTCGGAGGATTTGAAGTAGCACAGGCTCGGTATCGAGAGTGCTCGGACCGCGATGGACGATCACCCCGGCTGGCTTGAAAACGGCCACGAAATCCTCGTCCTGGTAAACGATCTGAATCGGGTGGTGTAAACCTTCAGCAACAAAGTCTGCGGAATCTTGCAAGCCTGCGGATCCTTTTTCTCTCGCGGAGCAAACCCAGGGGCACGAGGTCAACGGACAAAAATACCCGAAGAACTTTTATTTTCACGGAGCGGATGCTAAACTTTTCGAATCATCAATGGACTTCTGGTTATAGCATGCTTCAGAACCTACGAAAATTACAACTCTCCGAATCTCAGCGGCAAGGAATGCGCGCAGCCGGTCGCTTTAACGCCCAACTGATGGATTATATCCGGGGGCAAATTCAAGCTGGCATAACCACGGGCCAAATCGATCGACTCGTCCACGAGTACACGCTTTCGCACAAGCACACCCCGGCAACGCTCGGATACTTGGGCTACACCAAAAGCTGTTGCACGAGCGTCAATGATGTGATCTGCCACGGGATTCCAGGAGATTATGTGCTTAAAGAAGGCGACATCATCAACGTCGACATCACGTCGATCGTCGATGGTTGGCATGGGGATCAGTCCGAGACGTTTCTCATCGGCGATGTTTCGGAGAAAGCTCGCGCGGTGACTCAGTGTGCCTTTGACTCGATGCATCGTGCGATTTCTGCACTCACGCCAGGTTGTCCCGTAAGCGTCATTGGAGAGAACGTCGTCGCTGAAGCCGACAAGTATGGCTTTACCGTTGTCCGCGAGTATGTCGGCCATGGCCTCGGACGACGTTTCCATCAGCATCCGAATGTGCCCCACTTCCCAGATCGTAAAAGCAGACAAGATCTGCTTTTGCCCGGCATGTGCTTCACCGTCGAACCGATGATCAACTCCGGCTCGCGATTCACCAAACCCGACACGACCGACAACTGGACTGTCAGGACTCGAGATGGAAGTTTGTCTGCTCAGTTCGAGCACACGATTCTAATGACCGAAAAGGGACCCGAGATTCTGACGACTTGTCCAAATGGGCCCAAAGCTGGCCATCGCTTCTAGTGGCTCTTGTTCAGGTTAGTACCCGCAATGCGCGAGGTAGAGGGAAATGCACCTCCTCCTTGCGAACCTCCCTGAGCTCTACTTGAGCATCGAAATGCTCTTCAAGCCAACTCAAGGTTTTCAACACGACTTCCTCGGGAGCACTTGCCCCTGCCGTCACAAGTACGATATCGTCCCTGGTAAACCAATCGACCGACAGGTCTTCAGGACCATCGACTAAATAGGCTTGCCTGCCTTGCTCTTGGGCAAGCTCTCTGAGGCGCTGTGAGTTGCTGCTGTTTTGAGAGCCGAGCACAATCACTTTGGTCGCGTCGCTGGCAATGAGTCGTACTGCCTCTTGACGGTTTTGCGTTGCGTAGCAAATGTCTTCCTTCGGCGGACCTACAATCCAGGGAAACCGCGTCTTGAGTCTTTCGATGATCCGGTTAGCATCATCGACACTGAGCGTCGTTTGGGTAAGGTAAGCGAGCTTGGTGGTCGGTTGGAATTCCAGGCGATCGACGTCTTGGGTCGACTCGACCAATACGATCGCTTCGGGGGCTTCGCCCATCGTACCGATGACTTCATCGTGCCCTTCATGGCCGATCAAGACGATCGTGTAGTTCTCTTTCGCAAACTTGATCGCTTCCAAGTGTACTTTGGTGACCAAGGGACAAGTTGCATCGATCGCATGAAGTTGGCGTTCTTGGGCGAACTTGCGAACCGTGGGTGCAACGCCATGAGCCGAGAACAAAACGGTGGAATTCGGGGGGATTTCCTCGAGGGAATCTACGAATACAGCCCCTTTGGACTGAAACGACTTGACAACATACTGGTTGTGGACGATTTCATGGTAGACGTAGATCGGAGCGCCGAAATGCTTGAGTGCTAGATCCAGGCTCTGGACAGCCATATTAACCCCAGCACAAAATCCTCTAGGGGCCGCAAGTAAAATCTTCATCGGGGAGCTCTTAGGTTTTTGAAAATGCTTGGAACTGCTAAAATCATAGCAAGCGGGCTATCGATCGCGAAGGCGCCAATGGCCCAAATCCAATTCAACTCCTATCTCCAGTTTCGTCGGTTTTTATCCTTGAACACCGCTTATTCGATCGATTCGGACCAAAAGCCCCAGCAATCTGCTTTGCCGATTCGCGCAGGATCCAAGCAGGTTCTTTCGGATCTGGCCTGGTGCGGCCCGGAGGTTCCAATCCCCCGAATGGGACTCGATCAAGCCTTTGATTACTGCGAAAAGCTTGCGAAATCCCATTACGAGAATTTCTCTGTAACAAACCTATGGCTTCCTGCGGAGGTCCGGCCTCATTTTGCCTCCATCTACGCCTATTGCCGCTGGTCGGACGATCTTGCCGACGAAACCGGCGATCGCGACCGTTCTAGCGAACTTTTGCACTGGTGGAAACAGGAGCTTGGTCGAGCGGTCGAAGGCAAGTCGATGCATCCAGTCTTTGTCGCATTGCATCACACGATTGATTCGTTCCGTCTGGAGATCCAACCCTTCGAGGATCTCCTCTCGGCATTCGTCCAAGACCAATCGGTCCGTTCCTACCAAGACGATGGCCAATTGCTCGATTACTGCCAACGCTCGGCAAATCCCGTCGGTCGCTTGATCCTCGGACTTGCTCGCTCAAGCGACCCTCGATCGATAGGCTGGTCGGATTCGATATGCACTGGGCTTCAGATCGCTAACTTTTGTCAAGACGTCCGAATCGATGCGATTCGAGAAAGGTGTTATCTACCTGAATCTCGAATGCACCAAGCTGGAATAACGCATCGGGACTGGACCGATGGAACCGCCAAGGCACGCGAGGCTCTGGCCGAATGGGTTGCGTACGCTCTTGAGTTTTTCCATGCCGGCCAACCTTTGACGAAACATGGACCGAACTGGCTCAGGCGCAGCGTGCAATTGTTCGTCGGTGGTGGCAAGCAGATCCTTCAGAATATCCAACGTATCGACTACGATGTCTGGAGCAATTCGCCCGAGGTTACCAAATCGCAAAAGGCTCGTCTGGTGCTCAATGCACTCTTGGCCAGCTGGGATCGCCGCACAAAGCCATGAGCAATCTCCAGGAGTCTTATCAAGCTTGTGAGCAAATTGCACAATCGAGCGGTTCGAACTTCTACCGCGCGTTCGAATTCCTCCGACTTGATCGTCGGCGTGCGATGACCGCCCTGTATGCTTTCTCGAGACTCGCAGACGATGCAACCGACGATGCGCAGACAAATGGCAAGGCCATCACACCCTCGGATTGGAATCTCGACGGTTGGATGCATTGGCTCGATGATTTAGATTCGAACCAGAAATATGTCGAAAATCCAACCAAGGCATCCGATTCAGCTTTTGGACAACTCCAGAGCATCCGCTTGGCACTAGCCGACTCGATCGAGCGGTTTGGCATTCCCAAGGAAGCTCTGCGGGAAATCCTTCGCGGAGTCGATCAGGACACCCGCCCGTTTCACATCGAGCGATACGACCAGTTGCAAGCTTACATGTTTCGAGTCGCCTCGGCCGTTGGCCTTGCTTGCATCGCGATATGGTCCGATAACGGTGCCGCCCAAGTCGGTAGTCCTGCTTACCGTATGGGTGTCGATTGCGGTCATGCATTCCAACTGACAAATATCTTGCGGGATCTGGTCGAAGACGCCCAACGCGATCGAATCTATCTGGCCAATGAAGACTTGATGCGAACGGGATTTACAAAATCCTCTCTCCTGGAATCGCTCAAACTCACAGATCCTGCGCTCCGGCAACAAGCGATCACCAACCAAGGTAATTGGCAGGATCTCATCGAGATCTACACTCAACGTGCCGCAGCATCCTACCGGAGCAGTTGGGGACTAAGCGATCTGATCCATCCTGATTCAAGACGCATGTTCTGTATGATCTGGAGCACCTACCACTCGATCTTTGAGAAAATCCAACAATCCCCCTGGATTCCGCTCCACTTGCGTCCGTCACTTAGCTCACTCGAAAAACTCAGGCTCTACGCCTCCCATGCATGGACTCCAAGGTTCAAGACCATCAGCCGACGATCCATCAAGACTCCGAATTACTCGAACATCGCTCCTGGTGGCCCCCCCAAGGTAGCAGTTATCGGAGGCGGACTTGCAGGTATCCAGACGGCCATGCATCTTGCCAAACATGGTTGCGAGACTTGGCTCATCGAGTCCCGAAATCGCTTGGGTGGACGGGTCGGATCATTCACCGATCCAAAGAGCCAGCAAGCGGTCGATTATTGCCAACACGTCGGCATGCGATGTTGTAGCGAATTGGTTCGCTGGATGAACGACCTTGGTCAAAAAGATCAGTGGCAAGAGCAATCAACCCTATGGTTTCGGTCTCGCCATGGGAGACGCTTTCTCGCTAAGGCTTGGCCGCTCCCGGCACCCTTGCACCTCTCGGGACTATTGCTTAAGTGGCCGGATTTAGGATTGATCGATCGCACAACGCTTGCCATGGGCCTCGTAAAACTTATTCGTACTCGGCCTGATGACAAGTTCAACGACACGCTTGCAATCGACTGGCTCAAAGAGAGCCATCAAACCAGCAATGCCATCGAGAGCTTTTGGAGTACGATCCTGGTTAGCGCCCTGGGTGAGCAACTGCCCAGAATCACGATGGGAGCGGTGCATAAGGTGATCATCGACGGTTTTGCGGCTAGTAAGAACGCCTATCATCTGCTTGTACCGCAAAAGAGCCTCTCGCATCTTGTTGATCAAACCGCTAAAGATTGCTTAAATCGACTCGGTGTGCATCTTGTCGAAGGCAAAACCGTCACCGGACTTTCGCGTTCTACAGAAGGCAAGTGGAAGCTTCAGACCCGAGCAACCGGGGATGACCAAGCCCCACAGGATGAATTTCACGCAGTGGTCGTGGCCGTACCCTGGCATCGCCTTGAAGGGATCCTCGATCCAAATTCCAGTTGGATGCAACCCGAAGTAGCACGATCGATTCAAGAGGTTCAGACGATCGAGTCGGCACCGATCACAGGCGTTCATACTTGGTGGTCCAAGCCCTGGTTTAACGATCCCCATGCGATTCTCATCAACCGATTGAGTCAGTGGATTTTTCCTGGGCCCAACGAACCTAGCGATGCTTCGGTCGGTCAACCCAACGAGCACTATTACCAGGTCGTCATCAGTGGGTCGCGGAATTTGCCCAAAGGGGATTCAGAGTCGATTCTCAAGATGGTCCAAGAGGATCTCTATGAAGTCTTCGAGGAGCTTCGAAACTCCGGAGCTGTAATGACACGCGGCAAGGTCATTACGGACCCTCAATCGGTCTTCTCTGTCAATACACAGCATAACCGAGCCCGACTAGCATGCGATACTCTGGGCGCTCAAGGCATTTTCTTAGCGGGCGATTGGGTTCAGACCGGCTGGCCTGCGACGATGGAAGGAGCCCTCAGAAGTGGATCGTTGGCCGCTGGAAGTGTGCTTAGCTATGTCGGTCGACCTGCAGATGTTTCGGTCGATGGCAAATAGAGTTGGTGCTCTTGGATGTAGACCTCGACGGGTGATGGAAGCAAATAGCGGATGCTGCGTCTGGCTTCAATGCGTCGCCGTATGGCGCTTGATGAAATCTCCATAACAGGGATATCCAAACGAATCTTTCGGATCGCTTGCAAGGTTTCTTCCGGGGCCAAGCCATCGAGTTCCTTCCAGTCCGGTTCGGGGCATCCGCCACGCCTTGCAACAACAAGCTGGACACATCGAAGTAGCTTTTCAGGGGACTTCCATTTTTTGAAATCTTTCAAAGAGTCCGCGCCGATCAGGAGGAACCAGGTGGCATCGGGCACGTTGCTTTGGAGTTGCTCGACGGTGTCGATGGTATAGCTGACGCCCCCTCGCTGTATTTCAATCGGATCGACTTCAAAATTTGGGTGTGCACCGAGTGCTAGCTTGAGCATCTCCAAACGGTGCTTATCGGCAGTTGGCGTGTAGTTGAGTTTGAAGGGGGAAATTTTCGCAGGGATGAACTTCACCAAGTCTAGCGAAAGTTCGTCTCGAAACTGCTCGGCAGTTAGTAAGTGCCCGAGGTGAATTGGGTCAAACGATCCACCGAAGATGCCAATTCTTTTTGTTGCCATGATAATCCTGCTGGTTATTTAACGCCGAATGGCTTGGAAAAATACAAGCGGCAGTGCGCAAGCACTCCGGTGAGTGTTTGAGGATCCGCGATTTTGAAATGTTTTATCACTGGACGGCTCGCGCCGTTCCGATTTCTAATTCAACGCCATTCATTATGAATTGATTACCAAAATTTCGCCCTGTCCTTGGCATTCAAGATCCCCGATGCTTCTGTAAACTTCAGCTCCTCGAGGAAGGGTTTCAACCAAGTCCGTGCACTTGGTACGAAAAACAGCTGACAATTCCTCAATCGAGGCAACTTGGATGAGCAAATCACGAAGATGCTTCCAGAGAATCGGCAGAAAACTCAGTTCCAGCGGTCGTTGCTTTGAGAGTGTCGCGCCGCTGCAAGCACTCGGGTAAGAGCGGAGAATGAGTGAACCTCGCCGCATTTGCGAGCCCCAGTTTGAACCGATTTGCTGCAAACACAAAATCGTTCCGGCTATCCACTGATGAGCCAGATGATTGTCGATATCTCCTCCGACACAGACGATCCCTCGCCGCATCCGTTCGCATGCCCGCTGTCCAAGGCTACCAAGAATAATCGTGTCCCCGCCTTGGATACCCTGCAATTTTCCAGGCAAAGGACAGCCTAGGGAGTCTGCTGCATCGCCTCCGATGACGCTAAGGCCACCCCGCTTGTCGGACAAGGCTCTATCCCCGACCGAGCCGTCGACCAAGATCGCTCCGCCGTGCTGCGTTCGCGCGAAATCGCTACCTACGCTCCCAGTGACAAGCGTTATCCCAGACCGTGTAAAACAACATAAATTGTCGAATCGTCGTAGGTCTCCACGCAGGATCAGTCGGTTTTGCAATCCCAGATCATCCGTCGAATTTCGAGGTTCGAGGTGGATGTCAAAAAGTTCGCCTAGTCGTACGTTTCCAGCGACCGAATGAAGAACCAATTCCGCTAATTGGGATTGCGGCAAATGGATCAGGGAGTCCAACGACAGGGCCGAGGCATCGATCCTTGCGTTAGCTTTGTTCGCGTTCTCTCGTAGCGTTAAAGAAATAGTTTTCAGATCCGTGACCCTTGAGTAGTTCCTTAGGTAAAAATATCACACCAGGTGGCAATGAGTCCACAGACTTGGATTGTTTCTTTTGCCCGAATCGGATCCGTGGCACATCACCCAACGGTGAGGTTCCGAGTTTCGATCGAAAGTGGCCAGGGCCACGTCGAAGTCAATCCCTATGTCTGGGAACTCCTCCGGGCGATATCCGTGCATCATTGATGTTCCTATATGGTGCCAAATTGTAAGCTGGATCGATGAAGCTCGAACCCACCCGAGCACCGAAGTATTGCTCAGATCGACTGCTTCGGGTTGTCGATTTGCTTTCGTGTAGATGTAAGCGTGAAGCCTCTCGAGAGGGATTACCTCCTTGCCAGGTGAGTCAAAATTGTTCGGTCTATTCCTGCTGAAATTGAAGGTCGAGCAAAACTCATTTTCTCGATGAATGGTGGAATTGAATCGGCTATTGATGGCTATTTGGGTGTAGACCGCTGCGGACAAATAATCCAGCGGACGCCTGAGTGATCCTAATTGAAACTCAAAAAACAAGCCTTGGGGGTTCCATCCCATTTTGGTCGTAATCGATCCACTGAACTCCTTCTTCAATCCGATCGGAGGCAACTGATGCTTGTCCTTAAGCCCCCAGCTTTGGAAGTCAGAGACTTGGTCGATCGTATTCAATCGATGCAACTCAATCTTGAATCGAAACAAACAAGCTGGATCGGGCAGAAGATTGTTAAACATCAAATCGGCTCAGTTCAGACGACGTTTTCTTTCGGACCATTTCCAATAGACGCAGATGATGGCATCATAGCTTGCGTGCGCCAAGACGCACGCAAGCAAATCACCGGTAGCCCAAAACAGAACCGAAAACAATAACCCCGCCAATGTCGCTAAGGCGATATACGTTTTGCTCAGTGGGTGAGCAAACCCAAAACAGATGGCTGAGACCAACATCCCGGGCAAGACGTTCCAAAAGGTAGGTTGGTCAACCAGGCTCATCCACCAGCCTTGGATCAACCCTCTAAATAAGATCTCTTCGCCTATGCCGGCGCTGAGCGATAAGACCAAAAGCTCCGGGATTGTCATTGGACCTAGAACCGTGCGAAGTTGGGACTCAACGGCGCGATCGAGCTTTTGAATCGATCGGATCGGCAGTATCGAAAAAACTTGCATCCCAAGAGCCAATCCCATTCCGACCAGGGTGCCGATCCCAAGACTCCTGGCTATGGCTTGCCAGTCCCACCATGGGACCAAATGCTCGCGGGGGTTTACCCCGAGAAACAAACCCAAAAGGATCGCTGCTAGGGCGAGCGAAAGCTCCAAAGCAACGGCATAGACCAGCGACTCGTTGACTTTGCCGAACACTGAGTAGGAGCTTGATGGCTGTTAACGGGATGGTAGGAAAAAAGTCGGGAGGCTTGTAAGCCGGGTTCTGTCATGGCGAAAAATCGCCAAGGGCAATCATTCATCTAGGCCAACGATTACTCGTTGGCTCAAGCGATCTACCCGAGTGTTGGCATCACGAGCCGGATGCGGCTGCCATTGCTGGAAGCCTCACTCTGTTGGATCTTGCTCCAAATGGGGTTTACCGAAGGAAGCAGTCACCTGCCCCTTGGTGGGCTCTTACCCCACCTTTTCACCCTTACCGAAACCTTGCGGCCCCGGCGGTATCCTTTCTGTTGCACTTTCCCTGGCCTTGCGACCGGTCGACGTTATCGACCATTTTGCTCGTAGGAGCCCGGACTTTCCTCCCAGCCCCAAGACTTTTTTCAAAGCCTTGTAAGCAGAGCGATTGCCCAGCCTCCCGACCAGACGATTATAACCGACACGCGACCAAATGGGACGCCTGGTCTGCATAGGAGCCTACCAATGGCCTCTTGCCCAGTGACGTTGAATTCGTGTAAGCGGAAGAGCGCAAGCACTCCGTTTAGTGACGAAAGGTGCTCGAAATCGTAGCGTTTTTCACCGGACGGCTCGCGCCGTTCCGCTTTTAATTCGATGATCGTCCTGATGCTTAGGATGTCGGGGTCGCTTGCATCCCTTGGGCTGCAGCGGCTTGCTCTGCGGTTTGCTTATGATAAGCCGCGCCTGGCCGTCGACCTCGACGTTTTTGACCCGAAAGCGGGAGCATCGACATATCGACACGCTGTAGCATCCGTGTGATTGCTAGCTTATTGACACTAACATCCAGTTCATTGGCCTCGGCGCAGATGCGGTCGTGAAGGCTTTTGGGGATCCGAATGGTAATCATTTTCTGGACTTCGGTCGGATCGCAGTCCGAGACATCCTTGCAACGCAGCACCGTTAGCATTTCCAGAACTTTTGAATGGCAGTCGGAGGATTCATAATTGCGGAATTCCTCGGACTCGCTGAAGATCCGGTGCGCTACGCCATCGACCCCGAGGGTTTCTCGGTAAAAGGCGGTCCAAGTTGGAGCTACCCCAAAGAGTTCGGCAGCAACTTGCTGTACCCAATGGCATCGGTCTTCGAATTTCGCCGACTGGCAATGTTTGGCCCGGAGTTCTTGGGCCACGCTGTTAAAGACGACCATTTCGGCAGCGAGTTTCTCGCCGGCAGCAACTCCCGCCTTATCTATCGCCTCGGGAGCCTGAGCTGCAGGGTTAAAACGTCCGTCATTGAAATCATGACTCATGAGAAATCACCTTCCTTAATGGGGCGAGGCTTTGCCTGACTCAGGCTTGTGCTCATCGCGCTGCTTTTGTGCTGGGTCGGATCCTATCGACCGAAGACCCGCCGACCGTTTTGCCGGGCCTCCGATCCCTCCACCTTGACCTAGCTCTCTTTTCGCAACGCGTGCGAATCCCAGGGCTCCCTCCGGCGGACTCGCACCTATCTTGGGAATGCTGGCAATACCCTATGCGTAAAATCAATGCTGGCAAAGACTTACGCTTATTTGATAGCAGTGCCTCAAAATCGCGCAACACCCCAAACGAGGGGTGTTTTTAATCCGCTTAGATTTTAAGCAGCGGTTGCACTCTCAAAAACTAAGTGTCCAACTTGGGTTTTTTTGAAAAATCGCGGAATAGATTCAAGTTCCGAGTTGGTTTGTTGTTGTGAGCTTGTTCGCGTAGATTCAAATTGGCTGTTGACTTTAGACGGGATTGATGCAATGCTTGAGATGTCTGATTTGCAGTTGATTCAGCGATTTCTTGAAATGAATCCAAGTCCCATCTGTGGTGACTTCCGTTCTTCTTAGGATTCGGTTGGCTGTTGGTTGGCGAAGAAAAAGGCCAGCGGTTTTTACCGATCGAGTAGTTTCGGTGGGCGGTCTTTGGGCATTTTTCCAGTTTGCCGCAGTTTCATTTGGACTTCGGTTCTCGGCGGAGACGTCGCCGCTTGAGACACCTTTAGCTTTTGTTTGATGATTGCTGTGTGGATTGGATAGGAGTAGCGATATGACAAATATTTATGTGGGCAATCTTTCATTCCGTGCGACAGAGTCCGATCTTTCGGATGCATTCTCCCAATACGGGTCTGTGAGCAAGGTCAGTATCATCATGGATCGCGAGACCGGGCGTTCCCGTGGCTTTGGTTTCGTCGAGATGAGCAACGCGGACGAAGCGCAAGCGGCCATCAAGGCGCTCGATCAATCGAAGCTCGGCGATCGTACGATTTCGTGCAATGAAGCACGAGAACGCGAGAGCCGTCCGTCAGGTGGCGGAGGCGGTGGTGGCTATGGTGGGGGGCGAGGAAATAGTTACGGCGAGAATCGCGGGAATTCGTCTCGCGGTTCGCGATACTAGGTCAAGCTGAGCTTCGGCTCACTGTCGTGATCTGAGAAACAACCTGCAAGCTAGCGTCCTTCAAAGGCGTTAGCTTTTTTCTTTAAGGCTCAGCACGCCTCAAGAGGTTTTCTTGTTCTTTGCCGTAAGCCATCGATCGAGTTGATTTGCGAACGCTTGCAGGTTTTTGGCGGTGAAATTAGGTGGGCCGCCACCGACGTGGCCACCGCCACGTAGTTCGTCAAGGAGGTTTCGCATAGCGAGCCTCGAGCCGATATTGGAGACCGTATAGAGTTCACCTCGGGGATCCAGAGCGGTAGCATTTTTTGAAACGACATCGGATGCAAGTGGTATGTCGGCAGTAATGACCAGATCACCAGGCTGAACCAATTCAACGATTCGCCGATCGGCGACGTTCATCCCAGATTGAACAAGCATGGTGGCGATGAATTCAGATCGCGGAACTGCTAGGCTCTGATTGGCTACCAACGTCAGCATCGTCTTGGTGCGCATGGCAGCTCGAAACAGCAGGTCCTTGATCACTGCTGGGCAAGCGTCGGCATCGACCCAAATTTGCACGTGAAACTCCTTGATCTGCGCGGCGATAGCGATTATGGATGATTTCTCCAAAATCGCATTGTAGATGATTTCTTCGAAATCATCTCTCAGCGCCAGAGCAACCGCAACTCGGCGAGTGCACGCCGCCTAGCGGCGGGGTGTTTTTGACGGTGTTGACGGCATTGACAAGATTGACCTCGTTGGCGGGCGGGCCAGTGAACGAAATCGCCTGCGGCGAGGGGAATCAAGACAAAACCCCACTCCGCCTTCGGCGGACTCCGCTCGAAATGGATTCAATCCGATGAATCAATATCGAAGTAGCGCGGCGATCGGCAGACTTGTTGGCATATCAATCGCTTCGACAACATAGACTTTTCCACCATGAAGCATCGTTTGAGCAACCGCGTGATCCAACAAATCATCATCCCCGGCTTGTGGATGCTCGTGCGAGCAAAAGACTTGACCAAATTGGTCGCATCGCCCCCAATGATGCTCTGCGATGTCGACTAGCAAGCTGTCGACTCGGCCTTCGCAAGCGGCTTTGATCGCTGTTTGTGGATCGCAGGTCGCTCGATCCGAATTCGTCAGGTCACGTATTCTTTCGGTAACACTTGCCTGCTGCTTGAGCAACTCTGGTTGAGCGATCGGCCAAGCTTTCCGCAGAAGCTCTGACTTCGAAGAGTAATCCCAGTTACCAAGAACCTCGCCGTCTAGGACATTCGTATAGCTGAGGGACTTGCGAAGGATCGGTAGTAGGTAATCGACACCGGCAAGAATCATCGGAGCGTGATGATTCCTGAGGATCGGTCCAAGCGCCTCATCGATTTGATTGAAGAAGAGGTTCAGTTCCGATTTATGAGTCTCTTTGACTCCGCCTTGTCCGTGAAATACCGATGTTTGGTTACCCTTGCCCCATCGGTTTGCCATGTGCCGCTGCTGGCCTCGGTCCTCACCCTGGATATTGAGTGTCTCGACGATTCGCTGTGGTAGATTCGGTATGGTTAGGCGTTCTATTTGAAACTCGGAAGCTTCGTAGAGACTCACCTGGTGCTGACTAACTGTCAAAACAAGGAACCGATGGTTTCCCGATGCGATCCGCAGAAGTGGCTTGATGAAAAAGCGATGATTGACCAAGACCAGTTCTTCGAGTGGAGTTGGAACGCGAAAGCGTTGTAGGGATTTGCCGTTGAGGAAGAGTGCAAGTCCGAGATTTCTTTTCTCCCAAAAATCCGGATCGCTCGGACATTTACGAATTGGCTCGAGCCAGTCGCGGGCTTGGGATGCCCGCAACCAACCCGTCGCCAAAGCGTCTTGTGCACGATCTGCGAGATTGCGAAGTGTCAGAGCGTCTTGTTGCTCATCCGGACCGCTGATATGAGTACTCATCATGATGGTCACACAAGGACCATGGTTGGATTGCATCAAACCCATTAAATCCGAAAGTCGAATCGCATCTAGCACAACACACCTCGCAAATCGTAGTTCTAAAAAAATCGAGTTAACCCAAATCCAATAACGAGCAACCGCCGTTTGAGGAGCCCTGACGCGTTGAATGACTCTTGCTAAATCTCGCATCAAAAATGGTTTGCGAAGATAGGCATCGACCTTGGGGATCCCATAATGCACAGACGTGTGCGGATCCTTAACGCTAGTGAGCAAAACGACTTCTGGGCTTGCAAAAGGGTAGTCTTGCTGAAGGCACTCGAGCACACCATCGATCCCACCCCAGGGGAGTTTTTCTTCGAGCACCAGCACATCCGGCATGTGCTCGCGGATCGCTTGAAGGCATTGCAGCCCGTTGCCAGCGGTGACGACCTGATATCCCTTATCCAAAAAATAAGTTTCATACAGTTCCGTCATGGTTGGATCGGAATCGGCAATCAATAATCGCATCGTTACACTCCCTTAAGGAATAGAGTAATTCAATCATCACATCGAATTTGTAAACAACGTGTTTGCAAGTCCGATGAGCACCAACTGATTGTGGCGTAACCATGAATGTGCTTGTATCGCGAATGTCCTGACTAATGGATAGTGGAAACCACCACTGCTTATCGCGCTGATCGCAATCTCAAGATTACAAATCGAGCAGAAGATTTCGTTAGGAAGGGAGCGGTAATTAGAATGAACCGATCGAGCGAGAAATGAGCACCAGCAGAACTGGTGGCCTTACTCCTTTGCCAAAACCGCTCCTGTATAGACGTTCGACCTTAGCGAATGTTACTACGAACCTAAACGATGGCAAACAAACATTTTCAAAGAGGGCAAGTCATGTCGAAAATCAACGGAAACGCCAATGAAGTGCTTGAGATCATCGACGATGTTCACAGAAAACTTGGCCAGGATCTGCACGATGGAATCGAGCAAGAGCTCGTCGGTCTTGGGTTGATCTCCCAAGCACTCCTCAACAAACTTCAAGCGGATAGGAACGCGATCCCGAAGGAAACTCTTGACTCCTACCGGGAACTTGCCAGGAAACTTGTTGACGGCTTCAGCAGAGCGCAAGAGGGGGTTCAGGCGATCTCAAGAGGATTGATACCAACCAATGGTTTTCACGAAAATCTGTCTCTAGCCCTCGAAGAACTCGCTGCTCGCACCGACAACTTGCAAGGCGTTTCATGTTCTGCCCGCTGCCAAGCCAAGATGCAGCCGATCCCAACAGAGTTCGCATTGCAATTGTATCGAATCGCGCAAGAGGCCGTGTGCAACGCGATGAAGCATTCGGGCGCTAGTCATATTTTTATCTTGCTCAACCAAAAGGATGGTCAAACCAGGCTGAGCGTTGCAGATAATGGACGCGGATTTAAAAACCAGCCAAACAACCATGGGCTGGGACTTCAAAGCATGCAGTACCGGGCAAATCTCATCGGTGCGAAACTCGAAATCACCACTGCTGCTGCAGGAGGGACGATCGTTTGCTGCAGCCTTGGAGGCGACCATGAGTAAGGATGCATCGAGTATTCTGCTTGTCGAGGATCATCCGGTCATGCGAGACGGATTGGCAGCTCAGATCCAGGCAGAAACGGATCTAGACATCTGCGGAGAGGCTGAGGATGCCAATGAAGCGCTCCGACTCGTCGAGCGTCTCCGCCCCGACTTGGTCATCGTCGATATCTCGCTCAAGTCCGGACATGGCATTGAACTTGTAAGGAGAATCCACGAGTCGGAACCCAAACTCAGAATGCTCGTCAACTCGATGTACGACGAAGCCGTTTATGCCGAGAGGGCACTGCAGGCTGGAGCAATGGGGTACTTGAACAAGCAGTCGGCTCGTGGGACTTTGATCCCCGCGATTCGTACCCTGCTTTCAGGTCGGATCTACTTGAGTCCTGAGATGACCGAAAAGGTTCTCAAGAGCCGTATTGGTGGAAAACTCGAAGTGGGCAAGTCGCCGATCGAGAATTTGTCGAACCGAGAGCTCGAAGTCTTAACGCTTATCGGCCAAGGAAAAACGACCGGAGCGATCGCCAAGCACTTGCACCTTAGTGTTCACACGATCGACACCTACCGGGAGAAACTCAAGATCAAGCTGCATCTTGCCAACAGCGCGGAACTCAACCGGTTTGCTGCCCAATGGGTTCTAGAGAGCGGCTAAAAGGAGCACCGCTTGACACTCTAGAAGCCAGGTGTAAAAAAGCTTATCTTTTTTGCGCAATTTTTCATGGCGGCAACCAAGGCACTTTGCGACGATGAGGGAGTGAAAATCCCTCGGTTGCATACAGTAAGTGCATTTCGGTTCCTTTTCCTGGAGGTGTATTCGGATGGCGAGTAAAAAACGTGTAGCGATGATCGGACTGGGGTTCGGTGCGGAATTCATCCCAATCTACCAAAGGCATCCGAGTGCCGAAGTCGTCGCGGTTTGTCGACGTAATGAGAAAGAGCTCCACGAAGTTGCCGACAAATTCGCAATCGCCAACCGATATACATCCTACGAAAAGGTTCTCGAAGACCCCACGGTGGATTTCGTACACATCAACTCGCCAATTCCCGATCATGCTTGGATGAGCTTGAAGGCTCTTGAGGCTGGAAAGCACGTCATGTGTACGGTGCCTATGGCAACGACCATCGAGGAGTGCGATAAGATTTGTGAAGCAGTCGCCAAGACAGGCTTGAAGTACATGATGGCCGAAACGGTCGTTTACAGCCGAGAATTCCTCTTTCTCAAAGAACTCTACCAGAAAGGTGAGTTGGGAAAGATCCAGTACATGGCCGCCTCTCATCCCCAAGACATGGATGGATGGCCCGAGTACTGGGAACGCATGATCCCCATGCATTATGCAACGCACGTGGTCTCGCCGGTGCTGGGGTTAGTCAACGGTCGGGCCGAGTATGTCTCTTGCTTTGGATCTGGGGCGATCCGTCCCGAGCTGGCCGAGAAGTCTGGCAATTCCTACGCGGTTGAGTCTTGCCATATCAAGATCAAGGATACCGACATCTCGGCACATATTTGGCGATTTTTGTTCGATACTGCTAGGCAGTATCGAGAAAGCTTTGATGTGTACGGAACCAAGAAGAGTTTCGAGTGGTCTTTGGTCGAAGGCAAACCTCACTTGATCCACACGGCCAAGAAACCCGAGCATGAGATTCCTTCGGAGATCGAGGTGCCTGATTACGCGCATTTGCTCCCTGAGCCGATCCGTCCATTCACGCGATCGATCCAAGATGCAGACCACTTGTCGTTCATTCAAGGTGGTGGACATGGTGGTTCGCACCCTCACTTGGTCAACGAGTTTGTAACTGCGTTGGTCGAGAATCGCGACCCGTGGCCGAATGCTGTCACAAGTGCCAACTGGACGTGCGTAGGCCTTTGCGCCCACCAGAGCACCAAGCAAGGTGGCAAAATCGTTCCATTGCCAGAATTTACGTTGCGCTAATTTTTAACGACCTCAAGCGTCTGACTTGATCCATTGTCCAAGAATAATCGAATAGGAATTGCGATGTTTAAGCCGTTTAGGGTTCTAGTTTCGGCAACGAAGTTGCCAACGTTGATCGCAGGGGCAATAGGCCTCTTGGTTGCTTGGATTGGTCTGTTTCTCGCAGATAGTGCGTTGGGGCAAGACAACGCTGGAGGGGAAAAAAAGATCCGAGTGTTAATGCTGGGCGATCAGGGGCATCATCGGCCAGCGGATCTCTACAGGGTCTTGGGTCCAGCGCTGGGTCCCTACGGAATTGAACTCACCTATAGCGAGGATGTCGCCACATCGCTTTCGGCCAAGCGACTCTCGGAGTTCGACACATTGCTAATTTATGCGAATATCGACCAGTTGGATTCGCCGCAAGAACAAGCGATGCTCGATTACGTTGCCCAGGGCCACGGTATCGTGCCGTTGCACTGCGCATCGTACTGTTTTCGCAATTCGAAAGCTTATGCGGAACTCGTCGGAGCGCAGTTCAAGGAACACGGGGGAGAGCGATTCGTTACGCATATCCTCGAACCACAGCATCCGATCATGCAAGGCTTCGGCGGATTCGAAAGCTGGGATGAAACCTACGTGCATCACATGCACAACACCAAGGATCGCATCGTCTTAGAGGAACGGCGACAAGGTAAACTCGCTGCAGACACCAAAGCGGAACCTTGGACTTGGGTCAGAACGCATGGCAAAGGCCGTGTTTTCTATACCGCATGGGGGCATAACATGGATACTTGGAGCAACCCAGGCTTCCATAACCTAGTGGCTCGCGGGATTACATGGGCTGCACAGAAAGATCCAAGCAAACTCCCTGCCTTCAAAGATACGACTCGTTTCGAAATACCCAAAATGACGGCAGCACGCAAGGATGTTGCCCCCTTTGCATACACTGAAGTTGGTAAGGAGATCCCCAACTATCAGCCCGGTGCTCGCAACGGCCAAGCCGAACCGATGAGCCGCATGCAAATGCCCCTTACAGCCGTCGAATCGCAAAAACACTATGTTACCCCAGAGGGATTCGAGACCAAGCTTTGGGCAAGCGAGAAAGATGCTCTCGAAGGCGAAGCCGACTTGGGAATCGCTGGTTTGGGTGGTAAGCCCATCGCGATGAACTGGGATCATAAAGGCCGACTTTGGGTCTGCGAGACGGTGGACTATCCGAATGAACTCCAGCAACCAGGTGCTGGGCGCGACCGGATTCGAATTTGCGAAGATTCCAATGGAGACGGAAAAGCCGATAAATTCACCGTTTTTGCGCAGCACATGAGCATTCCGACGGCGATCGTTCCGGTGCATGGCGGTGCCATCATCCAAGACGGTACCAAAACGATCTTTTTGAAAGATGTCGATGGAGATGATGTTGCTGATTTCAAGCAAGAGCTCATCACCGGCTGGGGAATGGGGGACACCCACGGCGGAGTGAGCAATTTCCAGTTGGGTTTGGACAACTGGATTTGGGCGATGCAAGGATACAACGACTCTCGTCCAATCATCAATGGAGAGCGTCAGCAAGGTTTCCGACAAGGCTTCTGGCGATTTGCAATCCAAGAGGCACCTTCAAGTAGCCAGGCCCCTGTTTATCAAATGGCCAAAGATGGAACGGCATCCGCAGAGCCCACCGATGCATTCGATAAGCACTCATTGAAGGTCACAAAACTGGAATTCGTGCGATCAACCAACAACAACACTTGGGGGTTGGGTATCAGCGAAGATGGATTGATTTTCGGTTCGACGGCAAACGGCAACCCCAGCATATTTATGCCGATCCCCAACCGCTATTATGAAAAGGTATCCGGTTGGTCGCCTCAGGTGTTGAGCAACATCGCCGACGGGTACAAATTCAACGCGGTTACCGAAAAGGTTCGGCAAGTCGATTGGCATGGTGGATACACCGCGGCAGCAGGCCATGCGTTGTACACTGCCCGAAACTACCCCAAAGAGTGGTGGAATCGCCTCGCATTTGTTTGCGAACCGACGGGTCACATTGTCGGTGCCTTCATTCTTAATCGCGACGGAGCAGGCTATCGATCGACCAACCCATTTAATTTGGTCGCAAGCGATGACGAATGGAGCTCACCGATCATGGCTGAGGTTGGCCCGGATGGAAACGTGTGGTATCTGGATTGGTACAACTTCATCGTTCAGCACAATCCAACGCCCCAAGGCTTCCAGACTGGAAAAGGGAATGCTTACGAAACCAAGTTGCGAGACAAGCGATTCGGCCGAGTCTATCGCGTGGTGTTTCAAGGCGATCAAGGTCTTTCGCCAGAAGAATTGAAAGCCGCCAATGGGCTTGTGAGCAAGGGTCTCTCGATCGACGACGAAATGCAGTTGGTCGGAGCTCTGAAGCATTCGAACATGTTCTGGAGAAGGTCTGCTCAGTGGCTACTTGCAAGCAAGCCAATTCTAGCTGATTCGACGGTTAAAGCACTGATCGAGCTTGCTCGTGATCCGAGTGTCGATGGCATTGGAATAAACCCAAGTGCGATCCATGCGATTTGGGTCCTCAGCGCCCAGGGCAAATGGCAAGGAGCACCGATGCTCGACGCGATTAAGCATCCGAGCGATGCGGTGGTACGAAATGCGATTCAGGCTGCGGAACCCAATGCGGAGACACTGCAAGCGATTCTTGGAAGTAGGGCTCTGGATTCCCAGGACTCGCAACTGAAACTGGCTGCTTTGCTCAAACTGGCCGATTGTCCGAGTCAAGCTGTGGCAACTGGTACCAAGGGCATCGGAGAGAAACTCTCGGCTAGCACCAATGAGAAAGATCGCTGGTTGATGGACGCTTGGACCAGTGCTGCAAGTACGCATGCAGCCGAAGTTCTACCTCGATTGATTCGAGATGCTCAAGTAGCTCCAACCGGGGAATTACTTAGCCGCATCGCAATTGTCGCTGAGCACGCAGCGAGGAACAAAGTAAGTGCGCAGGTATTTAGCTCCTTGATCGTCGAGAAGGGAAATCCCCAAGTCACCGGAGCGGTGATTCAAGGTTTGGCGAAAGGATGGCCAAAGGATTATCGTTTGGCACTGCCCGAAAGCGCCACCCAGGGATTGGTCAAGAATTGGCTCTCAGGTGATTTGCCTTTGGACTCCAAGGGACAAGTCATTCAGTTGGCTGAAACGCTCGGAGTAGCCAAGATCGATGAAGCCATCGCATCGCTTCGCAAAGAGCTCGTCGACATACTCAACAAGGACTCGTTGGCGATCGATCGAAGGTTGCTGGCGGCAAAGCAGATGGTGACCCTCGAAGTCGGCAATCCCAAGGTGGTTGACTCCTTGTTGGCATTGGTCACACCGCAATCGACGCCCGAATTTTCCTCTGGAATTGTAGCGGCGCTTGGAGGATCTAAAGCCCCTGGGCTTGCGAAGGCTTTGATTGAAAAATCCCGAAGTTTGCCTCCTGAGTTTTTGCGAGGTGCATTGCGTGTGATGCTTTCGAAACCTGAGTCCACAACCGACTTGATTGCCGCGATCCAAGCAGGCGAGCTGAGTATCAACGATCTGCAACTCGACCAACGTCAGTTGCTCAGAGACTATCCCGACGCCAAGATTCGCGAAAAAGCCCTAGCGATGATGAAAAACAGTGGGGGCATCCCCAATGCTGACAGGCAGCGGGTGGTGGAAGCTTGGGAAGAGACGGCCCATTCCAAGGGGGACGGTGTCAACGGTAAGTTGGTCTATCAGAAGCATTGTGCGTTGTGTCACAAGCATGGTGAATTGGGCAATCCGATTGGGCCCGAGTTAACAGGTATGGCCGTTCATCCCAAGCACGAACTGTTGGTTCACATCCTCGATCCGAACCGGAGCGTCGAAGGCAATTTCAGGACGTATAACGTCCAAACAACCGATGGCAGTGTTGTCACTGGCATGATGGCCAGCGAGAGCAAGACCTCGATTGAACTCATCAACGTGCAGGGCAAACGCGAGGTCGTATTGCGCGAGGATATCGAACGGCTGAGCGGCTCACAGAAATCTCTGATGCCCGAAGGTTTTGAAGGCCAAATGACACGCGACGAGATGAAGGACTTGCTTGAGTTTCTAACAACCAAAGGCAAGTACGTACCGCTGTCGATCGCTACGGTTGCTACATCGATCACAACGCGAGGAATGTTCTTTGATCCTGAAGGCGAAGTGGAGCGATTGGTGTTTGCGGATTGGAAGCCAAAAATGTTCAAAGGCGTTCCTTTCGTTTTGGTCGATCCTCAAGAGGATCGTGTTCCCAATGCGATCATGCTGTTTGGACCGAATGGCAAGATGGCACCCAAGATGCCAAAGAGTGTCGATGTGGTGTGCAATGCTCCTGCGGTGGCTATCCACTTCCTGAGTGGAGTGGGTGGATGGTCGTTCCCGGCGAGTCGCGAGGGAAGTGTCAGCATGATCGTACGGATCACCTATGAAGATGGTGCAACGGAAGATCACGAACTGATCAACGGGGAGCATTTTGCCGACTACATCCGTAGAGTCGATGTGCCCAAGAGTGAGTTTGCTTTTGACCTTTCAGGCCGACAGATCAGGTATCTATCGATTCAACCTAAGGAGCGTAAGGCGCTGCAAAAGATCAGTTTGATCAAGGGAAGAGATCAATCGGCACCCGTCGTTATGGCAATCACACTGCAAACGGAGTAGGGATTACCAGGCGCGAAAGGGTCGGACATAGAACCGGCGTTTCGACATCGGATAGGGGTGCAGCGCCATGCCATCAAAAGTTGGCTGAGCGAAGTTTATCCCTCTTTCCTCGTAGTACCGAAGGAGTTCCTTGCGGGTTTCGGATTCTCTCCGAGCCTGCTCGATTTGGTACTGGCGGTTGGCCGAAGTCTGAAAACGAAACTTGCCAACCTGGGGCTTATCTCCACCGGTTTTTTCGTCACCGGTTTTTTCGTCACCGGATTTTTCGTCACCGGGGCTAGTGAGTTTGGACTCCGGGGTTGCTGGAGATTCCTGGGCCAAGAGTTGATGCGGTAAAGAGCCTGTGAGTAAGAAACAGACAGATGCGATGACCAGAAAATTGCAAACGGGTTTAGGTTTCATGGCAGGAGTGGTTTGGTAGGTCTAATGCAGGGAGAATTCGCCAGATCGTTCCGGGAAATATCGGCGATCGAGTAGCACTTAGGATCTAAAAACAAAGTCGACCGATTGGGCTTCGTGGGTCGGTATCCTCAAAATCCACAAATGCGTTAAACTTTAGGGCTTAGTTAGCCAAGCCGTTTTATTATTTGGACCCTACTGAACATGCTTGATCGAAAATATGTTTTGGAAAACGTTGAAGCGGTTAAATCCAATTGCCTGCAGCGCGGAGCCAGTGCGGATATCGATCGGATAGTCGCTTTGGAATTGCAAAGACGGGCGAAATTGGCTGAGGCCGAGGATTGGAACCGACAAGCCAATGCAGTCAGTGCGCAGATCGGCAAAGTACCACCGCAAGAGCGAGAGGAGTTCAAAGAGAAAGGGCGAGTTCTCAGAGCTCATAAAGAGCAAGCGCAAAAGGATCACGACGCTTTGGATCGAGAGATCGATGGATTGCTTTCTCGGGTCCCGAACATGACGCATCCTTCGGCTCCCGTTGGAAGCGATGATCATTCGAATTTGGAGATTGCGCGTGGATCGACACCGATTCCCAGTTTCGATTTTAAGCCCAAGGATCACTTGGAGCTCGGTACGATTCATGACATGATTGATTTCGAAGCCGGGGCGAGGGTCGCTGGGGCGGGATTTTACTTTCTCAAGCGAGACGCTGTATTGTTGGATTTGGCACTTCAGCAGTTTGCATTGAGCTTATTGATTCGCGAGGGATTTATTCCAATCACCACTCCCGATGTGGCCAGCACTGAAATTTTGCATGGAATTGGATTCATCCCACGCGGGCCTGAGACTCAGATCTACAGCATCGAAAACACCGAACTCAATCTCGTTGCCACCGCGGAAATCACTTTGGGCGGCATGTATCACAATCAAGTCCTCGAAGCCGAAGAACTACCGCTTAAACTCGTAGGCATCAGCCACTGTTTTCGAACCGAGGCGGGTGCTGCAGGGCGAGCCTCGCGAGGTTTATACCGAGTGCATCAATTCACCAAAGTGGAAATGTTTGCGTTTACCCTACCCGAACAAAGCAGCTCCGTTCACGAGGAGTTGCGAGCGATCGAATGTGAAATCTTCGACGCATTGGAAGTACCTTACCGAGTCGTTGACACCGCCACAGGGGACCTCGGTGGACCGGCTTATCGCAAGTACGACTTGGAGGCTTGGATGCCTGGAAGAGGCAATGGCGGTGAGTGGGGCGAAGTGACCAGTACATCCAACTGCACCGACTATCAAGCAAGAAGACTTAATATTCGGTATCGAGTCAAAGGGGAAAAGGGGACTCACTTTGCCCACACGCTCAACGGGACAGCAGTTGCGATCAGCCGTGCATTAATCGCAGTGATGGAGAATCATCAACAGTCTGACGGCTCGATTAAGGTTCCGAAAGTTTTGGTCCCTTGGGTCGGCAAAAACAGCATTGGTTGAGCGGTGTGACGGCGCTCTGCATCGAAATATCGAGTGTTTTTTGAGGGTGACGCAATAAAACCGAAAAGCGAACAAGCTGATCGAAAAATTTCCTTAAAAAAACTTGCGATGTTGTGGCCAAGCGCTGAAAGATGGTGTAGACTACGTTGAGTTAAACCCAGCTGATGGGGGAAGACGATTAGAAAAAACTAAACTTGCCTCACCTAGTGGTGGTTGGATTTCGGGCGTGACCAACTGCTATTGGGTGAGGCTTTTTCGTTTGTGGACGGTCTCGCCACTCAGGATATCAATCACTCAATCTCTTCGGGATCTTTTTTAGACGTCTTAGACGTCATTGATTGGCAAAGAGTCAGCAGCATGGCATCGAAGACTCTTTCCATGGAGGCAAACTCAGAGTCTTCCGCTTGAAACTGCACCAGGATGGTTTGGTGTGGAATGCCAAATGCGATGAGTTTGGCGCGAACCAGGAGATCCAGATAGTAGAAGTAAAGTTCGAGGCCTCTGGTATCGGCAAGTGGCCCTGGATGAGAGATAAGCTCTGGGGAGAAGCTCTCCTTTTCGACATTATCATACTCGGCTTGAATGATGCTTGAGGCCTGGTCGATCGCCTCGTCAGGAGTGGTTGACCAGTCGAAGCTCAGGACCGACAGGTAGGCCGTGCCGGGGCTTTGTATTTGAAAGCCCACGACCTGCTCATCTTGCAAGTCTTCGGTAAGGGTCCAGTTATCTGGATAGCTGATCGAGAGGCCTAGGGTTTGGTGGGTTTTTGGCATATGTCAATGTGTGAGATTGCCTTTGAAAGAAGTGGAAAAATCAGTATAGCCCAGAGCCTTCGAAGGGACGATGCATCAGGCAACTTTGTTTGCTTTGATGGTCTTTGCGGGGGGCGTTCCTTTCCAGCGGTGGTGAACCCACCAGTATTGGCTGGGCACTGCGCGGATAGCTTTTTCGAGGCACTGGTTATACCACTGGGTCATGGTCTGGATCGAATCGGGGCAATCGGTGAATTTCGGGTCGGCAAGGCCTAGGATAGACATTTGAAAGTGCAGCGGTTTTTTGGTTCGGATATTCGAGCAGACCAACATCGGAGCGCCGCTGGAGAGAGTAAAAAGCGCCAGTGCTTTGTGGCAGGAGGCTGGTTGTCCGAGAAACTCGACCCAGCAACCTTTCGGACCGCCGTATTGATCAGCGAGCAATGACAACGCTCCACCTTGTGCAAGCAATGCTTCGACTTGATCCGAACTACCGCTTTTGGGGAGCATGAATTGACCGTTGCAGGAGCGGAATCGGTCGATGTAGTCATGGACAAAGCCGTTATCTAAGGGGCGTGCGATGGCCGTGGTGGTGATCCCGAAAAGGCCGGTGATATACCCAGCCAACTCGAAGTTCCCGAAGTGACCTGAGACCAAGACTTTTGGGCGAGGATCCAGAACCAATCGAAGCATCGCTTGGCGATCGGGCAGATCGAAATGCTCGTACCAATTCTCGCGATGAATTTTGCGATTCGCGTGCGCGATCTCGCAGATCATCAGAATCAAATGCTCCCACATTTGTTCCTGCGTGGCGAGCGATTCATCCAAACTCCAGTTTGGAAAGACTCGCTTGAGGTTGCTCTCGACGAGCCTTCGCCGCACCTTAAGAACGTGAGTCAAGAGGTGTGCTAGAAGTTTAGCGAATCGTTCGCATCGCTCAAGCGAGAGCGATTGAACCGATGCGATAAAGAGCCTGAAGACCCAGTACACAAGGCGATCTTGCCATGTGTAGGTTTGATGATTGGAAAGCTCCATGCTTTTTTCAACTTCCTTGTCGTGTGACTCGCTGCTCGCTGGGTTTGAAGGAGTCTAGCAACCCGAGAGAACCCCGAGTAGATCACTCGCCCGGCAGGTTAACGAACCGGTGAGAGTCCATGGGCCCGTCTTAGAAGTCCGATTTGGCCCGAGTGAATCGATTCATGCAAGGGGCAAAACAGGAACGCTCCGAGTTTGATCGGGAAGGCTGCAAAGGGCATCTCAGTGGGTTCCAGGAGCAAATCCGCTGAGGTTTGCTTCATAAAATCCATGCTTGCATTGTGAATTCGTTCCAGCATAGCGAGCATCGTTTTTCGGTCGGGATGAGGGCTTGGGTCGTCGAGGGCGCTGGTCCCACGCGAATAACGTTTTCGAAACCAACCTGGCATCAGTTCCACATCACCTTCTGCTCTTCCTCGTTGGCGAAAGAGCATCAGTCCATACTGAGCGACGGCCAAATGGCCGATTTGCCAAGCAAAATGGCTGGGAATTCCTGCCGGAGGGGATTGCCAAAGCTCTTCAGGAACCTCGGAAATCAGCCCTAAGGTGTAGGTTCTTGCGAACTCCATTTGGCCGATAGCTCCATCCCTCATTCCTAGAACCTGAGCCGGGGAAGGTAAAGCACCGGAAATTTCCATAAAAATTTTTCTCTAAGTTAGCGAAACGACATCGAAATCCATGGGTTACAAAGGCTACCCGATGGTGTAGCATAACCGATCGGTGACCTGGAATTGGGTCGTTCGAGGCTTTTCTGTAACGTTCTTTCAACACCGCTGTTTGTACTGGGGCTATCCTCATGCCAATGAAAAAACTTTTGTCGAGATTTGCTTTAGCTGTCAGTATGGTTGGAGCCCTGAGCCTTGGGGCCATGGCACAAGGCCCCGGAGGGCCAGGTGGCGGACGTGGCCAAGGAGGTCCTGGTGGCGCACGCATGGGCATGATGGGCATGGGTGGCGGGATGATGGGTGGCGGTGTCACCGGCCTGTTGCGAATGAAAGAAGTCCGTGAAGAACTCAAACTCGACGAAGACCAAGTCGCCGAGCTTGAAGAGCTCGGCAAGGCCGCTATGGAATCGATGCGCAACTTGCTTCCCCAACGAGGTGGCCCCGGCGGAGCAAACGGCGGTGGCGGACAATCGACTCCTCCCAACGCGCAAGACATGCAAGCCATGATGGACAAGATGCAAAAGGCGACGGAAGAAAACGAAGCCAAGGTCGAGGAAATCCTCGACCCAAAGCAATTGGATCGCTTGGTGGGTCTGATGATCCAGCGCGGTAACCTTCAATCGCTTTCAAGTAAGCTCGTAGCCACCCGACTCGGAATCACCGAAGACCAAAAGGCCAAGATGGCCGAGGTCAATAAAGCCAATGGTGAGAAGATGCGAGAACTCTTCCAAGGTGGTGGTTTCAATCAAGAAAACCGCGAGAAGATGGCCGAAACGATGACCAAGATGCGTGAAGAAGGAGAAGCCAAGATCAAAGAGATTTTGACCGCCAAACAGAAAGAGGACATGGAATCACTCAAGGGTCCTGAATTCAAGTTCCCACAACCCCAGTGGGGTAACTTTGGCGGCGGCCAAGGTGGTCCTGGTGGTGGACGAGGCAATCGCCGACCTGGCGGCGGAAACGATAACTAGCTTGCACTCTTGGTGAGCTTGGACAAAACTCCCATCGCGTCTCCCGGTGTTCTCACCGGGAGACGATTTTTTTTAAGCGAAGGATTCTTCTGAAACCATGTCGCAACGAGCCCCAAGGTCTCATGAGGCCTGCAATACTTAAGCTCGATTTGCTTGTCTGCACCAAGCCAAGCTTCTAAGGTCTCGCGTATCGAGTTGGATTTGGTTCGATAGGCGACAGCAAACTCCACCCCGCCAGATCTGAGCAAGTACACAATCCCCCCCTTCGGAAATTTCGCTCCACCAGTTGTCTCGACCCAATAGAGGCTAGGTGGATCGCAAGAGGCTTTCTGCAGTTGCTTGAGTTTTCCATGAAGCCACTTGAAAATGGCCGCATCTTCCTGCAATCGAGCTGCCCTCTCAAACTGGGTTCTTTCAACCGCCTTTTGCATTTGCTCTGCAAGTCGACAATAAATGGCATCCGATTCACCTCGCATCCATGCTCTTGCGAGATCCTCTTGAGCGCGATAGTTGGACCTGAGCGAATCGGCCAAGCATGGTGCAAGGCAGGTACCTAGCTCTGCCCGCAAGCATCCGGCTCTTTCGGGGATATCAAACAAGGATAGTTGATCCGAAAAAAGCATGGGAGTCTTTGTCGAGCAGTCCCTTAGTAAGAAATATCGATTGAGGATCTCGGTGGCTCGAAACAGTTTGCTCGATCCATAGAATGGTCCACGGCAAATCGAGGCTCGAGTGTCCCATTGCCTTGAGACGTAAAACGATTCGGCGGGTCCGCGGCCGAGGTTCAAGTATGCTGGTTGACTACGGTTCGGCATACCGACGACATTGAGTGTTGGTTGCCAGGTTCGAATCAGCGATTGTTCTCGAACAAGGGCCGCAAATTCACTGGGCTGGGTCTCCCACACGATCCCGCGAGCATGCTTGAGAATTTGCCCTGCTTTTTCATCCCTCACACCCGGCAAGAAATAACTCAAGAGTCTGGCTCGAAGAGCTTTGGATTTACCGACGTAGATCAGTCGATTAAGCGGGTCGAGGATCCCGTAAACACCGGGGCTATAAGGCACATATTGCTGAACCAGGGATTTGAGTTCTTTTTGGATCGAAGCCGTACTCGAGAGGTCTGTTGCGTCGATGCGGGCAAGAGTTGGACAGGTTGAAGAGAGCGAAGAGTCGCTCAGTAGGACATCTGGCCCAAAGTCGACAAACGACTCGGTCCATTTTGCCTGTGGTCTATTATCGGTTTTGCAACGATCGGGAGCTTCCATGCCAACGACTTATCCGTTTAGTAATCATTACAAATCCAATAGTTTTCGATCCACTAGAAACCCTATCTGAAATCCTGGGTTGAGCAGGTAGTTTAAAGGGCGACCGAGCTCTTTGGCAAGCGCCCTCAAAGAAACTCGACTCTCGCGGAATCACTGATGGAATACTATGTACCCGAGCAATCGCATGCGAAATCTCCGCAGATTGTACCGACTTGGCTCATTGTCCTTTTTGCATGCTTGAGTTCCTTGGGTTTTTTCTCTCGATTTGCATCGTTCGATTCGGTTCGGATCGAACGCTTGCTGGACTACCGGTCTCGGCGGGCTCAGTTGCAAGGAGCTTTGGAGGATGTGCTTGGCGAGGCGAACCTTTACGTTCACAGCATTACCGAACACTGCCAAGGCCGCGACCTTGCACCGTGGGAAAATTGGGTGCAGTGGCTCATGGGCCAGTTCTATTCGCCATTGATGCGAACGCAAAACCCGCTTTGGATTGTCTCTGGAGGTAAAGGGGATTGCTCGGAAAGAGCAGCCGTGCTTCAAGACCTTCTGTTGTCTCAAGGAATCCAATCGCGTTTCATTGGGCTCGGGGGGCATGTGGTTCTCGAAGCCCAAAATGAAACTGGAAATTGGATCCTTGATCCCGATTATGGAGTTGTCATAAAAACAGGGATCGACGAGCTCGAAGGCCAGACCACTGGTGAGTTGTCCGGATGGTTGATTCAAAACGGAATCGCCCCACCCGAATCGAACCAGTACGAGCAAATCGTCCGATCTAAACACGACAATGTCAGGCTCGATTGGAATGAGCCGCTTAGTCCAAGGCTGAAAAAACTCGAATCCTTTTGCGAGCTGGTCGTTTGGTTGGTACCTCTGCTGTGTTGGTTGTGGGTTGGATGGAGTCTACGACCAATGGGATTATCCTAAAACAAAATAGGATTAGACGGCTTTATTCGGTTCCCAAGTGGGGGTACATTCTGATCATCGCTTCTGGCGATGTTTGCTCCCCGAAAGGCGATAGGAATGCTTATTTGTGGAGGTTATGATCAAGTTCAATCAGCGAGGCAGGCAATGCGAAGAGCTTTTATTCTGAAGGATGGTACTCAACGTTGGATCGTCACCAAGTGGCTTGGTGGCTTGATGGGGCTATGTGCAATTGGATGCTTAGGATCTGTACCGCTTGTAGCTCAGGACAAGGTTCTTGGGGTTTCAGGTGTCGAGAAGGAGAACTTCAGTAAAACCCTCAAGGCATCCGATGACTTTTTCCGCTTCGTCAATGAGAACTGGTTAGAGACGACGGACATTCCTCCCGACCAATCGAACTTCGGGGCATTTACGGCACTGGATATCGAAACCAAAGCTGCCATTCGTGCGATCATAGAGCAAGCAAGCGGTTCTTCGGATGCATCGGCTGAAGCCAAACAGGTTGGCAATCTGTTCAAGTCCTACACCGATGTCCAGGGGAGAAACAAAGCTGGCATCGCTGCGGTGAAACCTTGGCTAGACTCGATCCGGACCGTTCGGACCCACGAGGATGTACTTCGTCTAGCTGGAGAACTTTCCATTTTCGGAATCCCCAGTTTCTACGCGGCGGGGGTGGATGTCGATGACCGCAAGTCGGATCAGTATGCAGTGTATCTGTATCAGGACGGAACGACCTTGCCCGATCGTGACTACTATCTAGAGTCCGATCCAGAGCTGGTAAGCCGACGAGAAAAGTATGAGGTCTTTATCAAGGATATGCTCGCACAGATCGGGTGGGAGAACCCCGAGGCGATGGCCAAGAAGATCCTTGAGCTCGAGACTGCTTTTGCGAAAGTTCAATGGGACAAGGTATCGCTTCGAGATCCCATCAAGCGTTACAACAAATTGTCAGTGGCCGACTTTTCAGCCAAAAACCCTGGGTTGCAATGGAGGGCTTATTCTCAGGCAGTCGCTTTGCCTGAGATCCAAGAAATCATCGTCGGGCAACCGAGTTTTTTCGTCGATGCCCAAGACATCTTGGCCAAATCGGACGTCAACGTTCTGAAAGCTTACCTGGCTTTTCAAACCATCGACACCTTTGCACCGGTGATGACCGAGGAACTGGAAAAATTGCACTTTGGATTCCACAAGACCGTTCTAAGTGGGGTCGAGCAGCAGGAGCCGCTCTGGCGTCGAGGCGTCGATGCTTGCAACTCCTTGCTTGGAATGCCCGTTGGAAAACTCTACGTCGAGAAGCACTTTTCTCCGCGAGCCAAAGAACGCATGAACGAGCTCGTGGGTAACTTGCTCAAGGCCTTCGAAAAACGGATCGATTCGCTCGAGTGGATGGGCAATGGCACAAAAGCCCAGGCCAAGGAGAAGCTTAAGCTCTTTACCCCGAAGATCGGTTATCCCGACAAGTGGAAGGACTACTCATCGGTGGTGATTGACCCAGCGAATGTGGTAGGCAATATCGCTGCGATTTCCAAGTTTGAGCACTTCTATGCGTTGAACAAACTCGGCAAGCCCATCGATAAAACCGAGTGGTTTATGCCTCCGCAAACCGTCAATGCATATTACAACCCTTCGATGAACGAGATCGTTTTTCCGGCTGCGATCTTGCAACCTCCCTTTTTCAATCTCCAAGCTGATGACGCGATCAATTATGGTGCGATCGGTGCGGTGATCGGCCATGAAATCAGCCATGGATTCGACGATTCGGGGAGCAAGTACGATGGACGTGGAAACCTCCGAAACTGGTGGACGGAAAACGATGAGAAGGAATTCAATGAACGCTCCGCACAACTGATCCGTCAGTACGATGCATACCAACCATTACCAGGGGTCAATCTCAACGGCAAGTTCACCCTTGGGGAGAACATCGGAGATCTTGGTGGACTGAGCGTTGCCTATACGGCTTATAAAATTTCGCTAGACGGTAAGAAATCACCTTTGATCGATGGTTACACCGGTGAGCAAAGGTTCTTCATCGGTTGGGGACAAGTCTGGCGAAGAAAGTACCGAGAGGCAGAGATGCGAAAGCGGGTCAAGACCGATCCTCACTCACCGAGTCAATACCGTTGCAACGGCATCGTATCGAACATCGATGGTTTCTATGAGGCTTTCGATGTCCAGCCCAACGCACCGATGTACATTGAGCCCGAGAAGCGAGTCAGGATTTGGTAGTTCTAGGCGGCTTCAGTTTTTCTAGGGCGGCGAACTTCTGCCTGAGCGCGGAAGTTGTCGCTTGGGCCCGAGTCGAATTGAGACTTCGCTGCGCTCAGAGCATAAGCATCGATTCTGCCTGCGACCTTGGCCTTTCGAGCGACCTGGGCACTTCGTTTCCATAGCTCAGCGACTTCCGCCAAGAGGCTTAGTTTGCATGTCTCCCGGTAGATGCTATCTGCCGGGAGTTGTGCCATCAGCCGACGGTGGGCAACACCTAGGTTGTGGTAAGGCAAGGAGGGAAACAGGTGGTGAGTCGCATGGTATCGAGTTCCTGTCGGGCCCCAAAGTTCGGTAATCCAAGGGCGATGCGGGTAGTCGCAAGAGTCCAACAGTTGTTGTTCGAAAGTTAATTCCGAGCCAGGGCCTGTCCAGCGGTGGGCACCAAGGGTTCGGATGTTGTTCATAAAGATCATCCCAATGCTGACCAAGTAAGCATGGATCCACAGCGGATCGAACCAGGTTTTGGCGATCAGCGGCCCATGGAGGATCAGTCCCAGGCACACCAAAAAGCAAGCAATCTCCTGCATGATCATGATACGCTGAACCCGCTTGCCCGCCTCTGGACGCTCGTAAAAGACATCCATGACCATCGTCGAGGCGTGGGTGAAAGTCCACTTTCGCATCGATGGAAAGAGCCAGCAAATCGGAGAAAGCATTCCCCAACGAACAATTCCAGCCATGGGTGTCACCAATACACCGAGCATGTACAAAACGATCGCTGATGGGGGTTGATGGCTCAGGCTCAAGTATTCGCCGTCCTCTTCGGTTCCATACGATTTGCGGCGGTGATGATCGATATGAGGATAATAAGTGAACGATGGGATCATAAATGGGATCCCGCACAAGAGATTCCAAGCGACTCGAAAAGCCGTCCAACCTTCCTTTGGCAGATGCACCAGTTCGTGAGTGAACATCGCGCCCCGGAGAAACAGCAGAATCGTTGCCGTGTAGAAAAAACCTTTGGCAAGCCACCAAAGAGCTATCGAATCGGGAGCAAGCCGCTCGGGAACTTGCATCATCGCAGCAAAACAAAGGTGCCCGCAAATTGCAGTCATTAGCAGATCTGGCCAGTAAATCCAGGGGTTCGGAGCATGAAGGTCTCCGACGAATTGCCTAGCCTGCTTCATCGAAAAATTTTTGGAATCAAGCGCTGTGTCTTCCATCTTCCTTCTTACTCACGGTTCGCGTTACGGCTTGAGAGTCGCGTACCGGGCTTGCCAGCAAGCCCTCGGATTCGAATTTCGGTCCCTTCCAATGCGATTCTTAATTACAGTCGATTAGGTCAGAAAATCCGGTACCAACCCAACCGTCAAAACGTTACTACCACTCCAAATTAACTGCCACGCACCAAATTTCTATTTATTTTTCCGTTAGACATCGTTTTGAGTTCCTTGTGATTCTGCGACTCTTGGGTGGAAAATCGGTGTGGAACGATGAGAAACCCAAGTCAAAGCTATCAAAACCAGACTCGTTGGAGACCGTAAAATCCGCCGTATCGGCTTGCTCATTGGGTGTGGCTTGGCTGGCCGTCAGGCTCCTCGGCGCCGGATTCCTGTGCATCGTTAAGAAAAAACCGTGCCAAACGACCGATTAACACTTGCAAGAATTAGCCACTCTTGGCTAAACTTTTGGGCTCGATTGATCCATCGACATGGAATCGCCCCGTCGAACCCTCGGCGGCGGACTTCGTTTTGGTTTTAAAGCGTGACTGGATAATGGTTTAGGAGTGGGCAAGTATGCCGCGTCTTTTGGGTGTTGACATTCCAAACGACAAACAAGTCGTTTATTCGCTTCAGTATCTCTATGGCGTTGGTCCGTCGATTGCCAGAGAGGCATGCGTCAAAACGAAAATTGACCCGGCCAAGAAAGCTAGGGAGCTCGATGAAGACGAACTTAGCCGTTTGGCCAGTTTGCTCGAGCGAGATTACACGGTCGAAGGTCCTTTGCGACGTCAAATTGGACAGTCGATCCATCGTTTGAGAGAAATCAAATGCTACCGTGGGCTCAGGCACAAACTCGGCCTCCCCGTGAGAGGTCAACGCACGCGGACCAATGCGCGCACCCGCAAGGGTCCACGTAAGACCGTCGCCGGCAAGAAGGGGGTCAAGGACCTCCGATAGTCCGAGACTCGCTCTGTGGCTTTCATCGATAAGCACTGTAAACAACAATTTGAATTTGGTTTTAGTTTTCAAATATGGCAAAGCAACAAGTCAACAAGGACGCGTCGAACAAGCGGCGCAAGACAAGACGAAACGTCACCAGTGCGATCGCTTTCATCAAAGCGACCTTCAACAATACGCATGTGACGATCACCGACACCCGTGGAGATACCCTTTGCTGGGCAAGTGCCGGAACTTGTAACTTCAAGGGTTCCCGAAAGAGCACACCTTTTGCTGGTCAAATGGCCGCTCAGCAAGCAGCCGAAAAAGCCGCGAAGTTTGGTGTCAAGGAGATTGAGGTTCGGGTCAAAGGTCCTGGATCGGGCCGCGAGTCGGCGATCACTGCTTTGCAAGCTGCGGGCATTACGGTCAAGCAAATCGAAGACACAACTCCCATTCCCCACAATGGATGCCGACCTCGCAAACGACGGCGAGTTTAGTCGATATCGTTCGTTAGGGTTTCGAGTTATTCATCATTGGAGAATTACAGATGCACGTTAGATGGAGAGGTTTGGAACTCCCTAGTCAAGTCAACGTCGAGCGATCGACGCTCAGTTCGACTTACGGTAAGTTCACAGCAGAACCCTTCGAGCGCGGGTTTGGCGCCACGATCGGCAATAGCCTTAGACGAGTGCTTCTTTCGAGCCTTGAAGGTAGTGCAATTACCCAGATCAAGATTCGAGGGGCTCAGCACGAATTCAGTTCGATCCCAAATGTTCTCGAAGACGTCACTGAAATCGTTTTGAACGTCAAGTCTTTGGTCGTCAAAAACCACAGCGAGAACACACGAGTTCTGACGATTCTAAGGTCCAAAGCTGGTCCAATCACTGGTGCTGACGTCCAAACGGATGCAGATGTCGAGATCATCAACAAGGATCACGTGATCGCTACCCTCACGGGCGACACGGAGTTCATGATGGAAATGGTTGTCGAGAACGGTCGCGGTTACCTACCGGCTTCCGAACAGAACACTGGTGAACACGAAATCGGTATTATCCCCGTTGACGCGGCTTTTAGTCCTGTCGTTCGAGTTCGTTACACCGTCGAAGAGACCCGAGTTGGTCAAAAAACCAACTACGACCGATTGGTGATCGAGATTTGGACCGATGGATCCGTGCAGCCCGAACTGGCGATGGTCGAAGGGGCGAAGATTCTTCGCAAACACCTCAACCCATTCGTTCAATCGAGCGAACTCGGTCGCCAAGTTCATGCCGTAGCCCGAGGTGGTCCAGGAAGTGCCGAGGCTCAACTCGAAAACAAACTCAACATGCTCGTGTCGGATCTGAAACTCTCCGTACGAGCCAACAATTGTCTCGAAAGCGAAGGTATCCGCTACGTGCGAGACTTGGTTCAACGCAGTGAAGACCAACTGTTGGAAGTCCGAAACTTTGGCGAAACAACCCTCACTGAAGTCAATGAAAAGCTCAAGGCGATCGGCCTGCACCTAGGCTACCGCGTTCCATCGTCCATGAGATAATTGTCTGTTATCTATATACCAATCCACCTATTCTGACTAATTGAGATCCGATCATGAGGCACTTAAGGAAAGGCCGAGTACTTGGCCGAAGCCCCTCGCACCGTAAAGCTCTCTTCAGCAATCTTGCATCTGCAATTTTTCTGACCGAACGTGAGTTCTCCGATTTGGAAGCGAATAAACCCAAGGTTCCCGGCCGCATCATTACGACGCTGGAGAAAGCCAAGGAAATTCGACCTATCGTTGAAAAGTGCATCACGATCGCCAAGAAAGGCTTGGCTGCAGAGGCATCCGCTGAGGCTTACGCAACCAGCGCAGAACGGGGTTCCGAAGCTTGGAAAGCCTGGAGAAAGAGCGACTCATGGCAAAAATGGTGCGATGCAAAAGCACCCGGCGTGAACGCTCGTCGAAAAGTTCTTTCGATGATCAAAGATAAGCAAGCGGTTCGAGTCTTGTTCGATAAGATTGCTCCACGATTCACCGATCGCAACGGAGGATACACGCGTATCTTGCGTTTGGCCAAGCCACGGGTAGGTGATGCCGGTACCCGAGCAATCCTCGAATTCGTTGGCAAGAATGATCGAGTCAAGGAAAAGGCACAAAAGCCGTCCTTTGGAGAATAGTTTTCGCGGTTTACGGTTCACGATGTAACCACCATCAATCCACTGGGCTGGCGGGCAATTCCGTCAGCCTTTTTTTATAACGGCTTCAGCCCTGATCCAATAAGCATGAGCGACAATCTTTTCGACCTTATCCGCCAGCGCATCCATATTCTCGATGGTGCGATGGGGACGATGATTCAAAGACTAAAGCTAGATGAGACCGCGGTTCGAGGCGAGCGGTTTGCTGATCACCACAAGGACTTGGTCCGCTTTAGCGATATCCTCTGCATTACGCGACCAGATGCGATCTCAGATATTCATTATGCCTATCTCGAAGCCGGTGCGGACATCATCGAGACAAACTCCTTCGGTGCCTCGCCGATCGGTATGGGTGAATTAGAACTTCCCAGCGAACTTACGCGAGACCTAAACTACGCCGCGGTTGACTGCGCTCGCAAAGCCGTTGATCGGATGCGGAAGAAGGATCCGACGCGTCGCTGTTATGTAGCAGGTAGCATCGGCCCGACGACCAAGCAGCTTGCGATCAGTACCAAGGTTGAAGATGCAGCGAATCGCGACGTGAACTTCCTTGAAATGGTTGCAAGCTACAAAATCCAAGTTGCACATCTGGTTGAGGCCGGTGCGGATATTCTCTTGCCGGAAACAGCCATCGATACACTCAACCTGAAGTCTTGTTTGTACGCGATCGCTGAATATTTCGCAGAGACCCGTCGCCGAATTCCCGTCATGATTAGCGCCACGTTTGGGCCAGGAGGCCGAACTTTTGTCAGCGCACAGACCGTAGAAGCCTTTTGGAATTCGATTAGCCATTTCCCAATGCTCAGTGTTGGGATGAACTGTGCACTCGGGCCGGATATCATGCGACCGCACATTGAGGAACTGGCAAAAGTCTCCGATGCATCGATATCGTGCCATCCGAATGCAGGTCTGCCCAATGCATTTGGTGAGTACGATCTAACCCCTTCGCACATGGCCGATTACATCGAAGACTTTGCTCGTAATGGTTGGCTAAACATCGTCGGCGGATGTTGCGGTTCAACGCCTGAGCATATTCGAGCCATCTCGCAACGACTCGTTGGCATTCGGCCGCACCAACCAGCCGAGCCGATCGTCTGGACTAGGCTCAGTGGTCAACAAGCCACAACGCTCAGGCCCGAGACGCAGTTCACCATGGTTGGCGAGAGAACCAACGTCACGGGGTCTAAGGCTTTTGCGAATTTGATTCGCAATGATAAGTTCGAAGAGGCAGTCGAGGTCGCTAGGCAGCAAGTCCAAAACGGTGCAACCATCATCGACATCAACATGGATGATGCACTACTTGATGGGGTCGACGCCATGACCAGATATCTGCGGCTCATCGCCGGAGATTCCGTCGTCGCCGCCGTGCCCGTGATGATCGATTCCTCGAAGTGGGAAGTTCTTTTGGCGGGTTTGCAAAACGTACAAGGCAAAGCGATCGTCAATAGTATCAGCCTGAAGGATGGACAAGACGAGTTTCTCCGTCGAGCGACCATCATCCGCCGCTACGGAGCCGCAGTGGTCGTGATGGCCTTTGATGAGAAAGGTCAAGCGACCGAGACCCTTGAAAAAGCCCGAATCTGCAAACGAGCCTACGATCTGTTAGTCAATGAATTGGCTTTTCCGCCGCAAGACATTATCTTCGATCCAAACATTCTGACCGTTGCTACAGGGATCGAGGAGCATGACAACTACGCAGTGAACTTCATCGAAGCTTGTAAGCTGATCAAGCAGCAATGTCCAGGCGTAAGGATTTCGGGAGGGGTTAGCAACATCAGTTTCTCATTCCGAGGCAACGACGTGGTCCGTGAGGCGATGCATTCGGCGTTTCTTTACCATGCGATCCAAGCAGGAATGGACATGGGGATCGTCAACGCCGGGCAACTGGCGGTTTACGAAGACATTCCCAAGGTGCTCCTCGAGCACGTCGAAGATGTCTTGCTGAACCGACGGGCCGATGCGACCGAACGAATGTTGACGCTGGCGGAAACCTACAAAGGATCCGGCACAAAAAAGGCCACCGGGGAGAACCTTGAGTGGCGGGATAAGTCCGTGCATGAGCGGCTCAAGCATGCGCTCATTCATGGCATCGACAAGTTCATCGAGTCCGACACCGAAGAAGCTCGTGCAGGATGCACTCGTTGCTTAGAGGTCATCGAAGGTCCTTTGATGTCGGCCATGGGGGTCGTAGGTGACTTGTTCGGAGCAGGGAAAATGTTCTTGCCCCAAGTGGTCAAAAGTGCTCGGGTGATGAAAAAGGCAGTCAATTACTTGCAGCCCTTCATGGAGAAGGAAAAGCAAGAGGCTGGGCTTGAGGGCCAGAGTTTCCGTGGCAAGGTGCTCATGGCTACCGTCAAAGGAGACGTCCACGATATCGGCAAGAACATCGTCGGAGTCGTACTCGGTTGCAATAACTACGAGGTGATTGACTTAGGCGTGATGTGCCCTTGTGAAAAAATTCTAGAAGAGGCTGTCAAGCACAGCGTGGATGTGATCGGACTTTCTGGCCTGATCACACCGAGTCTCGATGAGATGACCTATGTCGCCAAAGAGATGCAGCGACTGGGACTGAAAATCCCACTGCTTATCGGAGGCGCCACGACATCGGCCAAGCATACGGCAGTCAAGATCGCACCCCACTACCATGAACCGACGGTTCACGTTGCCGACGCATCGAGGTGTGTCGGAGTCGTTGAGTCGCTTTGTAGCAAAGAGTCAAAGCCCAAGTATGTTTCAGAGAACCTGAAGCTGCAGGATGAGTTGCGATCGAGTTACGAGGCTAGGCAAGTCAAGCTCGTACCCTACGCAGAAGCTTGTTCGAAGGCGTTTGCGACCGACTGGTCCAAGATACGAATTGACAAGCCGAGTTTTATCGGGACAAGAGTCCTCAAAGACTACTCGATTGAAAAAATCGCCAAATACATCGATTGGTCACCTTTCTTCATGGCCTGGGAGCTTAAGGGCAAGTACCCCAAGATCTTCCAAGATCCGTATGTGGGTACCGAAGCCAAGAAGCTTTTCGATGATGCCAGCAAGATGCTTTTTGATTGTATTGCGACCAAAGCCCTCAAGGCGCATGCGATTTATGGATTCTGGCCTGCGGCTTCCTCTGGCGACGATGTGATCCTGTTTACCGACGAGAGCCGTTCGAAGGAACTCGTCCGTTTCCATTTCCTCCGGCAGCAATGGGAACGCAAAGGACAAACCGAATTCCGTAGCCTAGCTGACTATGTTGCTCCCCTGGATTCCGGACGCCCCGATTACCTTGGCGCGTTTGTCGTCACAGCAGGGCATGGTGCTGATGAGCTGGCCAAGCACTATGAAGGCAAGCAAGACGACTATTCGGCGATCATGGCCAAAGCCATCGCCGACAGACTAGCCGAAGCCTTCGCAGAACTCATGCACGAACAAGCTAGGCTCGATTGGGGTTACGGTATCGAAGAGCAGCTTGGTAACGAGCAACTCATCAATGAAGAGTACCGAGGTATCCGCCCGGCTCCAGGCTATCCGGCTTGTCCCGATCATACCGAAAAACGGATTCTTTTTGAGTTGCTCAATGCGCCAGGGAATATTGATGTATCGCTTACCGAATCGTGCGCCATGTGGCCTGCGGCAAGCGTCAGCGGATTTTACTTTGGACATCCCAACGCACGGTATTTCGCGGTGGATCGAATCACAGTAGATCAAGTTGAGTCGTATGCGAAACGCAAGGGCATGCCCATCAGAGAAGTCGAACGATGGCTCTCCCCGAATTTGGGATACGAACCGAGTTAGTTTGATCGATTTTTATCCTTTGGTTGCTGGAGTAATCCATGACATTCCTTGGTATCGCAATGCTGTTATTTTTGGCGGCTCTTGTGGTATTTGCGATCGACTTGATGATACCGACCGGCGGTGTACTGATCGCCATTACGTCGATTCTTGGGTTAGCCGCTGTCTACTTTGCATTTCGGCATTCACCTACGAGCGGCTGGTGGATGCTCGTGGCAGCGTTGGGGATGATACCAGTGATGCTCATCACCTTGCTTTACGTTTGGCCCAAAACGCCCTTTGGCAAAATGCTCATAGCGACGCCTGATAAAGCCAAAGATTTTGTTTGGTCCGATGCCTCTGAATCCGATGATCCAAAAGGTTTAGTCGGAAAGGTAGGTGTCGCTCAAACCGAATTTCTTCCTCACGGTACGGCGCTGATTGACCAGCGGGAGTATGAGGCCGTCAGTGAGGCAGGACCAATTGAGCCTGGTACAACCGTGCGAGTGACCAAGCTCGACGTTGGACGTTTGGTGGTGATACCTTGGAAAGCCAAACTAGGTTCGGGGGTTCCTATGTCCTCGGAGTCATCGCTAGACAGGCCAAGCGATGAAATCGGGCTTGACTCATTGCAGTAACGAATTACTTTCCCGGATCGCTTTTCTTTTCGCTCGCGAACCCTGCTTTCACCAATTCCTCGTAGCCAGGCTTGAGGGGACGGACGTCGTAGCCGTATTTCTTGAGGATCTTAGCGGCTCGCAAAGATCGGTAACCGACAGCGCAATGGGTGTAGACAATTTTGTCTTTGGGGATTTTCTCTTTGACTTGGGCCTCGGTTAGCTTGTCCTGCAAGTCGCGCCAGGGAACCAACACGGCTCCTTGCACATGCCCAGCATTCCATTCGACCAGATCCCGGACATCGACTAGGACCGCTTTCTTTTCAGCGATCTTCTCCTTGACCGCGCTCAACGAGTCCTTCGTATGCTCCTTAGGCTCCAGGTCTCTATCGTCGGCGTGTGACAAAAAAGAGAGACTCAAGAGAGCCACGACGACGAGACTAGCCGAAAAAAAACCACGACGAAGAAAGTTTGGATGGTACATGTTTGGTCTGCTTGATTCCATGAGTGAAGTCAACACCAGGACGATGACATTAAGTTAATGCATCCTTTTGATCAAGCCAAGGCCCCGTGGATTGGATGCCAAAAGGGCTGAGCCTAGCAGATATGCAAGCTTGCTTGCAAAATCACCTACGCTGGTAATTTTCCGGGGAAGGATACCGTCACGGGTGAACCCAGCGCGTATAGAAAATTCGCAGGCTTGATGTCTTTGAGGAAACCAAACCGCTCTCCATAGACGGCCGCAAAGTCAACATCGATCTGATACTCGTCGACCAAACAACTTACCCATTGCGGATGCTTGACCTGATACTCCAACGTCCTTTTTGGGCCTTTGGCATATCCCCAGTAGTGCTCGGTGATAAACTCCCCCAGTGATCCCGGTGGCGGCAACTCTAAAGCTCGATCTATCTTGGCCCCTATCCGATGCTCTAATTTCTTACCCCATCGATACTCAAGTTGCCTCAAGCCGTCGTGATTCTCCCTTGGTGGGTCAAACCGATGGCTCATGGGCGTGGCAACATAGTTCTCATAGAATAGATTATTCGCAATAAGAGGTATCGCGCTCAAGGGGACTATTTCCCGCAAAAATGTCACGGCCCTTAAATTTGGGTCTCGATCAGGCACGACGTAGAAACGTAGATTCACCTCTTCGAATCTGCGATGAAACGGGATGGGAATCCCTAGTATCCGCGTGTGATCAAATAGAAACGCGACCAAGGAGACATAGCAATCCCCACGAAATGTATCCAACTTGGTCCTGGCCGGTACATAAGGCTCCAGCAGCCCCGGATCGATAACGTAATTGGCCAGCAACAGATGCTTCCAATGCGCAGATAAAAACTCCATAGCCCCTCGGTGTATCTTTTAACATTGAACGTGAAAAGTTACTCTTCGATCGAAATCGAACCTAGAGCTGTAGTATAATCGATTTAAAGAGCGGCTTGCCCACGAATCCAGAACCACCCAAACGCGTCGATGTCCAACGATCCGTCCCTAACTCCCCCAAAAAAACGTATCGGTATCGTAGGCCTAGGCCTTATGGGGACGGCGATCACCCAGCGACTTTTAGAAGCCGGCTACGAAGTGTTGGTTTGGAACCGATCCAAGGAAAAATCGTTTCCACTAACCACCGCTGGTGCCAAGTGGTCCGATTGTCCGTTTGTCGAATGCTCGCGAGTTATCATTAGCCTTTACTCAAGCGATGTTGTCGAGCAAGTACTTGCACTCTGGCAAACACACCTGTCAGAACACCAAATCATCATCGATACGACCACGGGCGATCCGCAAGCGTCCGTGAGATTTGCTTCAACACTCGCCAAACTTGGCTGTGCCTACATCGAGGCACCGATCTCTGGATCCAGTCAGCAGACTCGCCAGGGGCTCGCGACGGTCATCGCCGCCGGGGATCGCACTGCGTTTGAAGATTGCAATGATATTTGGCCATTGCTAGGCAAGAACACCTTCTACGTTGGGCCGTCGGGTAATGCTGCAAAGATGAAACTCGTGAGCAACCTCGTCCTGGGACTCAACCGCGCGGCGCTTGCCGAAGGTCTCGCGTTTGCAGAGACGCTCGACATCGATCTAGAAAGTGCGTTGGCGGTTCTCCTAGGGAGTGGTGCTTATTCTAAACAGATGGATTCCAAGGGGCCCAAAATGGTTTCGGGGGATTACAGTCTCCAAGCTCGATTGTCTCAGCATCTGAAAGATGTCCGTTTGATTTTGCAAAGCGCCGAGGAATCGCATCTGAGTCTGCCACTGAGCAAAGCCCACGAGAAGCTTCTCGAACTTGCCGAGTCCCTAGGCCTAGGCGAACTCGATAACAGCGCCGTATTCGAAGCGGTTCGATCAAGGAGCCCTCGATGAGTGATACGACCACAACGACTACGATGTCCGCCGCATCGCGATGGATGATCCTCGTGGCATCAAGCCTCGGACTACTTTTCGATGGAATTGAATTAGGACTCATGCCGGTCGCTTCGCTATCGGTATCGCAAAGTCTGTTGCAGGATCAGTACAGCAAGCCACTCGGGCAAGAATGGTTCGCTTGGTTCACCGCATCGCTGATGCTCGGTGCAGCGATCGGAGGGATAGCACTCGGTAAACTCGGAGATCGCATCGGACGAACCAAAGCCATGGGGATCAGTATCCTCTTTTACTCGGTCTTTGCATTGCTTGGAGCATGGGTGCAGACCCAATCGCAAATGCTGCTGCTAAGATTCCTAGTGGGGCTCGGTGTCGGCGGTATGTGGCCCAATGGTATGGCACTGGTTGCCGAGTGCTGGCCGCGAGCCTCGCGAGCTTGGGTCGCTGGAGTGATGAGCGCTGGACTAAACGCTGGGATTCTGCTGATCTCGCAAATCACCAGAAACTTTCCAATCACTCCGGATTCATGGCGTTGGCTTTTCTTTTTGGCTGGGGCTCCAGCGATCTTGGGGATCTTTGTTTTGACACTCTTACCAGAATCTCCAACGTGGCTCGGTAATCAAAAGGACTTGCCCAGCGACAGGCCACCTGACGTTTCGTTCGATCGAAAACGGCAAGGTAACTCTCTGTTTTCTAAGCATCTTTGGTCGACAACCTTGCTTGCCATGCTCTTGTCTGCAATTCCGCTCGTGTCGGCTTGGTCGGCCAGCAAGTGGATGATCCCATGGGCCGATGCGATGGCATCTGCCAGCGATGCGAGCTACAAATCCGTAACCCAAGGTTGGTGGGCATTAGGAGCGACGCTGGGAAGTTTTTTAGGCGCCCAAGTCGCCATGCAACTTGGGGCACGCATGAGCTACTTTCTTATCAGTGCAGGATCGGTGATAACCACGCTTGGGATGTTCCTGTTGACCGAGCCATTGCAGGGGGCATTCCATCCGACGGTCTTTGTTCAGGGACTGGTTTCCACTTTGTTCTTCGGTTGGCTGGCAGTTTATCTCCCGGCTCTTTTTCCGACTCAAGTTCGGGCTTCTGGATGCGGGCTCGCATATAATGTTGGCCGATTTGCGACGGCTCTGGGTGTGTTTGCGGCAGGGAGTTTGTTGCCTTTTTTCGGCAACAGTTATCCCAAGATCGGAGCGGCCTGCGCATTGCTTTACGGACTAGGATTGCTGGCGGCTTGGTGGATTCCCGAGAAGTTTTAAAACAGAACCCTCGGTGCGGGACACCACACCATGAGTCCCTCACTCGGCGAGTTTCTTCATCGCACGCCCAATTCGGCCGTGGAGTGTTTCCAGGGCTTTCTTAAACCTCTTTTCTTCCTTTGGATCACGAACGGGCGTCAGGACGAGTCACTGTCCATCGCTCATGATTTCGAAAGGGGTTTCAGGCGTGATTCTTGGAATCGTATCGCAAGCATGGTAATCCTGTACCTTTGATACCGATTCCTGGCGGCTGCTATTGGACCAGTTTCGAAAACTGGACGTTTTGGAAAGGGATGCTTGCTCCGAACTGGATGGGTTGTCTGCTTAACGCGCTGGCTTGTACAGCAATCCTGTTGGCAGTCGGTTGCTTACGAGATATCGACCTGGGTAAGGTTCGTTTCGATTTCCCGGTGCTACCTAATTTGGTCGAGATAATGATTGATGAGAACCGTGTAACACCGCGTGTGTTGGAGTGGCTTCGACAGCAGCCGCGATTAAAAACGGTGAAGCTATGGTCGGCGTTTTCGATCAATCAAAGCCGATGGCGCGAGGTTCAGTCGGCGCTGCCGGGTATGACGATTCAAGATCGCCTTGGGGAAGTTCATCCCTAGATTGCAAAAAGCTCGCTTGCGGGGATAAGAAAATCGAAGGCCTGATCTTCTTCGATCGATGGCGCCAATTGGCCGTCATAAATCAAGACGGTTCGAATCGATTGATTCTTCGGCAGTTTAATCGCACCGATTTTGCGGTCGACTTCCTGAATGACTGAGGTGCTGATCTGGCTTTTGAATTTGATTTCACACAGATAAACGGATCGCTTGGTTTGGATCAGAAGATCGATCTGACATCCCTGCTGGCGCAGAGTTTTGCTCTGGCGATAAGGGCCGGCGTAAAGAACTGCATGGTGGGGAATCTGAAGTTGTTCAAAGACTGCACCCAGGTTCTCCATGACAAGATTCTCGAATTGAAGGCCCATGATCGTGTCCCACTGGTCGAGTCGTTCTAAGGCGGTTGACTTAAAACGACCTTTGATGATCTGGGCGCGATGGGGCTCGACGTACTTCAGGTAGAAACGAAGGTAATTATCCGATAGACGGTAGCGCAATTGACGCGATGGAGAGCTTTTGGAATTGGTGAGCCCCTCGGATAACCTAGGTGAAACATCCTTTGCAACAAAGCCTGCACTGACAAGTTCAAGGATTGCTTGACTGAGGCTGCCTCCCCGCTCTCGACCGACCTTCTGACTGATTTCATCGACTCCTTTGGAACCGTCAACCAAAGCGCGTACGATTTCACGATAAGTGGGAGCTCGGCGGTGGAAGATATCGCTGAAGATGCTGTCGAACTCATTAAAGAGCATCCCACTGGGATGGAAGCAAAGCTGAGCGATATTCTGCTCAGCCGTTTTCTTGGGATCTAGTTCCTCAAGGTAACGAGGGACGCCACCTGTGACCGCTAAGAAACGAAGCTTTTCGGTGGTACTGATTCTCGCTGCAGATCTTCCCCAGAATTGCTGGCACTCGGATAATGCGAGAGGTGTCAAGTGGAACTGCCAAGAGCATCTACCGACGAACCCAGTGTTATTGAGAATGTTCTCTTCGATCCACGAAGATACCGATCCGCAAAGAACGACCACGGTTCGGTCCCGACGTGAAAACAAGCTATCCCATGCATTCTTGAGGTAGCCCGCGAAATCAGGTTCACCAATCCCCATCCATGAGATCTCATCGAACAAAACGACGACGGTTCCTCTAGAGGGTAGTTGACTTGCTAGAAGCTGAAAGGCAGTTGACCAGTTATCCAAGGGCAATTGCGGTGCCTTGGACTGTTTCGAGAGTTGCTCGGAAAATGACGTCAACTGCTCTTTTTTGGTTAGACCCGGACGTGGTGGAAGGCCCGAGAATTCAAAGAAGGCGTTTGCCTGTTTGGCGCACTGCTGAATGAATCGACTTTTTCCGATCCGTCGTCGACCATGGCATGTCACTAGCGAACTGTTTTTCTTCGCAAGGAGTTCACGAAACTCCGCTTGCTCCCGCTCCCTGCCGATAAAGGTGTTCATGTCGATTCGGTGCCTAAAAACAAACTATTCGTTTTGGCACATTTTCGCCATCTTGTCGTTTTCGTGCCATTATCTAAAAACGTAATTCTGGCACCGAAGCGACATTTCGTCAATAACCTAAGACCAGTCACGGAAGTATCGCGTGCATTCCTCAACGTCATTCGGATATTGCAGCCGTATTTCGAACCGCTTCACTAAACATTGTCTTGTGATGCCACACCAAAAAGCTGACGCAATCGGGTAAGGATGCCCGTTGCCGGGCACCCTACCCACACCAGCGACTTACTCAAACCATCCCCTTCACCACACCGGCCGCCTTAGCAAAATCATCCTCCGTCACCAGCAGGTAACTTTGCTGTGCGATCCGTGGTGAGTTTCCAAGCCAGGAGTAAACCACGTGCAGCGGGAACTCGAGTTGGAGTTCCGTTTGTCTGCTGGCCCTCATCGAATGGAACAATCGTGGCCAACCCGAGACGCCGGGGTCCAAAGTAGCAGGCACACTCCGCTGTGCCGTCAGCCAGGTATCGATGTGCAACTGATTAAATCTTCTGAACGGCACATGGAATGTGCCTACTAGTGCGCCTTCGAAGGCGTTTAATCAGTTGGGTGCAAGTCCCGACCAGGGTAACGTTACCGCCCTGTATCCGACAGTGGTAACTGCGTTTCCGTGAGGAAAGGTGGAGAGCAACCTGAGGAGAAATTCCAGTCCGTAGC
>JBEIGI010000012.1:0-105148 GCA_040381975.1 Pirellula sp.
GGGAGGGTTTGGATTACTCCTACAATTCCAAGGATTGTTTGCCCGATCGCTTCGTTGCGCGATGCAAGGATCCCTAGTGGTATGGCGGTAAGGATGGCAAGACCTAGGGAAATAAGCACCAGGAACAAGTGCTCCCCGGTGGTCCCGAGAACTCGCTCGATGATCTTTTGAAATTCCGCCCATGGGCCTTCTTGAGGAAGCGACAGACTCATACGGAGTTTGGTATTGAGAAATTCTCCGGCAACGATTTTTTCTTGTCGGCGATCTAAGCGAACGTGGGCCGACATCGAGGACATTTCCTCGGGTGTGATCAGGCCTTGCATTTTCATCAGAGCTTCGGCGACTTTAGGCGCACGGCTGGGCAAGTCGTCCCGCATCAAGACCACTGCGTAGTAGACCGGGAAGAATCCAAGATCATCTTCTAGGGCGACTAGATCGTAGTACTTGATCTCTGGATCCGTAGTGTACAAATCGGCAACTTGGATCGAGTCTTTCTCCAGCCCACGGTAGGCAAGGTTGTGATCCATGACCTTGATCTGGGTGTGGGTAAGTCCATATTTTTCTTTGAGTGGTCGCCAACCATCTTTGCGTTCGACGAATTCATCGGAAAACCCTAGCTCGAGCTGAGGATGTTTCTTTAGATCGCTGATTTTGGTGATCCCCATTTTCTGGGCAACCGAGCGGCGCATGCCGAGAGCATAGGTGTTGTTAAATCCGACGCGCTCGGACATGAGTACTTTCTTTTGCTGAAGCAGTTTTCGCATGTCGCTTTCGGACTCGATTTTGATTCCTTGTCGGGCGACATCGGCGAGGATCTCCTCGCGAATCGTCCCGGTGTAATCGACATAGGCATCGATTTCACCGGTCAGGAGTGCTTGCCATAGGATTTGAGTCCCCCCGAGTTCGGCTCGATGCTGCACATCGGCACCCGCATCGCTTGCCAAATGCGACAGAACTTCTCCGAGGATAACCGATTCGGTAAAAGATTTCGAACCGACTGCGACCTTCAGGTTTTGCGCTGTTGCAGGTGTCTGGATTCCAACAAAAGCGCAGATCCACGTTGCAATCAGGAGGTTTACGGACGATCGAGTGCTCACGTGGACTCCTTGGTTGATGCCAGGGTTGGTAATCGTTGGGCGTTGACAAACCGCGTCACAAAATCGTTTGCGGGCTGCAAGATCATCTCTTCGAGTTTCCCTTGTTGGACGATGCGACCTTCACCGAGCATGATCACATGATCACCAAAGAAGCCAGCTTCGCCCATATCGTGCGTCACAGTGATCGCCGTTTTCTTAAGGCTACGAAAAATCTTCAGCAGGTCTTCCTGCAAGTCGTATCGAACCAGCGGATCGAGGGCTCCCATGGGTTCATCCAGGAGCATCACGGGAGGATCGAGCATCAGGGCTCGCATGATACCGACGCGCTGGCGCTGGCCTCCGGAGATTTGAGCTGGATAACGATCCAGAGCAGGGCGAGGCAGGCGGGTTAAGTCAGAAAGTTCCTCGATACGACTGCGGATTCGGTCGGAACCCCAACCCAAGTGCTTGGCCATGAGCCCAACGTTTTGGGAACATGTAAGATGCGGAAAGAGTCCACCATCTTGGATGACATAGCCCATGCGATGCCGCATTTGCATCATATTCGTGGGGTTCATCTCGACCCCTTGGAAAAGAACTCGGCCGGAATCAGGGGCGAGCAAGCCTGCGAGCAATCGCAACAGGGTGCTTTTTCCACATCCACTTGGCCCAATCAATACCGTCGACTTGCCCGCTTCGAAATCGATCGAGGTGGGTTGCAGCACCATTTGATCGCCGAAGGATTTAGATACAGATTCAAGTTTAAACACGATTTTCGACTCGCTGTGTTCTAACTTTGTAGGTTCGTTGAATGGTTGAGGTTCATCGCATCGAGCATCGATTGGATTCGCTGTTGGAGTTCGGTGGTGATCCCTTCAGAATTGGCCTTTTTCTCTTTACCGATTGGCATAGCGATAGGTTCACCAAACCGTATGTAAACAGTCTTGCGACCATGCGAACTCGGATAGCTTGCTCCTAGGACATCCTCTTGTAGTTTATCGAGTGTTTCTGCTTGGCGTTCCCAAGACGGGTTTTCCCGCAGATAATCTCCGGGATAGCTATAGAGTTGGGTGACAAGGAACATGTCTTGCATGTCCGCATTCCACTCGATGCGTTGTTGCTCGGAAGCATGGTTTCCACCGTCGACCTGCTGCTGAATGATTTTTTTTCGGACTTCTTTAATGCGTTCGGGGATCAACGGTTTGACTGTCGGGATTTGGTACTTGGATTCCGCAGACGTCAGAATCGAGTTCGCCAAAAACGAGATCCGCTCGGGGAGAGTGCCTTGGCGGGCATGACCAAGTCGTTCGATTTCCTTGAGGGATAAAAGCCCGTTTGCGATGCTTAAAATACGATCGACCAGGGGCATGTTGGACTGCGGTTTCCAAAACAGTCTTTCTTCGATTTGATCGGCAAGACGAGTCAAGCTTGGAGTAGGGTCTTCGTCATACCAGCGTTTGATTGCTACAGGTACGATGACGATCGGTCGCTCGGACTTGCGTGCGGCCATTAAAGCGATGGCGGCGGCTCCGTCTCGGATTGCTGTAAGCCTATCGTTGGTGTGGTAGATGTCCCCTTCCGGGAATACTACCAACGGTTCTTTTTTGTTTTGGAGGATATCCATCGCGGTTTTCATCGATTGGATGTCGGTGTTTTCCCGATCGACGCTAAAGCAACCGCAGCGCTGCATGGATTCGCATTCAAACCGACTGCTTTGCGAGAATACCTGCCAAGCGGTCATCACGTAGAAAGGGGTTCGCAGTCGATCTGCAACGGTAAGAAGGCAGTAGGAGTCCCAATGGAAGGAGTGATTCGGTGCGATCATCACGCCCTGGCCTGCATCGATTGCACCTTGAAGATGCTCGATTCGCTCGATCTGGATATCGACAATCTGTTGCTTCTTGAGGGCTTTGAGTCGAAGTTGCCGAGCTGCTCGAAACCACCAGTAGGTAAGCTTGGCGGGCCAATGCTTTTCGGGGACTCCGTAGGGTTGATCGTTCATGAGCGGTAGATCTATTGGGTTAACAAACCTTGACCTTCTTCGATGCGGAGAGTTTTTCCAAGTGGGATTGGACCATCGATCTTTTCTGTACTGGGGATGTCTTGCGCATCGGCAGGCACTGGCCATTGGATTTCGATCCCGAGAATCGTGGTAGCTTTCCCTAGACCGATCGTCTGTTCGAGAGGATTTGCACCGAAGCTACTTCCGGACGTGACGTGTCGAAAGACGTAGGGCAAGTTTGGATCGTCGGTATGAATTTTGATCTTTGCGCCGATAGCAACGATGTTCGACGACTTGCCGATCAGCTTGAGCGAAGTCCAGCTATTTTGGTTGCCTGGGTTTTGAAAGAGGATGTTGTGGTATTTATCACCGTTGACGGCTCCGCCCATCTCGATAAAAAGATCGATTGATCCATTTCGATCCCAGTCTCCGCATGCCACACCGTGTCCTTTTTGCAGGTTGCCTGTACCCGAGGAGGCGGTGATATCGACAAATCGTTTTCCACCGAGGTTCCGAAACATGCGATTCGGAACGAGCGTTCCAAGGTTTGGATCGCCGGTTCCGAGGTAGAAATCGAGCCAGCCATCGTTGTCAAAGTCGGCGAAGTTCGAGCCCATGGTGATGTAGACACCTTCGAGGCCCGCATCCTTGGTGACGTTGATGAACCGCTTACCCTCTTGATTCAAATACAAGCAGCTTTTGGCTTCGGTATGCTCTTGGCCGATCATGCCTTGGACGCAAGCCCCAACGGATCGTGAATAGTTGGTCGCGAAAATATCTTGCCATCCATCGTTGTTAAAATCCCAGGCCCAGCAGGAAAAACCCATTTGAGGGCCATCGATCCCCAGGGCCCTTGTGACGTTTTCGAAAGTACCGTCCCTTCGGTTTTTCCAAAGCTGAGCACCGACTCGGGAGAGGTGATTCATGAAAAGATCGGGCCATCCATCGTTTTCGATATCGATCCAAGCGGCTCCTTTGCAAACCATCCCTTCGCCACCAGCAACGCCCGCTTGCACTGCCACATTCTCGAAGGTTCCATCGTGCTTGTTGCGATAGAGTCGATTCGATTGCTGTTCGCTACATACAAAGACATCGAGCCATCCATCGCGATCGAAATCTGCCCATGTTGCCGAAATGGAGTTGAGTGCATCGCCCAGTCCAGCTTGCGTTGTTACGTCGGTGAAAGTCATGTTGCCGTTATTGCGAAGCAAGCTTGGGCGCATTGCTAATGTTGGGGTCAACCAGGCGCCTCGAACGATGAACACATCGAGCCAACCATCGTTGTTGTAATCGGTTTGGACGCAGTTGAGTCCACCGAGTTGATTCGAGACTCCAGCGGGAACCGTTACGTCGACGAATTTTTCGAGATTCTCATTGCGGTAGACACCCATGATCTGAGTTGGATCAAACGAGGAGATGACAACGTCGAGCTTTCCATCGCCGTCGAAATCATCCATGATGGCACCGCCAGCTTGATTGAAACGATTAAGTCCAACGGTCTCACCGATGTCTCGGAATCGCCCGATTCCATGTTCCTCGTGAGCATATCGATCGATATCGATCAGGAATTTAGAAGGGACGTTCTGGGGATGCTCATCGAGAGTCATGTAAGCTACGTTCAGGAGCCAGCGGACTTCCCCATCGTCGGGAAACTTCTCGAGGTACTCCATGAAATGCTTGATCGCGATCCGCGAGCCTTCTGGGTTTTGGTGCACTGCCGACTTCGAGATGGGCAGGATGCAAGAGCTTTCGCCTCGGCAGGCGATGCAGTTCTCGTTTTCACCGCGTCGCATGGCGGTGATCCCTTGGTTGTAGATGATCGTGTATAAGAAATCCTTGGCAATCCTGGGATTCTTTTCCATGTGCTCTCGAGCCTTGCAAAGATCCTCGTAGGCCTTGATCGGATCGCCATCATAATTATGAAACGTCGAACGTGAGTAACGCGATGAGGCGATCTCATCCGACGATAAATTTGGATCGCTTAGAATCTGATCCAAAGACGCGATGCTCGATCGTACTGCGATTCGAAATTGCTCGCCGATCTGCTCGAGTGTGGAATCAACAGGCCAGGGTTTTACAGCGCTCATAACCCATCCGTAGCCGGAACCGTCAAGTACTTTCCGAGGTTGGTAGGGGATTGAATCGCTCGGTCCGGTTTTCCAATTCCCTTCGAGTGCTGATGTCTCGCGAGGCTTGTCGCAGCCAAATGGGATTAATAGAAAAATCGATAAGCAAACAATCAAACCGAGTCGCGTAGTTTGGCAAGAGAAAAATTTACTGCTAGTTTCGCTCACAATGCCACCTGATCTAACAGCCTTATTCCCTCGATCGCTATATCGATGTCCGACTCTGCGGTGGTGTGACCGAAGCTCATACGCAAAGTTCCATTTTTTGGATCGCTACCCAGATAGTGGTGGATTGCTCCTGCACAGTGCAACCCAGAGCGACATTCTACTCCTAAAGTGGAGTCCAGTAGCATCGCCATTTCGTGGCTTGTGAGCGATTGGCTCGAAAAACTCACCAAAGGGACTCTTTGGGTGTTATCGACATTACCCGAGGAGTCGCGATAGCCTACGAGTGCAAGATTCTTGCAATCACGAATCTCGCTTAGGATTCGGCGTAGCCAAACGTCCGATTTTTCTGTGAATTGATCTTTGGAGCTGGCGTTTAGAAAGCTTAATCCTGCACCAAGCGAGGCGATTGAGGGACCGTTGAGATTTCCCGATTCGATCGACTCTCGCCAGCCAAACGGGCCGTTCCAATCGATACTACTTCGACCTGTACCTCCAATCCAGGGGGACTTCAAATGAGGAATCACCCGCGTGCTCGCTGCAATGAAAGCCGTTCCGAGCATTCCGCATAATCCTTTGTGCGTTGGTGCTACGAGCAAATCGATTCCGAGCCTCTCTGCATTGAACTCAATAAATCCGATGCTTTGGGCTGAATCGACCATTAGCCACGCCTCAGACTCGCCGACAACACGACCGATAGAGGTCAGATCTTGGACGATTCCCGTGACGTTCGAGGCATGGTTGACGATCACCAAACGAGTCTTGGGTTCGATTGCCGAGCGTATCGCTTCTGGATCAACCCAGCCTCGGACATCGCACGGAACCATGGTCCAGCGTAAGCCTCTTCGATGCTCGAGGTCGGCAAGAGTCCGAAGGACACTATTGTGTTCAGTGGCCGTAGTCACCACGTGGTGATCGTGCAATTCTGCTTGCCAAAGAACGCTGTGGATAGCCGCATGGATTGCCATGGTGCCGTTGCTAGTCCAAGCGATTTGCATGGGATCTGAGATACCGAGGAAGCATGCAAGGCTCTCTCGAACATCGGCGATAATCCGGTCTGTTCGCTCGGAGCGATAGTACGCTCCACGCGAAGCTGCGACACCGAGTCGAGTTTGGAATTCGATGCAGGCCTCAAGGACGCCTGGAGGTTTCGGCCAACTCGTCGCAGCGTGATCCAAGTAGATTTTGGGTTGGGTCACGACAAGCTATGGGAAGATATAACGCAGAAAATTGCGGACTGGTTGACCGTCCACATAAGCCGTAGGTTGGCCATAAAGCCCTCGTCCGAGTTGGGCGTTAGCACCTTGGCCAAAACCCACCAAAGGAACGTATCCAGCGTTAGCCGGAGCATAGAGAGTTGCCGGTGGCATTGCAGCAGGGGGAGCGTAGGCAAAGGGCGAGGCGTTTGCTGGGGGAACTAATCCGTTTGTTGGTGCGACTCCGTTGATACCCACAGGTACTGGTTGGGGGGCTAGGCCGATTGTGGTCGGTCTTGGAGTCGTTGCTGAAGCGGTGCTTGCAAGACTCGGATTGCATGAAGGGGTCGTAGCGACTGAGCCTTGCTGCCATACTGCAGGCGATACCATGAAGCGAGCATCGACAGAAGCAGGTGGTGAGGAAACAAAGGGTGCTGAATTAACAAAGGTACCGGCTCGATTGTAGGTAGGCATAGGGGTAGCGGCATAAGGAACACCTGGCTGCAAAAAGGTGCCTGCAGGTGCAGCTTGTGGCATCGGTGCTGGAACATAGTAAGCTGGTGGAGCGGGTATGAAGGTTGTCGGCGCAGCGTTGCTTGGCATCGTGGGTGGGGGAATCGTCGGCTGAGCAATCCCAGGCTGCGAATAGCCGGGTGTCATCGCTGGTCCAGGAGGGGGAGAACCTAAAGGAATGGATGATGGAGGTAATTGCTGGCCACCTTGGGGTAAGCCGGGTATCGAACCGGGTAAGGCACCGCCACCGGGCAATGTGCCACCGCTGATAACTGGGGGCGAGTTGAGAGTCGGGGGGAGGTTTGCATACGGGTCGTCTTGATAAAAATTCGCTACCCGAACAAAACTCTCAGGGGTACCTGCTGGGGTAAGTGCGCTCGCTGGCATCACAGTCCCAGTTTGTAGCACTGATGCTGCGGTGGGTCGAAAGCCATCATCGTTCGTTGCAGAGCTTGAGAGGGCTCCGCGAAGTGTTGGCGGAGGCAATAGTGCAATGACACCCAGAGTGCTCGAAGGGAGAGTAAGCCCGGAGGCTTGAAGACGCTTGGCAGATTCCTTATCTAGGCTTGGAGCAAGCGATGCATCTGGGTCTTCGTTTCCTGAGAGTCTCGTGCTTGGTTTACGAGCAGAGTCAGATGATGCGATAGCAGCGCGTTTGCCGTAATCGCTCAATGGGTTGATTGGCCCTTGCGAGTCGACCAGATATCGAAGTTGTTCGCGAAGGGATTGAGCATCGCTCGAAGCGTTTGGATCCGTTCGAAGGCGAAACCTTGGGGGCTCGACCCCAGATCCTTCTTGAGCGCAGATCGGTTCGAAATAAAGCGACGCGATGCAGCAAGACCCAGCGAAGAATTTCGCCAAGTAGGAAGCTCTTAAACGTCGGGGTTTCCATGAGCAGATCTGCGGGTTCATTGTTGGATCACTTTACAGGTGGATTGATTCGGACACCTACTGCTTTGAGCCGTTCAAACCAAGAAGCTTTCGAAGCGTTTTGAACTAAGCTCTCATCGACGTAGAGCCGAAGGAAAGGGGCGAAGCGTCGATTCTCTTTGGAGTCCGCTTCGCAGGCGTCGGCCAAGGCGCTAAGGTCGACTTCGGGGTTTTCCTGCAGTATCAGCAAACTGACTTCACGCATGGACTTCGTGAAATCAATTCCTTTGACGTTACACCCTTTTAAATTGATCGTTTGAAGTCCCCGTAGTTCAGCGATACCGTTGAGGTCTTCAACAGGGCTTCCAGAAACGTCCAGAGCCCAAAGTTTTTTCAGACCGAATATAGGTTCGAGTTTCTTGATTTTGTTTCCGGCTGCATAGAGCGATTGGAGTTTGACCAAACCTCGGAGGGGCCCGATATCTTCGATCCCGTTATTAGCGATGTGAAGGTATTGGATGGCGGTCAAACCCGTAAGAGGTTCTAGGGACTGGATCTTGTTCGACGCCAAATCGACCGATTGGAGCAATTTGAGTTCTCGGATGGGGGCAAGGTCGGCGATTTCATTTTTTTCAAGATCGATTTTCATGAGGGCTTTGCAGTGCTGTAGGCCTTCGAGGCTTTTGATTCCTTTACCTTTTCCGACCACTTGGGAGATGTTTTTCACATCATCCATGGAAAGCGGTTCGGCGTTGTAGCGTTTTTCAAAGACTTCCTTTCGGACGGCAGCCTCTAGCGCTTTATCGGGGAAAAGATCTTGGGCATTGGCCTTGGCTAAGCCGACAAATCCCAGCAAGAGGAGTCCTAGCAGATAGGTCAGGGCAAGGGGTGGGAATGTAACCCTAGCATTGGGCTTGGAGCTCTTTGAGCTGTAGCTAAGCATCCGAAAAGTTTCCTGTTGATTCGAGGCGGGGTTAGGGCGGGGCGGCGTGGTTTACTCCACTGTAGCCAAAAAGGGGATTGGTTTCCACTGCGGGCCCGCGGTTGGATTACTTCTGGGACGCTCATTCTTTGCTTGATCTTTGCATAATCTTGGTGAGTGTCCCCAAGAGAGTTCAGCTGGGGACAGGCACGCGCAGCGATCGGCCAGAAACGCTATCAAACCGCCACACATCGACTGGTGTCTGTCCCCGGTTCTGGCCACACAAATAGCTAGCAAATCCCTAAGCTCAGCGGGGGACAGGCTCGCGCAACGATCGGCAAGAAATGCTAGCAAACCGCCACATATCGACGGGTGTCTGTCCCCAGTTCTGGCCATACAAATAGCTAGCAAATCCCTAAGTTCAGCGGGGGACAGGCACGCGCAACGATCGGCAAGAAATGCCAGCAAACCGCCAAATATCGACGGGTGTCTGTCCCCAGTTCTGGCCACACAAATAGCTATCAAATCCCTAAGCTCAGCGGGGGACAGGCATGCGCAAGAGAAGGCTTTAGATGCTCGCAAACCTAGGCGCAGCAACGTATTAAACTAACCGTTGATCATCCCCTTGGATGGTGTCTCAATTGGAGACATCCAGATTTAGCCCCAAGACGACTACTTGCGCTTCTCGGTGTGGAGAGTCACTCGACGAAGCCTGGGCGAATATTTTTTGAGCTGCAATTTCTCAGCCCCGGGCTTGCGAAGTAGCACGTAGTTAATGTCACCGGTCTCTTGGCATACCAAGTAGGTGGTTTCTTTCTTTTTCTTGCTCTTGGCCATGGCTTTTCCAGACTTGTTTCGAAATATCGCGCCCGAAGGTATGGGACTTGCGTATTATGCAAATCGATTGCCCACTTGGCTAGCTCAACTCGGGAAAATCTGGGTTTTGAACGGGTTTCGGAACCCAAAGACCGAAAAAACGTCTAAGGCTACAGACCCCCTGGCAGGAATCGTCGATAGGAAAAGAGATGACAAAGATGAATCAAAAAGCTTCTCAAGACAGTCGAATCGGCAGTTTTCGTTCTTGGGTTTCCCAGGAAAAGCGCGGAAAACTGCTCGTTCGAAGGATTCTCGGGGAAAACATCCAAACCAGCCATCAACAAACTCGGCAAATCCGCTTCGAACCACTCGAACGCCGAGAACTCATGGCCAATGACTTCTACGAGGCTGCTTCACTGCAGTCACAATCTCTTTTGACCCAATTCTATGGGGCCTCAGCAAACGAGGTTTCCAAACCAACAATCGCTTCGACTCGCTCAGGCTTGGTCGCCGAAGGGGAAGCGACCTCGGCGGTCGACTTGGTTGCGTTTGCCAAAGCCCTGACGGCAGCCGGTGCAAAATTTTACGGTGCTGATTGGTGCACGATATGCACGGATCAGAAAAAGCTATTCCAAGAAGGTAAAAACTATCTTCCGTTTGTTGAAGTCACCAACCCTGATCGAACAATCAACGCGACTGGGACGGCTGAGAACATCACTACCTTCCCGACCTGGAAGTTCGCCAACGGTCAAATTGCTCCAGGGCTTCAAACGATCGAGCAACTTTCAACGATCTCCGGCGTGGCTATTCCAACAGGTACCCAGCCGACATTCGTTGAGGTTCCTAATCAGACCGTCAGGTTTCGATCCCCTGTCCATGTACCGATCGACACCTATGATCCAAACGGTGGGCCTTTAACTGTAACGGTCACAAGCAGCAATCCAAACGTGATCACCGCCGAGATGGTCAACAATCCTAAATCGGTGCGCATGGTCGTCAATGGCTATGGCGAAATGGTCTTTAGGTTGTTTCCTGATGAAGCTTCACGACCTGTCAATCAGTTCGAACAACTCGTTAACTCCGGCTTCTACAATCAAACCGCCAATAGCGACATCATTTTTCATCGCGTCGTCGATGGCTTTATGATCCAAGCCGGCGATCCGACTGGAACCGGTAGCGGTGGATCGACCTTGAGCGATTTTGATGATCAGTTCAATTTGAACCTACAGCACAATCGCTCTGGAGTGCTGTCTTACGCCAAGGCGGGACCCGATACCAACGATTCTCAATTCTTCATCACCGAAGTCGCCACGCGGCACCTGGACTTCAAACACTCTATCTTTGGTCAGTTGATCGAAGGTGAAGCGGTTCGCGAAGGAATTTCTAGGACCAAGGTTACCAGTCAATCCTCCGGCGAAGTCAGTCGCCCGGTCAACGAAGTGGTGATTAAGTCGATGGAGATTTTTAATGACACCAAAAACGGATTGGTGCGATTGAAGTCGTTGGCTACCAGTGGGACTTCAAATATCACCGTGACGGTTACCAACAGCACGGGGCAATCGTTCGCTCGTACATTCACCGCAACTGCTGCCGCGGATACTTCAAACGGTGCACCGTTCCTCAACGATATCACCGTTCCTCCTATCGCAGCTGGCCAAACCGTAACGGTTCAGCTCGGTAGCCAAGACAAAGAAGGGGATGCAGTTGCCTACGATGCAACACGACAAGGATCCGTCCCTTATCAATTTAACATGAATAGCCAAACCGGACTTTTGTCGGTGACGGCTCCGACGAACTTCACTGGGCAATTCCAAGTTCGAGTCAGCGTGCGACCAGCCTCCACATCCTCAGCCAGTAGCTCTGACGATGCGCAGGTCTTGACGTTTAATGTTCCGGCGACCGTTGCGGCTCCTACATCCGTCGACCTCGTGGCGGCAAGCGATACAGGAAGTAGCGACACAGACAACGTCACCAGTGCAGGTAATCTTCAATTCCTGGTCTCCGGGACGACCTCCGGAGCCAACGTGCAGTTGAGAATCGGCAATCAAGTCATCGGTTCTGCAGTTGCATCAGGTGATACGACCACCATCACGACCAATCAGATCGCCCCGCTTGGAAGTGGTACCTATTCGATTGTTGCGGTCCAAACCGTCAGTGGAACGACCTCGGCAGCCTCTCCGGCTTTGTCGATCGTCTACGACAACGTTGCTCCATCGGCCATCGCCAACAATGCTCTTCCAACTCGCGCAAATGTCGGTACACCGCTGAACTTCGACCTGAATCACCCCGAAGAGGGCCAAGGGCTCAGATACGTCTTGGACAACGCTCCGGCAGGCATGAGTATCGATCAGCTGACCGGTTTGATCTCCTGGACACCGACCTCAAACCAACTCGGCCCGCAAACGGCGATTCTCAAACTTCAGGATAAGGCAGGAAACATCTCCTCGCAAACCTTGGCAATCTCCGTTGCCGACACCGCAAAGATCGCTGTGGACATGTTCCTGCAAACGACTAGCGGTCAGCCTTTAACAACCATCGCAGCGGGACAAGAATTCCTCGTGAAACTCGTCGTCCAAGACCTGCGTACGGGCGGATCGGGAACCGGCGAAGGTGTTTTTACGGCCTACGTCGACCTGAATTACGATTCGACCAAGGTCGAGCCTGTGGCGACAAACCCAATCACCTACGATCAGCTCTTCCAAAATGGTAAATCTGGAGACTTGTCGGTCCCAGGATTGATCAATGAACTCGGTGCATTCTCATCGCTGACTGCCGGACCTGGTCGCGATCCACAGAACTTCGTCACCGTGCGCATGCGTGCTAAGGCGGGAGGAACTGTCAAGTTTACGATGGATGAAGCGGACGAAGGCAATAAAGCATTCGGGCTTTTCCTAGATTCGGTGAACTCCGGCGTTCCAGCCAACCGTGTTCTTTTCGATTCGAAGTCTTTGAATGTCACCTCAAGCTTTACCGCCGTCGACGATAGCTTTAGTGTTAACGAAGACACGACGAACAATTCGATCGACGTTCTTGCCAACGACACCCTATCGAGTGGCTCGAATTCCGTGCTTAGTCTCGTCTCGGTCTCAACGCCCGACAAAGGTGGAACCGTCTCAATCGCCAGCGGTGAAAAGACGCTTGTCTATACCCCGGCTCCCAACTTCAACGGTGCTGAGAAATTCACTTATGTCGTTCGAGACCAATCAGGAGTTACAGCCACTGCGACTGTGACGATGAATGTCCAGGCCGTCAACGATAATCCTGTGGCTGTCAACGATGTATTCGACACGGTCAAGTCCAATCAAACCGACGTGTTCCTGAACGTGCTGGGCAACGACACCAGCGGTCCTGATGCTGGTGAGACACTCACAGTCACGGCCGTTGGAACTTCAAGCCAAGGAGGCACCGTGAAGATCGCTACCGGTGGTAATGGAGTTCTCTACACCCCGAAAGCTAACTTTGTGGGTTCTGATACTTTCACTTACACGATCAGCGATGGTAAGGGTGGCTCAGCGACAGGCAATGTCACGGTCAATGTTCAAGTTGCAGTACCAGTACCGACAGTTACCGGCGAGTCCTTTACCGTTGTAGAAGACAGCACCGAGACCGAGTTCGATGTGCTTGCCAATGACTTGCCCGCAGTCACAGGTGACACGCTCTCGATCGCTTCTGCCCAAGCAACGAATGGAACTGTCAACACCAACGCAGCAAAGACTCGCCTGCTCTATAAGCCAAACGCGAACTTCGTCGGCACCGATCGAGTTGTTTACACGGTAAGGAGTAGCAATGGTGGGACAGCCCAAGCCACTGCCACCATCACAGTGACCTCCGTCAATGACGCACCCAATGCAGTTGCCGACCAACTTACGGTAACTACATCATCCAACCAAAGCCTCAATGTCCTGGCCAACGACACCAATGTGGATGCCAATGAGGCATTAACTATCTCGGCCATTACACAGCCCGAGGCCGGTAAGGGAACCGTGTCGATCGCTACCGATAAGAAATCGTTGCTCTATTCGGCGCCCTCGGCGAATTTCACAGGTGAAGTCAATTTCACCTACACCATCAGCGATGGGAATGGATTGTCATCGACTGCAAACGTTAAGCTAAACGTAGTCAATTTCACCCCAAGAGCAGTCGGCGTAACGACCAACACGTCTGTCCAAGGGGTTCGGATCGATGCTCAGCAGATCGAAGGTGCAGGAGTCAATGGTACTCCTATTGATTTGACTCCGCAGCAATCTGGTTCGTTGGTCAAAGTGCCTGACGTTGGACCAGGAACGTATAAGTTTTCAGTTCCAGCACTACCGTTCTTCACTCCCGCTCAGACCGCTGCAAACGTCGTTTCAGCCCCCAGCGACGGGGATTCGCTCAGCACACCGCTGAACGTAGGTTCTCGGGATCCGAAATTCATGGACGTACGAGACTTTACCTCCAAGGCGCTGCGCAAAGGAATCACGCTAGCTGTCCAGCCTAACCAACAAGCTCTTTGGCATGATGGTGTCAAAGACTGGCGAAGCTATTCAAACATCCAGGTAACACTCAACCAAGCAGCTACGCAACTGACTATCAAGGCTATCGATGCGACCAATAAAGCGGTGACAACCACTTTGGCTACAAGCGATCCGCGAGTTCGACTGCGAGCCAAAGAGGGTGCAAACCACTTGTTCCGTATCCAGGCAGCTCCCAGCGAACTGAATTTTACTCCAGTTCCACCACCTAGCTCGAGCACAGCGACTAGCGGTGGCGAAGGGGAGGGCGGTAGCACAAGTCGAATGGCTGCACCTCCCGTGGTAATCGACAAAGCCCTTGGTCAGTTATCGCGAGAGTTCTAATCGATCACAACCACGACTCTAAACCCAAGATCGTCGACCCGATTGCTAGGAAAACTGCCTAGCCTTTCGGCTGATCGACAATCCCGGGGCTGGAAGTGAAATCCTCCACCTCGAACAACTCGGTCGGTTCCTTTCTGTGGACCGACCGGGTCGATCGCCTGACCCTTGGGGTAATCGCCGTACCAATCGGCGCACCATTCCCAGACGTTGCCGTGCATATCGTAGAGTCCCCAAGCATTCGGCTTCTTTTGACCCACAGCATGTGTGCGACAGTGGTTGCTTTTAAGCACCTTCAAGTACTCATCCAAATCCTCTTTGGTCTCTTTCCAAACTCGATTGCTATCGAGTGACTTATCTCCAGAGTTGTCAGCAAACCACGCGAACTGACTAAGTTCGTTGGTCGCTGAGTCAAAACCAAAGGGACCTTTTTGGCCTGCTCGGCAAGCGTATTCCCATTGGGCTTCGGTCGGAAGTCTGTAAACCCGATTGTTTTGCTTTTCGTTTGGCATCAAGCTCATTCGTCTACAAAACTCGACGGCATCTTCCCAGGATACTTGTTCGACGGGCATGTTTGCAGACCGCTCTGGATCTTGGGCATCTTTGAAGCTGCTTGGGTTGGTTCCCATCACTTTTTGATACTGGCCTTGAGTCACCTCGGTGATGCCCATGTAAACGGCTTTGGTAATGGTTGCCTGGTATTGCCTTTCATCATCATCGGATTGCAGGTCGCTTGGAGCAGACCCCATGGTGAACTGACCGCTAGGGATTAGGGCTAGCTTCATACCAAGGCTGTTTTCGAATTGATTAGGAGTTTGAGCAATTGCAATCGATGAACATGCAATCAACAACGCCGAAAATACGTAAACTCGCATGGTTGGTTCCTAAGGCCTCAGTGGGTTGCGGTGATCGCTCGGTCAATCCTACTATACTCTCGAACTGAGTTTCTACCGATAGCGTAGAGTTAGGTTATCTTAAAAGCATCCATGGGCCGGCAATCCAGCTTCGTTTTTGATTGTTTTTACGAGAAAAATGACGATTCTGGGTCTGTAGAGAACTATCGTCCTTCATACTCGATGCCTTATCAAAGCGTGGGCATCATGGAGACTCTATCCATGACTCCTCGAAACTGGCGTACTTCATGCTTTTCCCACCTGAGACAAAGTAGCTGTAGATCGCATGGATTCGACCATCGCGTCCCTGGATGATCGCAGGATAGTGAAAGGAACCTTCTTTTTCTTTTTCGAGATATTTAGGGGGCGACCAACTGTCGCCTTCATCGCGCGAGAGAGCGACAGCCAACTGATTACGGCCTTTGGGAGTGTCGTTGTAGATCAGTACCCAAGTGCCATTGGCTAGTTTAACCGCATCCAGACCGGATCCAGGATTGACCAGCTCCAGACTCGAAACGTCTGACCAACTTTCACCCTGGTCGCTTGAGGTTGCCTTGCGAATCCTTCCAGTGAAGCCATTTTCCCGCATGTATGCAACGAGACTTCCATCTTTCTTCTGCAAGACTGCCGGTTGAATGTTCCCAAAACCCATCAGCGGTTTGCTTGCTCGCCAAGTCTGACCGCCATCATCGCTTATAGCCATTAAAGAGAAGGAATAGGTGTCGGAGTAAAGTGGAAGCAGAATTCGTCCTGAGTCGAGGACTGTGGGTTTGCAGCGAGTTTGCCAACCGAGTCGTTGGTAGAGCTTATCCGAAAGTCGCCCTCTTACTTCGAGGACTTCTTTTTCCAGGTTTTCCGTGAGTGGTTTAGGCATTGTTGCCAGCAAAGCGTCGAGCTTGCTTAGCGCCTGGTTACTAAAGTCTTCGGGCTTGAGCCACAAGCTCTCCTTGCGATCCCACTTGGGAGACCCCGTACCGCTTGGTTGCATCGCAACGAGTTGCTGGGTGACGCAGGACTCCCATGTATTAGCGAGCACAAGTGGCCAAAACAAATGCAAGTGGCCTTTTGAGTCGACCATCATCGCCGTGTTGCCATCAGGAAAACCAGGGGTATCTGTCATCAAAAAATCTTCACTCCAGGTTTTGGCTCCTTTGGTCAATCGTGCGCCATAGATCGCGACATCGTCTGCTTTGCGCTCGCCTGAACCTCGGTACCATGAGGCAAGCATCGATCCATCAGCAAGTTCGACAATGCTCGGTGCATGATTATGTTCGGCTCTCAAAGGAAAGACCAATTCGGTCTTGCAATAGGGATCCTGGGCCTTGACCCAAGGGAGTCCTAGCAGAAGAAAAAACGCGATGGACAGAGGGGTTGAACGGGTCATAAGTGTTTTAGTAGCTCCTGGCGAACTTGGTCATCATTCCAAATTTCAAGCGGTGAGTAGTTTGGATGACGGCCATCGGTGATAAAAGGATCATTGTGTTTGGTGTTGTAGCAACAGATCAAAGACCATCGGGGGTTATGGCTCAGGTTCTTGCTGGAGCAATGTAACAAATTCCCGTGAAAGAAAAGAGCATCGCCGGGTTCCATTTCGCAGTAGACCAAGTCATGGCGTTGAATCGCTTGCGCAACACGTGAACCATCAGCTCCCTTTTGATCTCCCGTCGCAAAATGTTCAATGCGCCCGATATGATGCGAGCCACTCAAAATCTGCAAGCAACCGTTGGCTTGCGTAGCGCGATCCACAGCGATCAGACAGCTTGCCATATCCGGGTACAAGCAGCCGTTGTTGTACCAGTATCCATAGTCTTGGTGCCATTCCCAAGCTCCTCCCACCAGTGGCTCTTTGAGCATCATCTTGTGGTGGTAATGGTAGACTTCGTCCCCCAGCAATCGCTCCATGGTCCTTGCAACACGATGCGAGCGAACGACCGCCGTGTAGGGCGAGCAATCGTCTAGATCATTTCGAACGGCGAGTTTGCTCTCCCCACCGGTCGCATCTTTTCGTACGTAGGCTTCTTGGGCAAGTTGGGAATCTCTCCTAGCAAACTTGAGCAATGCTTGCATTTCATCGGTGGCAAATAATTGCCTGGCAATATAGAAGCCGAATCGCTGGAATTCCTCGATGGCCACCTTCAAGTCCAGAGTGTTGGTCATTGCTATGGGTTCGAAAAGAAATTTTGGAGCGCGGATGCTTGGAGTTGCTTTTGTGTTTCCGCTTTATTCTAGAGCATCCGATGAAATTTAGTCACTGGGAATCGGTCTTGGATTCCAACGAGCATTTTCTGTACTTTTAGGGGGTATGGCAAGCAAAGTTTTCCCACTTGAGTTCCTCAGGAGCGGATTTATATGGGTCGAAATCCAAACCACAATCCACTGAGTCGTCGGCAGATATTGGCCTCGATGGGCTGTTTGGGGGTTACGCAATTGTGCGGCTGCCGATCGACACCCATGACGGGTCGTCCTCAGTTGGTATTCATTCCCAAGTCGATGGAAATGTCGCTTGGAGAGCAGAGTTACGCAGAAGTTCTTTCCAAATCGACACCTTCACAAAATCAGGCATGGATCGATGCGGTGCATCGGACCGGCCAAAGGATCGCGGCGGTGGCTAATGCACCAGGATTTCAGTGGGAGTTTCGACTCTTGGCTAGCCCTACGCAAAATGCTTTCTGTTTGCCCGGTGGCAAAGTGGCTATTTATGAGGGGATCGTTCCGCTTTGCGAGAACGAAGCGGGATTGGCTGTGGTGATGAGTCATGAAATTGCTCATGCATTGGCTCGTCACGGTGCTGAGCGGATGAGTCAGCAGGCTGGGGTACAAGGGGCAGGAGCGGTTCTTGGCTGGGCGATGAGTGAAACGACTCCGCTGACGCGTGACCTAGCGATGCGAGCTTTTGGAACTGGGACTGAGTATGGAATTCTGCTTCCTTACAGTAGGCATCATGAGAGCGAGGCCGACGCGATAGGTATCGATCTGATGGCAAAAGCGGGTTACGATCCGTCCGAGGCGCCACTGTTTTGGGGCCGATTTGGGAATGCTAAAACGAATGATCAATCACCGCCGGAGTGGGCATCAACGCATCCAAGCGATCAGCGCCGAGCGGCAGATCTTGCAGAGAAACTTCCGCGTGCACTCGATTTGTATCAATCCGCCGCGAGTCGATATGGTCGGGGAGAAAGGCTGGTCTAATCTTGTGCCGAGCGATCAGGGAACTTGCAAGAGACCTCGGATATAATCCTTGAATTGCAGGATATCTTCCGGGGCATCTGGGCCGATGAGGATTGGATTTTGATCGATTGAATTGACCAACCCGTGGCTACCTCCGACAAGGCTCGGATCGAGCGGTATAACATCCATTTTCATTCGGAGCCCGAGTTTCTTTTGTGCGAGACGAAACATGGCTCGAGATTTCGAGGTTATGAAAAGTTCGCAAGGATCGTACCCGGGCTTGCGATGAATGTCGACGGTTCTTGCAAAGTCTGGTGCAAGGTTATCATCATTCCAGTAGTAATAGGTAAACCATGAATCGCTTTGGGCTAGGGCAATCAAGTCTCCGCTACGTGGGTGCTCGAGGCGGAGTTCCTCGGGATGAACGACGGATTGGATTCCGGGTTGTTTGATCAGTATTTCTCGGACCTCATGCAAAGCGCCCGGATCATTGACATACACATGGGCGACTTGATGGTCAGCCACGGCAAAGGCGCGGCAATCGCCTGGGATCAGCATCTCGCCAAAGGGGCCTTGTCGAACCGTGAGCATGCCGGCTTGTCTTAGGATTCGGTTGATGGAAACGGGTTTGGAGACGGGAACTAAACCGTACTCAGAGACGATGATTGGAATCGCTCCGATGTCCTGAGCTGCATTGATGACCATCGAAGCGCAGCGATCTACTTCTGCGACTCGCTCAAGGTTGGGTTTGCTAAAGCGTTGGAAGTCGTAGTCTAGGTGAGGGAGGTAGCAGAGGGTCAGTTGTGGTTTCTTCTCGCGAAGGACTTTAGCCGTCGCTTGTGCGATCCAGTCACTTGCAGGCAGTCCTGCATTGGGCCCCCAGAATGAGAAGAAAGGAAATGGCCCTAAATGTTTGAACAATTGGCAATCCGTGTCATCGATGATATCGAAGACCTTCGAACCATCGCATCCATAATGGGGTTTGGGAGTTGCGCTATAGTTAACGTGCGAGTGTTGGTTAAACCACCAAAACATCTTGGCCGTGTCGATGCCCTGGTAGAGGAGTTCGCCCGATATCAGATGGTTGGATTGTTGCCAGAAGCGAACTTCGGAGTAGTTTCGATCATACCAACCGTTTCCGACGATACCATGCTCATTGGGCATCTTGCCGGTCAGCATGGTGGCTTGCACAGTGCAGGTTACGGCAGGTATCGGCGGTCGGAAGCTCCGGCATGGTCCGAGTTGGCTTATGCAAGGTGCATAGGGAAGCAATTCGCCGACGAGTCCGACGACATTGATGATACAGACGCGTTTCAAGGTTCGATTCCAGCGAGTTGTTGATTGATCGATTCGATCGCAGGATCGCTCGGAGCGGCACGCACAAGCTGTCTTAAAAATCCTCTGGCTTTCTCAGGCTGCTTTTTCTCGATAAGCAAAGTGAGGATTCGCTTGAGCAATGGGACGTTGTTGCGATCTAGTCCGAGGATAATCGTAAGGTTCTCAATTTCCAAGTCCGCATTTCCGGTCTCTCGAGCGACATCGGCCATCCAACTTGCTTTACGCATTCCTGTCCACTTGGTTTTCGAGCTTGCTTGAATCAATCTATCCCCAAGAAGGCCGTGTGTTATTGGGAATTCTTTTTCCTTAAAGGTTTCGTTATAGAGCTTGCGCAGTATTTGGGGGTCGTCTGGGAACGTCTCTATGGGGATCTGACCATCGGTGTAAGTTTTCGTCATGATCTCGGCGATTGGAATCGATTCTGCCAGATTAGCTCGGATGGCTTTTTGCCATAGGTTGAGTTTCTCTTGATCACTCAGCACGGAATTAAACAGCAAGGAGCCTGTGGTTAAGTTTGCAGGTCTGTGGGCCGAAGTTGAAGCGAGCACAGGAACCAGAGGCTTGAGTTGCTCAGGAGAGCACTGCATCGCTGTGGAAATTCTTCCCCAGACCAATCGCCAATCCAAGGGTGAAAGCAGTTGCCCTCGTGTATACCAGTAGTTGGCTTTCGTGAATGCATCTCGAGTGGGTTTTCCACCGAGGGAATCGAGGATGAATGTTCGGTCGTTTTCATTTGCCGCGTCCAAGGCGATGCGCAGCACTACGGGCCGAGTTTGATTCCATGCAAGTTCGCTCGATGCTACCAAGGGACGTTGCTCCCAACGTTGCTTGCGAGTGTCGTAGACGATCCCCTCTGCGAGCAATCGCATGAGTGTTGAGCTTTGGTAGACCCGATCGATTCTGTCTGCCGAGTACGCATTCGAGCAGGACTCGATCCATTGATCGACAAGAGAATTTGCTGACTTGGGTGGCCCATCGGTTTGAAATTGTTTTTCCAAGCGTTCCGAAAGGGCTAGTACCGATACCGAACCTTGATTGAGCAAAAGAAAAGCCGAGCTTACTGCGGCAAAGATCAGCCCTGATGCGCGAGTAAAACGGCGAGGTCGCGGTGCCGTTTCATCCTGAATCGGATGATGGATGCGTTTATAAGCGAGTTTCGATTCAACCCATCCGCCTTGGATCGCCCCAAGAAACAATGCGCTAGGTACGTAAACGCCCGGTAAGATCCATGCAAAGTCGATGCACGCATGAAGTGTTTGGCTCGCAAGAAAAAATGCGCCCGCAACTTGAAGAGCAAGGTAGTCCCGAAATCGAGGCGAGTGAAAGATCGTTATCAAGCAATACACGCTGACGACCAGTCCAAGGATCGTAGCCATAATGCCTAGAAAACCGAGCGTGACAAGAATCTCGGCAAAGAGGCTCTCTGCATGATAGTACCAACCCCTCGATGATGGATCTTGGAAGGGTAGGGCAGCCACATGAAAAGTACCATGACCGGAGCCCAACCAGCGATAATTCATCGCGGCTCTGGCTGCAACCCCCCAGATGTAGAGCCGACCGGAGTTTCTCTCCGTTTCAATGTCTATGCTCTCAATACTCTCCATCCGACTCGCTGCCGTCTGATCGATCTGTAACCCTACCATGGCGATCACACCGCAAAGCATCGCAATAAAACAAGCAAAGAGGATCGCTGTTGGTTTCTTGCCAGGCCAAGCGATCGCGATGGCAACAAAGATTGCGAGAATTCCGCTGATAAAAGCGCCTCGGCAAAGACTCATCGCCATACAGAACGCAAGCAGAAGGACACAAAGTCCTGAGACGATCGTGCGAACGTCCAGCTTCTCGATCGTAGTCTTTAGCCCATACTGAAACTTGGCGTTCCATGGCCATTGACGCATGTCTCTTGAGAACATTTGGCGAGAAACCGAGCTGAATATTTTTTCGATGTTCCAGAGGGCAAGGCCAAGTGCTGCAGCCAAGGTGATGTTGAGAAAAGCACCCGCAGAATTTTTTGAGACAAAGACCGAAAATGAAGAACCATAGGTTAGCCCCAGTAGATTCGGCTTGGATCGCAGAAATGCACCTACAAGTCCATAACCCCCAACGAGAACTCCTAAAACAGTGATCCAAAGCAGCAGCGATGGATACGTCTTACGATGCCCCCAAACACAACTTGCTGCCCACACGAGTAACCCACAAACGAAAAGACTGCTCGAGGCTCCTTGCGTTGTTATTGGCTCAACGCTCATCGCAAGTCTTCGATGCTGGGGCTCGATCCCTTCAAGATCACAAGTAACTTGCGATTCCGAGGTGCGATTTAGGCCAAGTGCCCATCGCTGTGTTTCTAGAGATGGGAAAATCGATCGCCCTGGGGATTCTAAATCCCATGCACGGATGCTCTGGATTTCCGCGAAAAGACCAAGGGAGAGCAAAATCCAAGCTACCAGTGGTGGATGCCTTTGTTGAAACGCGTTGCCCTTACCCGCGATACATGCCAATGCCAAGAGAGCAGCAAGGGCACTAACCGAGAAAAATAGGATGTATTGGAACGACCAATTGACCCCGCCGTATAACCAGGGGGTAACCAAAAGGATCAGGACCAGTACCCATCGGATCGCTTTGATCAGGAGGATTTCGTCTCGGCTTGGAACCAAGGCCCTCTGTTTTTTCTCGCGATTGGTTTTTTCCACTTCTCAACAAAACTCCTTCTTGCTTTTGCTTCCATCGTCATGTACGGCAGATGGATCAATCCAAAAGAGCGACATAGGTAATGCTACTATTGGAATAGACCAAAAAAGCCGAATTCGAGGCACTACCGCGATAATCATTAAATTCTAAACGTTCCCAAACGCGATAAATCGACGGACGGATAGTAGGTATTCGTCGTCCGGTCGGATTTGGCTTGCTAGCATTCCGACCAACTAAATACGTAATAAAGGGGAATCGTCGATGTTCCAAAAACGACGAGTAGGCGGCAAAGCCTTCGTGATAGTCGCTCTGCTAGGAGTAGGAGTTCTGTCGAGCACGGGTTGCACGGCGGTAACCGGACTTAGCAACATGTTCAAGTTCAATAATGACTTGAACGAGTACATCATGAACAGCCGTGCATATTCGATGTCGGGCAAGGCATGGCATGCCCGCAAGCATTGTTTTGTCGATCAGAAGTACTTGAAAGACTTCCAGCGTGGTTTCCGAGCTGGTTATATGCAGGTAGCTGATAGTGGTAGCGGTTGCACGCCAGCATTCCCGCCTGTGGAATATTGGAACTGGTGCTACCAATCGGCTGAAGGACAAGCACGCGTGGCCGCTTGGTTTGCAGGATTCCCACACGGAGCCCAAGCCGCTGAAGAGGAAGGGGTTGGTATGTGGAACCAAATACAAACTTCTTCTTCCATCCAAAAGCAGTATGTCGAACATAATTTGATGCCCAGTCAGTACAACGGGCAGTATCCAGTACCTCAATTCGATCGTAATCGATCCTTACTTGGGCCTGGTGTACAAGGCGACATGCCGATGGGCTTTGTTGAATCCGAAGTCGTCGCGCCTCAGGTCGCGCCGTTACCAAATCTTGCTCCAGGGGTTGCTCCTCAAGTGATTCCAAACCCGGTTGTACCCAAGCCACTGGTGCCTAGTCCGATTGGTCAGCCTTAGTTCTGAGCATCGTTCGGCAAATTATTTAGGTAAGTAGTCCTAAACATGAAGTACAAGCAAATGAAAATCGAATACAGCTTTACAAAGCAACTGACCAGTTGGATGCAACAAGCAAGTACACTGGGGCTAGTTGTTTTAGGGATGCTCAGCACAGGCTGCTCGACCCTTACACAGCCGATCTCAGGGATTCCAGCTCGAAGAGTCCCTCCGCAGTTTTTAGCGCAGAGCAAGAATAATCTTGTGCCATTGGATCCAGCACGTCTTGCACAAGAACCACCCCGTGATTATCTGCTTGATGACGGCGATATCCTAGGAGTTTACATCGAAGGCATTTTGCCGTTTGTCCCGCCGGATCGTCCTCCTGAGCCACCACCTGTGAACTTTCCCGATGCAACAAGCCAACTTGATCCGTCCTTGGGCTTCCCAATTGCGGTGATCAATGATGGGACGATCCAGCTACCAAACCTAGAGCCTATCAAGGTTCGGGGTTTGACAGTCGACCAAACACGCGATCTGATTCGCAAGTACTACCTCGATTCGGAAATCCTTCGCGAGTCGAGCCGCTTGCAGCCAATCGTCACCTTGATGAAGGAACGAACCTACAACGTGATCGTCATCAGGCAAGACCTCAGTGGCGGTGGCGGTGGCGGTCAGGGTGGTTTCACTCGAGGCACCGACTACAGCGCCTCGGGTAGGATGCTAAAGCTCAAGGCTTATCAAAACGATGTTTTGAACGCACTGATGGAGTCTGGTGGTTTGCCCGGCGTAAATGCAAAGAACGAAGTCAAAATCCTTCGTGCATCGAGGGCTGACCAGCGACGACGCGACGAATTCGTCCAACAGTTCTACCAACAATACTACTGCAATCCTGATCCTTGCGGTTGCCCACCACCGCTTCCAGAAGATCCCTCGATCTTAAAAATCCCTTTGCGATTGCCTCCCGGAGTCACTCCTCAGTTTGGAATCGAAGACATGATTCTTGAAGATGGCGACATCGTCTACATCGAATCAAGAGACGCAGAAGTCTACTACACGGGTGGAATGTTGCGAGGTGGCGAGTATAGAATCCCCAGAGATTACGACTTGGACGTCTTGACAGCCATGTCCCTATCGGGTGGATCCGTCGGCGGTAATGGCGGAGGCGGTGGCGGTATGGGGGGCATGGGCGGGATTGGTGGTATGCTTGGTCAAGTTCCTCCCGGTATGCTCTACGTCTTACGAAAGACACCTTGCAACGGACAGATAACCATTGCGGTGGATCTTGCCCGAGCGAACCTCGATCCAAGAGAAAGAATCTTGGTTCAACCTGGCGATATCTTAATCCTTCGCTACAAGGCCGGTGAAGAAGTCCTAAACTTCGGTCTAGGTACCTTCTTTACCTTCGGCCTCCAATACGCGTTACGTGGTTTGTAGGAATTCGCAAAGCGAAAAAACCAAGAAGGCAGCCTGCACTGAGGCTGCCTTCTTTTGTTTATAAAAATCGTTGACGAAACGCCTATCTTTGAACAAGCGGCCTTACCCTTTGCATGATCATCAAGCATTCGTGACGGTAGGGATCCGAAGCTGTGCTATCCATAGCCCTAGAGAGCATCTTGTCCCAGTCCATGCCCGGAGCAAGTTGGCTTTGACGCATAAGCAGCCCAAACTCGGCAACGCTCAGCGCCCAGTCGAAGTCGCTTTGCTCTCCCTCGTAAGCTTTCTGACTTGCAACATCCCCAAGCACAAACTCCTGCTTGGTGCTCTGGTTCGATTCTGGTTGCTTGGATCGTATTTTCAGCAATAACCAATCCTTCGAAGTAGCCGATTCATCCACGACGACTCTGGGCTCTTTCTGCGGAGTCTTCGAAAATCGAAGCTCGTCGATAGCACCGGGAATACTGTCTTGCTGCCCGACTGGCACGATCTCGTAGAGGGCCGTCACTCGATGGCCAGCTCCGATCTCTCCCGCATCCTTCTTGTCGTTATTGAAATCCGCAGCCGCTAACCTGCGATTCTCATAGCCGATCAGGCGATAGGAATGAACTTTCGCAGGATTGAATTCAATCTGAATCTTGACGTCCTTGGCTACGGTCATCAGCGTTCCGGAAAGCTGCTCGGTCATCACCCGACGCGCCTCGGTTTCGCTATCGACCATTGCATAAGTCCCGTTCCCTTTGTCGGAGATCTGCTCCATCATCGAATCGTTGTAGTTGCCGATGCCATACCCCAGACAAGTCAAGAAGATATTGCTCTTGGCCTGCTCTTGCATCATCGATACCAAAGCATCGGTCCCCGTAACTCCCACGTTGAAATCGCCGTCGGTGCACAAGATCACGCGGTTGACACCACCAGGAACAAAATTCTCCTTGGCGATCTTATAAGCTAGCTCGATCCCCGAGCCTCCGTTGGTCGAACCACCCGATTGGAGTTCATTGATCGATGCAAGGATCTGATCTTTTTGCACACCGCTGGTGCTAGGCAATACACAACCCGACGCACCGGCGTAGACCACAATCGCTACCCGATCTTGCTCTCGCAACTGGGCCGTTAAAAGTCCCAGTGTTCGCTTGACCAATGGTAGCTTGTTCGCATCGGCCATCGATCCCGATACATCGATCAAAAACACTAGGTTCGATTTAGGCCTTTCCTCATTAGCCACCTTCTTGGCTTGGATCGCTACCCGAACAAGCTTGTGTTTGGCGTTCCAAGGGCAATCGCCCATCTTCATGTGAGCAGCAAACGGTTCGTCTCCGGTTGGACCAGGATACTGGTAGTCAAAGTAGTTGAGCCATTCCTCGATGCGGATCGAAGAAGCCGGCGGTACGACGTTGTTCTCCAAGACATACTGACGCAACTTCGAATACGATGCGGTATCGACATCGATTGAGAAAGTAGAAAGCGGGTCTTTGGCGACACTTGAAAAGGGTGTCTCGGGAATCGCGTCGAACCGATCTCCGCTGGCTCGAGACTGTCCCTCTTGCCAGTTGCGACGACTCGGCACGTTCTCAGCGAGCTCTTTGGGGAATTCACCCGATGATGAATCTCGCTTGGCTCCATCGAGACCTTTGCTCTCGCTGAGGTCCCAAGCAAGTAGGTTCGGAGAGGAGCTTACAGCTGGCAAGCTGCCACCGCTTGGCCGTCCTTGCCCACCCAAGCCTTGACCACCACCGCCGCCGAGGCCACCACCAAGCCCCATGCCGCCCCTGCCACTAGCTTCACTTGATAGTGCTGTACCGAATCGATCCGCTGGAGCACCACCAGGACCACTTTGTTTCAAAGGTTCTTCGATTCCTCTCTCAAAGCCCAGTTGGTTTTTCTGAAGAGATTTATCCACTGGACTCAAAGCCAAGGAATCAACTTGCTCATTCAATTTTTCCCATCTCCCCTGGTTGCTAGGACTAACCATTGAAGATTTTTCTTCATCGGAGTATCCCACCCTGGCCTCTTCGGTCGGTGGCACGAACCACGCGTTGTCGGTTGGGGCGGAAACCATATTTTTGTGATTCCCCGGTAGTCTTACCCAGAATGCAGCGCCCGCTAAAGCGGCCGCAAGTCCCGTGGTCATGACCCCAGAGACGACCGCAACGAGGAATCTCTTCCTGCGAACCTTGTTGCTTAAAATGTTCTCCTGCTGCCCGACGGTTTGCGACATGGTCGTTGCCGTTGACGCAGAAGCAATCGCTTCTTTGATCCTGCCGCTGCGTACCGAGTCAAGTTGTAAGTTAACCGGTAGGCTCGCAAGTTCCATCTCTACCCGCGATGCAGTCTGCCGAATCGCGTCAATCTCTTGCTTGGCCTCGGGATGGTTTGTCAACCACGCGTCGACACGCATGCAAGATTCCTCGTCGAGTTCGCCGAGTGCATAAGCGGTCAAATACCAGGCTTCGATGGGGCCAGAGTTGTCGTGGGGTTCGTACTTGTTTCTATCTGACATGTTGGTCTCTTTGTATTTTTTGGATTGAGTTTTTTAGTGAATCGAATGCATCGCAAACCAAGTGCTTTGCGATTTCAATTGCGGGATTTCATCGTCGAGCGTAAACGACCAAGCGCCTGATGCAGTAGTACTCCTACATACGAGACACTCAAATCCATCACCTCGGAAATTTGCTTGTAGGAAAGCCCCTGGCCTAAGCGCAGTAGCACAGCCTCTTTTTCTAACGCAGGGAGACTACCGATACACTCCTGGAGTGTTGCCTTCTGTTCTCGATCAACGATCGCTTCATGCGGGTCCGCCTCACGTGACGCCATCGCGGTCGTAGCCAATTCATGGGATTGCTTTGCCATACGCGACTCCTGTCGATGGATATCCATCGCTATGTTCCGACATGTTTTGAACAACCAAGCGTCGACATAGGACTCGACTTGAGCCCGCGAGGCTTTGCACAATCGAAGGAACGCCTCCTGCACGCAGTCTTGCGAGCGATCCGCATCACCCCCTGTAATCCGTTGGCAATAGACAAGTAGCGGTCGTTCCAGACGATCAAATACCGACTGCAACCATTGGGAATCTTCGCTGCTGGAGTGTTCCTCTGACGCCACAATAGAACGATCACCTGTTATTCATTGGGGCAATTACAAGGCCCACTGCCTCGTGCCGACACCCGGTTAACGTAGAGCCACTTGTTTTCTTAGTTGAATTCTGGAATTTTCTTAAAGTCCAGCGCCCTTGGGCGTTTCGCTCTCTGAGACTACCATACAAGAATCGTTCGATCCGGCCTATAACCATCCTTCTTGACCTTAGAAATCCCAACATGAACACTCAATCTCCTCAGGTCGCTATTGTAACCGGCGGCGCCACAGGTATAGGACTTGGAATCGCAGAAGCCCTGGCCAAAGCCGGCCTTCGAGTGGCGATCGGCTCAAGGCGCAATGACGTCGTCGAACAAGCCGCCAATCAACTCCGAGCTACCGGCAATTCTGAGGTCATCGGTCTGCCTTTGGATGTGACGGACCGAACCAGCGTCGAGGATTTCGTCGACCAAGTTCGCAAGCGATGGGATCGAATCGATATTCTAGTCAATGCCGCAGGGGTCAACATCAAAAACCGCACGATTGGTCAGATGCAACCCGAGCAATGGGATGACGTCATGGCGATCAATGCCACCGGTGCTTACAACATGATCTATGCCACACTTCCTGAAATGCGAGCTCGCCACAGCGGAACGATCATCAACATATCGAGTGTCACTGGAAAACGAGCCCTGGCACTCGGGGGTGTGGCCTATGCGGCCAGCAAGTTTGCGATGACCGCTCTTGGAACCTGCGTGGCTAACGAAGTCGGTGCTGAAGGAGTTCGAGTCACCAATATCTATCCCGGCGAAGTCGACACACCGATCCTCGATCAGCGCCCAGTACCTGTCTCCGAGGAACAGCGCCAGTTGATCTTGCGTCCAAGCGACGTCGGCCAAGTCGTCGCATCAATCATCGCCTTGCCGCCTAGAGTCCATATTCCCGAGCTAGTGATCAAGCCGGTTCATCAAGGCTACGTCTAATCGAGACCTCGTGATCTACTACCCGCGAAAATATCGGAATAGCCCACACTATGCTGTATTTTTGTTAAACTAAACAGCACTGTGTTGTCGTTTCAACGGCACCAAATTCCCTCCTGCGTTTTTCTCTAGCGATCGATCTTTTATGAAGCCTTTCTATATCCTCGCGTGTCTTGCGCTTTTACTGATTTGTCACGGTGGATCGACCGAGGCTCAAGTCCAATCCGATCGAGGCACAGTGCATTCATTCCATCGCCAATCGCTCACCAAGACCTACTTTAGCGAAGGGGCCGGAGTCGGTGATCTCAATGCAGACGGCAAAACGGATGTTGTCTATGGACCCTACTGGTTCGAAGGCCCAGAGTTCAAAGTCTCACACGAGATATACACTCCAAAACCCCAACCGATGAACGCATATGCCGATCACTTTTTCGCCTGGGTTCATGACTTCAATGGCGATGGATTCAACGATGTGCTCACAGTAGGCTTCCCGGGCACACCTGCTTATGTGTACGAGAACCCAGGCAAAGATGTGGCCGCTGCCGGGCACTGGACCAAGCATCAGATATTCGATTGGGTATCCAACGAGTCCCCTGCATTCACCGATATCACTGGTGATGGCAAGCCTGAATTGGTCTGCACTCGGGCCGGTATGTTTGGATACGCAGAACCGACGGATAAGAATTTTGATGCTTGGAAATTCACTCGGATCTCCGAAGTTGTCGCTCACGAGAGGTTCGGGCACGCTCTTGGCGTAGGAGATGTCGATGGCGATGGAAAACTCGATGTCATCGCCAACAACGGTTGGTTCAAAAACCCAGGTTCCAATGACCAAGCTCTTTGGGAGTTTGAGTCTGTACCGTTTTGTCCCGGCGGGGCTGACATGTTCGCCTACGATGTCAATGCCGATGGACTCAACGATGTGATCACCAGCCTCGATGCACACGGGTATGGATTGGTCTGGTGGGAACAGCAAAAGTCCCCTACCGGTCAGCGCGAATTCAAGCGTCATTTGATCATGGGGAGCAAGCCCTCGGAGAACCCTTACGGAATCCATATCTCGGAGCTTCACTCGGTCAAGATGGCAGATATCAATGGCGATGGACTTCAAGACATCATCACTGGTAAAACCTATTGGTCTCACCACCGACAAAGCTCGGAGTGGGATGCAGGGCCAGTTGTCTATTGGTTTGAACTCAAACGTTCGGACAAAGGCATCGAGTGGATTCCGCACCTGGCTGACGATGCCTCTGGGATCGGACGCCAGATTGTCATTGCCGACGTTGATTCGAACCAATCGCCGGATATCGTCGTCGGAGGGATGCTCGGTTGCCATGTATTGCGACATGAACAAAAGGAGTTGTCTGGGATTGCATACCAAGCAGCCCAGCCCAAGCCCAGAGGAGAGCTCAAGGAGGATCTCTCAGGCATTGATGCCGCAGCCCATATGACGGTGCCCGAAGGCTTCCATGTCCAGCTTGCTGCCGGCGAGCCCCAAGTCCACCAACCAGTAGCGATGGCCTTGGACCACCGAGGACGCCTGTGGGTTGCTGAAGCTTATACCTACCCCAAACGAGCCCCAGAGGGCCAAGGGATCGATAAGATCATCATCTTGGAAGATACCAACCAAGACGGAGTGTTCGACAATCGCAAACAATTCATCGAAGGGCTCAATCTCGTCAGCGGTCTTGAAGTCGGCTTTGGCGGCGTGTGGGTCGGAGCAGCACCCTACTTGCTCTTTATTCCCGACGCAGATGGAGATGATATCCCAGACGCCAAGCCTCAGGTCTTGCTCGATGGTTTTGGTTACCAAGACACCCACGAAACTCTCAACGCATTCAATTGGGGACCCGATGGCTGGCTCTACGGTTGCCACGGGGTCTTTACCCACAGCAAGGTCGGTAAGCCAGGAACTCCAGATGATCAAAGGGTTCCGATGAATGCTGCTGTCTGGCGATACCATCCAACACAGCACACCTTTGAGGTCTTTGCTTGGGGAACGAGCAATCCCTGGGGTGTGGATTTCAATGATCATGGACAGGCCTTCATCACCGCTTGTGTGATTCCGCATTTGTACCATGTGATTCAGGGGGCCCATTACCAGCGGCAAGCCGGCGAGCATTTCAATCGCTATGTTTATTCGGATATCAAAACCATCGCCGATCACTTGCATTACGCAGGCAACATCGGTGATCATGCATGGTGGGGGCATGAACCAGGCATCCAAGACGACACATCCGATGCCGGTGGTGGTCACGCCCATTGCGGTGGGATGATCTACCTTGGCGATAATTGGCCAGATCGGTATCGCAATCATATCTTCTTCAACAACATTCACGGCAATCGAGTCAACATGGATCGGTTGTTTCGGGACGGAAGTGGCTACGTCGGCAAGCATGGCGATGACTTGCTGCTCTCGAACGACCGTTGGTTCCGTGGAATCAATTTACGAACAGGTCCAGACGGTTCGGTCTACCTGATCGATTGGTACGATCGAAACGCCTGCCACCGCGTCAACCCAGAGATCTGGGATCGCACCAATGGACGCGTCTACAACATCGCTTACGGAGTTCCCGATCGACAAGCGGTCGATTTGTCCAAGCTCTCAGACGATCAGTTGGCGAAATTCGCTTGGCATAAAAACGATTGGTATGTACGAGTCTCCCGAAGGTTGCTTCAAGAGCGCTTTGTCGCTGGGAAGCTTGATCGTAATGCGATTGCCGACCAAGTGCAGCAACTCATCGCTAGCCAAGATGAAACCCGAGTTCTCAGAGGCCTGTGGCTGGCTCACGCAACCGGACTGCTCGATGATAATAAACTCGAATCGATCTTGGAGCATCCGTCGCCCTATGCGGTGGCTTGGTCCATCCAATTGCTTTGCGAAGACAAGAAAGTGGATTCCTCGATCCTCGCTCGATTCTCTCAATTAGCTTCAAGCAAAAAAATAGATCCACTGGTGCGACTTTATCTTGCTTCGGCGATCAACCGACTGGAAGTTGATCAGCGTTGGGACATTGCCCAAGGTCTCGTTAGCCATGAAGGGGACAACAAGGACAAAAATATTCCTTTGGTAACTTGGTACGGAATCGAGCCATTGGTGACCAAGGATCCCAAGAGGGCTTTGGAGTTGGCAGCTGAGAGTCGGTTGGGGTTGGTCAGTCAATACATCGTTCGCCGCGCGGCCTCCGACGCCCAAGGCTTGGAAGCCCTGATCGCCCAAATGACCCAGTGGCCGTCTCCAAAGCAAAAGGAAACGCTCGAGCAAGTCCTCCAATCGATGGAAGGGCGAGTCAACGTGCAGCAGCCTCAGAATTGGAAGGAGGCTTACGAACGACTCTCGAAGGCCCAGGAACCTGAGGTTAGGGATTTGGCGCTTCGAGCCGCCGTCGCCTTTGGCGATCAACGAGCCTTTCCCCAGTTGCGTGAACGGTTGGTCGATAAAGATCGCCCCATTGCCGAGCGACTCGGAGCCTTGGATATCTTAGTCAAAGGCCGGGATAAGGAGCTAGCTCCAAGTCTCTATGCGATTCTCGATACGCAAGAATTGCAGTCCCCCGCGATTCGAGCATTATCGGCGGTGGCCGATTCACAAACCGCAGACAAACTTCTTGGCCTCTATCCTCAATTGACCAAGAATGCCCGCGAGGATGCGGTCGCAACTCTAGTCTCTCGCGCCCCGTTTGCTCAGAAACTTCTCGATGCAGTCGAATCCGGGAAAATCGCAAGATCGGACGTGCATGCCTTCCATGTCCGCCAAATGGTCAGTCTCAATGACAAGCCGCTTGTCGAGCGAATCAACAAATCCTGGGGTAAGGTGGGAACGTCCTCGGAAGAGCAGAAGCAAGCGATCGAGAAATACAAGTTGCAGCTGACTAAGAAGGAGTTGGCCAAGGCGGATCTTAGCCAAGGACGCCTGCATTTCAACAAACACTGCATGGCATGCCATCAACTCTTTGGTGCGGGTGAAAAAGTAGGCCCGGATCTTACCGGTTCCAATCGAGCCGATTTGAATTACATCTTAGAGAATCTCGTGGCGCCCAATGCCGTCGTAGGCAAGGATTATCAAATGACGTTGCTGCAACTCGACGACGGACGAGTTCTGTCAGGTTTGATTACCAAAGAGACCGATAGTGCGGTGACACTCAAGACCATCAATGATTTGGTCGTTGTTGCCAAGGATGAAATCGATCAGCGAAAACTCTCCGAACTATCGCTGATGCCCAATGGACTCCTCGAACAGATGCAGCCAGAGGAAATCAGAGATTTGATCGGCTATTTAGCTAGCTCCGCACAGGTTCCTCTTCGGGGCCCAAGGCCGGATTTTGATTCCAAAGGAAATGTACCTGGAGCCATCGAAGGTGAATCGATGAAGGTTCTTCAGAAGAGTCGCGGGAATGCTCAAGGGCAAGACATGCGAAGTTTTGCCAAAGACAGTTGGTCTTCAAACGACCAGCTTTGGTGGACCGGTGGCCAACCCAAGGATTCCTTGAGCTTGGAGTGCGAAGTCTCGAAGGATGGCATGTACCAACCACAGATCGTGCTGACCAAGGCCAGGGATTATGCCATCGTCCAGTTGATGATCGACGATGTTCCCCTAGGTGATCCCATCGATGCGTACAACACTCCCGATGTGATCACCACGGGTCTACTGAAGTTACCAACAAAGAGCTTGACCCAAGGTAAACATGTTCTGAAGGTGCAGATTATCGGCAAGCATCCCGATGCGGTTCCCGGTTACATGGTTGGCATCGACTTTATTAGACTGATGCCGACGGAAAATTAAACCGGTTCTTCGGGAATTATTGTGGGTAAAGATCGAGGGCCTCCACCCGACTTCACGCCGAATGGCGTTGAATTAGTGCAAGCGGTAGTGCGCAAGCACTCCGGTGAGTGATGGAATGTCCGCGAATTCGATTAGTTTTCACCGGACGGCTCGCGCCGTTCCGCTTTTAATTCAACGCCACTGGGCTTCACGCCGGTGCGGCCATGACTTGCGGCTACAAAAGGAGGGAATCTAACTACCTCCGTGCCACCCACAAAAACACCTGAATAACCATTAAATCAATACAGGCTTTTGCAGTTTACGACGGACAGGCACCCACTGGCCCACATGCATCATCGTGTGGGATACGAGGATAACGGCCAAAGATCCAATCGTCGGAAACTTTCCACGCCAATATTCAGGACTTGGTTTTTCTAGGTCTTGGTCGCTGAGCCGATCGATGGCGGCCAAGATTGCAGAGTCCAGTTTGGCAAACAGTTCTTCGTACTGAACCTTGGTAAGAAAATCCTTAGGATCGTCACTTGCTGCTGTGGCCTTGGAATGCATGGCATCAAAGCCTTCGGGCAGACTCGGTGCTGATCCAGGGAGAATCGAATTAAGAATGCTGGTGTTGGAACTGATCAGGTGTCCAAGTTGCCAAGCGATGTGGTTGCAACCTGGACCAGGGCGCACCATGAGTTCTTCGTCAGTCAGGTCGCTGATGTAACTGGAGTAAACCATTTGTGTGGTTTTGAGCGATGCTTTTAAGACGTCTTGGGCTCTCATACAATCACCTGTATCTCTATGGAATTGTGAAACTAGATAAGATACGCAATCTCATCGTTGCGTGATTCTAACCTCAACTCTTGCCTTTGAAAAACCTGCTTCTAGGATTGCAAAGCAGCCGCTCTGTTTTGAAAAATTGACTGAGTATCCTTTCGGATGCTGGCATTAAACTGGATCGTTTATTGCAAATAATTGGGTCGAAATTCAAAAAGGTTCTTCGGGAGTTATTGTGGTTAGGGGGTTCTACAGGCGAATAAAAGCGGAACGGCGCGAGCCGTCCGGTGATAAAACAATGCGAAATCGCAGGCATTCCATCACTCACCGGAGTGCTTGCGCACTTTCGCTACCAGCCAGTGAACCCACAACAATTCCCGAAGAACCATTCAAAAACCGGTATGTTTAGGAATCTTATGTCCAGGATGGAACGTTAGTTGCTCAAGGTGCCAATACAATCCACGGAGGTAAGAAAAATGTTATTGCTGATAACCTGTTATGCACTGATGCACTTGATCAAAGGCCACTTGAAAGGCATTGCCAGGGTTGTCGCCTTTTGCATGGGAGTTCAAATCGGGGCATCTGCGCTGGGCCAGGTGGCATTCGACGTGAATGCTTCTGCACCGGCACGATCCCTCTACGCGCACTCGGCTTTTGCCAGAACACCCAACTCACGACTTGTTTCGCTCGAGCTCGATGTCTCGACACTTTTTCAGCCCGGTGCAGAGCAATCGGTCAAAGAAGTGATGATTCAAGCCGCCTGTCGGCGGGATGATGTGGTGGTCGTCGACTACTGGCCGAGAACCGAATTGCAGTCGGACATCGAGGGTTCCATGCAAGTTCTTCAAGAGCGGGATCAGTCACGCGATGCGAATCTCCAAGGCATTGGTGGTTATCCTGGTATCGGTAGTGTTTCGGGGGCTTGGAACCAATCCGATTACCAAACGCAAAGCGTTCAGTTTATTCAACGGCCGGCCAAAGAACTGACGATCGCCGCCGGGACAACCAACCGTCAGCGGGGTGTTTATTTTAAGATTCGCCCGAACAGTCAAACGACCATCGAAGGATCGAGGAAACTCGGTCTATTGCTAAGCGTTCCGGAGAACTGGAGAGCGGATTTGATGGATGTGACGATCCAAGCCGCCGGACTCGAACCGCCTCATCATCGCAAGGAGGCCGTTGTCGCTCGCCAATCCTTCGTCGTTGCTCTCTACCAAGAAAACGATGCGGTGGCCAGCGCCGCCGTGGCCGAGTATGTCAAGCAGCAAGCCAACTTGATTCGTTGCGTGAAACAATTTTCAAAGACCATCGAGCAAAGAAGTTTCCCAACCCCTTTGCATAAGATCGGCGCTAAGCTCGATCTTTATGAACCCGAGATTCCCGACAACTGGCTCGATACGATTGTGTACAAATCAGGTACGTTTCATCACACCCGTCTATCAGCACTGCCGGTCGACGTTCGAGTCGCGATTATGAATTTCCAAGATCAAAAGTTTCGCATCGAATCTCTCTCTGGTGTTGCCTTCAAAACCACGGGCAAGCCGTCTATGCCTCAGAGTTCCTCGCCGCGAGAAGCTCAGACCTACACGCTTGGTTACCGAGGCGTTGCCAACGGATCGAACCGTTAGAGAATGAGGGTTTTGCTCAGTTCGCCTGCGGTCTCCTTGACGAACCGAGGAACCGCATAGCCCGATAATTCATTTCGAAGTCCAGCGACGATCGATTCTCCGAGACTCTCGTCGCACTCGAAGTGGGCGGCACCTTCGACTCGATCAAGCTGATGCAAGTAGTAGGGGATCACGCCCGAATCGGCGAGTTTCTTGCAAAGATCCCGTTGGGCTTCAAGCGTGTCGTTGACTCCACGCAGCAAAACAGACTGATTCAGCAGTACCACCGAAGATCGTCTTAGTTTCGCACAAGCCTGCGTCAAGGATCGATCGATCTCGTTGGCATGGTTCACATGCAAGACCATATAGATTGGCTTTGGTGAAGCTGAGCCCACATACGCTTCAAGTCGCTCTATGAAATCCGCGTCGATTCGATTTGGGATCATGACTGGAAAACGGGTGTGGATGCGAATGCGTGAGACATGCTCGATGCTCGATATTCTGCTAATCAAACCAAAGAGCTTGGCATTTCCAAGCGACAGTGGATCCCCGCCCGACAAGATGACTTCCTCGATGCGAGGATTCGCTTGGATGGTTGCGAGCGAGTCCTCCCACTGCGAAAGGCTTGTCGGAGATTCCTCGTAAGGATAATGTCGTCGAAAGCAGTACCTGCAGTGAACGGCACAAAGTCCTGTGGCGATCAATAGAGCTCTGGATGTGTATTTGTGAAGAACCCCTGCGGAGCGAACGGACAAGCCATCTCCTACTGGATCGCATCCAAATCCTGGAACCTGTTGGTTCTCTTGGGCCAGCGGCAAGATCTGCATCAGGAGCGGATCCTGCGGGTTGGATGGCTCGATCCTTTGAATGTATTCGCGTGGCACCAAGAGCGGAAAACTCGGATTCGGATCCAATTCGAGCAGTTGCTCGCGTGTCAAAGACAAGAGATCTAGAAGTTCCTCGACCGAGCGGACGGCTCGCCTGAGGGACTCTTGCCAACTTGCCGCGATCGACTCGATCTGTCGATCAGATTCCATCGGCCTGATCCGCTTGCGTGGGACTCGGGGAATACTCGTTGATCACAAATAGGACCCCTGCGATGCAAAAGGGGACCAGATAATAGATGATTCGAAACATGATCACCGCTGCAATGATCGAAGCGGTCCTGTCGGTACCTGAGCCCTCCAAGAACGCTAAAAGAATCCCTTCGAGCAGTCCGTACCCACCCGGCACGTGCGTCAATACCGCAGCGATCTGAGCCGTTAAGTAAGCGATCAAGACTGTCGAAAAATTGATCTTGTCAGGACCCACGATATCCGGCGGAAGCAATACATACAGAGTCGTCGTGGCGAGTAAAAAATCCAAAGCCGATACCACAAGCTGCATCGCCGAAAGTTTGAATGGAGGAAGCGAAATCGACATCCCCTTAAAACGAATCGGGTTTCGAATCAGTAAACAAGCCCCCAGATAAGCAAACACACACCCCAAAAAGATATACCCGAACATCTGATGGCTCAGTTGGATGTCTCCAAAGAGCTTTGACTCGATCTTGAAGTGCTCCTCGACCGACGGCGGCAAACGGATCGGCAAAGCAATAAAAGCGATGCCAGAGAGCAAAAACAGGCCGAGCCAAAATGTAACCGATAGGATCGAAACCAATCCAATGACTTCCAGGGTGCTAAATCCCCACTTCGAATACATCCGATAGCGGGCCAAGTTACCCCCAAAGAGCCAACCAAGTACATTGCCAGATGCGTAACCGACGATCGCGCCTGCCATCATCTTTCGGAACGAGAGCCGTTTCCTCATGAAGTGAATCGCGATCCAGTCATAGCCTGTGAGGATCAAATAGTTGATGGCCGTCAGAATCAACGCACCGACAACATGGATCAACGGAAGGCTCTCAAACCCCTGCTTCACCTCTTCCCAAGTCACCCCCTTGAGCTTCTTGGAAACAAACCACATGGCCACCAACATCACCATGATGACTGCGGTGAATTTGAAGGCATCCCCGATCCTACCTAGGATCGAACCCGCAGCAAAGCCTTCGTTTGGATCCACATACGGTGTATACGGGGATTCGGCGTTCGAGTCTGGATCTGATTGCTCGGGGAAGGCCATGGACACTCAAGAAAAAAGGTTCATCTCTCTGAACCTGATAGTATACCTACCGAAACGACTCACGCCGAGTCTTACTGACGCTTTCGGTGCAAGTAACCCGACGGCTTAAATGGGGGATCTAGGCAAGTTTTCGCACAGAAATAGGAAATCTCGGCTTTTCCTACGCGGCAGTCCGATACCGATTGTATCGATTCAACTCTACTCCCCCCTGGGGGGACTCTCTACGTGAGGCTGCCATGCGCAAAATTCACTCGTTTCTCTGTTGTTTTGCACTTTTGAGCGTCCTTTCTGCAAACGCCTTGCCATCGCTCGCTCAATCCCGTAGCGACATCGTCGTGCCGGGCACGGGAGTGCAACTCAACCAAGTCGGCGATGACTTCGAAGACGAAACGTGGGACTTTATCCCAAATAACCCTAAGAGCACCGAAGACATCGACGAGAACCAACGCCAGCCGATGGGCAAATCGACCAATGGCCGATGGTACGAAGGGGCCAAGCGTGGTCATCCAGATATCGTCAAAAGGGTGCCGACCCCACCGGGTGGACTTCCCGGCAGCCAAGGCTCGATGCTGATGAAATCCCTCTACACAGGGATCCCGAATCGTCCCAGCCACAAAATGCACCAAGATGATTTCATCTGCAATGTGCAGTATAGGCTTGGAGGTACACTGAAAGTTTCCCAATCGCCCAACGTAACAACACGTGTGTTCATCCCACCCTTGGATGAATGGGAAAACAGAAACGGTCCCCACTTTGCCTTCCGCGCCGCAGTCGAGACGACCGTCATGGAAAACAAGACCAAGTTTCTCTTCTCCAGCAAATCGCAGAAGGACGAAGTTTACTGGCCTGGCTTGTTCATCCTCAGGGGTACCAAACAAGTCGAAGGCAAGAACGTTCCTTATGCGTACTTTCGAGTCCGCGCTGATCGCAACGGTGGAGATTTTCTAGGTCCTGAAATTCCCGTCACAGGTTGGTGGACCCTAGGACTTTCTTTCACCCCAGACGGTCTTGTTCATTACTTCGCAAGACCGGGTGTCGAAGAGTTGCGCCGCGAAGACTACATCGCAACCTCGATGCCCTATGGGTACCGATGCGAAGAGCTTCGCTCCTTCTTCTATAACGTCGTCAACGGTGACAACGGTCGGGACTGGACCACCGACTGGATCGTCGATGATCCCAAGCTCTACATCATCCAAAACACGCGAATGGCAAAGAAGTAGAAAATGCTACTTCTTGTAGGATTCCTCGAAGAGCTTTTGCTGAGCAGCCACTCCGCTGAGTTCTCCTTGGGTTTGTTGTAGCTTTGCCATAATCGCATCGAGCGCTTGTTGATGCGGTGCCATCTCCTTGGCCAAGTTGTTCTTAGCCTCTTGAGTTGCAGCCATCATCGCTTGCAGTTCTGCCAGTTGCTTTTCTAGCTGAGCAATCGCGGCTTGGGTTTGATCCATCTTGGACTTAACGGCAATCAAGTTGTTTTGGACTGGCTGGGCTTCCGCATTGACTTGAGCAATCGCGGTTTCCAAGGCGGTCTTTTTCGCTGCGTACTCATTGGCTAATCCGTTGAAACGAGCCAATTCCTGTTCCATCGCTGCGATCTCGGCAGCAAGTCCGTTGGCTGATGCATTTGCACCATCGGCCTTGGCCTGCGCTGCAGCCTGCTTGTCTGTTGCCACTTTGAGTTCAGCAACCAACTCTTCGAGTCGTTTGTCAGCAGCAGCCTTGGTTTTGTTCAGTTCAGCAAGCTTGTTCATCGCATCGGCGTACTCTTTGCTCTTGGCTGCATTTGCTGCGGTCAAGTCAACGACTTCTTTATCGAACTGAGCCTTTTGTGCATTTAGCGCGTTGAGTTCGTTGGTTGCCTGGGTGAGAGCTGCGGCCTTGGCTTCGACGACCTTGCCTGCCTCTGCGATCTGATTATCCAAAGCTGCAGGGTCGGGCACTTGGCCTTCCTTCTGCTTTTGCAACGCGACTAACGCATCATCGGCCTGCTTCTTTTCTGCTGTAAATTGGTTGACTTGTGCGGTCTTTGCTACGATCGCTTCAGCTACCTTGGCCACCTCTGCCTGTTTAGCTGGTATCTGAACGGCATACATATCGACGGTCGCTTTAAGCTGATTCGATGCGTTGGTCGTTTCGGTGATTTGCGCAACGTAAGTTGCAATCAGATTTTGGTGGTCAGTATTCGCTTTTTGAACGACTGCGGTTTGAGCCGCTTGCTGAGTAAGCTCAGCAACAGCGGTTTGGGCAGCAGCCGCCAATTGAACGTGGCGATCCTTGTTCGCAGCGATTGACATCTCAAGGGTTACCGGATTTGCCGCAAGCCTCTTTTCATCCTTCGGATCGGCCCTGAGCCATACTCGAACATTGCCAAGCCAATCTCCAGATACAACGTGCTGCGAGTCGACCGTGATGGCAACTTCCTGTCCTGCTTCTTCAAGTGCCGGCATCTCACCTGCAGCATTGCCCGCCGCGTCCCAGACCTTAACCTTGCGATCCTTGCCAGTCGAGACCATCACTCCATCGTTGGCAATAGCTATCGCCGCAGCCCCGCCTGGATGAGCATCCCAAGACTTCAGCAGCTTGCTCTCGTTCATGTCCCACATCTTGAGCGTACCATCGAGCGAAGCACTAACGACGGCACCTGAATCGGGTCTCCAAGCCAACGAACGTATCTCGTTCTTGTGACCTTGTAGGTCCGCATACATTTTACCGGTTGCCGATTCCCAGATCACCAAGCCAGCCGCACGGTCGGCTGTTGCCAAAAGCAATCCGTCAGGACTAAATCGAACCGCATAGATCCAGTCGGTGTGTTTCTTTTGCTCCCACTTGCGCTCACCGGTGAGCGTGTCGTAAACGCGTACCATCTTTTGTGGGCCAGCCAAAGCGATTAATCGATTGTCGTCACTGATATCTGCAGCCATTACGATGTCGAGTTCATCACCCACCTTGGCGATCCGATTTCCGGTCGCCAAATCGCACAAGACTGCATAGCCATCGACACTATGACGACCACCACCGATCAAAATCAGTTTGCCATCTCGAGAGAACGTAATCGATTGGGGTTCACCTTCGGGAAATGGTAAAATCCCCATCAACTGCCCGGTAACGGAGTGATACAAACTAACTTGGCGTTGCCCTCCGACGGCGATCAAGGGAGACCAGGGTGCTGCGCCAAGTGCGGAGATCGACGATGCTTTAGCAGTGTACAGAGGAGTCTGTTTTAGAACCGAGGCAGGCATCGGCGGTGGGCCCTCTGGACGTCCTGCTGCAGCCACGCTAATGGCCGCCGCATTTGCCATCGGCTTGCGAATCGCCGAACCGCTGTTCTCCGGCATCCCCTGTTCGACCCAGGTCTTCAGAAGGTCGATCTTGGCTTGCGCGATCTTGTCCTGCATCGGAGGCATCGTCGGTTGCTCTTTATGTGCAGTAAGCGCATAAAGGCGCGATGCGTCTAAGTCTCCGGCGACCAAGACCTCACCACTACTGCCACCGGCCATGGTCGCTTGATAGCTTTCGAGGGACAAACCACCTTTTTTGGCGTTGTTGTTGTGACACGATGAGCAGTGCTCTCGGAAGATCGGCTTGATATGATCATCGTAAGTGATCTTCGCTGCGTCTTGAGCATGCACGCCCATAACAAAAGAACTTGCAAGGGCTCCTGCCAGTATGGGAGCCAATGCACTAAAATAGACAGATCGATGGTTGCGCATCGGAGGGTCTTGATTTGGTTAGTGTCAATTAGTGATTGAAAATGAACTCGCGGCTATTGAGAACCGCCCAGAAGACATCGTGAAGCCCCTGGTCCGGGTTGGCCGACTCGCTGATGAGTTGCATGAGTCTTGCCCGCTCGGATTCAGTCGGCTTCCTCGACAAACACCGCAAATAAATGCGATCGATAATCGCTTCAGGTGCTAAGCCATCTTTCTTCCAACCCTGGATCAACTGACCTTGATTAATCTTGCCGCTGATCGTTCCACCGTTGATCAAGTGAAGGGCTTGGGACAACGATGGGTCTGTGGTCGCCTCATCGGCACACACGGTTGTCCTAGCGCTTCGTCCAAAGGTGCTCAAGAAATAATTGCTCGTCGCTCCATCGGCGATTTGGACGGCGCGGGCACCTAGTGGCAAACCTCGGAACTTGTCCTTGGTGGTTGTCACTTGCGAGATGCAGTCAAGCATGTTCTCTGCAGGGATACGACGAACCGTAGCATGCGAGTAGTTTCGCAAATCGTCTTCGTTACCAGCGACCGGAACGGTGGTTCTTTGATAAGTTTGCGAATTGCAAATGTCGCGTACGAGTTGCTTAATGTCGTATTTGTATTCGATCAGCTTTGCCGCAAGTGCATCGAGCAACTCCGGATTGCTTGCAGGGTTGCTTGCGCGGAAATCATCGACTGGGTTAACGATCCCCACTCCGGTAAAGTGAGCCCAAATTCGATTCGCAACACTCTTGGCAAAGAAAGGGTTTTCGTTGCTGGTCATCCACTCGGCCAAGACCATTCGGCGATCCTTGCCATCGGTCGTCGCAGGGCCGCCCCCCAAAAACCTCGGCTTAACTACCGCTCCTCCAACCGGGTGATTGACTTCGCCACCCCCACCGTTGAATACCAAAATCTGGCGATAGTCCTCACTTTGCTTGCGTCCAACTTGAGAGAAGAAAGCAGCAAAGCCGTAATAGTCGTCCATGGTCCATCGGTCGAAGGGATGGTTGTGGCACTGGGCACATTGGGTTCGAATCCCCATGAAGACCTGAGCTACGTTCTCAGACATCTTTAAGCGATCTTGTTCGACTTGATAAAAGTTTGTCGCAGGGTTTTGGAATGTACCCCCAGTGGCTGTTAGCAATTCGCGAACAATCTTGTCGAGCGGAGTGTTCGATGCGATCTGATTGATCAGCCAGTTGTAGTAAAGGTAAGCGGCCTTGTAGGAGACTTGATTGTTGCTTTTGATCATCAACAGATCGGCCCACTTCATGGCCCAGATCTCGCTGAATTCCTTGCGACCCAAAAGGGTTTCGATCAGAGCAGCACGCTTGTTGGGATCCGTGCTCGCAAGAAAGTTGGTCGTTTCTTCTTCGGTCGGCAAGAGTCCTGTAACGTCTACCGTAACGCGGCGAATGAACTCATCGTCGCTGCACAGACCACTGGCAGGCAGACGCAACTTCAACAACTTGGCATCCACAAGTGCATCGATGTAGTTGCCCTGGCTGGGTTTGAACTCGTATTGTATTCCCGCTGGCAACGCCAAGACCTGAGTACCGACGGTATGGGTATCAAAACGGGCCATGACAAACGCTTCGCCTCGGACCCCACTGGTGACCGTTCCGACCGGATCGACCGCACCGGTTCGCTCATTGTTGGTAGTAAACCCTGCCAAATCCCAAACGTCGCGCTGGGTGCCATCGGCATACGTCGCCACGGCGACCAATCGCTGCTTGGCTCCGTCTCCCTCAAGAACCATCTGTGTTGGGTACAAGTCGACTTTGGTGACCGCCGGTGGTCGTGCCGCATCGGGTGGCGCTCCGGCTTGGAGCCAAGCAAGAAGCGTTTGGTAATGCTTGCTACCGGGTTCGATCTTCTTGCCGCCTGAGTGCTGGACACTGCCGGTTGCCTTTAGCAACAAAAGACTTTGATCAGGAACCGCTAGATTGATCCGGCGGATTCCGATCTCGCGCGTGATTCTTTGGTAATCGCCGATTGGATCGAATCCAAAGAGGCTCAGCCGAAAGCCATCCTTGCCTCGTGCAGCACCATGGCATGATCCGGTATTGCATCCAACCTTGGTGAAAATCGGCATCACATCCCGCTCAAAACCCACGACCCTAGGTGTCTGGCTTTGAGTGATCTCCAAGGTGGATCGTGCCTCCATCCCATTGAAGCTACCAACGAGTTGTGTTGCTCCGTCAGCCAAGGGATAGATGACCAAATTTTCAAGCTTGGCAACTGCAGGATTCTCAAGCTTCCACTGAATCTGATCCGACACATCGACGGTAATTCCATCGGCCCGGGTCGCTACGGCGCTGATGTGCTGAGAGTCATTGGATGCACTGATCTTGATCGCAGGTGGATAGACGACAAGCGATTTGAACGCAACCGGTGCTGCGGCAGGTGCTGCCGGTGCAGGCGCCGGCGTCGGTGGTGCCTCTGGTGCTGGGTCTTGGGCTAACACCCCAAAAGATCCCACTACCGGCATAGCGAAAGCCAGAGCACCTACTAGGAGGCTTGTTCTTGTAGATCTAAAAGTTCGCATGATTGTATATTCGGTGATCAGAGTATGGCGGCTAATTAGGGCTTTGTGCCTTTTTGCTGACGTAGTTGTTCGAGTCGGCTCAGTGGTTTTTCAGTGGGAGCAGCCGGTGGGGGGGTGGGCATCGGGGCTGCTGCGGCTGCCGGGGCTGGCGGAGGTGCCACAGGCACATCGATTTGAACCTCGGCGTTTCCATTGGTCTGAGAGATCAAACCTTTGTCATTGGTGACCGTGCCGCGAGCAACGATCGTTTTGTAATTCCCAGCGCGGGTCTCGGGTGGAATTGTCAGCGGGAAGACCAGTTGCTTGGCATCAGCGGCGAATGTCAACTTTGGAGTCGCACAACTCGTTCCCGGTGGTAGGCCCAAGATCTCCACTTCGACGGCCCCTTCGGCAGGACGCTTGAGCTCAACGCCAACAACCACATCCGCAGGCTTGCCCTGTTCGGCCATCGTCTTGGTGAACTTGAATTGGAACAGTGCATCTTGGACATCCAACTCGACAAACTCCGAGGCGATCGTCACTGGCCCAAATCCGCTGTCAGTGCTGGCGAGCACCAAAATCGGTGATTTGCGAATCGCTGCTTGGTTGTTAGCCGTGATGCTCATTTGAATCGTCGACTGATCTCCCGGTATGGTCACCGGGGAAGCACCAATGCCTGGAGGTGCTGTGAGCAATCTCAAATTGATCGGTTTGTCAAAACCAGGATTTCTCTTGGCATTGATCGTCAAGGACATCGAGCCGTTGCGAACGATCGGAACCTGAGGCTGTACGATCTCAATGTCGTAGGGAACAGCATCGACAATGTTGACGGCCAAGCGATCGTGCCACATTCCCCAGACATCGACGTTGTTTTGACCACGAATAAACTGCGTTCTCTGGTTGAGAAAACCTGTGAGTGTTCGTTCCGGAGAGACCGTCAAGCTTGCGGATAAATCGACAAGCTTCGAGGCGTTGGCGGCATCGGGTGCGGCCCTAAAAATCATTTGTATCAAGCTTTGATCGGCGGCAACTAGTCCATCGGAATGGGTCGCACCGGCAGGAAGATCCGGAACGCTGATACGTCCCTCTCCACCTACATTCTTGCGGACCAAGTTGGCTTCAATGGCCATCCTTGCACCCTTTGGTACGTTGACGACCTGGGAAATGTAACGTTCTTGCTCGTTGACGGTCGTTTGTACTTCGGCATCCGCCGGAGCCACTTCAACGCGATAGACAAAGTGCTTGCCACCACGTCCCAAGTGATCCGAAACGCAAACAGCATATTTTCCGTCTTCGGGAACTTTGAAACTCAAGTAACTATCCGGGCCACCTTGATCGTCGTTGGATGCCAGTCCACCCCCACCAACTTTGAAGATTTGCAACACTGGATCGACTTGAGATCGCAGGGGAGTCCGAGCATGGACATGGATATCGAGTTGCTGGTCTTTCTTGGCTTCGAAAACCCAATAGTCTCGATCCTGTTCGGATTCCAATACTCCATTGAAAGCAACCGGCACAGGGTGTGACGTGGGTATCGCGTTGTAGTCGGAGTTCGGCTCGGTTTCTAAAACATTCGGAAGCGAGTTGACGCGAAGCATGTTTGGGGAGGGGGCGATGAGGCCAACTTGCTGGGACCACACGCCAGCGGATTTGGTTCGAGCATCGGCGGGGATGTCAAAGGTCTCTTGCCATGAGTTCCCGAGCAGATCGATGCAGGTGGCTGTCAATGGTTGACCTGCGGGACCTCCGGATGGCAAGATGGCCACTGGGCGAGGGAACCCTCCGACGTGCAAGCGATACTTGCATTGGTCGTTGCCACCGAAACTGCTTTCGCGGACTTCGATGATGTAACGACCCTTGGCCGGAGCGACCATCGAACACAAGCAGTCTTGTTGCAGGAAAACCGAGTCGTCACTGGCGGTGATTTCGAAACGGTTCGCATCGTAGATGGCTACGTAAGGATCAAAGAAGTTGTTAAGGTAAGCGTGCCGCAGTCCTTCGAGTTCGACGTTCAGACGCTGTCCGGCTTCCAATTCAACCGAGTAGTAATCGACGTCTTCATTGAGAACCACGCCATCGATTGTCGAATTGAAAGCGATCTCTTGAGCCTTTGCAAATTCACTGTTAGGCTCGACTTCAGCGACGCTTGGCAACGCTGACACACCAAATAGACGCATGTTGCTCGTTCCGGTCGCGGTGATAATTCGAAACGGATGCAATTGAGGTTTAGCATCGGCTGCGGCCGTGATGGTGACCTTGATATTGTTATCGTCAACTTTGGTGATGTTGCTTGCGGTCAAACCTGGAGTGTAAAAAAGCAACTCCCGGGCATCGCCCAAGCGAGCCCCTGAAATCTGCACTTCAACGGCTTGGCCCCGCTGCACGCCGATAACCGACAGGGCATTGGCTTCGGGCTGGGAAGCGTGCAAACTCGGGAGACCCAAACTTGCTATCGCAGACAACCCCAAGGCACTAACGAGGGCTAGCTTGCGGCTTGCCCTTAGCATCGCAGGCGCACCGATGGACATCGACCAAATCATCATCACGACCTCGTCGCTTTTTGTTGAGAACCAAAGCAATAAATGGGGGACTGCCGAAACCCTTAGGCAATCAAATCGGTGACCACCTTGCCACCATCACAGATCTCGATCGGACGATCGCCAGGAGCCATGAGCTCTTTGTCGGCGACGATACCCATCAAGTGATACATGGTGGTAGCTAAGTCTTCTGGAGAGACCGCATCGAATTCGGGCTCGGTTGCCGTTGCATCCGAGGAACCGTAAATCAACCCACCCTTGATACCGCCACCGGCGAGCATGACACTAAAGACCTTGGGCCAGTGGTCTCGACCACCATCGTTGTTGATCTTAGGGGTACGACCGAACTCACTGCTGACCATCACCAATGTTTTGCTCAGAAGCCCGCGAGCTTCGAGGTCTTCGATGAGGGTCGCAAGGGCTTGATCAAGCGGTGGCATATCGCGTCGCATGCTTGCAGCGATCTGACCGTGCATATCCCAACCACCGTAAGTGACAGTGACCATCCGCGAACCGGCTTCGACCAGTCGTCGAGCCATGAGCAAGCGTTGACCTGCTGCGTTGCGTCCATACTTGTCTCTCAAAGCATTGTCTTCAGCCTCGATGTTGAATGCCTCTCGCGCTGAATCGGAACTGATCAGCGAATAGGCTCGCTCATAGAAGGTGTCCATGGCCTTGAGATTATCCGACTTCTGCTTGGACTCGAAATACTCGTTGACCGCTTGCAAGGCCGATCGGCGACGACCAAAGCGAGCCGTATCAACATCTCCTTGAAGATTCAAGTCTTGGACTTTGAATCCTTTATTCGCTGGGTCTGCGCCTAAGCTAAACGGGCCGTAACTCGAACTGAGGTAACCAGAACCGGAGAACTCATTGGGGTTGTTAGGTATGGCGACATAAGGAGGTAGGTTGTTGCGAGGACCATATTCGTGACTGACAACCGAACCGAAACTTGGGTAGGACAGTGCAGGGGAGGGCTTGTAACCCGTAAACATGTTATGAGTGCCGCGCTCGTGAGCTGCCTCACCGTGAGTCAAAGAACGTATCACAGTGAACTTATCCGAGATGCTCGCCAGACGCGGAACGGTCTCACAAAACACATCCCCAGTCTTGGTCTTAATCGTCTTCATCTCACCGCGATACTCAAGCGGACTATATGGCTTAGGATCGAAGGTCTCTTGGTGGGCGATACCACCGGGCAGGAAGATATGAATGACGCTCTCGGCCTTGGCCTCGATGAAGTCGTAATGCTTCTTATCGGCTCGGGCTTGCATGCGGAACATATCACCCAGGGTCAACCCCAGGCCTCCGACTGCACCGACGGTTAGAAAGCCACGACGTCCCATGGGGTTACCTAAGCATCTCATCATTCGAACTCCTACACGCGTTTGGAAACAGGTTGATTGTGATCGTAAGGTGGGAAATAGCTTGCGGGTGCTTTAATGATTCGTGGCCAAATCGTTGCGATTCGACTTAGCGACTTTGTAAGCATTCGGAACTCAAGCTAGGAGGGTTCCCCCCATTATAGTGTATAAACCCGCAACTTGTACCCTCAACTTTTTCGATTCTTCCAAGCAAAACGGCAATTTTTTGGTTGTCGTCACTCCTGCACCTGACGCGTCGCCAATACGAGACACTCCGGGAAATGATGTCGGTGGAACAAGCTTGATTTGCTTGCGGATGGTCAGCAAAGGTGTTTTAAACGCCATTAACCAGGGTGTCGCTTTCCTTTTCTGCCGACACCGCTGGACGACTCCATACAATGACAAGCGCAGGATTCGGAAAACTAACGCAAGATTCTTGAGAAAGCATCGAGTTTGCTCGATCAAGCCACATGGGACACTGGGAAAAATTAGGGTTACCGACGGACTTCGATGGAATTGTCCGGCTCTTTCCTCTCCCGAATTTGGTCATGTTTCCGCATGTGATCCAGGCCTTGCACATCTTTGAGCCCCGCTACTGCGAGATGCTCAGCGACGCCCTCGAGTCGGATCATTTGATTACCATGGCCGTTCTGGATCCGGGCTGGGAGTCCCATTACCAGCAGGTCCCCAGTCTTTCGAAATTCGTTTGCATCGGCCGCGTCGTATCGCACACTCCTGTGGGTGATGGCCGGCACAATATCTTGCTTGCCGGGATCAACCGCGCAAGAATCATCGAGGAACTTTCCGAGGATGTTCCTTTTCGCAAAGCCCGCGTCGAAATCATCGAGGACATCCCGATGGAGGATCCCTTGGCCCAGGAAGCCGCTAGGCTGGACCTCCTGAAACTCTTCCGGCCAGCGCTCCCGGAAGACCTCGCCGATTCGGATTCCTTCAACGACCTACTGAGCCAGCATATTCCTCTGGGATCCCTGACCGATGTGATCGCTTATGCAATCAATTTCCCCATCGCGGTTAAACAAATGCTACTCGGAGAGCATCGCGTTGAGGTGCGTTATCAGATCCTAGCCGAGCAACTAGCACACTGGGCAAACACAAACAAATCCAATACTCTAGCGCAAAGTAAGCCGATTCGAACGGTCGACGGCAACCCTCCTCCATTTAGCGTCAATTAGAGTTGCTATGTTTGGGCTGGCGATACGCCCTACGTTCCAGATACCCATCGGCTGCCCAAAGTCTCAGGCTATAGCCTTATTCGAAGCGGTGATGAAGACCAAAACTCCAGGGTCTCTCTATATCGTGCATGGCGAATATTCCGAATTTCATCTCGAAGACCACTTGCATCGGCTTTGGTCACCTCACTTGTCGGTTTACTTTGTCGATGACGATCAGCCAACGGCATGCAAACTCATCGGGCGCTTTGCGCCTCGTCCGAACCTCTGGACGTTGATTTGGATCTTCTATCTGGCGCTGTTTTGCTGCATTTTTTTTGCGATCCTCTTTGGAGGTTCCCAATGGATGCTCGGTCACTTTCCATGGGGTTGGGTCGTCGCAGTCCCCTCGATGATCCTCTACGCGTCGCTTTTTGCAGCAAGCCAGATCGGTCAATCCTTGTGCCACGACCAAATGGAATTGCTCCGCAACCGACTTGAACAAGCTCTCAGCCAAGCTGGACTGTTAGGAAAGTAAATTCTCAGCCCAAGACGCCCCGAACGACCTCTCCATGGACATTGGTTAAGCGTCGATAGATCCCATTGTGATAGTAGGTCAGTTCCGTGTGGTCGATGCCAAATAGATGCAACACCGTTGCATGGAAATCGTGCCATGAAACCGGGTTCTCAGCGGTCTTCCAGCCGATCTCGTCGGATTGCCCGTATGCGAATCCGGGCTTGAGCCCCGCTCCTGCCATCCAGCAACTAAACGCATAACGATTATGATCCCTTCCTGGGCCAGCGACATCGGCCGCAGATTGAGAAAAAGGAGTTCGTCCAAATTCAGTTGTAAAAAGGACCAAGGTGTCTTCGAGCATCCCTCGGGCCTTTAGATCCTCGAGCAGTGCTGCGATTGGCTGATCGATCCGTCGAGCTTCGGCGGCATGATTTTCAAGCACATTCTCGTGGGCATCCCAACTGGTCCTTGGTGTTCCTGCGATGGGTCCACCTGAATAGAGTTGAACGAATCGAACTCCTTGTTCCAGAAGTCTTCGACCCAGTAAACAACGTCGCCCCATATCCGACGTCTCGGCCCGATCGAGTCCATAGAGGGTTTGCGTTGCCTGTGTTTCTTGATTCAATTCCGCTACTTGGGGGACCGACATCTGCATCTTTGCCGCCAAGGCATAGCTCTCGATTCTCGAAGCCAACAAATCTTCCGAGCCATGCTGGGCTTGATGTTTGCGATTGAGAAAATCGACCATCGCCCACGTCGCACGATCCTCTTGATGACTGAGTTCACGCGCAGGTTGCAAATCCCTCACCGGTTGACCGTTGGCTTGAAAGACAACGCCTTGATGCTGTCCGGGCAAAAAGCCATGGGTCCAATTCGAAGCACCTCCATTAGGACCTCCGCGACCATCTGGCAAAACGACATACGCCGGCAAGTCTTCTGCGATCGATCCGAGTCCATACGAGAGCCAACTGCCCATTGAGGGAAATCCGTTGAACTCAAAACCGCTATTCTCAAAGAACAACGCAGGTGTGTGGTTGGCCGACTCGGTGACCATCGATCGAATCACCGTTAATCGGTCGGCTTGGGAGGCTATCGCGGGAAACAACTCGGAGATGGCAAGTCCGCTTTGGCCTCGTGGACGAAACTCCCAATCGCTTTTGCGTAGCAGACCCATCTGGCCAAAAAAAATATCGGGCTTCTCCTGCGTCTGCAGCGTCTTGCCATGGAGTTTTTCAAGCTCGGGTTTGTAATCAAACGAATCCAGGTGGCTAAGGCCTCCGACAAGGCAGATCTGAATCGCCCGCTTGGCCCTGGGCTCCGGTCGCCTGAGTCCCTCGGCACGTGCGGATTGTCCAAGAAGTCCTTCTTGGGCAAGCAGCGTCAGCAATGCTGTGGCCCCTAGACCTCGTCCAGACCAATCGAGCCAATCTCTGCGAGTCGAAAGCTTCGGTGGGTTCATCATGCTCAGTCCAGCACTAAAAATTCGTTGGAGTTCCATAAAGCTCGGGCAAGCGCCCTGAGTCCATGCTCGCCGACCAAACTTTGAGCCTGCGACAACTCCTCGCTCGTCGGATCCCTTAGCAGCACGCTTCGAAACATACCTAGTATCGCCTCGTCGTTGGAACCCACTTTGGACCATCGATCGACCAAGGCGTCGGACATCTGAAACACAAAGGAACTGTTGAGCAAACTCAGGGCCTGAAGCGGAGTGGTTGTCATCGCCCGTTTAGGAGCCGTTGCCGATGGATCGGGGCAATCCAACACATCGAGCATCGATACCCGTTCGCACCTAGGATTGAATCGATAGACGGTTCGACGAAAACACTCAGGAGGTTCCTGGGCCTTCGGAACATAATACGTCGTCCCGTTGGTGTCCTTGTAATCGACATCAACATAACCCGGCCCCCCGAGCCTCGTGTCGAGCAAACCCGCGATCTGAAGCATTGAGTCTCTTGCCGATTCTCCATCGAGTCGACGAACCGGATATCGCCACAAAAATCGATTCGACGCATCCTTGGATATCCCATCCTCACGGGGCTGGGTCGATTGTCGATAGACACTCGATGTGACGATCAGGCGATGAAGTGACTTGAGTTTCATTCCACCAGCAAGGAACTCCTTGGCCATCGCATCGAGCAATTCGCGATGAGAGGGTCGTGCGCCATTGAAGCCGAAATCGTTCGGGGTTTCGACAATCCCGGCGCCAAAGTGATAGTGCCACAGTCGATTGACGATCACCCGAGCCAGCAACGGACGATTCGCTTGTGTGATCCAATCAGCAAGTGCCAATCGTCGCTGACCATCGGTTGCATCTGCAGGCAATCCAAAGTCTCCGCGTGCGCCACCGACGGTATCGATTCCGCCTGCTCGAACCTCGGTACCCTCTTTATAAACATCCCCACGAATCAAGACCTTCGTCGGTCCGATCGTTGGGTTTGAAACGACGCTGTAAATCTTATGTTTGAGTGTCGAGCGGATGTCTTGAAGGTCACGATCGATCCGGCGCAACTCTTCTTGGTACTCTTGTCTCTGGGTGATGAACGACTCCCCGAGGGATTTCCAAGCAGCCTGCAGATTCCACTCGACTTGTGGCCTCTGGGCGAGTTTGGCAATCGCTTCGTCACTCAGTGCCGTATCGAAACAAGCTGCCTTAAAGATCACCCCTGTTAGCCATCGATTACCGCCAGCAGGACCATGTCGCAGTCCCAAGAGAAACTGGGACTTGCCCTCTTGGAACTTCTGCAATCCGCTTCGGTACCCTTTTCCGTAAAGCGATCCATTGCGAAACGCTTCAATCGTTCCATCAACTCGGTACCGAATGGCGATATGGACTCGATCGCTCGATTCCTGGTTTCCACCAAAAGCATTGGATCTAGCAAAACCATTGCTCCCGGCCATCCACTGGCGAGGCTCGCGTTCGCCATAGACGATCGCATCGAAGACCGCGCCATCGAGGCTTTGAATGCTCAGCACGCCTCCCCCGGCTTGATCCAGCGGATCGATCTTGACCCAAGCCGTAAGGGTCTTTTCCTCGATTGCAAAATCGATCGGATCGGTTTCCAAGTAGGATCTGCCGTCGAGCACCAAACCTTTTCCTGAGCGACTTGCATCCAGCGCTTCGGGACTTCCGGTCCATCGCCCCGCAAGGCCCCGGACGCTGTCGTAAAAAGTTCGCTCAAGCGAATTGTCATTGGTCGTTTTTGAATCAGCTTCAGCGGACTCCGTTGATGTTTCAAAGTTCCAAGCGGCCACGGGCAAAGGGATCGCGGATTCATCGGCCTTCTGATTGAGGGCAACTTGCAAGGCACGCTGTTGGAGTTCTCTAAGGTCTCGAAGAATCTTGGCTCGTTCGAGTTCCAAATCCCTTTCGTGCCTTTGTTGGTCTTGATCGACGATCTCTCGCTCGCCATGGGAGACCCCTTGGATCGCTGCGGCGAGTCGATAATAGGAATCGGTACTGATGGGGTCAAATTTGTGCTCGTGACACCTTGCGCATTGGGCTGTCAGACCTAAAAAGGCCTGAGACATCGTCCCGATTTTCTCTTCGAGCTCGTCTTGAAGTGCAATCCGCTTCATCCGATCGCTCGATCCGACGACGGTGTTGTGGACACCCGAGACCAAAAATCCTACCGCCGAATAACCTTCCTGATTTGGCTCGATCTGATCTCCAGCGATCTGCATTCGCACAAATTGATCATATGGAATATCATCGTTGATCGATCGAATTACCCAATCGCGATAATGCCAACTGCTTAGCCTAGGATAATTCCGCTCGAATCCGTCGCTCTCTCCATACCGAACCACATCCAACCAATGCCTTGCCCAACGTTCGCCATACGCAGGGGAACTGAGGAGTTCTTCGACCAAGGCCAAATAGGCTTGGTCGCTAGGATCTTTCTCGAAGGCTTGAACCTTATCGAAGCTCGGAGGTAATCCAGTTAGGTCGATGGAAAGTCTTCGAATCAAGGATCGTGGGGAAGCTTGCAGACTGGGTTCTAATCCCTGCGAGCGGAGTTTGTCCAACACATAAGAATCAATGGGATTGCGAATCTTAAAATTCGCCAAGGTAGAATCCTGGTTGTGCTGGGTGGGAATACTGCTTTCGGGAAGTTCGCTCAGAGACCACCAATCGTAGCCGGCCCGATAGTCGGAACTGATCCCAAGGCGATCGATGGGCTCCAATGGCAACTGGGCACCTTGAGCGATCCAATTTTTCAGAAGCTCGATTTCTTTTTCAGAAAGAGCTCCCTTGGGTGGCATCTCCTTTTCAGAGATCACTCGCCAAAGGATGCTCGAGTCCCACGGTTGGACAAGCACATGGCCGGATTCGGATCCTTTCTGCAAACCGGCTTGGGACGTTAAGTCTAACCCTCCCGATGGATCTTGGGTGCTGTGACATTCCAAGCAGCGGGCTGCCAGCAGCGAGATGACTTGTTTGTCGATCGGAGCGTTGGGCTCGCTGGCCACTAGAATCGTTGGCAACCGCTGGGCAACGAGCACCAAGAGAAAGGCCATTTTCGCAGTCCATAAGGCTCGAAGCACGGCAGGTTTCCTAGAAGTCGAAAGGTGGGGCAGGGGGGATAGGTTGACCAAATTCAACCCTCCCCCCGGGCTCATCAGTATACTTCATACCGGACGCTACGCCAACTTGGACACACTAGTCGAAAGGTAGATACCATGAATTGGTTTGCGGTTCTTGTCACTATTGCGTGCGTCTTGTTAGTCACTGTTGTCGCCACAGCGATACTTAACAATTCCTCGTATCTGGAGTTTTCACAAACAGGGCATGCGATTTGGCATATAGGTGCCTATGTGCTAGCAGCGTGTTGCTTTACGATCCTTTTGGTGACTCTCCGAGAGCAAATCGAGCAAGTGATCGATCAATTGCAGGATCGATTCACGTTTGTCAAATCCTTCCTCCTCTCGTTATCCCTTTGGGCCACGGGTGGGTTTCTGATCTTTGCCGCTGTGCTTGTCCTCTTGCATCTGACGCAAGGGAGCCTGCGAACCTATCGAATCCTCGAGGAACTCATTCCGCTCCAAGCAGCTCTGATGCTTACCTTCATCGGTTCGACGCATCGGCACTACCGAGCATTTTGGATCGGCTTTACCGTCTCCTTACTGATGGGGTGCCTTGGCAACGATGTCAACGATCATTTGAAGTACTTCTCGGAAAGCAAACAAACCACAAGCCCATCGTACAAGCAACTCAAATCCGCATCAGGTTCTGACTATCGGATGGGGCAATTGCCTGAGTCGATTCGCACAGACAAGACCTACAACCACTTGGGTATCCACTACGGCTATCGTTTCAGTTCACTGATGCTTTACGTACAACTATCGAGAGTCGTTTGGGCCATTTTCACAGGACTGCTTTGCGGATCCCTCGTGGCGAGCTTTTTGTCCCCAGTTTTCAAAGATTCGACTGCCATCGCCCAAGGGTAAAATGCTATGATAATTGCTCCGGATGCCCAACGGCGTTCCTCGGAAAGCTGATCGCCCCGAAACGATCCAGGCGATTTGAGTACCAAGTACGAGAATTACCAAGTAGCCCTTCCTAGCTGACTTATCCCATGCAACGATCCATTCGAAAAAGAACGCTGTTGGCAGGTCTGATTCTTTCTGCCAGCGTTGGCAGCTACAGTTTGGCTCAGAAATCTGTTCGTAAACCCGATCGAGCAAAACCTCCGCAATTTCAAGCCAATGAGTTCTCGGGGGTCTTTTTTGCCGACGCGCGTTCCCAACTCCAAGGCCCAGCAGCACTAGGAACACCCTCCCAGGTCGCCGATGCTCCGATGAGCTCATCGAGCGACTCGGGTGAAACTGAACCAACTGCCAAAGGCAACGATGTCTGGAAGCAACTCATCAGTGGATCGACCATCGAGGATCTGGTTAAAGAGTCCAAGTCCCGGGTCGATGGAATCATCACCACACCGGCAAAGTTCGCCAGCGGTGGCTACGGTGAAGCCCGTCGAGAGTTCACCCTCCTTGGTTCACTTATGGGAATCATCGCCCAGTATCCAGAAGAGATTCGTTGGAAGAACTCGGCCCCCTACGCACGAACAGCCTTCGCCCGCATGGCAGCCAACTGCAAAGTCGGAACTCAGCCCGTATACAACGAAGCCAAACTTAGGCAGCAGGACCTTCAAGATCTTCTCAAAGGTACAAAGCTCAACGGGAATCCGGAAGAAACGACCTGGGCCGATACCGCAGACCGAGGCCCGACGATGCAAATCCTCGAATGGGCTTTGCGAGAGAACCTCGCCCCGAAAACCAGCAACGAGGATAACTTTGGCAATAACCTCGACGAAGTCACCAAGTACGCCGAGCTCGTTGCAGCCTATGGTCAGATCCTCATCCAAGAAGGGATGACCGACGCTGACGATGAAAGTTACGTTCAATTCGCCACGGCCATGCTCAGCGCTGCCAAAGAGACACTCAAAGCCGTCAAGAGCAAGGACGCCGAACTGGCTCGAGGTGCTGTGGCTAAAATCGACCAATCCTGCAACAAGTGCCACGAGACTTATCGATAAAACCATGGGGATTCGATTCAGTTGCCACATGTGCAATCAGCCTTTGCACGTGAAAGATTTTCAAGCCGGCAAGCGAGGCAAATGCCCCAAGTGCCAAGGTTCTTTTCGTGTGCCTGCCAAGAGTGCCGACTTTTCTTTGGCCGTCGAAGAATCTGCGGCAATCCCAGTGACGGCTAAATCCCAAGCAAACACCAAGCCTAAAGCCGATTCACTCAAACCGGCTTTGACAAAAAATCCTAAGGCAACAAAGCCAAGCCCCGTTGTTGCCAAGGTTAGTTCCGTAGAGGCCCCTTCTGTCGATCCCAAACCGGTTGCTACCGCCGGTCACTCCGACCCGCTGGCGATGCCTGCAAGTCTCCTGCCTCTGCTAGATGCTCGCTGGTTTGTCAGGCCACCGAGCGGAGGTCAGTACGGACCTGCAACCACACAGATGCTCATGGACTGGATCGCAGAAAAACGAGTCACCGCCGATTCGCTCTTGTGGCGTGATGGACTAGAAACATGGTTCCCAGCCAACGAAATGGTGCCCGAACCCTTCGGCGGCTCACCACCAGTGGTCACAAAGCCAGCCCCTGAGATTCAACAAAATAAAGAGCCCGCAGTGCTTGCTCCTGCAGTACCAACCGCTACGGCCTCAAATAAAGCAGCCCTAGCGCTAAAAAAGAAAAAACAGCTCAAGAAACAGTGGATGGTTCTGGGATTATTAGCAACCATTGCCTTGTGCCTGTTCGCCGCGTTGATGGTCATACTTACTCGAGGCATATGAGCAAACTATTTCCTCAGCAACTTCAAGACAGCCAGCGCTTTGCCCTTGTTGGCGGCATTGCGATCCTGCCAGATCGAGTTCTCGAAGATGCTTACGTTGAGTGGGCCGCAGGCCGATTGACTCGAATTGGAGCAATCCCCAAGCGGATATCCAAGGATGTGCAAGCCATCGATGCGACGGGCAGTTACATCTCCCCAGGCTGGGTCGATATCCATGTGCATGGCGGCGGTGGGGCCGATTTTATGGATGGGGATGTCCAGGCCATCGAAACAGCCTGCAAAACCCATTTGCGACATGGAACGACTACCATTTTCCCCACCACAACAACGGGTTCGCATGAGTCTATCATTCGCATGATCAAGTCCGTCGATGCGACGATCCGTGATGGCGACCAGAGTTTGCCGACGATCGAGGGCGTCCACCTCTATGGCCCCTATTTCACCCCTGAAAAATCCGGCTGTCATCGCAAGGAAGGGTGTCGGGCTCCAGTGCGATCGGAGTTCGAGGCGTACTTTAAGGCCGGACCGGTAAGCATCGCGACTTGCGCTGCAGAACTCGAAGGCTGTAGCGAGTTCTATCGCTACGCAAAAAAGAAAGGTTGCCTTGTGACTTGCGGACATTCCAATTCGAGTTGGAACGAGATGGCCAGCGCCCATCGCTGTGGCATGTCCCACGTGGATCACTTTTGGTGCGCAATGTCCTCGGTCGCTTCGGTTCGAACCAGACTCGGGACACCCATGCAAGGAAGCATGCTTGAGTTTGTCCTGGCTCATGAAACCATGAGCACCGAGGTGATCGCAGACGGCTACCATCTTTCCCCCGAACTCTTGCAGTTCGCTTGGCAAATGAAAAAACCGACGATGCTCTGTTTAGTCAGCGATACAAGCCGAGCTCTGGACATGCCCGCTGGTAAATACGCTTTCGGGAATCCCGAGGAGAACGTTTGGATCGAAAGCAATGGCAAGGTGGGCCTGAGCCCAAGTGGCGGACTTGCAAGCTCAATCGTGGCGCTGGATCATTGCGTTCGGCATATGGCATCAGCGACGAAGATCCCTCTGGTTGACATCATCCGCATGGCGAGCCTTACCCCCGCAGAACGAACCGGGATCGGCCAGCATTGCGGTAGCCTCCAGGTCGGCAAACGAGCCGATGTGCTTGTATTGGATAAAAAACTAAGGGTTCAAAAAGTCTTTTATAGCCCGCCGCAACATGGCTCCTAACCAAAGCGAGAGGAAATCATGAGCAGTGCCGAAAAACCGGATTATGTGACTGTCCAGGAGTATCTCCTCCAAGAGCAATCCTCGATCATCAAGCATGAGTACGTCGATGGCTGGGTAAGGGCCATGACCGGGGCTACCAATCGCCACAATCGCATTGGAATCAACTGCACTTTCCAATTGATGAAACAACTGCAGGGGAAGCCCTGTCAGCCTTGTAACTCGGATACCAAGGTTCGAATACAACAACGAGGCTCGACGCGATTTTATTATCCCGATCTTCAAGTCGTTTGCGATCCGAACTCGGAGTCGGAGTCCTACCAAGATCACCCTAAGTTGATCATTGAGATTCTTTCGGCTTCGACTCGCAGGATTGACCTCGATGAAAAGCTCGTCGCTTACACACAAATCACCTCCCTTGATTACTACATCATTTTCGAGCAGCACCAACCCCAAGCGATCCTCATGCGAAGAATCGAAGGTCGGTTCAAAAAAGAATTGATCGAGGGACTAAGTGCAATGATCGAGCTGCCAAGCCTATCCTGCAGTCTGGCCTTAAAAGATGTCTACGATGGAGTCACTTTCAGCTCAGTCAATGTAAAAGAAGCTGAGATGCTCTATGAAAAGGGGTTCAAAGATTGAAAACACAGAGCATATGGACGCGCTTATTAGCGTTGACGTGCGCTTCGACGCATCGCCTCGGTGACCTCTTCGAGTATCGTCAAGCGGCCGCCATAAGTTCGCTTGAGATTCTCCTCGGTAAAGACTTGCTCGATCGGCCCCCATGCCACCGCGTGGACATTGATCAGTAGCACATGGTCGAAATACTGAGGTACCGTATGAAGATCGTGATGAACGACGAGAATCGTTTTGCCCAAGTCCCGTTGCTGGCGAAGAACCTCGATGATCGATTGCTCGGTTGCAGCATCGACTGCAGCGAAAGGTTCATCGAGCAGAAGGATCTCCGAGGACTGAACCAATGCTCGTGCTAAAAAAGTTCGCTGCTGCTGGCCGCCGGAGAGTTGACTGATCTGGCGATCCTTCAAGTCGGCAATACCGACTTGTTCGAGAGCATCCAAAGCCCTTTGGCGATGCGATCTTTTGGTTGCGCGAAACCATCCGATCTCTCGATACAATCCCATGAGAACCACGTCGAGCACGCTCGATGGAAAATCCCAGTCAACGCTTTCTCGTTGGGGCACATAAGCGATTCGATGCCGCTCGGAGGCGATCTGTTTGCCAAGCACCTTAACGGTGCCGCTGACACGAGGAACCAACTCCAAGAGAGCTTTGATCAGCGTGCTCTTGCCCGCCCCGTTCGGGCCGACGATCCCACCTAAAACACCTCTCGGTACCGACAAATTGATCTCCCATAGCACCGGCTTGCGCTCATAAGCCACCGTCAGGTCCGAGATTTCAATCGCAGCGTCTGTATTCATATTCCGACTATTTTACGTTACGATTTAGCTTTCTCGTATAGGTCTTTCGAAATACCTCACGCCCAAGCGTTTGCAGTTTCACAAGCGGAAATCCCGTGGCCAAACTCTATTTTTACTACTCGACGATGAACGCAGGCAAATCCACCATCCTGCTCCAGTCGAGCTACAACTATCGCGAACGCGGAATGCGCACGTTGGTCTTCGGTCCGGAAATCGATGACCGTTTCGGAAAAGGAAAAGTCAGCTCTCGCATTGGACTCTCCTCCGACGCTATTTCCTTCAAACCCAACGACAATCTGTTCCGAATCACCCAACGCGAGCATACCGAATCGACGATCCATTGCGTTCTAGTCGACGAAGCCCAGTTTTTGACCAAAGCCCAAGTCCGCCAATTGGGAGACATCGCTGATCGTCTTTCGATCCCCGTGCTGGCCTACGGACTCCGTACCGACTTCCAAGGAAACCTGTTCGAAGGGAGCCAATATCTACTGGCATGGGCCGATAGTCTTCACGAGATCAAAACCATCTGCCATTGCGGTCGCAAAGCTACGATGGTTCTTCGTATCGATTCACAAGGTCGACCCGTACGCGACGGCGAACAAATTCAAATCGGTGGCAATGATCGATACGTTACGGTCTGCCGAAGACACTTTTACGAAGGTCTTATCGAACGGTCCTCCGAACAACTCCCCTTCGAAGACCTCGGGAACTAACAACAAGCAATTCTTCTATGAATCAACTAGCTCGCGTTTTAATCATTCTTGCTGCACTCTCTGGCGCAATCTCCGTAGGCATCGGTGCAATGGGTGCTCATAGTTTGCCCAAACGCCTCGAAGCTCAAGGTTTCAATCAGGAGCAAATCGACAAGAAGCTCCATCAATGTGAACTGGCCACACGTTACCAAATGTTCCATGCACTTGGCGTTCTGGTCTTGGCCGCAACCCAATACGTGACCCGCTCAAGACTCGCGATGGCTTCTGCGGTTTTGATGCTCCTAGGAACCGTCGGATTCTCAGGAGGACTCTACTCGATGGTCTTCGCCGACGAGATTATCCACTGGAGCATCGTCCCTATCGGGGGGATGCTCTTTATCCTAAGTTGGATTTGCCTAGCAGGTTCAGGGCTTACTAAAGCTAGATCAGACAGATCTGTCTGATCAGTCTGATCAGTCTGATCAGCCGCCTAACGCTTCGAGACAGTCTTGGACTTCGTAGCACCCTTGGCTGGCTTGGTGTCTTTGATCACCTTGGCCGATGGCGCGTTTGCCGGATGACGCAAAGCTGCCTGGGCTGCTGCAAGTCTGGCAATGGGGACTCGGAACGGACTGCAACTGACATAGTTCAGACCGATCATATGGCAAAACTCAACCGAGCTTGGATCGCCACCATGCTCACCGCAAATACCGATCTTCAAATCGTTGCGGGTCGATCGCCCCTTCTCAACGCCGATCTTCATCAACTGGCCAACCCCACCCCGATCGATCGAGGCAAACGGATTGGCTTTGATGATCTCAAGACCTTGATAAGCTGGCAAGAACGAACCGGAATCGTCGCGGCTCATTCCCAATGCTGTTTGGGTCAAGTCGTTGGTTCCAAACGAGAAGAATTCAGCGGTTTCAGCGATCTCATCGGCAGTGATCGCTCCACGTGGGACTTCGATCATCGTTCCGACGCTGTAAGCAAACTTCTTACCGCTTGCCTTCATGACTTCGGCTGCAACGCGATGGACGATTTCAACTTGCAAATCGAGTTCTCGCTTGAAGCCAACCAAAGGCACCATCACCTCGGGCTTGACCTTCACTCCTTCCTTGAGCACCGTCACGGCAGCTTGGAAAATCGCTCGTGCTTGCATCTCGGTGATCTCGGGACGAATGATCCCTAGACGGCAACCGCGGAAGCCGAGCATCGGGTTGAACTCGTGGAGTTCGTTGACCATCTTGGCCACTTCGGCCACAGTGGTCCCGAGCTGCTTGGCAACTTCTTCTTGGCCCTTCTTGTTATCCGATTGGGGCAAAAATTCGTGTAAAGGTGGATCGAGCAAACGAACGCATGCTGGCAATCCATCAAGGGCTCGGAAGATTCCTTCGAAGTCCTTCTGCTGGTAAGGCAAAAGCTTGGCCAACGCACTCTTGCGAGCATCTTCGGACTTGGCCAAGATCATTTGTCGAACCGCGATGATTCGATCACCTTCAAAGAACATGTGCTCGGTTCGGCAAAGTCCGATGCCTTCGGCTCCAAACGCAACCGCGTTGAGAACCTGGTCAGGTTGATCGGCGTTGGTGCGGAGTCCGAGCGTTCGATACTTGTCAGCCAGTTTCATAATGAAGTCGTAGTACTGGAAGACCTTCGAGTCTTTGGGCTTGAGGGTCTTGCCCACGAGGACTTGCTTGAGTTCGCTATCGGCCGTGTCGATCTTGCCATGGAATACTTCGCCAGTGGTTCCGTTGATGCTGATCGGATCACCTTCCTTGAGCGTCACTCCCTTGCACTTGAGGACACCTTTGTGATAGTCGATTTCAATGTCACCAGCACCGGCGACACAAACCTTACCCATCTGTCGAGCGACCAGTGCAGCGTGGCTCGATACACCACCGCGAGCCGTGAGGATACCGTCAGCGGCGATCATACCGCGAAGGTCTTCTGGGCTAGTTTCAATACGTGCTAAAACAACGTGCTGGCCTTTGGCTGCAAGTTCCTCGGCTTTGCCAGCGGTGAAGACCACGGCGCCCGAGGCAGCACCAGGACCGGCAGGCAATCCGACAGCCATCAACCGACCATCCTTCTTGGCCTTGTCATAGGCCTTGGTATCGAAGATCGGCTGGAGCAGTTGGTTCAGGGCTTCTGGATCCCCAGACTTGATCGCATGCTCAGGAGTCATGAGCTTTTCCTTGACCATGTCGTGAGCGATCTTTACATAAGCCAAAGCGGTTCGCTTGCCATGCCGAGTTTGAAGCATGTAGAGCTTCCTGTTCTCGATGGTAAATTCGAAGTCTTGAACATCACCAAAGTTTCGTTCGAGTGTCTTTCGGACTTCGACAAGTTCCTTGTAAGCAGGTCCGAGGATCTTGTCCTTGGCCATATCGGAGATCTTCAGCGGCGTTCGAACACCTGCTACAACGTCTTCGCCTTGAGCGTTGACGAGGTATTCACCGTAGAAGACGTTTTCGCCGTTGGCAGGGTCGCGAGTGAATGCAACACCCGTAGCACAGTCCTCACCCATGTTGCCAAAGACCATGCTTTGGACGTTGACTGCCGTACCCCATTCATCTGGAATCCGATACTTTTGGCGATACAAAATAGCTCGCTCATTCATCCACGAACCGAAGACCGCCTGAACGGCACCTTCGAGCTGTTTCATAGGCTCAGTCGGGAACGCCTTGCCGGTCCGCTCCTTGATAAGTTTCTTGTACCGCTTAACAAGCTCTTGCAGATGCTCGGCAGTCAGTTCTGTATCTTCTTTGACTTTGGCCTCATGCTTCAGGCCATCCATGACTTCTTCGAACGGTTCGTGGTCGTTCTCGTTCTTCTTCTGCACACCCATGACCACATCGCCGTACATTTGGATGAAACGGCGGTAGGAGTCCCAGGCGAACCTGGGGTTCTTCGTTGCGTTTGCTAGCCCTTCGGTGGCCGCATCGTTGAGGCCTAGGTTCAAAATAGTGTCCATCATGCCCGGCATAGAATCTCGGGCTCCTGAGCGAACTGAAACTAGCAGCGGATTCTTCACATCCCCAAACTTTTTGCCGGACTCTTTCTCAAGCCACTTAACGGCCTTCTCCATTTCGCTTGCCAGCTCTGCTGGATACTTTCGACCGTTCTTGTAATAGTTGACGCAAACCTCGGTCGTGATCGTGAAGCCGGAGGGGACGGGCAAGCCAATTTTGGTCATCTGAGCTAGGTTGGCACCCTTGCCCCCCAACAGGGCCTTCATGTCCCCGCTGCCGTCGGTTTTGGATTTGCCAAAGAAATAGATGAGTTTGTTTGCCATAGCTTGACCGAAGGCTCCAAAAAATAGTGCTAGATTAAAGGAGACTTTCGGCTTCCTACCGCCGTAAAGCGCTCCGTTGACACAAGGCGGAAAGTTTAAGCCTGTAAGGAATAACCGTCAATTACCGGAGAGCTTGCCCAAGCCATGCAAACCTTCCCAATCTCTTTGGATCGCTGGCTCAATTCGCAAGCGAATTTGGATGTCGGATCGACCGATCCCGCACACTCATGGAGCTTCGAGGGTTGGACCGTCAAGGTCTTCGGCTCCCCGACTCGTGAGCCTTTGTGGTCGAATTGGCCCCCGGAAGCCCTCGTTGCGTACCAGAGTGCCCCGCAAGCGACCGACGTTTGGTTGATCCTGCCAAGCCCGATGACCGTCGAAGATTCGGCCCTCGCTGCCGAGGTATCTCTTGGCGCAGAATCCCGCAAGATTTTGTGCAGAATTCTCAATACTCAAAATGCCCCGGAACTTGATTACTTCAGCGAGCCGATTCCCGTTTGCACGATTCCTCGATTCAATCACGACCAAGCACCCTGGATCGCCTGGCAACTCCAAGGGGCCCAAAAGGATCCACAGCCAAACCCCGGTTGGGAACTCTTGGCAAGCGTCCTTGCTCGACTGGGGATACCCCCCAAACTCCTATGCGATGACTGGATAAGACAGCTTCAAATGTGGAACCTCATGGATCAACACTCCGAACTCGAGAAACAACTGCCGAGTCTTGCTCATCGTTTGATCGTCTCCAAATCTGGGCTTTTGCTACCCCTCTGCGGCCTGAAATTCACCTCGGCTACTCCGATTCAAAAAGCGATCGCCCAAGCTGCCATCAATACCAAGCCAATGCGTTCGACGTTCAAGCCATGGGCTGGGATAGCCCTCTTGATCTTCACTCTCGGATCGATAGCTCTTGCATTTCGACCAACTCCAATCGAGCCAAAGAAATTCTCTGGGCCCGAAACACAACAAGGCATTGCGCCGAAGCTACTTGAAGAATCCACGCGAAAGCAAACTCCATCCCATGATCTGCCACCCGAACCGCTTCGAGTCTTTGACACTCCCGAGGAATCGGAGTTGACCCGAACGGAGTTTCAATCGTCTGAAAATCCCGCAACGAATTTGGACTCGGAACCCAAAAGCATCGAGTCCTTGGTCATCCATTCCCTAGAAACGAATGTTCGCTTGGCAAGCACTCAGGATCCACTGCCAAAACCACTCGAAGAGAAAACCGAGGAGTTGCCTACTCCGAAACCAAACCAAGAACAAAACGACGATCAAGACCAGTCCATGTTGGTCCTATCGCAGGCTAGTCAAAAAAGAGAGTTTCGTGTTGGGCGAGGATTTGCGGCTAAAAAAGCCAAAGGGATCTTCACCTTGAATCTCGATCAAGGACTCGAGGACAAACTGCATATCACCGGAGCCATGACTCAGGAGCTCACAGGAGAGTCGAGCGGCTCTTGGCGAATCGGTATGGATGACTTGGAAGCCGAGTTAATTGTATCGATCCAGAGCAAGCCGGGTCCGAAATGGCTTGTCAATTACTCAGTGCAAATCCCCTCGGAGTTAGGTGGACCACTAGTACCACTTGGACCCAAAGATCCTGCAGTGGTGCTCTCGCGACTATCTCAATACAACGTTTGGTTGCAGCAGACAGTCGATCAATGGAAATTCTCTGCTTCAGGAACCCCTAAACTTGGTCAACCAAGCCCGATTCAGATGGCTCGGTTGTACAGTGCCAAGCAAAAGGACACCGAACGGGCGATCAAACGTTGGCGGCAAATCGAGCAGTTAGCCGTGGTGGTTTTTGATTCGGTGCGATTGAAAGTCGAATTGCAGCCAGAACCCCCTGCAATCGACGAGTAACCAGTTGACGCAGCGAGTTTTTTGAGTAATCTACCCCCACGAATAAAGCGTTTGGTGACCTGCGATTGATTCAATTTGCAGGCCAACAGGGAACTCCGGTGCAAATCCGGGACGGTCCGGCCGCTGTAAGTCGTCACTGCGAATGAGAACATTCGCAGCAACAGATTCTCCTTCTATTGATATTCTTCCAATCGAAGAGTGCCATTGGTCGAAACGATCGCATGAGGCGATCTTTTGGGGGCTCGTGAGCCCCCATGGCCGAGAAGGCAGTGGGAATCTGGAGGACGGCAAGTCAGAAGACCTACCAAGCGAAATCGTGGCCAATTGCCTTCCGGGACTAAGGCGGCTTCGGTGATCAAACTTCCTGACTCCAAAAGGTACTCCTATGCCATCGGCTCGTGACCTGCGCGCCCCACGCAATTTCGTTTTATCGCTTTGCTTATTGCTGTTTCCTAGTTTGGTTTGCCGTGGGGACATCATTGGATTTGAAGACAATTCGCTCTACTCCCAAGGCTCCAGCGGTTTGTACTACAACGGTGATTTGGGCAACAACACATCCAACAGCCAGGGATGGAAAAGTGGAAGTGTTCACTTCTCAAATTCCTATACCTTCGATACCCAATTCAACTATGGCTATTGGTCGGGCTTTTCCTATTCGAGAGTCAACGCCGGCAACCAATCTGGGTTTCAAAACCAATACGCAGCCAGACCTGGAACAGGCTCCGGAGGATCGGCTCACTACGCGATCGCTTATAATTCGGTCGTCGGCGATTCGATCATCACCTTCGGCGCTCAGGTCCAAGTTGCATCGATCGATATCTCCAATACCGCATATGCTTATTTCTCGATGAAGGAAGGTGATCAATTCTCCAAAAAGTTTGGGGGAAACTCTGGCAACGATCCGGATTTCTTCAAACTGCGAATCCTCGGCTTCCAAGGCTCGACGCAAACCGCAGCCGTCGATTTTTTTCTTGCCGACTACCGTTTTGAAAACAACGCTCAAGACTACGTCGTCGATCAATGGACTCGTGTCGATCTGACGAGCTTAGGCACGATCGATTCGCTCAAGTTCGCCCTCTCCTCGACCGATAACGGCCAGTTCGGTATGAATACGCCCGCTTACTTTGCCATGGATCGAGTCGAGTTCTCCGCAGTACCTGAACCAAGCTCAGTGGCTCTCTTGAGCATGGCCGCTCTGGGATGGTGGGTCAGAAAACGGAAACTTCAGCGCTAGGAACTCGATCGCGCTAGGATCTTCCCTGCGTCATGCAGTGCGGCTTGCAGAGCATGAGCGTCGGTAAGATGGCACCAAGATAACCGTACAGCACCGCTGAGCTCCGGCTCACGCACCCCCATGGCCGAGAGTACGTGACTTGCTGTTGCACAAACGCTCGTACACGCAGCTCCATCGGAGATTGAAACATGATCTCGAATCGATTCGAGCAAGTCGTCTGCATCCCAGTCTGGAATCGAAAGGTTCAATACATGCGGCAGCCGATGCTGTGAGTCCCCGTGAATCGTTGCTCCATGGTGCATCGCCCATTTTTGAACCATTGCACCGAGTTGCTTGCATGCCTCTTCTCTAGATCGGTGCTCATTGAGTGCAAGTTCGGCTGCCAATCCAAAACCAACAACAAGTGGAACAGCAATCGTGCCAGGGCGTAAGCCTAACTCTTGTCCCCCTCCAACAAGAATGGGTTCCAAAGCACCATCATGATCTTTGTTTCTGCGGATCACCAATGCCCCAATCCCTTGCGGACCAAAAATCTTGTGCCCACTTACGCTCATTGAAATGATTCCTGGATGCCGCAATCGCTCGATATCCCTCGCGAATCCTTGCGCCGCATCGACATGCATCCAGATTCCCTTCGACTGCGCCTCCTGGGCAACTTCATCGATCGGTTGAACCATTCCCGTCTCGTTGTTGACATGCATTAAGCTCACGAGCAACGTGTCGGGTCGCATCGCATCGATCATCGCACGGCTCGATACTTGACCATCGCTCTGGGGTTTGATCAATGTGACCTCGAATCCCATCGATCGCATGCGATCCAATGGCTCTAGCACCGCCTTGTGTTCGATTGCCGAACTGATGATGTGCCTCTTGCCAGTCCATTTTCCCCGCTGGGCCAAACCCAAGATCGCAAGGTTATTGCTTTCGGTGGCTCCGCTGGTGAAATAGACTTCGTGACGTTTGGCACCAACTACAGACCCGATCTGATCGCGAGCCCGATGCACAGCTTCTTTGGCTTTCTGGCCATGAAGATGCGGACTACCGGCGTTTCCTTGCACGGATCGATAAGCTTCGAGGATCGCTTGCATAACCCTCGGCTCGATCGGATTCGATGCATTGCAATCGAGGTAAACCGGTTTGATCCTCTCCTGGCTCATGAAATCGCTCTTGTAATTCATTAAATCGGGTTTTTCGGGTATTTTCGTAGGTGACTCGAAGTGCGCTTAATTCAATAAGCCTACCACTGGCTTTATGCCAGTGGCGTTGAATTGAAAGCGGAACGGCGCGAGCCGTCCGGTGAAAACCATGCGAATTCGCGGACATTCCATCACTCACCGGGGTGCTTGCGCACCACCGCTTTTATTCTAATTCAACGCCAATGGCTTTATGCCAGGTGGTGGCCCTTGAAGATTTTTACACAATGATCCCTGAAGAACCGCAAATCGCTCCAACGCAGCCACGCTATAGCATATCGGGTAGTGCTTCTCGAAATACCAAAGCTTGGCAAAGTAAAATCCGATCGGACTCGGGGGAAACTCTGTTCCCTCCTTCGTGCGTCTTGAGATCCATTCGATGCCTCGGAGTATGACCTCGCGTAAATTGACTTCTGGAAGCTCCCGTTCAAAACCGCTTTGACATAGTGCCGAGAGAGTCTCGACGGCAAGTGCCGTCTCCTCAATCGAACCGAGTTGACTCGGATCTGCACTTAGAAAATCTTTGCGTAAGGATCCTCGATCAGAGCCCGTCCAACTCCCATCGGATTGCTGGGCTTTTACCAGCCACCTAGTCGCCATCGACACTCGCCGATCGATCTCAAGGCTCGCATTTTGGTGGAGCCAATCTTGCTTGCGTGCTTCGTTCCAAGCCAACAGTACACGACTGGTTCCATAGGTAAGGTTTTCTTCCTCCCGAACGTACTGATTGCCAAACCAAAGGGGAACCCAAGCCCCGTCGGCTCGCTGACGATCTTTGAGAAACACCATCGCTCGCTCGATCGATCGTTTCATTCTGGCATGCAGTTTGCCTTCGGCCAGGTCGTACCAAGCCAACCAAGCTCGGATCGCATGGGCGGTGATGTCTGGATTGGATCGATCGAACGGGAGCGTTCCCCAACCGCGGCAAAAAGTAGGGATCCCACCATCGCGGTTTTGCAAATTCATAAGCCACTTGGCTCCGGCGATCGCTTGGTCCATAAGCTCGGATTGTTGTTTTGCATCCCCGTTTGCTTCCCGGTAAAAGACCTTCAGCGCCAACATCGCACCGGGTGTGTCGTCGGCATCGGGAACCCCTCCGCTCAGAGGGGTCCAAGACCACCCCCCCGGTGCCGCATTGGTGAACGGATGAATCGCCCGATACTGCTGGTCGCAGATCCATCGCTTTAGCGAATATTCATTTTTGTAGAAACCGCCCTCCGCGTTGGTCGATCGGCTCAGCGCGTTGATCGAAAGGGTTGAGACCCAAGTTGCAAGATGGGTATCGATTGCCCAACTACCATCGGGCCGAAACGATTCGATCAGAAACGAAACGCCATTGCTCACTGTCGGGTGATCTGCCTGAGATGCTCCAATCATCGCGATCGCAACAAAACTCGTCAGTGGGATCGCTTCGAGAAATCCGCCGCTTTGAGGTTGGATCGATTCGAGCACCTTCAAGCATCGCTTGGTCGCCAAGCTACGCACCAGTCGTGCCATCGGATTGCGACTGGGTGCTTTGCAATGTCTAACTAAACCGATGGCGATCAAAGCCGGTAAGGCATAGCTCACTACAGGCAGCTTTAACGCAGCAAACCAACTTCGTGGACATGCAGCCAATTCGAAAGGCAACTGAGGAACAAGCCGCCAGCTTTGGGTTTCGGACTCTCCTAACCGACCACGAGAGGCTAGGGCCATAAGGATCGGAACGGAAAAAGTTTGATCTTTACCGTAGCGAGCCCGAACGGCTTTGGAGATTTCAGTTGGATCTAAACTACCAGCAGCACGCTTGATCCAAGCTTCTGCGTTGGCTTCCGCTTCGGTAAGCCCTGATCTATTAGAGTCCGTGGTATTCAGCGCACCCCAAACCAAAAGCGTGGTGCTGATGTTGCTGTGGCTTTTGGTGGTATCCCCCCAGCCCCCATCGGCATTCTGATTTTTGATCAGCCAGAGTCTACCTCGATGGACCTGATCGAGAATCAACTCTCGGCGGCTTTCATCCAAGTTCGACGCATTGGAAACGTAGGCTTCTAAAGCACACACAGCCGTCGCTGTCGAAAGTGCGCTACTTGAAAGCTCGCCTTCCCAATGCCCTTGGGCATTGCGCTGAGCAAGAAGAGTCTTTCTAGCATTCTCGATCAAGCCACCGATGTTCATTGCATCACCAGAAGCTCAAATGCCCGAGGCTCAAAAGCCCATAGTAGGTGTACTCGATATCCAATGCATCGTCTTCCCATGATCCAACAAACCCACCTCGGGAGGTCCATAACGTATCGAGGTAATCGAGATTCTTCTCTGCGATCAGGCCCAGATCAAACGAAGTGGTGCTCAAGGCATGCAACGCGGTGGCTGTCGATAATAGGTCTGGCATAACAATCCCGGGCCCAACACAAAAACCACCGTCCTGGTGCATCTGCCCCAAGAGCCAGTCCCTAACGCCGTTGGTAGGATTGCTTCCAAGATGCCTAAACAACGCTGCTGCAGCGGCAGTCGTTGGAACCAAGCCAAAGGGCAAGTCAGGGCTGTTTGAATAGCCGCCATCCTCAGAGAGTCGCCCTTCAATACACTTGAGCATTTCAGACTCTCTCCCCAAAGCATATCCGATGTCTTGTGCAAGCCCTACGGCGACAAAGCACCCATAAAGCGAGCTATGGGTCTCGCTAGGCTCGGTAAAGAAGCCACCATCTGGGGCTCGAAATCGTTCCATTCGGGCGATCGTTTTTTCTTGCAGGTCCGCAGGCCAGAGGTTTTTGGGAAGAAACGCCCAGCACCGAGCCAAGCACGACAGATCTACGAGATTAAGCTCGTCGATGCGATGATGCTGCAAGCGGAGATACCCTGCGATCGATTCGACAGGCAGCGGCAATTGCAAAGCCACATAGCCAGCGATCCCAAAGGTCGAGTAGTATAAATCGGGCTTGCCCTCTCGATCGCAGAATCCACCGCCGGGGTGATGCTGCGAGCGAAAGAAGTCGGCGACCAAGTCGGTCGAATCACCCAACAACTTGGGGGCTAGGCGTGCGACCTGCAGCATTTCTAGTCTCAAACTCACTGCACCAATCCTTCACTTCTACAGTGAATATCTTGCTGATCACACGACGAAGCAACCCTTTGACACTCGGGTTTTCCAGTTCGGTCAAGCAACGGATAGCCTCTTCTTTGTAGGACTCTTGGAGGACCTTGCAACGATCGGCAATCTGGTACTCAGAAAACAGCTTCTCGACTTGCATGAGCTCTTCTTTGGAGCACTTTTTGCGCCAAGCTCTCTCGACGAGTTCTTTGTGCTGCGCCTGACCGCGAACACGCTCGTGGAGCAAGGCTAATGGCAACGAAGGACGCATGGCCAAAAGGTCGCTCATCGAATCGCTGCTTGTCATATCCTCAAGGTCATCGCGGATTTGATAAGCGATCCCGAGTGCATCGCTAAAACGGCTAATGATACCGCAAACCTTTTGATCGCATCCTGCAGCCAATGCTCCAAACTGAAGAGCAACCTCGAAAGCCGTCGAAGTTTTCTTGCGGAAGATATCCAGCACTTGGGTCGACGACAAAGGCCCCGGGGATTTGGCCCACTGGAACTCAGCCCCTTGTCCCAAGCAGAGCGTTCGGTGGCCTGCTGCAGCCACCTTGCTGATCGCAATGCGTTGCTGGGCACTCAGGTCGCAATCGGCGATCAGTGCATAGCCATCTCCGAGAAGTAGATCCCCGACGTTCAGCGCGACGGCTATCCCTTGTTCGTTGTGCAATGTAGGTTCGCCGTAACGGAAATCGTCGTTGTCCTCGATATCATCATGAACCAAGGAAGCTTTATGGAAGCACTCGGCGGCCACCGCGAGTTTCTTCAGAGACAGCGGAACCGGAAGATCCGGATCGTCGACCATCGACTTCCACACGCAAGCCGTCAGAAACGGTCGCCATCGCTTACCATTTTTGGCCAACCAAGCCCTAGCGATCTTTTCGGTTTGCGTCGGGGCTGCACCCATAATCTCTTCGAGCGAATCATCGCTAAACCATTCTTTGACAGTACCCCGAAGGCTATCGAGGTTCAGGCGATAGGTTGCGTCTTGGCTCGTCAGGTGGATCGTTTCCCAGATCCACTCCAAGTCGACCGTCACATCCTTGCAGTCGTCTTGCAAGAGCGGTATGGCAACGCCAGGGATGGCTGCCGATTCCATGTAGGGGAACGCCTTCTCTAGGACGCTCAAGCAACTGACACCGACGATCGCATCGATTTTACCGGTCTCGATGATCGCCATCACCAACGCTGAACCTTCTGCAACAAGCACCGCATATCCGAGACGTTCGGCCTCTTCTTGAAGTTCTTGGATCGTGCAAAGACCGCACTGCTTGCACAAAAGTCCAAACTCGTCGAACGGGGCAGGGCACTTGTCCTCGATCCGCATGCACTTGGGTAGCAGTAGCAAGCGACGCTCGTAAGGCACCTTGGCTAATTGATCTCGCCATACTTCACTGTTGAGCAGGACTCCGACATAGTCGGTGTAGATCGGGTCGAGGCCTTGGAGTTCAACGCAGACTTCCGAGTGCTTGCGAAGGTCTGCAATCGACAAGGGTGCTACCAGCTTGGCATCGACTACGTACTGCCTGAGTCGAGCACGAACCGACTCTCGCTCGGCACGCGTTTGAGGAATGTTCTCTTTTGGCTTTCGCTCGCGTTGGACAGGAACCGCACGCGGTAAGGACAGGATGGGCAATTGCATCAATGAGTTCTTTCCAAGCGGATCAAGTGTAAGCGCCAAAACCAAAGTACCAATGCTTTTTGGCAAATCGATAAACCCAGCTCTGCTCGGGGATTTCCTCTCCGGGCTGATGCTGGCTTGTGCGCGATTCCAGGGCCTCTAATTCTACCATGGCGGCTTGCCTCTGCGTGGTGTCGCCGGCGGAATGTTTTACAACAAGTTGCTTGACCAAGTCTGGTCGTTCGAGCACCACGCAGCCACGGGTCGCGGCTGCCGAAGTCTTGCGAAAATCCTCAAGAAACTCGGATTTTGACATGATCTGATAGATGCTCGGCCCGTCATGAATCGTTTCTTTAGCAAACTGGATGATCGGGCAAGGCTCGATGGCACCCGATGGACCAATGTGGTGAGAAACACCTGTAGCCATCGGACACAAAGCTCCCCCCTGGTCGTCCCAATAAGGTTCGACGATCCCAATGGGCATCTTGGTTCGCATCTGAACAATAAAACGCCGAAGGTTTACGATTTCGGCAGGCGTCAAGGCAAGCTCCGGCGTGGGCTTGGGACCAACGACCCGATACGTATGAAACCAAGCGTAATGAACCCCTAGATCGATCAGCTTTTGTAGCCACTGCTGGCTGACCAAATCGTAATTGGTTTTGCAAACGCTCGTAGCGACTCCGACAATCAACTTATGCTTGATCGCCGTTTGCAAACCTTGCAATGTCTTTTCATAAACATCCTTGGCCCCCCGGCGAGCATCGCTGATGATCTCCGTTCCCTCAATGCTGATCAGGGGCGTGGCATTGCCAGCCTTGCGAAGTCGACTGGCGACTTTGTCATTGATCAGTTGGCCGTTGGTGAATATTTGGAAGTAGCAATCCGGATGCTCCTCGAGCACGTCGAGCAAGTGAGGATGCATAAACGGCTCGCCACCAAGGATCCCAAAGTAGCTATTCCCATGCTTTTTCGCATCATTGATGATTCGATTCAGATCCTCTTTGCTGATCATCTGTCGCGGAGAGGCCACGTCAACCCAACAACCCTGGCAGCGCAGTTGGCACGAATTGATGATTGAAATGAACAAAAACGGCGGGAAATGCACACCCTGCTTGAGACGTTTCTTGTACTTCTGGACCGACCGCATCCCCTTATAACCGAAGTTATATGCGAACTTCCAAAGCAACCGTTTGTCCACGGTAGTGAGCATGCGTGCTGCGAGTTTTGCGACCATGGTTGGGTAAAAGCTTTTTTAGTTCGCGGGATTGGAGGACGGGCCGATCGCGTCGGCCTTCTGGGCCGATGCCTGCTGAGCAAGCGCCTGCTCGGCCTTTTGTTTGGCCTGCTGGGCCTTGGCTTGAATCTGATCCAAACTAGGCAGGCTCGATAAGACCTCAGCGGGGATGTCGAGTCCCTCGACGTTGGACTTGAGTTTATCCATACACCGCTGTCGCTCTTTCAAAGCCCGATCGTCATCGCGTTCCTTGGAGAATCGTGACTTGGCCTTGATGCTCCGATCCTTGAGCATGGAATAAATGTCACCTCCGAGCAACGCGCTGATATCGACCTTCATCGCTTCGCGACGCAAGTCATCCTGGTTGATCTCGTCGCCATTGATTGGACCTGCCTTGTACTTGGGAAACAGAATCGCAACCTCAGGACACACTCGCGAACAAGCCGGACAGTCGGTCTTGCAATTCGTCTGATTCTGAACCGTGATTTGGTTGGCCTTATTGACACCGTACACATCGAATAGACAAAAGCTCAGGCATTGCATGCAGTTAGTGCATCGATCGTAGTCAATCACCGGGAACCAAGGCTTCCAGTGCGGCCTTGCCTCCGATACCCCCTGAGCGATTCCATCGATGTACTCGAGCAAGCCTTCGAGGTTGTCGTTTTGAACGTCACGAGTATGGATGGTAAGTGCTCGGGATTCCGAGTCGAAAGAGGGAAGCTGATCAAACACACCCAAGACGATCAGTTCGGTGTGACCCAGATTCCCAAGCGTTGAAGACTCGGTGATGCGAGTGACGGTGTAACCTCGATCTAGCAGTGTCCGCACAAGCGGACGACGCAATTGCGAATCGATCTGCTTGCTAGAGACGCCTTCATACAACAGCACCCGTGGACGCTCGCGATTCGTTGCGATCATGACGAAGTTCCTTGTCCTTGGCTTGATTCTGGCAATTGGCCCTCGATGATACCTAGCTTGCTACAAATCGTATCCGAAGAATCCGTACGCATGTTGAGGATCTCGATGTCCCCTTGTTGGATGTCGGCGGCATCGATCGGTGCACCAGCAGCCGAAAAGAGCCATTTGACGGCTCGGGGATAACAAGCAATGATCCTCAGTCCCTTTTGTTTTGACAGGGGCAAAAGTCCAGGATCCTTCCGGGCCGACATCTCACACAGATCGCTTACCGATTCAAAAGCTTGACCCGAATCGATCAATCGATCAAGCACCTGATCCTTGACGTCCTCAGGCACGACCTTGGCATAGGCACATCGGCAATAAAGAATAGGACGTTGGTCGCTCATGCAATCCTAAATATTCGAGCTTAGGCTACCGGTAATAACTAGCTCAATAAGCGGTGGGTCGGTGTAGGCGGGAGTGGTCGAAACGCCGATGAGTGTATCTCTACTGCGGACAATTTAAACTGTTGGCACGATTTTTGCAAGGATTCTTCGACGGCTTTGCTGAGCACCTGCGGGTCGGCCTCGGCCCTAAGATTCACAGTCAATTCGCCCTTGGATAAGCCCTCGACCAATGCATAAGCTTGCTCGAGCTGTCCGTCCTCTCGCACCAAATTGGCCACCGCAAGGTCGTTTCCTTGGTCCGGTAGGACAGTCCCCTTCAAGTGCGCGATCGAGATTTGCTCATCGCTACCTAGTCGTTGGTGGATCGACTCGAGGAACTCAACGAGCATCCGATTGCCATCGAATTCAGGGCCGCTGATGGTCCATGACATATTGACCCAGCCGAGCAAAGCTTCCCCCTGAGCATAAACCTCATAATCGACATCCATCGTCGAACGCTTATTGCTTGGCGATGTTTCTAATCTAGAGAACCATTCGAGAATGCCTTCGGAGTTCCGAACGCTCACCGGCAGAATATCGCTCTTGGGGTAGCGATCAGCAAGGGTTTTGAGAAGTCGATCCAAACTGACCTGGTCGAGCAACTCCTTTTTGTTGACCACGATCAAATCGGCTTCTTCGAGCTGCTTTCCATAGATGTAGTTGACCTTGGGCGAAAAGGTTTTACCCGTAAGCAAACCGAGAAACCGCTGCGCTCGAACAGGATCGACCAAGACGCTTAAGGGTGCAATGCTATAACGATCCCCGTACATCTGCTCTAACGGATAAACAACGGTCGATACCAAGTCTGTGCAAGAGCCTACAGGCTCAGCAAGGTAGACATCCGGACGCGCTTCGCGCTGGAGTTTCTCGCTGGCTTGCACCAAGGAAGGAAATCGGCAGCAGAAACAACCACCTGCGATCTCCTCGGTGGCAAACCCGCTCGAAGACAGGACATTCGTATCGACCAATCCTTGACTTTGGTCGTTGGAGATTAGCCCGACCTTTAACCCCTTGTTTGCAAAATACTCAGCTGCCTTGAGCATGCTCGTGGTTTTCCCAGCACCCAAAAACCCGCCGATCATGACGTATCTTGGCGTTAGCATTTCTTTTCTTCCTGTTGCTCTTGGGAAAGGATCCGATCGATCGCAACATCCAAGGCTGCGATGTAGCCTTGGCAATCGACCACTCGCTTATCGGGAGTTCCGCGAGCCATGTATAGCCAGCCACGATCGTAGGGGTCGCGATCCAGGAACGTGGGATTGGTTGCCAAAAGTGAATTGAACTCGACAAACTCCCCTTCGATCACACTGTAAAGATCCGATACCGCTTTAAATCCTTCGATCCATCCCAATGGCATTCCCGGTTCGATCCGATCACCTGCGTTTTTTTGAAATTCGCATTCGACAAAATCACCGAGCATCCGGGTAGCAAAATGGGTAATTCCCACTCGAAACAAATCCGGCTCCAATTCCTCTAGCCAAAAATGGGACAATGCATACCGATACGACTTGGGCAACCGTGTAGTAAACCGAGCTCGGCGGTAATAGATAGTTTGGGAAGGATCCACCGGCATAGGAAGAATCGCTGCGTCGCGTAAGTTCGATCAAAACTCCAAGTCTATCCCTGATCCATGGGGGATTCAAGTCGCCCGCGGTGCATCGGTAGCTTTCGCATGGATTGTTTGACGCCTAAGTAGCCGGCGATCACGCTTGCTGTGAGCCCGATAAGACTAGGTGGGATCGGCGCGTAGTCTTCAAACACAACTCCGATTAGCCAAACGAAAAATCCAGCGAGCATCGATAAGACTCCAACCCAAGGTTTCGGAACAGGACTCGGGAAAAACAACGCAATGACCATCGGTACAAACAACGACACCAACACAATCACCAGCGATAACTCTAACAATTGCATGATCGATTCACCCGAGTAGGCGACGGCTAGTGAACCGAGGATCACAAGGAACACACTCGATCTGGCCAGCCATATCCCCTCGGATTGCTTGCCAAACCAGGGTTTAAGTAAATTCTGCGAAACAATCGATGCCTGGCTGAGTGTCGCTCCTGCCGCAACCGCCAAACATAAACTGAACATCCCGACAATGAGCAATATCTGAAGCGGCTGGCTCAAGTATAGACTCGCCATCTGACTGATCGGCAAATCGGATTCTTCAAGTCGATCTGCGAAATTCAAGCGAGCCGCTAGCCCTAGATAGAGGGGTACCAAACCAATCAGTAGATATAAAATGCCCGCAATGATGCACATCCAGCGTGCCGTCATGGCGTCTTTTGCCGAAGCGACCCGCTGCTGGATGTCTTGGCCCGGCACATTCCCCAATAATCCAATCACAACCACGCTGACCATGGCCAGAAACTTACTCGGACTCGATGCATCGAGTCTCAAATACCCCTCGGGTGCCGATTCCATCACATGCAAAATGCCCCTAATAGGGTCTCCTTTGCCAATGGCCAAACTCGTCGCACCAAAGAGAACCAGTAGGCTGGCTATCGATATGAGGATCATCACCGAGTTGGACCATGTTACAGCCCACATGCCACCCCACATGACAATCCCCAGGGTGACTACCGACGAGATCAAAATCGCAATCCATAAAGGGAGGTCCAAGGTCGAGGCCAAGAGTTGTCCCATGGCAAGAAACTGCGAACCGATCCACAGGAAAAACGATGGGACTTGGATCACACAACTGAGTCGTTCAGCCGCCGGGCCAAACTCTTTGCGAAAAAGATCTGCAACCGTCGCGGCTTTCGAATCCCAAAATCGCCCTGCAAATACCAATCCTGTGAGGATCAGCGTCGCTCCGCAGGCAATCGGGTCGAGCAAAACTAGACTCAGCCCTCCTTGATACATCTTCGAGGATGATTCAATCACCGACGAGGAACCAAACCATGTGGCAAGCAATGCCAAGGTTGACAGCAACAAAGGGACCTTGCGGTCAGCAACCAAAAACTCAGACTCCGAAACCACGCTTCGAGAAGCAAACCGCCCAAGCAACAACAGCGCGATAACAAAGAGTGCAAGAATGATCCCCAGCGATATCTTTGCAGTCGATGTTAGATCAGTGAGCTCCACCATAATCGATCTGTCTGATCTAATCCGGCAGATACAAAACACTTGGATGCGGAAAACCCAATTTCTTATCGACGATATTAAACAGCGTCTGGCCTGCCAGATATCGCTTGAGATTTTCGCAGATCAGTCGCGTCGAATCGTCGTAACGGGGACCCGACTGGGCTCCCACATGGGGAGTGATCAGCACATTGGGCTGATCATAAAGTCGACTCTCTGCGGGTAATGGTTCAACGGCCGTTACATCGAGTCCTGCACCAGCAAGCCGACCACTTTCAAGTGCATCGATCAGATCCTGCTCGTTGACGCATTGACCTCGAGCCACATTGATCAAATAGGAGCCTTTAGGCATCGCACTGAATACTTTTCGGTCAATGATCCCCAGAGTCGATGCGTTTAATGGGAGCGTTAATATAAGAATCTCAGACCAAGCCGCTAAGCTCAGCAGTTGAGTGTGGGGCAAGAGTTCCTCGACCTGCGGTGGCTTGTGTTCGGGAAAAAAATCGGTCGCTCGAATGGATACTCGAAAGGGTTCTAAAATCTGGGCTAGTCGCCGCCCATTGCCACCGAGTCCCACGATCCCAATGCGCTTGCGATGAAGATCTGCGGTAGGTCTTCGTACGAACTCATGCTTTTGTTGCTGACGATAAAAGATGGGAATGCCTCGCAGGAGCCCTAGAAGCAAAGCCAGTGTTTGCTCGGCAACTTGATCGGCAAACAACCCCGATGCGCTGCATACGACCACCGGAGAATCGATGATCGATGGGGCTAAACAATGATCCAGACCGGCAGCCGAGGATTGAATGAATTTGAGCCTGCCGCTTTTGGCAACCCGATCCCAATCGACCGGGACCTTTGCATGCCCAACAAATACATCCGCTTGATGGATTAAATCAGGGATTGTCTGCTGATCGGCTACGATCAATTGATAATCAGGGGCAGCCTGCTGAATCGCTTGCAAGTGCCGCTCTTCGACTGGATAACAAACAACCAGTTGTTTCATTACGCCAAATCGCGATCTTCAAACAACAACAGCCCCAACAAGGTGGCCATCAGGAAGTACATCACGGTGTAGAGCAGAACGCTCGCCAAAATACTCCATGGGACTTGGATGTCCGAATCGATCGCTGCTTCCATCGAAAACAGGCTCAAGTTCGGCACCGCAGCCGAAATCAACTGAGAGAAAAATTCAATCAGTGGCAGTCCACCTTCGGCGCTGGCAACAATCGTGGGCGTTAGGTGTCCTAGCATGTAGATCGCAAAACAGATCGCAAAATTAGCCACAAAAGATAGACGAGTTCCGAGTGCTACCGAAATCGCACCGATCACCACCGCTTGGAAGAAAGCCATCGCCAATCCAGGGATCGTTTGCATCATTTCAAAATGGCATTGTCGCCAATCGGGCTGTTCGAGCGAGGATTCTCTCGCGTCGTAGATAGGCTTGTAAGCGACCGCGAGTAGTTCAATCGAGCCGAGAACCATAAACATAAACAAGACGATCCAAAACACTCCAAGCATTTTGCCGACGATAAAGGATCGTCGGTGGACTGGTTTGCTCAAGAGAGTCAGCGCCGTACGACCTTCAATCTCTTCGTTGACCGAGGTACTTGCCGACCAAACCGCTTGAAACGTGCAAGCGACAAGAATCAAAGTGATTCCATTCTCTTTGAGGAATTTGATATCCTCACCAAACGTAATAAACGGCAGGAAGACGAAGAGCAAAATGGCGATGCCGACCAAGACCATCAGGAACAACGGCAGTGGCTGAGACAGTTCGCTCTTGGCCGTCGCCAGTGCAATCGCCGATGCCTTCGGAGCGATGGCTTGCATCAAAAAGAACAACAATCCAAAAAGAAACACAAAGAGCCCTGCTAGCAGGAACGTGGCCGATTGGGGTACCGCCGGGGATGAACCAACAACAACATTGAGGGTTGCATCGCCGATTTCTTGGTTTTGAACCCAGACCTCCGCACCCTGCGACAAAGGCAGAGGGCATTTTTCAGCACCCATCGAGCGGTTCCAGGAAAACTCCACTCCGTTTTCTACTTGGAACCCAGGCCCCTTAAAATCGGCGATCGAAGGACCATCGCCGATGAGCAGGTTCTTGTCCGACTTCAACTGGACTCCCAACAAGTTCTTCGAGTCGTACTTCAAAGGGATCGGTATGAATTTGGCCTCAGCGTCGGACTGAACCCCGGGGATCACGAAACTTTCTTCCTTCGTACCAGGATTCGCGTTTAGAAGGGAGTCACGGTAAAACGACAGGCTTGCAAAGGCTTCGCGTGGCGACTCGACCAAGAAACTCGATGCGAGCCCTACAATCGATAGAAACCCAAGCACGCAAAGCATATAGAATCCGACCCCGTCGGAGATCAATGCCTTGAGCTCCAACAGGAATCGACGGTTCGAGCAATAGAAAAACGCCCACCAAAACACACCAAAGAGCAAAGCCATCGCGAGGGTAAAAAGGGTAGCCTCGTCCCGAAGGAACTCTCGCGTCCCAGGTGCGTAGAAGACCCCTTCAAAAAAGCGGTTGGCTAAAAAGGTCGACACCAATGTCATGAACCCAGCAAGGACATGGGCAAGTCCCGTACTTCTCAGAGTATTGAAAAACGGGATTTTCGAAAGCAGGTAGCACAACCCAGCGAACGCCGAGAGGGCCAGCAGACCAAAAATCACTCCGATCCCCAAAAACCAAATCGGCGTAAGCCACCTTGCCATCCAAAAGTCCGTCACCCCTAAGATTCCCGGCATGATTTTTGGCAAGAAGTCAACGGATAAGCTAGGAAGCATGGCGGATCGAATCGTTAGAAAAGTCAAGAATTCCGGCAGTAGCATGGCACGATTTGCCTCCGGTGTTACGCTCCCGAAGCCTGGCCGGTTCGCCATGGGTTACCAGCCATGGGGAACTTTTTTGACGGAATATCCGTTACAATCGCGGAGTTCTCGTGCAAGATAGAGACTCCGGACCGTTCGTCAATTTTCCGCCCAACAACTTCTGCCCAACAACATCGAGCTTCCCGCTATGAATATCGACACGCTTCTGGTTCTGGCTCAAAGAGCCGGTCAGGTCAGTGCTCAAGGTGCCCTTCTGATGGTCTTGCTGATCTTTGCAGCCCTTGCCGCACTGGTCTGCCTAGGACTGCTTTGGAATTTCGGCAGTCTATGGGTTCAAGCCATGATGAGTGATGCGGATGTGTCCATGTCGAGCTTGGTAGGCATGTACTTCCGACAAGTTCGATCCTCGGTGATCGTCAACGCCAAGATCATGGCAGCTCAAGCAGGGCTGGATATCGATCGCAGCGCAGGGATCAGCACCGAACGGCTCGAAGCCCACTACCTTGCCGAAGGGAACGTCATGAACGTCCTCAATGCGATCATCGCCGCGCATCGCGCCGGGATCGATTTGGACTTTGATCGCGCCGCGGCAATCGATCTTGCTGGCCGCGATGTGCTCGATGCAGTTCGAACTTCGGTTCACCCCCGCGTGATCGATTGCCCAGATCCTCGTTACAGCCCAACTGGTTTTCTCTCAGCGATCGCCAAGAATGGGATCGAGCTGAAGGTCAAAGCCCGGGTGACGGTTCGAACCAATCTCGAACAACTCATCGGTGGCGCCACCGAGGAGACAGTCATCGCTCGGGTAGGTGAGAGCATCATCAGTTCGATCGGCTCGAGCGAAACACACTTAGCAGTCCTCGAAAATCCCAACCTTATTGCCCGAACCGTTCTCAAACGGGGCTTGGACAACCAAACAGCCTTCACCATCGTTTCGATCGATATCGCACACATCGAGGTCGGCCAAAATATCGGAGCAAGACTGCGGGCCGACCAAGCTGAAGCCGACGTACGGATGGCACGAGCCCAAGCCGAACAAAGGCGTTCCGAAGCGATCGCACAAGAACAGGTCATGAAGGCCGAGGTCGCACGGAACCGAGCCAATTTGGTGCTGGCCGAAGCAGAAGTTCCTAAGGCGATGGCATCGGCATTCCGAAGCGGGCATTTCCAAGGCTCACAAGAATAATCCATTCATTTGCAATTGCGTTCTAACCTCGGTTCCCCGGAGCCTCTCATGCGATTTGTTTTCTCCTTGGCCCTGGCAATCGGCCTGTTTTGCTTATCTTCTATGAGCTACGCACAGTCCCCTATCCGTGTCGGAGTCATCGGCCTGGACACTTCTCATGCGGGTGCGTTTTCCAAGATCATGCGGGAAGCACCAGCCAACAACCCTATGGCTCGATTAAAAATCGTTGCCGCGTTTCCAGGGGGAAGTCCAGATATCCCATCGAGCATCGATCGGGTTCCCAATTACACCAAGGAGTTCGAAGCTCAAGGTATTCAAATTGTCGATTCGATCGACGCACTTCTGGAAAAAGTCGATGCAGTGATGCTCAATAGCCTCGATGGGCGCAAGCACCTCGATCAAGCTTACCTGGTCTTTAAGTCCGGCAAGCGGGTCTTCATCGACAAACCCTTGGCAGCCGATTTGACGGATGCCATCGCAATCGCCAAACTCGCCGAGCATTACAAGACACCCTGGTTCACATCCTCTTCGTTGCGTTTCACTCCGACGATCTATCGATATCGCGAAAAATCGGATCGAAAGATCCTCGGAGCCCAGGCTTGGAGCCCTTGCTCGCTCGAACCCCACCATACCGATTTGACTTGGTACGGTATCCATGGCGTCGAGGCACTTTTTACCGCCATGGGAGTCGGATGCGAGGAAGTCACGCGGACCAAGACCGAGGGAACCGACGTGGTTGTCGGGCGTTGGAAAGACGGCCGAGTTGGAGTCTTTCGTGGCATTCGCACAGGGACTCAAGGCTACGGGCTTACTGTTTTTGGATCTGACTTTTTAGAGAACGATGCCAAGTACGAAGGTTATGAGCCATTGGTCGTCGAGATCGCTAAATTCTTTGCCGGTGGAGAGCCACCCGTTTCGAGCCAGGAGTCCTTGGAGATCATGGCGTTTATCCAAGCGGCCCAGCAATCGAGCGACTCGAAAGGAATCCCCGTAAGTGTTCAGAGCGTGATGGAAAAAGCCACCGAGCAAGCACTCAAAAAGATCCAGCCGATGATTCGGTAAACGACGCAAACCAACCCGTTTGTAGGACGGGCCTTTGGCCCGTCTTTGCATTTCGAAAACGATTATCCAAAATCGTTCGTAGTTGATTCCTCCCAGCACTAGGCCTGTCTGCCTACTCCCGTTAGCGATAAGCTATAAGCAGTAAGCTAAAAGGGGTAAGCTATAAGGGGTAAGCCTTACTCCTTACTCCTTACTCCTTACTCCTTACTCCTTACTCCCCACCACACCAACGCGATAAACCATTATGAAACGACTCAAAGCTGGCGGAGGCTGGCAAGCCGTTCGCTATACGTTCCGCAAAGGATTTGAATCCGGCGGTATCTGGAAGATGTACAAGGCTTTGCGGTCGCGAAACGCGTGCAAAACGTGTGCACTGGGGATGGGGGGCCAGCACGGCGGGATGGTCAACGAACACGGCTCATTCCCCGAGGTATGCAAGAAGTCCTTGCAAGCCATGGCGGCCGACATGCAACCGCCGATCACCGCGGATTTTTGGCCCAAGTTCACGATCCCTCAAATGAGTCGCTGGACACCGCGTCAGCTCGAGACCAGCGGTCGACTGATCCAACCGGTCCTTTACGAGCAAGGAAAAGCTAATTACCGAACGATCACTTGGAACGAAGCCTTCGCGAGGATCAGCGGTAAACTCAAAGGGCTTAAGGCTGAGGAGACCTTTTGGTATTTCAGTGGCCGATCGAGCAACGAAGCCGGTTTTTTGTTGCAGCTCTTTGCTCGCGTTTATGGAACCAACAACGTCAACAACTGCAGTTACTATTGCCATCAAGCAAGTGGCGTTGGATTGCAAACGACGCTTGGAACCAGCACAGCCACGGTGGTTCTTGAAGATCTCGATAAATGCGATACGGTGTTCATCATCGGAGGCAATCCGCCGAGCAATCATCCTCGTTTGATGACCAGCTTGATGCACCTGCGCAGGCGTGGAGGAAAAATCGTTGTGATCAATCCGGTCAAGGAACTCGGGCTGATCAAATTCAAGGTGCCTAGCGATCCGATCAGCATGGTCTTTGGCACCAAGATCGCCACGCATTATGTGCAGCCTCATATCGGAGGGGATTTGGCGCTCTTGACGGGGATTGCCAAAGCGACTGTCGAGCGAGGAGGGCACGATCAAGATTATGTTAGCCAGCACACGAATGATTCCCAGGAGTACCTTGCGGACCTTGCAACCAAACCTTGGAGCGAGATCGTTGCCAAGAGCGGCATAGACGAGGCGACCATCCGGCAGCTAGCCGACGTGTACTGTGCCAGCCAAGGTTCAATCTTTTCATGGACGATGGGGATTACCCATCATACGCATGGTGTTCAAAACGTTCAGTCGATCGTCAACTTGGCGTTGCTCAGGGGCATGATCGGTCGCGAGGGGGCAGGGGTTATGCCCATTCGAGGCCATTCGAACGTGCAAGGAATTGGATCTGTAGGGGTCACGCCCAAGCTCAAGGATGAGATCTTTGAGAACTTGAAGACCAAGTTTGGAGTTACATTACCGACGAGTCCTGGGCGCGACACGCTAGACTGCATGGAGGCGGCCCATCGAGGAGAGCTCAAGTTTGGTTTTTGTTTAGGTGGGAATTTGTATGGATCGAATCCCGATGCGCAGTTTGCCGACGAGGCGCTTCGGAATTTAGACATGCTCGTGATGTTAAATACCACGCTTAACACCGGTCATGCCAATGGGTTAGCCAAAGAGACGATTGTTTTGCCGGTATTGGCCAGGGACGAAGAGCCCGAGCCGACCACTCAGGAGTCGATGTTCAATTACGTCAGGCTCAGCGATGGAGGGCCCAAGCGGTTGCCGGGTCCGCGTAGCGAGGTGCATGTCATCGCACAAATTGCCAAGTTGACGTTAGGGAAATCCGAGGCGGTCGATTGGGAGCAGATGGAGCAGACCAACACGATACGGCATTGGATATCCAAGGTGGTGCCAGGGTATGAGGAGATCGAGCAGATTGCACAGAGCAAGCAGGAGTTTCAAGTTGGCGGTCGGACTTATCACAAGGCCAGGTTCAATACCAAGGATGGGCGGGCGCAGATGGTGGTCCATGAGTTGCCGGAGATCACGCCGCTAGCGGCCAATCAGCTCCGGCTCATGACCGTACGCAGTGAGGGTCAGTTCAACACGGTGGTTTATGAGGACTACGATTTGTATCGTCATCAAGAGCGACGCGATGTGATATTGATGCATCCTGACGATTTAAATCGTATGGGATTAGAGCATGACCAGTTCGTCACGGTGACGAGTTCTACCGGGTCGATGCATCGGATTTTGGCCAGGGGGTATGAGGACATCCGAGCCGGCAGTGCGCTCATGTATTATCCCGAGTCGAACGTCTTGGTGCCTCGGGTCGTAGATCCCAAGAGTCGCACGCCGATGTTCAAGAACATCATCGTCACGATCACCAAGGAATAATGTTCAACGGCTGTCTCAGCCGTTTAAGGGTTTATAAATCACACCAACGAAAGCCATCATCGAGATGTCGACAGAGCCATTGTGGAAGCAGCAGAAGCGGGTACCGCGCATATTGATTGTCGACGACGACATCGAGATCGCAGCACCGGTTAAGTTCGCGATGGAGAAGTTAGGGTATGAGGTAGTGCACATGCCCGACGGGCAAGCTGGAATAGCCAAGTTAGAGAGTTACCATCCGGACTTGATGGTTTTGGACATGATGATGCCCAGGCAGAGTGGTTTTTTGGTTTTGGAGCATTTGCGTAAGACGCAGCGGAATCAGATACGGGTGATCATGGTCACCGGGAATGAGGGCGAGCGTCATCAAGCCTACGCGCGGATGCTTGGGGTCGACGAGTACTTGCACAAGCCGTTTTCGATGGACGAGTTAGTCAGTCACGTCAAGCGACTTTTGGACGAACCGTTTGCCGACGGCCCAGCCGATGCGACCTAGCCAAGGAGAATCGAATTCCCTAAAATTTGAACCCACTCATCACAATGAAGTGTTTCAAGCATACATGAGCCACTTCATGCCCGATTGGAAGCATCGACGGAAGGTGCTCAACGGACTGCCAGTGCGACACGAAGATTGGAAGTACTAAGAATGATCACGCGATTTCGAGGAACAACCGGGGCGGCAGCCTTACGCCAAGCGATACTGGAACAACAGTGTATTGGCAATGACAATGATATCGCCGATGAATTACTACCCCACATAGAACTTCTCTCCTTTAAACCAGGCGAGACGCTAATGGATCAGGGGCGAACGGATAATCACATTTTCTTAATTCTTGCTGGACGCGTTTCTATTCTTGTAAATGGGCGTGAAATGGCTATCCGCGAAGGCCGACAGCACATTGGCGAGATGGCACTCATTGACACGTCTGCAAGGCGAAGCGCTACAGGGATTGCAATCGAGGAAACAGTAGCAGTAAGAGTCGCAGAACCAGCATTCTCTGCTATCGCTAACAAGCATCCCAAAATATGGCGTTGTCTGGCACTAGAGCTTGGAAGCCGTTTGCGTGAACGAAGTAAACATGTCCAGGCACCGAACCCACGCCCTGTCATATTTATCGGGTGTGCGTTAGAAGGGTTAAACATTGCGGAACAAATTCAGCTTGGACTCTCTCACGTAGATGTTGTGCCGCAAATTTGGACCAACAACGTCTTCACTGCGGGTTTCGGCACAATGGAAGCATTAGAGGAAAGAATTAGAACTGCCGACTTTGGAGTCATGGTATGCACTCCAGACGATCAGGTAATTAACGTAGACCGGGGAGTTGATACGGTTGCACCGCGTGACAACGTCATTCTCGAACTTGGCATGTGCATCGGAGCAATGGGTAGAAAACGAGCCTTTCTCGTCCGGCCACGGGGCATCGAGTTGAAGATACCCACTGATTTACTCGGTATCACTCCATTAGATTACAGGTCGGATGATCCCGCAAATCTCGCGGCCCATCTTGGCTCTGTATGTACACAGATTAAACTGGCAGTTGAAAAGCAAGGGCCAAGGTAAAGCATGGGACTTGCGGATGACCTTAAAGGAGAGGTTCGCACTATCCTGCGTGACCAATGGACAATCCGGGATGGTTATGTCGTTCCTGACGCAGCCAATATTAAGCTTGGAAATGATGGAGTACGCTTAGACGCAACTGTTCTGTACGCAGACATTGATGGTTCGACCACAATGGTAGATACGACAAAGCCTGAGTTTGCGGCTGAAGTCTACAAGACTTATTTGCTCTGTGCGGCTCGGATTATCCGTTCCGAGGGTGGGGTAATAACGGCCTATGACGGTGATCGGGTCATGGCGGTATTCATCGACAGCTCGAAGAACACCAATGCGGTACGTTGCGGAATGAAGATCAAGAGCGCCGTTTTGAATATCATCAATCCCGCAATAAAGGAAATCTACAAAACTGCGTTCTCCCTGAATCAGGTTGTAGGAATAGACACTAGCAGCCTACTCGTTGCTCGCACTGGAATTCGCGGCTCTAACGATCTGGTTTGGGTTGGTCCCGCAGCAAACTATGCTGCGAAACTCAGTGGAATAAGTGAGCAACCATATTCCACCCTAATCACGAAGGCCGTCTACGACACGATGAACAAGTCAGTAAAGTTCGCGAGCGATGGTCGATCAATGTGGGAGCAGAGAAATTGGAAAGGAAAGGAAATCTTTCGATCGAGTTGGAATTGGGCCGTACCCAATTCATAACCTAGTGATGCGTGAAACAACAAATAAGGCTGCGAAATGAAGGCAACGAACGGAACATATAGCCTTGAAGATAGCGTTGAACGAATCGATGAGATTCTATCTACAAGCGACACGAGTTTTGAAGACAAGGACTCTATTCCAGGCCGTGACCAACTCACGTTCACGAATGGGTTCTATATCAATTGCTCGTGCATCTTTATCGACATCCGTGATTCGTCCGGACTAACTGAAAAGTATTTGCGTCCAACTCTTGCCCGGATTTACAGAAGCTTCATAAGCGAAGCAGTTGCAGTGATAAATAGCAACAGCGATTGCAGGGAAGTCAGTATTCACGGAGACGCTGTTTGGGGAGTAATTGATACTCCATACAAGTCTGACATCGACAGTGCGTTTTCCACTTGTGCTCAGCTTGCCTCGCTTGTCGATATTCTCAATTGCCGAATGAAAAAGAAAAGGGATCTACAGCCAATTGCAGTTGGGATTGGTATGGATTACGGACGTGCATTGATGATCAAAGCTGGCTATAAGGGAAGCACTATCAGCGACGTTGTCTGGATGGGCGATGTAGTAAACTCCTCAGCCAAGCTCGCGAGCTACGGATCAAAAACATGGGCCGATAGCAGAATAATGGTTTCCAGCACAATTCATCAAAACCTAAACGAACATAATCAAAAACTTATGTCGTACAATTCGAACCGGTCATGCTATCACGGTAGCGTGGTCAATACTGCAATGAATGATTGGTGGGAAAAGAACTGCAAGCAATAATCGATCTATTTAAGTCAGTCTCTTTTCCGAAGCGTTAATCAAGGCAATTTAGGACACTAATGATTAAATCAATAAAGCTACTGCGGAATATTGGTCAATTCGATTCGGTAACGCAGGGTAGTGCACTCCCGTTCACAAAGCTGACACTGATCTATGCGGAAAACGGTCGAGGCAAAACAACGTTAGCATCTATTCTTCGGTCTCTTGGAACTGGCGATCCTATCGCCATGTCGGAACGGCAACGCTTATCCGCTACGCACGCACCGCACGTAATTGTGGAGTGCATTGGTAGCCCAACAGCTGCAATGTTTCAGAACAACTCCTGGAATCGTAGTGTCACTCAGGTTGCCGTGTTCGATGACGTCTTCGTCGATCAAAACGTATGCTCAGGCCTGGCAGTCGCTTCAGATCATCGCCAAAAGCTTCACGAGTTGATTCTCGGTGCACAGGGCGTCGCTCTCAATCGTGAGCTGCAAACGCATGTTGCAGGAATCGAAGAACACAACAGAATTTTGCGAACAAAGTCAGAATCCATCCCAGCACAAGATCGTGGAGGGTTTAGTGTCGACGCGTTCTGCGCGCTTCAGATAATCGATGATCTCGAAACGCAGATTGAATCTGCGGAGCGTCAGCTCGCAGCTGCTTTGGAGGCACAACCAATTCGAACCACTGGGTTGTTTGAAGCTATCAGTTTGCCAGAACTGAATGCGGAGAATGTAAATGCACTTCTAAGGCGAGACCTGCCAAACCTAGATGCAAATGCCGTTAGCAAAGTTCAGCAGCACATGACGAATCTTGGACAATCTAATGAAATGTGGGTCTCGGAAGGATTCCGCCGCCTACCATTGGTAGAGGCTGGTAATTGTCCTTTTTGTGCTCAAGACCTTTCCACGTCAACAATTATTGAGCATTACCGTGCTTACTTTAGTCTAGGATATTCGGAGCTTAAGCGAGATATCGCTGATGCAATCACAGCTTTCTCTCGCACTCATGCCGAGGAATCTCCAGCTGCATTCGAACGAGCTGTAAGGCTCTGTGGAGAACGTCGCCAATTTTGGGCAAGATTTTGCGAGCTTCCGGAAATCGCAATCGATACAGCGGAAATTGCCCGTTCATGGCGTTCTGCACGCGAAGCCGTACTGACCGAACTGAAGGCAAAGCAAGCGGCACCGCTTGACCTCATACCGCTTTCTTCAATTACACTCGCAGCAATAGCAACCTATGAGCAGCATCGCGAAAATATTTCTCAATTGAGCCAGCAACTTCAGGTTGCAAATCAGTCAGTTGATCTGGTTAAGGAGCAAGCAGCTTCTGGTAACGTAACTGCCATCGAATCAGACCTTGTTCGACTAAAGGCAGTTAGAGCAAGACATTCAGCTGGAACGTCCGCTAAATGCACCGAGTATCTCGAAGAGAAATCAGCGAAAGCAGCAACAGAAGGGCTTCGAGATCAGGCGAAACGCGCTTTGAGTTTGTACCGAGAATCAGTATTCCCTCTTTATCAAACTGCAATCAATGAGTACCTCCGACGCTTTAATGCCAACTTCAGGCTCGGCAGCGTGGCAGCAGCGGATACTCGCGGTGGCCCAACGTGTAACTACAGTGTGGTGATCAACGAGACGCCTGTTATTGTTGCAGGGGCAACATCATCTCCCGGCACTCCTTCGTTTAGGACGACGCTGAGTTCAGGGGATCGCAATACGCTTGCCTTGGCATTTTTCTTCGCCTCGCTCGATCAAGATCCCTCACTTGCCGACAAGATCGCCGTTATCGACGATCCGATAACGAGCCTTGATGACCATCGTTCTTTAACAACAGTTCAGGAAATCCGTAAGCTTGTTCAACGAACATCACAAGTGATCATCTTGTCTCATAGCAAACCATTTTTATGCCGCTTGTCCGAACATCCGGACCGCTCCATAGTCACAGCGATCCAAGTAACTCGTGACGGCCCCGGTTCGACACTGGCAACATGGAATGTGGAACAGGACTGTATTACTGAGCATGATCGTCGCCATGCCCTACTGCGTGAATACAAGGTAAGAAGCAGGGGGAACGAGCGTGACGTAGCGAAGGCAATAAGACCAATGATCGAGGCTTTTCTAAGAGTAGCTTGCCCTGAGCATTTTCCACCAAGTACGTTACTCGGTCACTTTCGTAACATTTGCGACCAGCGAGTTGGCACGCCGCAACAAATACTTGATGGGAATCACACCCAGGAACTACGTGAACTTATTGAATTCGCGAACCGTTTTCATCATGATACGAACCCTGCATGGGAAACGGAGAATATTAACGACGCTGAATTGCTAAATTATGTTCAACGTGCACTGGAATTTGCAAGTCGCTAGTGGCATTATTCGTAATCAATTTGACTGGCAAGCAAGAACAATGTGGCTCCTATGACAACAAACACACGCTTCGCAATAATGCAAAAGGCCGAGCTTAATGCTCACCTCAACGGCACCATTCCACCAAATGTTACAACGGATTTGATTGCACGGCACGGGGTAAGTATTCCGGAAGGATTCGTTCTGCCTCAAGATTTGACCATCACTTCTGCGGCACCGTCTCTCCTGGAGTACTTCCGTCCTTGGAATATCCTAAAGCGGCTACCAGTTGGCCAAGATTGCTTGCGAGAAATGGTCCATTCCGCCTTGCAAGTTCTTGCGAATGACAAAGTGGTTTATACCGAATTGCGTAACTCACCGTACAATATCGCCGATATCAACGGCATTTCACTGCATGCGGCCTTAGAGTGGTTAATCGAATCGTTCCAAAGTGCCTCGGAAGCGACGTCTGTCGATGCCCGGCTAATCATTTCCTTTTCTCGATATCGCTTTGATATGGACCGTGCAATTGCTCTTGTAGATGCAATTGAATCTGTAAACACATCAGGGCTGATTGTTGGCATCGACCTATCAGGCAACGAAGGCGACGCAATTCCTCTGGAGGTATCTCGTCTTTTTCAACGAGCGAAGAGCGAACAGGGGCTGGGAGTAACTATTCATGCCGGTGAATGTGGCGATCCGGCCAATGTCGAATGGGCAATTAACGAATGTAAAGCAGATCGAATTGGTCATGCACTTGCTGCGGCAAACAGTCCCGATACGCTTGATTTGCTTCGCGATACAAATACTTGCGTGGAAGTTTGTTTGACGAGTAATGTTCTTACTGGCGCAACTCCGAATTTGGCTCAGCATCCAGTGATGACTTTTATGTCCCACGATGTTCCATTTATTCTTTGTAGTGACAACCCCGAAATTCATCAGCGAGCACTAAGTGGCGAATATGAACTTTTTGCACATCTAACAGGAAGGCATGACATCTTGGACTTGATGCTGGAACGTCAACTGCACCATTCCTTTCGAAAAAGGAGCCAATAGTCATGAGCAAAATTTCCTTAAGGTTTCTTTCTGGAAACAAACATAAGATCATTGAAGCACAACGTATTCTTGGTTTCCTGGACATAAATATCGTTCCGGTAACTCGGAAAATTGAAGAACTCCAAACTACCGACACAGAAAAGCTTGTTCGAGACAAGGTTCTCAAAGCGTATGGCATGACAGGACGCCCTCTCTTTGTTGAGCATACGGGACTGTATTTAGACCATCTCAATGGATTCCCGGGGGGATTAACTCAGGTCTTCTGGGACACTTTGGGCCCTGACCGCTTTTCGGAAATGTTTGGAAACATCCCGAATACTCGCGTGATCGCAAAAACGATCATCGCATACACCGACGGTCAGAAGATTTATTCGTTTCATGGTGAGATATCTGGCTATATCGCTCCAAAGCCCCAAGGCGATAGGGAATTTCAATGGGATTGTGTCTTCATTCCTGAGGGCTACAACAAAACATTTTCTGAAATTGGGGAAGAGAAGGACAAGATTTCAATGCGGCGAAAAGCGTTAGACCTTTTTGCAAATCATCTTCAAGCAAACGGAGTCAATCATGCAGCCACTTATTGATGCAATCCGTAAAGGAAACGCAGTACTGTTCGTAGGGGCAGGCGTCTCGATGAGTGTGGGAGCTCCATCTTGGAGTCAATTGATTTCACATATCGCAACACTCGTGGATTACGACCCCGACATATTTCGAGGATTGGGGGATCACCTCACTCTTGCAGAATACTATCAGCTAAGTGCCGGAAAGTTGGGAAAGCTTCGTAGCTGGATGGATGTCGAGTGGCATAGCGAAGAAAGACGTGCTGCTGTGGCTAACTCTGACCTTCACCGACTTCTCGTTACATTGCCATTCCCACTTGTTTACACCACGAACTACGATCGGTATCTCGAATGGTCCTGTGAAAACCACAAAGTGCCATACGCAAAAATCACGAATGTCGGTGATATGGTGCATCCCAATGCCGGAAAAATGCAAATAGTCAAATTTCATGGTGACTTTGAGGATGATGCGTCATTAGTTCTTACGGAATCGAGCTATTTTGAAAGGATGACGTTCGAATGGCCGTTGGACATCAAGTTACGAGCCGATATTCTTGGAAAAACCATTTTGTTTGTCGGTTACAGCCTAGCGGACATAAATATACGCTACATGCTCTATCGGCTTCACAAGTTATGGAAGGAGTCGGCCCACGCCGATATCCGTCCCAGTTCCTACGTGTTCCTCACTCGCCCCAATCCTGTGCAAGAACATGTCCTAAAAAGTCGAGATATCGTCCCAATTATCTCAGACTCCGACGATCCAACGATCGGAGTAAAAAATTTCCTCGAATCCATCCATTCACAGCTTCGATGAGCCGGTTTCCCATTGGCCTAGTGTTTAGCCGAAACGCAGATCGGTATTGAGATTCCGCCGCAGCCCTGCATCCCACGAACGAATTTCACTCAGAAAAAGTTCAATAGCCGTCTTGTCACCCCGACTTTTTTTCATGACAAGTCCTTGCATGAGGGCTAACTCAATGTTTTTATTGGGTTTGAGCACAAAAACGCCGTTCAAACAATTCATCGCAACCCGCCTGAGCCTTCGGGGCCGATCACACAAGTCTCTACTCAGAAAAGCTTTACGGCTGGTTTTTTCATCCAATCGCCTACCTGAATCGGATTTTTTCCAGTGAGATCATCTTGCCTGGCTCTTGTAGTCCAGCAGTGAAGCTGTGCTAGCTTCTTGTGCAGAAGGGATTCCTCCTTGATTCCGTAAGAAAAACCGCATAGTATTTCTTACAACATGGCTGGTAAAAGATCTCCACAAGCGATTGATGCACGTATACTTGCGACCATTAAGGGGCGTGGACGAGGGTGCGTTTTTGTACCGGCGGACTTTTGTGCTATTGGTAGTCGCCAAGCTGTGGATCTGGCGCTTCATCGCCTTTGGCGTGCGGGTGCGATTCGGCGACTCGCCAGGGGCGTTTACGATTACCCCAAAGAGCACCCAGTTCTGGGATTACTGATGCCGTCTGCGGAAACGATTGCCAAAGTATTGGCAGGTAGAGACAAGACTCGCTTGCAGCCATCGGGAGTTCAAGCCGCAAACACATTGGGGTTGTCTGACCAAGTACCAGCAAAAGCTGTCTTTCTGACCGATGGAACAAGTCGTACTGTTCGGATCGGAACAATGACGATTCAACTGCGTAAAACAACACCCAAGAACATGGCCACCGCAGGGCGACTCAGTGGACTTGTGATCCAGGCCTTTAAGGCACTGGGCCGTGAGCATTTGACCCAGCAAAGGGTTGATCATCTTAAGCGATCCTTACCTCTAGAGAAACGTCGAACGCTATTGGATGATTTAGGGTTTGCCCCGGCTTGGATTCGACCAATACTCCTAGAGATTGCTGAGGTAAACGATTGAAAATCGATTTTCTAGGATTGCCTCTTCAGGAGCGACGGATTTACTTCACCCAAGCAGCGATTCGTCGAAACCTATCGCCTGTGATTCTTGAGAAAGACTTTTGGGTCTGCTGAGTACCATCGCCCGGCCAACAAGGCGACTCCGGATCGATTTTCTCGACATTACGCCGATACTGCTGCGCTATCCGATCATCCGAAAGCCAGGGAGGCCCAGAGCAACGACTCACTGCGTGATCGAGTCGTGGAATGGAAGAGTCATTTTTTTGGTAGTTCATGGGCCAACTACAACCAGGCCAAACCAGGATCATTTCGATTGGTCCCATCGGCAGAGCGAAAATCAGCTTTGCGACGAGATTATCAAGCGATGCGCGACATGTACTTGGTTGAACCTCTGGACTTCGATGTGGTCATTGAAAAACTTACTTTGATGGAGAATCGTATCAATCGAGTTGATCATGCATGATCTTCAAGCTGACATGAAAAAGCCATGGGCACAATCTAGATCAAAGCGATTCTCGATGACATAACCAGCAAGCAACTCTACTTTCTACTCTCTACTTTCTACCTACTCTCAGGGCTGTTCTGCTCGTTTGCCCTTTTTGACTTCATCCGCTGCTGCTCAGGCGTATCGTCGGAATCACAAGTCTTACCGATGCAGCCATGCCATCTACCGGAGATAAAATGACTTTACCAAAATTAGATAAAGCCGCTTTACCTTAGCTAGTTATTCGTTGCAAGTCCTTTTCAGTGCTTGTTTTACGTTGCCTCCGTTCAGGCAAAAAACCTCCGCTGCCCGGCCTTCCAGCCCCGGATGCCTATGGAAACAGTTCTATTGAGGGTAACTTGCAACTTGCTAATTCGAAGAGCTCAAACACGGCTCATAAGAACATGCATCGAGTCATGCAAATCTTCAAAGAGCAACGAAATCCATGCTTCACCCTACCTCGGCATAAACTCCCGCGTTTTGCTCAGGGTAGCTCTCATAAACATGTTCAAAAAGTGCCGAACACTTCTGGTTGTAGATCTCCGGCGAATAAGCGTCCGGAAGTCCGTCATCGAGCGTGTCCTCGATCGCTAACTTCAACGTCGATCGAGCTGCCGATTTCTGCCGCCAATTGAGCACCAACAATTGCTTGAGTCGCGCAAGCAACTCTCGGGCTACCTTCTTGACCTGCTCCCGCTCAGCCGTGCTTAGCTCTGGTGAAGGCCGAGTGAGTATGTCAAAAATCACCTGCTCTTCGATGCTCAAGTTCTCTCGCACATGGCGCTCTTGCTCGGCATCAAGACTCCGGGACAATTTCATCAGCTCCTCAAAGAGTTGCTCGATGTTACGACTGCCACTGTTGTAGCTTTCGATCAACTCCTCAAACTTTTCTGTGAAGTCGGTGCGAGTACGGTTCAGTCGCAACATCTTTCCAAGCCTCGCGGCAATCGCCGCCTTGAGCACCTCAAGGTCGGTGTTCTTGTGCTTGGATTCCTTGAACTGAGCCGCAAGAGCCTCAAAATTGATCTTGGCAAGATTGATCGCTGGTGGGCCTTCTTCGCGAATCGTCAATCCGGTGATCGATTCGTCGAGCACGCCTCCAATTTGTTGCAAGATGGTCGCGATGTCTGGCGGATTAGGACAAAGCTTAGCGCGGATAGCACCAGCTAGCGTTGCAATGCCTGCCACTCGCTCAGAAAACTCCACCGCCGCTGGGTCTGGCTTGACGGCGCGGTAAAGCGTGCCGACATACTTGTCATGACCAAAGAACTCGCGCCGACGATCATCCGGACTGATCAGCGCATCGATGGCGTTTTCGATCGCCGAAAGACGCTCCATGCCTCCCAGTGGCAACGCCTCCATCGCAACAAGATCCACGCCGTGCGTGGCACAAAACCCTGTGGCATCAGCGATGGCTTCACGAAGAGCTGTAACAAGGAGCCCTTTATCCTTGACCGGATTGGTCCCCCCTTTGCCAGCCCCGTAAATCGCCAGCGCTTTCTCGAGCGATGCAAACACATTGGCATAGTCGACGATCACCCCGCTGTGCTTGCCCGGGTAGACCCGATTCGCACGCGCAATGGTCTGCATCAGTGTGTGATTCCGCATGGGCTTATCAAGGTAAACCGTCGAGCAACTCGGGGCGTCAAAACCGGTTAGCCACATGGCGCACACAAACACCAACCGCAGCGGGTCATCAGGATCTTTGAATTTCTCGTCGAGTCCAGGCTGGGACTCGTTCATCCGCTTCCGATGAGGTTCGATATCGATCCCGAGCTTTTTCATCTGCTCGATCTCGTTTTGCGCTGGCGAAACGATGACGGCCATGTCGGTCGTGGTGAGAATTTCCAACCGCTGCCGAAGCGATGCCTCTTCGGATTTAGACAAGTCGTAGCAGTCTAGCTCCTTCCGTACCCTTGCCGTCTCGACTGCCCAGTACTTCTTGACCTTGTCGTGCATCCGCAGTGCGGTCGCTTTGTCGATCGATACAACCATCGCCTTGCCCACGAACCCACGACCCAAGAAGTGCTGCACGATGTCTTGGGCCACCGTCTCTAACCGATCGTCGCGGGTGATCAGGTGATACTGTTTGCCCAGCACCTTCGCGAGCTTGTCTTCCTGCTCCGCATCAAGCTCCGCGTTTTCGATCAGTTCATAGATGTTTTCATTGAGGTCAGGATTGACCAGTTGCAACTCCGGTGTTCGGTTCTCGTAATACAGAGGCACCGTCGCTCCGTCCTCGACCGACTGCTGGAAGTCGTAAATCGAAACGTAGTCCCCAAAGACCTCCTTGGTCCGCTCCTCACCTGCGATCAGTGGCGTACCCGTGAATGCCAGGAACATCGCCTTGGGCAACGATGCTCTCATGTTGAGTGCTAGGGTATCGTATTGGCTGCGGTGGGCTTCGTCGGTCAGCACGATCACATCGGATCGATCCGTCAGCATCTCTGCCGTTTGGAACTTGTGCACAAGCGTGAAAACATAGCGATGGTTGCCACGCAGCAGCTCGCGAAGTTTCGCACCACTGGATGCGTGGCACTTTTCACCTTCGGACTCGCTGACCGCACCGACGTTTTTAAACGTCTTGGCGATCTGATCGTCGAGCTCCACTCGGTCGGTGACGACCACAAAGGTCCAGTTGCCGGCTAGCTTGCGCAGCACCTTCTGCGCAAAGAACACCATCGAAAAGCTCTTGCCGCTCCCTTGGGTTTGCCAGAACACGCCGCCGCGGCCGTGGCCCGACTTGCGAGCCTCGAGCATCGAAGCGATGGCGTTGTTGACGCCGAGGAATTGGTGGTTCTGACCGAGGATCTTTACAAGCCCCGCTTTGTGCTCCGAGAACAAAGTGAAATTCTCGACCAGATCGAGCAAGCGGTTGCGGTCGCAAGTTCCCCGCAACATGACTTCGAGGGAGACTCGGCGAGGTTCGTCCTCGCTCTCGATCCGTTTCCACTCAAAGAACCGTTCCCAGTCGGCGGTGAGTGAGCCGACGCGGCTATCGGTACCGTTGCTAGCGATCAGCATCGCGTTGTACCAGAAGAGTTGTGGGATCTGTTGCTTGTAGTGGGTCAAGTTCTCATCGAAAGCTGCCCTCGCTGGCACGAGGGGTTTCTTCAGTTCGATCACCACCCAGGGCAAGCCATTCACAAAACCGACCAGATCAGGCCGGCAAGTGTAAAGGCTCCCGACCACACTGAGCTGGCTGACTAACAGGAAGTCGTTTTGTTCGGGGTTTTCCCAATCCACCACGCGCAAGCGTTCGGTGGATTGCCCCCCTCGCTCTCTGGGAGAGGGGCCGGGGGTTAGGGATTCGCGGTCGGGGATCGAGACCGGGATACCTTCTTTGAGGAGTTTGTAGATTTCGCGGTTGGCCGCTTCAAGGCTCATTGCCGAGCGATCGCGTGAGAGTTCGTCGATGGCCGTTTGGATCGCCTCGGGGGGCAGGTCTGGGTTGAGCTTGGTCAGTGCAACTCGCAGGCGCTCTGTCAGTACGACTTCACTTTTGGTCTCGCGACCGAGCGTGCCGGCAGGGCCAAAGGTTTCTTCCATTGCCGAAGTCGTTTGCCAACCGAGGGACGCAAAGAGCCCGATGGCGGGTTGTTCGACGAGCTGGTCTTCGGTGTAGGCGTGTGGGCTCATGGATCCAAACCCTCGAGCAAAGCCGCGATCTCCTCGGGCCGAGGCAATTGCCCCTTGAGTTCCTTGGGTAGCGTCCGAGTGATCTCGTAAGTCGCCACGCCGATTTCTCCAACCAGTGGTTGGAGTTTTTCATGTTCCCGGTATTCCATGTGGAATTGGCGCATATACCAGAGATTTTGGACCGAGAAACCGGCCACGCCGGGGAATTCCTTCCGCAAGTCTTGAGAGAGTCGTTCAACCACGGATTTACCCCACCCCGATTGTTCCTGTCTCTCCACAATCATCCGGCCCAAGTCCCAATACAGTCCGACAAGCTCGGTGTTGACCGCTTTGAGTGCAGCATACTGGGCACAGCGGATGCGTTCCTTTACCTGGGCAAGGAGCTGAGCGTAATCGACGGCAGAGGGAGTCACGTCAGGCATGATAGCTTGTGAGGGTCGGATCCAAAGTTAAACGAGTTGGGGGGGAAGGGTATAGTATTGGCTGCGGTTGGGCGTCATCGGGCTGGGGATTATGTGTAGTCTAAGTGTAAATCGATTTGGAGTTTTTGAGGGGCTCTTTTTTTGTAAGTCCTTTACTGGTGTTGGCTTACATAAACGGATTGTCTAAAGATTGTCTAAAACATGGTCTAATCTGTGTCGTTTTTTCTTTGGTAGACAATCTCCACGCTGCTTTTGGTCCGGATCCTCGCAATGCGGCGGGGATTTGGAACAACAGCACTCGACCATCGGGCGTTTGCAGTTCGTGAATTTCTTCGAACGTAATTCGGTGGCTCGTGCCGTTTGCAATCTCCTGTTTGAGGCTATCTAAATCTGGTCTTTGTGGTCGGTAGTTCGTTCCAACAATCTGTCTAGGGATGGGTTTGTCTCTTAGCCCAAAGACTAACCATCCTGACGACTGATTCTTGAGGTTGGCTTCATTGCTTAGGGCTGAGAAGTACTTGCCAAGGTCGTCGAAATCGAAGTTGTTTTTTGCCTCTTTGAATTCGATCCATTCGGTTTCGGATGGTAGGACTCGAAGTTCTCTGAGCTTGTCTTGCAAGTCGATTGGAGATGTCATGGATTTGCCAAGATCTTTCGCTTCAAGGGCCTAAGATACTTCTTGTTTCGACGTGTTGATCCTGGGAAACACGAACACAGGTTCCGTAAGGAGAAAGAGAGCGGCTGTCGCAGCCTGTGGCAATATTGCTTCGCCTTCCAATTGTGCCACAGCTTGTGGCACAAAGTAGCGCACGCGAGCCTTGATCTCCGCAAGCAGCGGGGCGTAATCGGCCGGGATCAGGGATGGATCAGTCATGCTGACACATCCCTTGCTGCTGCGTCAGACTCCTCACGCAATTCACAGTACCCGGCCTGCTGCTTTGCCACACGCCAGTAAAGCAAGTCAGAGCAGCACTGGCCCGACCGACCAGCGGAACCAGTTGTCGGTTAACCGAGTTGTTCTGCGGCAACACGTCAGGAATGTAGGGCTGTGAGCTCATAAGCCGATTGTTTCCACATTGATCTGACCCGAGAGCAACCGCGGCAACAACAGGTCACGCGTGCGACGGAGATTTTGGATTTGTTGGTCGAGCGTTCGTGATTTGGCGAGCATGGATCCAGTGAAGTCTTGAAACCGCTTTTGGATGCTTCGAGGCGGTACTACAACATTTGTCCCGTGAATGTCGTTCCGGTTGAGCGTTGGTACCGCAGCGCCCGAATTGAACTGCTTAAGGTCCAGAGACGATAGAAGGTAGAAGGCATAAAGAGGTTCGCTATTGGGGAATTCTTTCACCCACAGAGATGTATTAAGAGGCCAAAAATCCTCCTGGACGTAAAGCACTTCGCCAATTGTCCCTGATCGCCCGGTCACAACCCCCGGGGCCTTTGCTCTTGCCTCGTTGTGGAATCCAGTGATGCCAGTAGCAGCAATGATAGGCACGGTGCCTTCTATGCGCGACGCTTTCGGCAAGTCAAAACCACGCTGCAGAACCAACACGTCATCGAGACGTCCCACCTCCCATCCCTTTGGAATCTCGCCGAGGGGCGAGGGGACCCGGGGGACGGATTCGTGGCCGGGGAAGCGGAAGTGGACGAACCACTCGCGGTACAGGCCGCGGACCATCGACTCGAGGATCTTGATCCGTCGCTGGCTGTTCTCGATCAACTCGTCATAAGCCGACAAAATACCCGCGATGCGCCGCTGGATCGGAAGGGGAGGGAGGGGGATCTGAATTCGCCTTAAGTTTCCCTGCGATAGCTTTGGCTGCGCAGCGCCCGTCACGAACGGCTTGATGTCGGCATTGTTCAAGCAGGCGAGAAGAAAAGTATCATCTGCAATTCCTAACTTGCCTCGCAAAATATGCGCATGGTTGTTTACCCAGAACTTTCCCGTAGCTACGAGGGCGAGTGGAAGCTTCTTGCTGTTAAGATTCTCACCGTCCTCCGCAACGAGTATGTAGCGTCCATCGAAGATGTAGTCGTCGATGTAGTCAATAACACCCTGGGCGCCGTAATAGGGATAACTTCCTTGACGTTCTAGCCGTTGCCGACTGTTGAGCGGCACTCGCTGGGAATCGAATAAGTCGATCACCTCTCCTAGCTCTGCGGTTGGCCAATTCGCCATTTTCACGCCTCCAAAATCCCGGCCACGTTCGCGGCGATGGTTTGCTCGAGCGTTCGCGCCTGGGCGTTGAGGGTTTCTAGTTCTTCGTTAAGCGTCTGTAACTGCGTTTTGAAATCCTCGTCGCTGACTTCCTCGCCCGGGGCTACACCCACATAACGACCTGGATTGAGCGACCAACCCTGCGCCTCGATCTCCGCAAGCGTCGCTGCTTTGCACAAGCCCGGTACGTCGGCATATTTAAGCTTCTTGCCAAAGACCTCCTTTAATTTCGCTTCGGTCTCCTGGCCCCCCACGGTCAAGTCGGGTGCTTCGCCCCGATACAGACGTACCAAGTTCGCGATGAACCCAATTTGAGCAGGAGTCCAATCGCGATGGGCGCGGTCGACTTGGCGGTAGATGTGCCTAGCATCGATGAAGAGCACGGTCTCGGCACGGTTTACCCCCTCACCCCGACCCTCTCCCACTCGGGGGAGTGAAGAAGCTTTGCCTCGATCCAGGAACCACAGCGTACAAGGCAACGTCACCGTGTAGAACATGTTCGGGCCAACTGCCACCATGACATCGACCGCTTTGGCTTCGATCAGCCTCTGCCGTAGCTCTTGCTCGCTGCTGCGCGCATCGGACGCCGAGTTGGCCATAACGAAACCAGCGCGACCCTTGGCGTTGAGCGCCGAGTAGAAGAGCTGAATCCACAGGTAGTTCGCGTTGTCGGTCCGAGGCAGACCGAACGGAAAACGCCGGCCATCTCCGACCATGTCCTTAAGCCGCTCTTTGTCGACCGCGTTGACATTGAACGGTGGATTGGCCAGGACAAAGTCGAACTTGCCGGTCGCGCTGTGCGGGTCATCGTAGTAGCTGTTGATGTTGCCACCATGCTTGATGTCCCCTTCGAGTCCGTGCACGGCAAGGTTCAGACGCGCAAGTCGCCCTGTCTCGTCGGTCTTCTCGACACCGCAGATCGATAACTCGGCAGCAGGGTTTTTGTGGTGCTCGGCCACGAACCTCGCCGACTGCACGAACATACCTCCGGAACCGCATGCCGGATCGAGGATTCGACCGTGGAAAGGTTCGATCACTTGCGCCAGCAACTGAACGATGCTCGCAGGAGTATAAAATTCGCCACCTCCTTGGCCTTCGCTCATAGCGAACTCGCCCAGAAAATATTCGTAGATCCGACCGAAGGCGTCGAAATCGAGCGTCGCGGGAATCTCGGAGATTTTTTTCAGTAGCTCTTTGAGCAGAGTGCTCGTGAACAAGTTATAAGTTTTCGGGAGAACGCCAGCGAGCTGGGGGTTGTGCTTCTCGACCTCGCGCATGGCCGAGTTGACCTTGGCACCGATATCGGACGCTTCGGGCAAGTTCAGCAAGTAGTCGAATCGTGCTTCTGGCGACAGATAGAGCACGTTCTGGGCGTGGTAAGCGGCTGGTTCATCGATGCGGCTAGCTCGACGCGACGAGGCACCGGCCTTTTCGAGTTTGGCGCGTTGGGCAGCGAACCGGACTTCGGCGAATCGCAGGAAGATCAGTCCGAGGATGGGGCCGGAATATTCTTGGGCTTTAAGACCCGAGTTCGCGCGGAACTGGTCAGCGGCATCCCACAAACGTTTTTCGAGCGAGGCCGATGCGGCATCTTTTTCCGATGGGGCGATCCAAAGCATGAAAGGCTCTTTCAGTGCGTAAGCGAAACATAGTTCGTGTGTAAGCGATACTCCTAGTCTAGCAAACACGGTAGGATCAAAGTATTCTACCCTGTGGATTTTCGATCAAAAGAGGTTTAGTGTGAACGCCAAAAATGCCAAAACCATTTAGATCTACTGCCAACGGTTGAGCCTTGTTGGATTCGGATTGCGAATATCACGACACGGCTTATTTTGGCGGTCGTTAGGCTCGTCGATCAACGTGAAACCTGATGTGATTCTAAATTGGATCGAGCTTCAGCTTGCGAATCTCGTGCATCGGCAGAAACAGGTGCCGAGGATCATCCAGCAGCGAGCGAAAACCAAACTTGAGATAAAAGTTTCTTGCCGCATCATCGAGGGCATCGACCTCCACGGCTCGAATACCAACCTGCTCGGAAATCTGCAACGACCGTCGCAGGGCGTCCACCAGTAGTAACGCTCCTAGACCTTGGCCTTGCACTGTGTGATCGACGGCTAATCGGCCAATTAGCACCACGGGCAGGTCGAGGCGAGGAAGCCTCTTGGCTTCGGCGGCAGGTAGTGCTTCGTAGACAACTCGATGCGTGGAAATCGCATAGTAACCAACGACAAGCACTTCCTCGCGACTCGTAGCAACGAACGTGCGTGAAAGGTCACGGCGGTCGAACTGACCAGCGCGATCCTTGAGCCACTCGTTGAGCATCGGTTGGCCGCAGTCGAAAGCCGAACGGTCGTGGTCTTTATCCAGTCGGCGAATCGTCCAGTCCGCCATCAGTCGATCTGCTTCTTGTATCGCTTGGCTGCCTTCACGAGGGCATCGTTCGGCTTAGTCGATTCATCGTCCAGCATGGCCGCAAACATTTGCCGGTCCCGCTCGCTGAGTCGGGTGACGTGCTGATCGTGAAGAACCTTGCGAGCCGCTTGCACTAGGGTGGAGATGGCGAAATCACTGATGGACTGCCCCATCTCAGCGGCAGCATCTTCAATCGTCTTCTTCAGGTCACTGCTGAGCCGGAAGTTGATCCGGGCATCGCTGTTGGTCGTCGCCATAATCAGACTTTCCTTGTTGGAGTGGCCGTGTTTGCGTGGCAATTTGACTTCTGATTGTACGTCAAAATGCCACCTGTTTCAATCCACGATTTCCGCCGGGGCCTTCGATCAAGGCGGAGGTTGAATTCCGTGGTCTGGTTTAGAAATGACCTTTGGCCGTCCTCGATGAATGTTGATTCATAAGCCCGAAGGGTTGGCAGACCCTATGCCGGTGGTGTGAACCACCGGTAAGCGGCCACCCCCATGAAACGCTAAGCCCGAAGGGCGGACACAACAATAGGGGCGCAAGGTGACGAAGGCTGTTTCAATCCATGGTGTGTTGGCCTTCCAGGCCTTTTGCATTCTTTTTTTATCAGGGCCGCCGGGGCCTTACGGACCCCGGCAGAGGTTGTGTCGGCCCTTCAGGCCTGGAGGCAGCTTGTGGTTGCAATCCTAGCGGGGGGCTTGTGGCCAAGAGGCGGATGAAGAAGTAGCCCTCTAGCCTCGGGCTTTCTTTTCATGTTTTGAACCCTCCAATTGTGCTGTCTGGGAGTTACCTCCTGGACAGCAGCATCAAACGAGATTCAAGCTGTCGTACGTTCGAACGGACATGATGTTATCAGGTGGAAACGGTCCCACTTTGATGGATCTTGCTAAAGATCCTATCGCTTGCAA